>DKPN01000027.1:10840-98494 GCA_002471195.1 Bacteroides sp. UBA7333
GCTTTTTGTTTTATATCATGACTGAATTAATATCCAGGATTTTGATCTTTTGCCAAAATCGGATTAAGATCCATTGAACCTGTTGGAATAGGCATCAGCATATTTCTATCATTCCATGCTTTATCGACAACGATATAACCATTGGGCGCATAAGATATACCTGTCATCACCGAAGCAGCATATTCTTTTCCATAACGTCTTATATCGTGAAAACGATGTCCTTCAGCCATCAATTCAATACGACGTTCATTACGAATAAAATCCAATGGATTTTCTAAAGAATTTGGAACATCCGGCATACCGCAACGATCACGAAGAAGATTCAAGGCAGCACGCACTTCGGCATCATAACCAGTATTAGCTGTCCGTGCTTCAGCAAAAGTCAGAAGAACTTCGGCATAACGAATCAACGGATAGTCATCTGTAGATCCATCAATCCAATCTGGAGCATATGGATTCAATGTAATAATTTTTCGATAAGCATAGCCCGACCAAGAATAGTTACCATCTTTGCTTACTAAATCTGGATCCCACATATAATAGATAGGTTTTTGTGCACCCGAATCGTGCCAGCCCTTAAAAGGAAAGACTAGTGAGGCATACATACGGCTATCACGATTTCTAAATTCCTTGATAAAGTCATAGTTCGCAATTGATGGATCAGATGAAAAAGCGGCAAATTTAGCAGAGCTTTCTTTATCAGCTTTAATGTCATCCCATATTGTTTGGAAATAAGCTTGACGTTGTCCAACAGTAGGAGGTGTAGGAACAGTTTTACCATCAATGCTCCAATATGCATCTACCATTTCTTGAAGAGGTTTATACGAACAGAAGCCATAGCGAAACAATCCTGACCCGAAGCGATTATCCAACATAAAGCATCCACGTTCTCCATCATATGTCTTTTCATTTGCAGCATATTCGTGTGTCAATATATACTCCGGATTACTAGGTGAAGGATTTCCTTTATTTTGCCAAATAGTTACATAATTAAACATACCCGCAATAAATTTATCTTTATCTACACCCATCTCATCAAAATCAATGAAAATATCCATTTCATCTGCCTCTTTTTTTTGCATTTCATCGAGAGCCTTTCCATATGTATGCAATGAATAAGCACCAAGATCCATAACCGCTTTTGCCGCTTTTTCAGCTTCTACAGTATCTCCAAAGTATAGTGCTGCGCGTGCACGAAGAGCCAAAGCAGCACCTTTTGTAACACGTCCTGTTTCATTCAAGTAACCGCCAGCATACGATACAGGAAGAACACTTGCTGCAGATGAAAGCTCATCCAATACAAATTTACGAACTTCTTCAACTGAGTTGCGAGTAACATATTCTGCATCATAAGATAAAGGTTCAGTTATAATTGCCACTTTCCCAAAATAAAGAGTCAGTTTTAAGTAGCTCATTGCTCTAAAAAAGCGAGCTTCTGCAACCATTCTTGCCTTCAACTCTTCACTTATTTTACAATTACCTACATACTTGATAACATTATTAGCATTTCTAATCGCAATAAAGTTATATTCTCCATATGGTGAGCCAGCGCTTATAGCCGATTTCTGAACCAATTCAAAGTTACCTTCCCAAGGCTTTTGACTATGTGCATTATCCGAACTTAATTCATCAGACATACCACTAAAGAAATTAGGCATATCTACATAACATTTATTCAATCCATACCATGCATCTCTTTCTGTATTCCAAAATGTTTCAGAAGGTATACCGGTTGTTGGAAGAACATCGGTTGAACACGAGTAAATCGTGAAAGCCGAAATCACAGCAACTATTAATTTATATATTTTTCTCATTGATAGTATCTATTTACGATTAATAATTATAATTGGTTAGAATGAAAGGTTTACACCAAATGCAACGGTTTTATTACCTAAAGTTTGTACTACCCCACCTGCTGTTTCGGGGTCAAAGTCTTTCATTTTTTTATCGCCACGTGCTGTAAGTAAGTTTTCACCAGTTAGATAAAATCTCACATTACTAAAGCCTGCATTACTAATCAAATTACGTGGTAATGAGTATGCTAAAGTGATTGTTTTCAAACGGAAATAGTTTGCATTAAACAAGCTATAATCACTATTGAATGCACGGTTGTAAGTGGTATGACTATCGGATGCTTCGTAAATACGTGGGTAAATAGCTTTAGGGTTTGGATTCTCTTCAGTCCAACGCCCTAAGTGATATTTGCGTGGGTTATCATTACCATGAAAGAATGGATGTACTTGATATACTTCGAATGCTACTTGTGCTCCACGTACCCCTTGTCCATAAACATTCAACTCAAAACCTTTCCATGCTACCATCAAGTTCACACCATATGTATATTTAGGCACATTGCTACCAATAATAACACGGTCATCGTTTGTAATTTCATCCCCATAATTCACACCTTCACGGGCAGGCAAGTATTTAATATCACCTGCATTAGGTTTTGTACCTCCATAAGTATAGTACTGTCCATTATCAATTTCTTGTTGTGTATACAAACCATCTGAGCGCAACCCATAGAATGAGCCAATTGCTTCACCTTTGCGAATGATATATTTTGCAACACCGTGCCCACCGGCATCTTGAATTATATCTTTACCCGAAGAAAGGTCTAATACTTCATTTTTATTATAGGAAAAGTTACCACCTATACTATACGACCAATCACCAATACGGTTATTATGTTGCAAGTTAAACTCAACACCCGAGTTTTTCACTTTACCTAAGTTTTGAGAAGGATTATAATCAGGATGAATACCAACTTCCGAAGGAACCGGATAAGCCAAAAGGATATCGTTTGTTTTCTTAGTATAATATTCTACTGTACCCGCTAGCTTACCATTGAAGAAGTCAAAATCCAATCCGGCATTATACATCGTTACTTTTTCCCAACCCAACTTTGAATTTGCAGGTTTCATTTCAGCCAATGATTGTCCCGGAGTTCCATCGAAAGGATAATATCCTCCATCACCATAATTAGCAAAATAATCATAGTAGCCTACATTATTGATATTCCCTAATTTACCATATGTAAAACGAAGCTTTAAACTATTCAACCACGATTTTGTATTTTCCATAAATGCCTCTTCTGATATTCTCCATCCCAAAGATGCTGAAGGGAAATATCCCCAACGATGATCTTTATGGAAGCGAGAAGAAGCATCGGCACGCATATTAGCTTCAAATAAATAGCGATCCATAATAGAATAGTTAACACGTCCAAAATAAGAAAACATACTATATTTATACGATTCCGAACCATTTTTATACTCAGCACCCGATGAGGCTCCACCCGACATATCAGTCATATTATCTGTAGGAAAACCACCACGTGAAGCAGTGAGCTTCTCGAATTTATATTTCTCATAAGAAGTACCGACCATTACCGAAAAACTATGAATATTTTTATCAAAACTATATCTAGCTCTTGCATTATATGTTTCCCAACGATAAGTACGCCAATCCATATTCATACGATTCGTATTAGTACCGCCCCAAACTACTTCTTCAGGATTCAAAAAACTTGGGATTGCCTCTCTAGTTCCAGTATAATTTTTCCCTTGATAATTATGTGTATTAAAAGCACCTTGACCTGTAATCACTAAGTTTTTTATAGGCGTAATATCAAAACCTCCTTCATAAACGCCATACGAAGTCATATTACGAGTCCAATTATTCAACTCATATGCCATCATCGGATTATCTTTTGCGATAGTTCCACTACTTTGACCAGCCATTACAGAGCCCCACATACCATTACTATGCTTGTTTACTAAAGTCATTGGAGTAACCAACATTTGACCTAAATCAGGTGTTCCACCATTTACACCATAGTTATTGTGAATAAATTTAGCACTTGCCCTAAGCGTTAACCAGTCGGTTGCAGCTGCATTTACATTGATATTTATATTATAACGGTTGTCGGCACGATTGCGAAGATTCTTCTCATTATGCAAATAACCAATCACAGCAAAGAAGTTCACTTTGTCCGTTCCCCCCGAGAAGTTTACAGAGTGTTGCGTTGTTAATGCAGCTTTATCATGTGCCAATTCCATCCAATTGGAGTTTGCATACAAATCAGGTTTAGACCCATCACGAAACCATCCAATTTCTTCTTCTGTATAAATTGCTTTTTTACCAGAATTGATTGCAGCCTCATTACGAAGTTCAGCATATTGCCAAGAGTCTACAAAATCAGACATATAAGAAATCATATTAGCACCGATCAAACCATTATAGTTCACTTGCACTTTACCTGCTGTACCTTGCCTAGTTGTTACTAGTACTACTCCATAAGCAGCGCGCGAACCATAAATCGAAGCCGAAGCAGCATCTTTCAAAAATGAGATGTTATCAATTGAGCTAGGATCTAAACTACCAAACGAAGATGCATCAACAATAATGCCATCTATTACATAAAGTGGTTCAGATTTACCTAAATTACCACGACCACGAAAGTTTACAGATGGTTCTTCACCCGGACGATTGATAATGGTGACTCCTGGAACAAGTCCCTGGATGGCAGACACCACATTTGTAGTGGTACGTCCTTGTATTTCGGCAGGTTTAATAGATGTCACGGCACCCGTCAAGTTTACCTTTTTTTGCGTACCATAACCCACTACCACAACTTCATCAATCGTTTGAAGATCGGCATCAAGTATAAAGTTTATCACTCCACCTGCATTAGGTATAGGTTTACTTTGAGAAGCGAGTCCCACATAAGAGACAGTGATTAATTTCCCTCTATCCTACTGAGGTATAGATAGTTGATATTTACCATCCATATCGGTTAATGTACCTTGACTCGTACCTTGAATCATTACTGATGCTCCTATAATTGGAGAGCCATCGTCTGCGTAAGTCACTACTCCTCTTACCTGAACATCTTGCGCAGATATAAGTAAAGTACTCACAAATAACATTGCGAAAAAGAATAATACTTTTTTCATTCGGTTAATAAGTTTATTA
The DNA here is from genome assembly GCA_002471195.1 of Bacteroides sp. UBA7333. Lineage (GTDB taxonomy): Bacteria > Bacteroidota > Bacteroidia > Bacteroidales > Bacteroidaceae > Bacteroides. The sequence continues at coordinate 15,818 of DKPN01000027.1, forward strand.
GAATTAAAAGGTTTAAAATAGAAAGTGTTATAATAAAAATTTTTTTAAATAGGATTATTTGATAAGTTCCTTATTATTTAGTATTAGATATATATTGTGCTCTTTGAAAATTTATTTTGTTTTAAAAGTAGTATTCATTCTTCTACAAATTCACAAGATCATTTCATAAACCCTTTTTAACATTAAGGTTTCGTATTTTATTTCGTATATTTTAATATTTACATGTGTTTTGTTTTGTATCGGGTGCAATATAAGTATATTTTTAATATTATTATCATTAATACATAAATTATTTTTTACGGAAGAGTTATTTATATATTAAGTATTTAGTATTGATTTGCCTTTTTTAACACAATAAAGTCTGATGATAAAATTATAAATACCAACATTACTCTGAAGATTACCAATAAGATAAATTACAAAACTGATATATTCAATCTTAAAAACTACATCAGTAAAGCATCCAATATGTCAAATATAATTCCCATAAAAAAGTTATATATAAAGATAAAATTATATCACTTTTTTGCTTTCAGTTTTATCTGCTTCAACAACGAAAGCAACCATACTATAAAAATACCGATTGCAGCTCCGGTAGCCGATTCACTAAAGCGTAATAATCCGTTTTCAAAAGGTGAGAGCGAAGGATTGAAATCAGAAGAGATAAAAATGATAATTAGAGTGATGGTAGCCATTTTTCCGTCATTCGGTATCCCCATCACCATGCAGAAAATTTCGAGTATTAAAACAGCTACCCCCATGTGAAGCAGACTAAAACTAAAAAACGAAAGATAAAAAACAGCAATTACGGCACCTACAAAAGTACCAAACACGCGTACCCAGCCCAACTTCATAGAGCCTTTTACATCTTCGGTTTGAAGCACTACCACCGATGCAACACATGCCAACATGGCACCTATATAGGATTTATCTTCATGCACAATACTGTTTAACAACATTCCCGCAAAGTATGATAAACAAACGGCAACAGCTTTACCAATGGCATATAAAATATCGGTGCGACTTTTTATGTCTTTTAATTTGAATGAAATCATATCGACCTATTATGTGTATCTATAATAAAGTCAATCGAAAAGAAATTGTTTATTAAAATCTGCAGAAAACCCAATATGTTTTATTTAGAATCAACAATAATACCACCCCCTACTAACAAATCGCCATCATAAAAGGCTGCTGCTTGTCCATTGGCTACAGCAGTGAGCGGCTCGTTGAGGATGATATGCAGCAAATCGCCTTGCACCTCTACTCTACAAGTATTGTGCTGCTTGCGGTATCTGATTCGGATGGATAAATGATCATTATTGAGCAAGCGATGCATATCTACCACATTCCAATCTTTGAGCCACATTTGAGTTTTTTCTAACGACTGTAAGTTGCCTAACACCACTTGGTTGTTTTGGGGATGAATCTCTTTTACAAAAACGGCACGGTTCAAATCGATGCCCAATCCTCTGCGTTGGCCGATGGTGTAAAACGGATAACCTTCGTGATGGGCGATAAAATGACCGGTCTCATCGACAAAACAGCCCTCTTTAAGACTCTCTTTTGCCTGCTGATAAGCAGTTGTCTGCATCAAGAAACTACGATAATCCATCGGGCAGAAACATACCCCTAAACTATCTCTCTTGACGGCTACCTTTTTATAACCTTTACCGGCAGCAATAGCACGAACCTCCACCTTTGTCATACCGCCAAGGGGCAACATCATTCGCGCTAAGATGTCTTGTTTCAAGCCCCACAAAAAGAATGATTGATCTTTGTCGGGGTCGACTCCCGGAATAATATAATAAGAGCCGTCTACTTTGGTTTTTCGCACATAGTGTCCGGTAGCTATATGATAAATATCCATTTCATCGGCAAGTTTTGCCAACAAAGGCCATTTCAAATAGTTATTGCATAAAGTGCAGGGCACAGGTGTGCGACCTCCCATATATTCGTCAATAAAATAGCGGATAATTTTTTCATCGAAAATATCGCGTGCATCGTAAGTAAGGTGCTGTATTCCTAATTTCTGCGCCAACTGTCGTGCATCTTCCAAATGTTCTTGAGAGCCATTCAACTCATAGAAACGAAAGGTCACGCCAATCACCTCATACCCGGCTTGCTGCAACAGCATGGCAGCCACTGAGCTATCTGTACCGCCACTCATTCCTAAAAGGACACGCATATTTTCTTTCCCATTCATACTGCAAATTTAAGCAAAATCTTCTATCTTCGTCAATTTATTTTGTTAGAATGAAAGCGCAAGGAATAAACAACAGACTCGTCATTGTATTATCAGAACATCCGGTTCTGGGTATGTTGCTGACACCTTATATCGTGCAGCCTTCGTTGCATAGCGATGAGTTGACACTCATTGAGCAGGCCTTTCATTTAAGTTCGGATCGAGTGGCGAAGTTCAATCGTGGCGAACAAAAGGCTATCGAAATTTCGCGACAATACACCGAACGAAACCTAATGCTTCGTTTTTCGAAAGAACAATCGCCCACACAATTCTTAAAGAAACTCCAAGACAAACCCTCCTTATGGGAAAAGGTAAAACTGTATATTGATAGTAATATACTCGAACTGTTGCAACTCATCCGAAAAGAGTCGCTTGCTGTTTATCAAAAACCCAACGGAACACGTGTACTCTATCCGCACCATCAATTTGAACTCTGCCGCGATGCCATCAAGGCACATCTTATATTTGGCTATGGACAACAGAAACTAAAGTATCAACTTCGCTGCAAGTATCAAGGACACTCAATCGATTTGACCGAAGATAAACCGGCTATTGCACTCACCTCCTTGCCCACTACATTGATATTGGGTATGCGCATTTTCTTTTTCGATGATTTGCCGGCATCGCTTCTTATGCCTTTTACGCGCAATAAATCGATTGTGATCGATCATCCCAATCTCGAAAAATATATAGAAAATATACTGCTTCCCATCGCACGCTTTCATCGTGCCACAGTGAAAGGCATTGTAATGAAAGAAACCGAGGTTGCTTGTCAACCTCTTTTATACTTTAAAGAAACAGCTCAACATCATCCAACCTTGCATTTGGCTTTTCGATACAACAAAGAAGAGTTCGACAAAGCCGAAGACAACTATAGTGAAAAGCATTTTCTTCCGCTCCATGCAGAAAAAGAGATAGAGATTGATTATTTTCATCGTAATGCCACTCTCGAGAACAACAGATTGGAGCTATTGTTGAACAACGGTCTGCAAGTTTATAGTAAAGATTCATACGAATTTACAATAAATGATAGTAGTGAGAATATCACACAATGGATGGAGAACCACCGTTCGATGATTGATGCCAACTTCACCATTATCAGCAAGCGAAATGCTGCCATCTATTGTAACGACACGATAAAGGTAGAGCAGAGTTGCGATAAAGAGTTAGATTGGTTCGAACTGCACATCACGGTAGTGGTGGGCGGTTTCAGTATTCCGTTTCAAAAATTCCGCAACCATATTCTCAATGGCAAACGCGAATATCTCCTACCCGACGGACGTTTTATATTATTGCCCGAAGAGTGGTTTACACAATACGGAGGACTCTTTACGGCTCTCTCCGAAAACGATGCGCAATTGCGATTGAAACCTTCGCAAATAGGAATTGTGCAAGCCATTACCATGCCCGCAACCCAACCTTTATCGACATGCCAACAATCGCCTCAATATAAAGTGCCCCGACAGTTAAAAGCCACGTTACGCCCTTACCAAGATCGAGGTTATCAGTGGTACGTAAATTTATACGAGCAAGGATATGGCGGATGTCTAGCCGACGATATGGGATTGGGAAAAACATTGCAGACGCTTGCTTTTTTGCAATATGTTTATCAGAAGTCTACCAAGAGCCACCCTTTGAAGGCAAGCCTCATCGTAATGCCGGTGTCGTTGCTACACAATTGGACCCATGAGATAGAACGATTCACCACCTTATCGGCATTCATGATGCTGAGCCATCATCGCATCAACCACGAAAACATAGAGAGTCGCTTTGGCGAACATCAACTCATACTGGCCTCTTACGGCATGGTTCGCAATCATGCTGATTTGTTGAAGCAATATCCCTTCGAATGTATTATTCTTGACGAGAGTCAAAATATAAAAAATAGTGATTCACTCACTTTCAGATGCGTCAATGAGCTTCAATCCAATCATCGTTTTGTACTGACAGGCACGCCCATCGAAAACTCTCTCAATGATCTTTGGGCGCAGTTTCATTTTATACAACCCGATGTTTTGGGCGACGAACACGCCTTCACAAAGCAGTTTGTTGCTGCCATCGACCGAGGAGACGAGCAGATGCTCAACCTTTTAAAACAGTTGATACATCCATTTATACTAAGACGTACCAAGCAAGAGGTTACTCCCGAGCTACCTCCCCTTACCGAGCGCATTGTATATTGCCCTATGCTCGAAGCTCAACAAAAAATATATGATGAAGAGAAGCACAGTCTTCGCAATGCTTTGCTACAAATTGCCGACGAAAACAAATACGAACGTTTCACCATACTCAATGGCATCACTCGCTTGCGACAGATGGCTTGCCATCCACAACTGGTGGTCGATAACCCCGAGTTAACATCGGGAAAGATGGAACGCATCATCGAAATGTTTGAAACGCTAAAAAGCGAAGGCAATAAAGTGCTCATCTTCTCATCGTTTGTAAAACATCTTGAGCTCATAGCAGCCGAATTTAAGAAACGACAATGGAACTATACCTGGCTCACCGGCAAATCGACCAAACGAGCCAAAGAGATTAAAGCATTTACTAAATCGGCCGATGTGCAAGCTTTCTTTATATCGCTCAAAGCCGGTGGTGTAGGACTCAACTTGGTAGAGGCAGGGTATGTGTTCATTGTCGACCCATGGTGGAATCCGGCTGCCGAAGCACAAGCCATTGCCCGTGCACACCGCATTGGACAGCAAAAAAAGGTGATTGCCTATCGTTTTATTACAGAAGGAAGCATCGAAGAGAAAATTTTACGCCTTCAAGATCAAAAACGCAAAATGGCCGAAACGTTCATATCCGACACAGACAGCGTGAACCAAATCAGCAACAGCGAATGGATGGAGATTCTGAATGGATAGAACGCGATACTACCCTTCGCATCAATGGCCATATACATGTGCCGCCACATCGCTACCCGAAAGCATCTGCATGCACCGCTTGAGCAACATCACACCAGCAACTACACATTGATAGTGCATCCTATCTATGCCTACAACATGCCCATGTAAGCCATCGCTTCACCTCCATGTAAGGCATCTATACACCCCCATGTTTTATATTTTTACACCCCCATGCAACGCGAGCAACTCTTTTGCTTCGAGTAAGGACTTTTCTGTCATTTACCGATTCATCTGTTAAAAAACGCCCTATTATCTCCTTAGTAAACATTTTTTAAAGGTTATTGGCACAGAACAGAAAACCATTTGCCAAACCTTATGTTCTGAATGAATTAATAAAAAATCACTAAACCTTATATTAATAAAATCGAATGGATAGAAAAAACGAATTAAGGTATACGCGTCAAACGAAGTACCGATATGCATTAATATTTCTGTTGGGTTTATTGTTTCAGACACATTTTTCGGACGATGTTCGTGCCAACGAAATGTCGAACCGTATCAATGCAGATACTGACAATTTTACTTCAGTCGAAATTCTTATGGATGAAAGTAGCAAAGAGGACACCTGTACTCAGAATTTTACCATCTATTATCCCATTGATGGTTGGAAAATTTTGCCCGAATATGCCGGCAACGACTCTACGCTGCACGCTTTAAAACAATTTATTGAGCAGTGCAATGCCAATGATAAATTGAAGATTAAACGTATTCTTCTTACCGGATCGTGTTCGGTAGACGGACCGAGCTTGTTCAATAATCAATTGGCTAAAAAAAGATGCAACAGCAGTTTGCATTACCTACAGCAAAACTTTCCTCAAATATCCAATCAATCGATTGATGTTAAAATAATAGGCGAAAACTGGAGCGAGTTTTCTTCATTGATCGAAGCTTCATCGATGGTCGGCAAACAGCAAGTTTTAAATGTAATAAACGAAAACTCCTCGGAAGATTTACGCACCCAGCAGCTGACCACCAACGAAGCTGCATTTGGATATCTACAAAAACATATCTTTCCTCAACTACGCTATAGCAATATTGCCATCCACTACGCAACTACAGTTGACACACCTGCGCCAACCACACAAACACCTATCGTCGAAGAGGTGATTGTAGAAGAGCCCGTATATGTGGAGCAGATAGTAGAAACGCCCGTTGAGTACGAGGTAAAACCACTCTTTGCGCTAAAAACAAATTTACTGCTCGATGCCGTTACTGCATTGAATGTAGAGATTGAAGTGCCGATAAAGAAACGTTGGTCGATAGCTGGCGAATATATATTTCCATGGTGGAGAAGAGACAGAGACAGAGAGAGCATCAAACCCAGTCGCTTGCAAGTGCTGTATGGTACACTCGAAGGTCGCTACTGGTTTGGCAATCGCGAAGTTCGCCCCGTATTGAACGGATGGTTTTTGGGGGTATATGGCGGAGGTGGCATATACGATGTAGAATGGAAAGGCAAAGGATATCAAGGCAATTACATTGCAGGCGGTGGTATCAGTGCTGGCTATAGTCATAAGATAGGACGCAACCTGTCGCTCGAATACTCGCTTGGTGTGGGTTATATGCGAACTCACTATAAACATTATAACTCGCTTTATGGCGCCGATTGCAAATGGCATGCCATCGAAGAAAATAGTGGATATTACAATTGGATAGGTCCTACACGCGCTAAAATATCATTGGTGTGGCTTCTACATTACAAAACCAAGAAAGGAGGAAGATTATGAAACGCTTTCTAAAGTTAACATGCCTTGCTGCACTATGCGCTTTTGCTGTGAGTTGTCATCGACAAGAGATAGAGACCATCGATACCTCGAAAGTAAGAGTTCCCATTTATATCGATTGGAGTCATAGCGAAGTGAATCCGCAAAATGTGAGTATGTTTTTTTATCATGCAGCAAGTGGCGACCTCGCTTTTGAACACTATTTCGAAAACAACAATAACGCTATACAGAGTTATGTATCGGTGCCCGTAGGCAAATATACCGTTGTCGTTTTCAATGAGCTACCCAATCAAATTAAGAACGTAAAAATCATTAACCGCGAAAAACTAAATACACTTGAGGCGTATGGTGTGCCTGCCCAAGAGGTTTCGGTACCCACAAAAGGAGATGTGTATTGGAGCCAGCCCGGTGCATTGGCAAGTCTTGTCATCGACAATTTTGAAGTGACACCCGAAATGCTCTATTATGCAAATTTGGATGGAGGATTGTCGAACACTCGATGCTCAGGCGAGGTGGTAACCAATGAACAGTTAATGAATATAGTACCGATACGTCGGCTTACCGAATTTACCTTTAAGCTAAAAGTGGATGGCTTAAACAACTCGAGAATGCCGATATTGGGAAATCTTCGCAACATGGCGGGAGGTTACTATTTTAAAACCGACAAAGATGACTTATCACCGGTGACATATCAATTCTTTATCAAAGATCGCCAGTTCGATGAAGGCTCTAAAACAAAAGGCACCATCACCGGCTCTGTATCGATATTCGGATTGCTCAATGATAAATATTCGGATAGCGACATCAAACCCGATCAGCCAATATTGCTCGATCTGCATTTTATGCTCGTCGATAAAGATAAAACCATTGTGAGCCACTCTTTCAATATTACTGATATTATAAAAATAAGCGAAGAAAATGATGGCATGGTCTTAATCGATGCCGATATCGCAGAAGTTGAAGTACTGCCCGATGTGATTCCTGAAGACAGTCCAAGCTCGGGTTTCGAAACAAGTGTGGCCGATTGGGATGTGATTGATGTACCCTTGGTTAATCCATAACATTAAATAGTAAATATAGCTACATGACGTTAGATCATTAAAACTATAGTGCGAATTAAATAAATTATTAAAACTTAAAATCATGAAAAAACTTTTCTATTTGATGGCAGTAACTGGAGCCTTCTTTAGTTGCACCAATAATGATGCGGATACTTTCACTCCGAATCTTCAAAGTAATGAAATTTCGTTCAAAACATTGCGCGATAAAGTCGTGAGTAGAAACGCAAACGACTCTGCCAGCAACTTCCAAGTATATGGAAATATAGCAGGACAATCGGCTTGGTACATAAACGATGTATATGCATCGAAGCCAACTTCAGTCGAAGACTCTGTATCGATAGATGGAAAGGTTTACTATTGGCCGGGAGTTCAAGACATTAATTTTTATGCATTTGCACCCGACATGAAAGACTCGAAAGGAGCTATCACGGCTGTTACAGCAACTGCAGGAGCTACACCATCGGTAAAATTGAGCTATACTGTACCGCAAGCTGCAAATATGGACTTAACTATTGCAACACCGGTAACTCAAAATGGTGGAACAAGCAAAATAGTACCTCTTAAATTTCAACACGCATTATCAAAAATCACTTTAAAAATAGAACTAGCCGAACCATTGAAACAAGCTGGTTACTCAATGAGTGATACCATTGGATCGATAATTTATGTAGGCAATACCGGTGGCAATATTGATGCAGCAGCAAGTACATTGGCTTGGGAAACATTGAACGGAACCGCAGGTACATACAAGGGAGATAGCACTTATATGGTAATGCCACAAACCGCTACCGATGTATCGGTTGAAGGAACAGATATTAAAATATACTGCGGTACAGGAGCTAATAAAATATTATTCTTCAAAGGCAATTTATTAAAATATACTTTGAAAACCGGTGATATTAAAGGCGATAAACTCGAACCTGGTAAATGGTATAATATGATTCTTACTATTTCAGATCTCTCACATGATAGTGGAAATCAACCAATATTTAACGGAAAAATTAAGTTTACTTCGCAAGTTGCCGACTGGGATCCAAACAGTATTCCTGTAGACCAACCTTAAACCTTACTACATATCGGCTACTCAATCGATATTTCAGGCCGGAAGAGGCTGACCCTTCTTCCGGTCACAAAACAAGCTTAAAACAATCTTAATGAAAACAATCCGAACAACCCTTTATTGTTTATTATTGATTATTATCACATCATGTCATGACGATAATCAAATAGAAGAACCTAGCAGTAATTATGCCATAACATTTGCTGCTAAAAGTAAAGATGCATTTAGCAGAGGTACCCCTATTGGCAGTTCAAACCAAATGGACAATATGGTAGTGTATGGCTACTATACAGGACAAGATGGTGATAATTGGGCTTCAAAAGGAAGTACAGCCGGACCAAATTTGCCTGAGAATCTTGTTGTAAACAACTTAGGTAAAGGCACCGGAACAGATAACTGGGATTATAATCCTCCTATTTTCTGGCCATTTTTCGAGAATGCTAATCTTAGCTTCTTTGCCTATGCACCCGTAGCATCGGCCACCAATGGAATTAGTGTAAACTCAACAACAGGAGGTCTTTTTCTTGATTATGAATTACCATCCGATTGTGCCAACCATACCGACTTGCTCTTTGCTGTTCCACAGTTAGACTTGAATAGAACACTCGCGAGCGAAGTAAAATTTGATTTTAAACATGCACTAACTTGTTTAGAGTTTTCGGCCATAGGAAAAGGGCAGACGATAAAATCGATAGAATTAAAAAACTTTATAGCCAAGGGAAGTGTATCATACGATTTTAATAATGATAGTCTAAAATGGGTGTTAGGTTCTGTAAGCAGTGCTGTTTATACACCCGTGATGAAAGATGTAGTACTCAATCCTGATGGATATCAACCGATTATATCGACCAATGGATATATGATGATGATCCCACAAATATTAGGCCCCAATGCTGAACTGATAATGACATTAAGCACAGGAGAAACAACTACTTATCCGCTGGCAGGACAACAGTGGAGACCCGGCCAACAAATCAACTATATGATTGACCTTACGGGAGATCCGGTTGTTATAAAAAACGAAGTAATGCAAAATTCATATATCGGAGCTTTCTGGAAACACAACGAAACGCAAGAGCGTATTATCAGAATGCCCAATACCGGCAAATGGGAAGTACACACGCTCTGTGTCGATAATCAATGGAATATTGGTGATGTAATGCTCGATACTCTGCCTCCTAATTATAGTAAAACATGGACCGATCCTATCCCGGGACCTCCTGTAAGTTTTTTAAATACATATAGAAGCATTTCAGGAACGGGTGATATTGCATTCAGAATCGGTATCCAGCCCGGAGCTGTTTTACCATCTGCAAGTTCGAAACCTAGATATGCCATTTTAGTATTGACGTACGATAATTTGCAAAAGCAACAGTCTATCTATTTACGCCAAGGAGAGGCTCCCGATGTAGTAAATGGTACTGCCAAATTCTCGCCTTACAACTTAAGTAGCAAAATACTAAGCGGCACACCACCCAAAGATGCTAAATACGATTTTGTTAAATATCCTACATATGCCGGCGGATATAAACAGTGGAACGATAGTGCCAGAATGTATCAGGGAGTTAACTATCCACCAGCAGAAAACTGGGATACATTGTTTATAGGAAAAACAATAGCCAACGTTTGTCCTGATGGTTATGCTATACCTTCGAAAGAAGATTTATTGGGTTTGGTAAATGGAACCATGAATGTTTTCACCGATAAAGCTATTAGTGGTTTTTATGCAGATGGATCGTTTGACAGACAAAATGTTCATAGCTTCACCGTAGGAGCCGCTCCACCCGACTCCACTTTCTACTATACGGGATATGATGAGACCTATGCATTTGGAGGGGTTTTATTTTTTAATGAAACAACTTATGCCTCTGTATTTTTACCTTACGGAGGAAAGAGAACAACTAGAGATTGGGTAGCAAGACAAGCATTTAGAGGCAGCTATTGGGCCAATGAAACAATCATTACCACCCATGAAGGCAAAGAAGTAAGCTACCCGTATGGATTAGAAATGTTTGCTACCACCACAGCCCCATGGAATAAGTATATTGTGAAACCCGAATCTAGCTATATATTCGGTTCTTCCATAAGGCCCGTGTTGAAATAATTACTTTTTATCAGTATCTAAAGCATATGAGTTAAAGGATTGAAAGTTTGATTACATTCAATCCTTTAACTCATTTATTTTAATCAAGAATAACAATATAGATCAGATTGTTAAGCATATAACAAAGAATAATCAATATTTTATTATAATTTTGTGGTTCTAAACAACAAAACCATTTGAATGTTATGGAACAAAAATTGACCGTTTATAACACACTTCATAGAAAGAAAGAATTGTTCGTTCCGCTTCATGCTCCGAATGTAGGGATGTACGTTTGCGGACCAACCGTTTATGGGGATGCCCATTTAGGACATGCACGTCCGGCCATTACTTTCGACGTATTATTCAGATATCTCACTCATATAGGATATAAAGTACGCTATGTGCGCAATATTACAGATGTTGGCCATTTAGAGCACGATGCGGATGAAGGCGAGGACAAAATCGCTAAAAAAGCTCGTTTGGATCAAGTGGAGCCAATGGAAGTAGTGCAATATTACTTAAATCGTTACCACAAGGCGATGGAAGCATTAAATGTTTTATCACCAAGTATCGAGCCTCATGCCTCAGGACATATCATCGAGCAAATTGAGCTGGTGCAAAGAATTCTTGATAACGGATATGCCTACGAAAGCGAAGGATCGGTTTATTTTGACGTTGCCAAATACAATACAGATCATAATTATGGCAAATTATCGGGTCGCAACTTAGATGATGTGCTCAATACAACACGCGAACTTGATGGACAAAGCGAAAAACGTAATCCTGCCGATTTCGCCCTTTGGAAGAAAGCACAACCCGAACATATCATGCGTTGGCCTTCACCTTGGAGTGATGGATTTCCGGGATGGCACGCCGAATGTACAGCTATGGGTAGAAAATACTTAGGCGAACATTTTGATATTCACGGAGGAGGTATGGATCTTGTATTCCCACATCATGAATGCGAAATTGCACAATCGGTTGCATCGCAAGGAGATGATATGGTTCAGTACTGGATGCACAACAACATGATTACCATCAATGGTACTAAAATGGGAAAATCATTGGGCAACTTCATCACATTGGATGAATTTTTCGAAGGGTCAAATAAAATTTTGGCACAAGCATACACACCAATGACCATTCGCTTCTTTATCTTGCAAGCTCACTATCGCAGTACGGTAGACTTTAGCAATGAAGCCTTACAAGCAGCCGAAAAGGGATTGCAAAGATTAATGGAAGCCATCGATGCACTTGATAAGATCACACCTTCTGCACAATCGAATATAGACGTATCTACCCTTCGTCAGAAGTGCTATGATGCTATGAACGATGATATGAATACACCTATCGTTATCGCTCACCTATTTGATGGCGCCAAGATGATTAATAATGTGATAGCAGGCAACAATACAATAAACGAAGCCGACTTGAAAGAGTTGAAAGAGATATTCCACTTATTTAGTTTCGAAGTATTGGGATTGAAAGAGGAGATCGGTTCGTCGGACGGACGAGAAGCTGCATATGGACGTGTTGTTGATATGCTACTTGAACAACGCGTAAAAGCAAAAGCGAATAAAGATTGGGCTACTTCTGATTTGATTCGCAATGAACTCACCGCTCTTGGATTCGAAATTAAAGATACAAAAGATGGCTTTGAGTGGAGATTGAATAAGTAATCGATATCATCCATAAATAGAATGAGCATGTCATAACCGGCATGCTCATTCTATTTATATCGGTTTAGCTCTCGATATCGCGTTTTCGCATCAGGGCCTCCAAGAAGTAATAATCGGCATAGTTTAAGGGTACATCAATTTCAACTTGATGAGGAATGCTTCCTACACAATGCTTAATGATAAAATTGCCGTTGGTACCTATCTCAGCTCTATATTGAGGTGATGCCAAACTTTCCATTATTTGATCGGCGGTCTCCTTACAACCTTGATCGGCCAAATATCCTTCCATTTCATATAAAGCAGAAGCCATGATTGCTGCTGCCGAAGCATCGCGAGGTTCGTTAGGGATATTAGGTGCATTAAAATCCCAATAAGGCACCATATCGGCAGGCATATTAGGATGCGTGAACACAAACTCACAGATACGTTGTGCTTGATCCAAATATTTCTGCTGGCCCGAATATCGATAACATACGATATATCCATATAGCCCCCATGCCTGACCACGCGCCCATGCCGACTCATCAGCAAAGCCTTGAGCAGTATTTTTATGGCGCACTTCTCCAGTTTCTAAATCATAATCTACTACATGATAGCTACTGTTATCGCTCCTAAAATGATTTTTGAAGGTGGTTTCGGCATGTTGTATTGCAATATTATGAAAGGTAGAGTCGCCCGACAGACGAGTGGCTTCGAACAACAATTCTAAGTTCATCATGTTATCGATTATAACAGGACATTCCCAATCTCTTTCAGGACGAGCGTCCCACGATTGTATAGCACCTGCATGGTTTCGAAAACGTGTAGATAACGAACGTGCAGCTTCAACGATAACATCTTTATACTTTTCTTTATCATCAAAACGGTATCCGTTCAAGAAACTACAACCAATCATAAAACCAACATCATGATGCCATGTTAGCTTCTTTACGGACTCGATGGCTTCAGTATATTTCTCGGCCAATGTTTTCCACTTTTCATCGTTCGTTAAATTGTAAGTAAGCCACATACTTCCGGGAAAAAAACCCGAGCACCAGTCTTCCATATCAATATATACCACCGTATCATTGTTGAGAGTTCGAGGGTTGAGTACTTTTCCCGAACGCTCAATGATATCGGTTTGCAATTGTTGTTGCTGAGCGATGTATTCTATATTTTCGTTTATAAAACGTTGTTGTCGTTGTTTTTCGGAGTTGCATGAAGATAACGTGCAAAGAATAATTGAGATATATAATAGTAGGTTTTTCATGGCTAGAATCATCATGTATATATAATAATGAAGCAAAAATAATACAATCAAATGGTTTATGCTACTTTAAGAGGCGATAAAACGTGTTTAATTTTTTATTATATTTGCATTCTTTAAAAGATAAGCCAATATAAAATAGAATGTTATGGATGTTCATGATTTTTTCGACTTGGATAGATTTGCAAAAAAGAATGGTATACGATTGGTAGATGTGAGGCCGGGATATGCAAAGACTGAAATGGAGATCACAATGGAGCATCTAAATGCAGGAAACAGGACACAAGGTGGAGCAATATTTACATTGGCCGACTTGGCACTTGCGGCAGCTTGCAATTCACAAGGTAAATTGGCCTTCTCATTATCGTCGAATATCACCTTTGTAAGGGCCAGCGGTATAGGAGATACACTATATGCCGTTGCGAACGAAAGATATTTAGGAAATAGTACAGGATGTTATCAGATAGACATCACCAATCAACATGGCGACTTAATAGCCATATTCGAATCGAGTGTATACAGAACCGAGAAAAAGAATCCTTTTACTCTTTAACGATAGAGGTGAGTGGGTATTTATTGCCTTTTACATCCCGTAAAAATGCTTTTGCAGATCCGAAGTTCAAAAAGAAATCTAGGCGTACAGGAAGATGGTTGTCGTCGTCGGTTATGTAGAAAGTGACAACCTCTTTTCCATCATTATTATGGGCACCTTGACTAACCGCCCCATACTCTACAAATGTAAAAACTAAACATCGATAGGTGACACCATTATCGGCTTTAATGTTTTCTTTGCCTTGATAAACCAATGATTCGTTGACTATCGTTTTGCCGGTAGCCATGGTGAATTTTAGCTCTTGTCCTACCTTATAATCGCTTATATCGTATGAACGCGCTTGTGCTAAAATACTAAGCATATCGAATATACAATGGTAACTACTGTCTTTGCAGCTAATCATATTACCATCTTTGTAAGTACGCGTTTGTTCGACGATTGACAATCCGTTGCGATAAGAAAACAATGCTTCATCTACGGAATAATGTTTTCCTTCTAATGCGCCTTTGCGATATTTGCGAGGTTCAATGCGTTGCGATACAATGCTGGTCAATGTATCGCGCATTCTAAAAAAGAAATCAACGCGTTTGCTACTCACCGATAATAAATCGAGTTGATAGCATGGTTCATTATTATATACAACACTTTTGGTTGATAGAGTAGCTGTTCCTGCTTTGAGCCAAATAAATTTCCAATTAAAATAGAGATTATAAGTAACAACTTCGCCCGGATTCAAGGCTTTGTTTTTAATGGCACATTGCGCCGATAGAGGTGTGGTAAAACTACCCAGACACAATACAACCAATACTAATACAAAGAACCATTTTTTACCTACGGTTGGTACTTCTCGATTCGTTTTTGTTACGTTTTTTCTGTTCATCAGGCTTCTGCTTTTTAAGTTCATCAGGTTTTTGCTTATCTAAAGGTAGATATTGAACATTCCAATCCTGATTTAATTCCCAATTGGCCTTCGGTTCGAGAATTTGCGGGTAATAAAACACCTCTTCGGGTTGTATCTTACCTTCATATAATCCAGTATCCCACACACCATTATTATTGCGATCATTGATCAAACGGGCAGAGTATTTTCCTGGATTAAGAAAATAAAAGTCGGCATGGTCATTCTTCACTTTTACTCTTCTCACCACCTTATCTTGTGTGTCTAACAGCTCTACAAAGGCATATTTATCGGCACCTATCACATTAAAGAATATATTGCTATACTCTTCTACAGCCCTAATCTTAAACGATTGATCTATTTTATCATTGTGCAAACCATAGATGCCATACATAGATGCTGAATCGACACTGAGTTTAAATTCTTGCTGGAAATCCCATTCATACAACAAATTATACTGACGTAAGTTCATTGAATCTTGCACAAATGTGAAGGGCACCTCTTGCCAAAGTGTATCCACCTTTAAACCTAAATGAATGGCTGAGGTATCAATCGATTGCATCGGTTCAGGAAAAGAGAAAGAGATATAATCATATACCTGCATGGTAGAGGGAGCTTTGGTATTGACACTTAAAAACACGGTAGACTCTTTTTCCTCTTTATCGCTCTTCGACTTCTTTGTTTTTTTGCTTTCGGTCTTTGGCTTGGGGGTGTTTTTTGCTACCAAACGCAATGTATCGATGCGGGGCACTAGCTGGTTTAAAGTATCGGTATACAGATATTTGATACTCATTTTCAATGTATCTTGTTGATAGAGTAACGAATCTTTTATCCAATAACTGATGGTATCATTACGCTGATTCTTTTCGATGATGAAAGCATCTTTCTCATCAAAATTCAGCCCCGTAAGCAATGGCAATGTATCGGCTTTATTTGCAAAATAAAAGGTAAATTTTTGCGGATCTAAACGTTCGCTCTTCACTAAATACTGAGAGGATAGAGTTTCTTTGAATGCACGTAAAATCAAATCATCGGGTAGATAATGGGTATAGTTATGTTCGATCACCGTATCGATGGTTAATGAATCGCGCCAAATCGTATCCAGATGCATGCGACCTTCGCTGCTAGGAATCACCAATGAGTCGTTGAAAGCAATCATTTCGCTCTTTTGGTTGAAAGTAAAGTTTTGATCGGCATCTTGCAAACCATATATTCGATACGTTCCGGGGGCAATTCCTTTAATTTTGAAACGTCCACGACTATCGGTACGTCCTACACGCTCGAATGGCAGCGTTGTAAAAGCTGAATCTTCGAGATTGTTGTGAAGCCCCACCATCATACCTTTTATAGGTTCGAGGTTGGAGGCATCTAAAACCGTGCCCGATACTTCCATCGAATCAATCACCTCGCCCGTTGAAAAGGTAAAGGTAAAATTGCCCAATGGGTTTCCTTCATTATTATCGACAATGGCATCCGAAAAGTCAACCGTATAGGTTGTATTGGGCTTTAAACTATCCAATAGATTGATTTGAACTTTTTTGCCTGAAGCCTTTATTTCGGGTTGTTGAACCTGAGGTGGAGAGATGGTAATCTTTTCGCTCGCCTTTTCGAGTTTGATATATTCATCAAAATCTAAGGTCAACTTATTTTTATTATAGTTCAGCTCGCCAATCGTAGGCCGGCTCCCTAGAAAACGCGGAGGCGTTTCATCATATGCACCACCATCGGGACGGCCGATACTGGCACATGAGTATACTACAATAAGAATGATTAATATGCTAATTAATTTATGTATAGACGTTTTCATATTTTCCTGATATCAATATTAATGCAAAAATAGAATATATCATAGAATAAATATCATAGTTTTAACTAATTAATTTAAAACAGTGCTGTGGGTACACCCGTTAAAGTGGCATTTGGCAGAGAGACATAAACAGAGCCAATGAAAAACATCTTGCAAGAGAATGAGGCGAATTGGCAAGAGAACATAGCAACGTTCGATGATTGATATCGCTGCATGTGGGATGCAGTATCACTGCATAGCGTTTGCAGTACTACTGCATTCGGTTTGCAGCAACACTGCACATCCTTTGCAGTAATCAATAGTTGAAGAAAGTAAGGGCACGATGCAAATAAACAGAGAAGACGGTTGTATGCGGCAACACTTCACAACTTTATAATACGAAACCACCATGGGTAGTAAACATAGACCGGACCTTCCGCTTTCTTTTTGACACATTTTATATATATTATCTTATATTTAATCATAAGATGATAATATTTCATATCTTTACAATCCTTTTATTTTCTAATTTTAATTTTTATGAGACGACTTTTTCTATTTATTCTATGTTTATGCAGCTACGCAATACATACTTTTGCCGCACCTGCATTGCGCGATAGTATATTGGTGATGCAACCCGATGGTAGCTCCCTCTATATTTATCTTCATGGTGATGAGTTTGGACACATCAGAACGACAACCGATGGATATGCACTAAAATGTGATGCGAATGGTTTCTTGAGATATGCAACCCAAGATGCCGATGGAGTACTTAGCATCAACAATGCACCCATTGCTCATAACATTAATCAACGCTCGACTGGCGACGTGAACTTTCTAAAAACAGCACCAAAAGCAAAGATTAAAGAATACTTTAAAACAAAGAGCAACCCAAGTAGAGTTGCTGCCGGCATAAATACACGCAATTCGGATATAAAGATTGGCAATTTTCCCACAGTAGGAAAAGTAAAAGGTCTGATCATTCTTGCCGAGTTTGCCGATAATAGTTTTAAGTTAAACCACGACTTCCATCAAAGATTGATGAATGAAGAAGGATTTAGCGACAACGGTACTACGGGTAGTGCACGCGATTATTTCGTCACCCAATCAATGGGTGTTTTCGATCCTACGTTCGATGTATATGGCCCGGTGAAACTCAGCAAAAATCTTGCACAATATGGAACAAACGTAGGGCCGTACGATCAAGATGCCGATGCCGAAGGTATGGTGATAGAAGCCTGTCGATTGGCCAAATCGCAGTTTGGTTGCAACTTCGCAGATTATGACAATGATGGAGATGGCGAGGTAGAAATGGTATATGTGATTTATGCCGGTTATGGCGAACATGCCGGAGGTAGCGTTAATACGATATGGCCACACAAATATGCATTGAGTGCTACCGGAAGAAGCATTAGCTTAGAC
This sequence comes from Bacteroides sp. UBA7333, assembly GCA_002471195.1. Taxonomy (GTDB): domain Bacteria; phylum Bacteroidota; class Bacteroidia; order Bacteroidales; family Bacteroidaceae; genus Bacteroides. The sequence continues at coordinate 34,487 of DKPN01000027.1, forward strand.
AATAAAAGAATTGACACCTATGCTTGTTCTTCCGAATTGTTGGGAGGCTCCGGATCAGTATCAAGCAGCATCGGAACATTTTGTCATGAATTTAGCCATGTTTTAGGATTGGCCGACCACTACAATACCGTAAATCAAGGAGTCAATGTATTGGGCGAATTCGATTTGATGGAAAGCGGCAGCTATAACAACAATTCAAAAACTCCGGCTGCTTACAACGCTTTTGAAAGATATACGGTAGGATGGCTTGAGTTGGAAGAAATCAATACCAAACAAGATGCCATGCAACTAGAACATATTGTTGAGAGCAATAAGGCCTACAAATTGACAACAAGCAATCCGAATGAGTATTATATACTTGAAAACAGACAAAAAACCGGATGGGATGCCTATCTGCCTGCATCGGGATTAATGATTACTCATGTCGATTATAACAAATACGCATGGACTAGCAACAGCGTGAACGATAATGCAAGCCATCCAAGATTCAGACTGATTGCAGCCGATAATAATAACTCGGCCTACTCAATGTCGAAAGACTTATATCCAATAGCGGGTAATAATTCTTTTACTGATGAGTCAAAACCGGCTTCGATTACATGGAGAGGTGAACAGTTAAACAAATGGATTACTAATATCACAAATAGAGATGGCATTGTTACATTCGATTTTATGGAAAATAAACTTGCCTCACCGCAAAACCCTATGATCAGAGAGGTTACACCCAATGGCTTCAAAGCAACATGGGAGTATCCGTCAGCAGCAGATGGCTTTTTAGTAACGCTTAATAAACTCGTTTTGCGAGAAGGCGAACCCATTGCATTGACCGAAGACTTCTCTAAAATGACGGCAGGATCGTTTGCAAGTCCCAACGGAACCGATATCTCCTTCAGACTGGATAATTATATGCAAACAGCTGGATGGACCGGAGAAAAGGTGTTTCAAGCAGGAGGTTATTGCAAACTAGGCTCTAACTCATCGGCAGGTGCCATTACAACACCACCTATCAACTTGTCGGGCAATAACAACACATTTACAGTTGCAGTCAAGATAAAGAGTAATGGAAACAATAGAACTTTCAGAATTTCTTCGGGAAACCAAAATTTTGAAGGAGTTATGAATAACACCGACGAAACTCACGTGTATAAATTTACAAACGGAACAGCCTCCTCTTCAGTCACCATATCAGCTTTCGCTACAGGTGTTGCATTTGTCGATGAAATCACAATTTATAATGGTGATGTGACATCCAATCTCAATACAGTAAACAGAGAAAGCGAAAAAGCACCTGCCAATGGCCAATGGAGCGACTATATTCGTAATAAAGTAACAGAGGTTAATACCACAGAAACATTCTATAATTTTACAAACTTAGAAGAAGCCGGAATCTACTCTTATACCGTAAAGGCATTAAACAACGGAAAAGAGTCGCCCAACTCGGATGAAGTGATTGTAGATTTAAAGAATACGGGTATTAAAAACGAAGTAATTCCTAACTGGATAAAAGTAGATAAACATTCGGTTATCGTTACAGCCAACATTGGCGATTGGATTGAGATTTACACTCCAAATGCCGTTTTAGTTAAAGCAGTAACGGCTATCAACGAACAAACCTTTATTGATCTTCCGAAAGGAAATATCTATATTGTAAGAAAAGGCAACGATACCGCAAAGATTGTTGTTCCATAAAAACAGAACATTACCTCACAAATAAGGCTAGCAGAATAATTTGCTAGCCTTATTTGTGAGAATAATGTTGAAACGTAATCGTTATTCTTTATCGTACTTAGAAATTTCTTCTTTCGATAGTTTTTCAGCATGTCTATCTTTGCTGTCAATAGCCTTATCTAGCACTTCAATCGTATCGAAAGATTTCATAATAGAATCGACACTGTTTTCAATCACAACCAATAAGTTGTCTTTAGCTTCGAAAAGAGATTTCAAATGTGCTTTTTGACCTTTTTCATCTTTTTTCATATTTTCACGTGCATATTGAATGCGAGTCGCAAAATCTTTTAAAATTGCTTTTAAATCTTGTTCTTTCATATCGAATACATTTTTATTTATTATACTACTTATAAATGATTTGGAACGTAAAATGTTCAATTCAAAGCAGTAAAATATTATATTCGATGTAGCGAACTCGATACAAACCTGATCGAAAGATATCGACTATTATTTAATATCGCGCATCTATTATTCGAATTCTAACGTTCCAAAATGGTCGGGACGATGAAAGTCGGGCTTCTCAATCGGAATTGGATTCCATGATAAGAAATGAGGTGTTTCTAATTCATCACCGCATTTATAGAAGTTGGCAGTAATGGTTTTACCATCCAATGATTCGATTTGATGCATAAAGAAAGCTGTGTAAGGTATTACTAAAGCCACCTCCCACTCTGTCTCGCCTACTCTCTCCTCGAATGTTTGAGTGCCTAAGCTCGACCAACGTTTCACTAACTGAGTGATATCCTTTGGAGCACGTTGACGGTTATTTCTTGCAGGACCGGCACCTATCAAGATAGTACCAATACAGTTGCACTCAATGTTATAATATACATCATCACCGCCGGGAACCGAAAAGAACTCAACACAAGAGTCTGTCCAAACCGATCCGTCATCAACACCGTAATGGGCTCTTACACTTTTTTCTTTCACTCTAAAATGCAAGAGAATTGAATCGTTGGTATGCGCAATGCGAAATTCCACATGTGGACGATAAGGATATTCTGCCCAGTTTACATTTTCTATTACTTGATAATTAACGCCCTCTTTATCGAAAAGAGCAGGCAACTCGATAGGTTGGATAGAACCCACGCTCAATTTTGTAACTTTCATTCGTATTTTGTTCAATGTTATTAATTCGCAACATAAATGTTACACTCAATCCCTGTTTTCTCTCTTTTTTTCCTCTTCTTTTTTCTTATCTATCTTATCGATATCACGATCGGATATTTTAAAATAATCGTTATGAATTTTAATACCGAAAATAATTGCGCTCGATGAGAAAGTTAAAATATTTGTTAGCAACAAAGGAAGATTACCTAGCATATAACCCTGTAAGCCAAAGAAGAAACCACCAATCGCCATCAACAAAAAGGTTCCCAAAGCGATGTCATCAGTTTTACGAGTGCGAACCGTATGTATGGCTTGTGGAAGATAACCAAATACCATACAAACAGACGCAATATAACCTATAATATCAGACCATTCCATAATTTAATTTGTTTTTAATTAATACTATTAATATTGTAGTATAACCATCAATCATATACAAAGGTTATACTACAGAAAGATAAAAGTACAAAAAGTCGTGATAATAAACTTAAATGATAGATGTTTTTTCTCGATATAATGGATGAGATCATACAAAATCGTTACATTTGTCTATCATTAACGTATTCAAAAAATGTCAACACATACGCTTCCTATTTACTTTGCTCCACTTCAAGGATATACAGAATGGGCCTATCGCAATGCTCACCATAAAGTATTTGGAGGCATCGACACCTATTATACTCCGTTTGTCAGATTCGATAAAGACGGTTTTAGAAATAAGGATATTCGCGATATCTCTCCCTCTAGCAATTGTGTACATAAGTTGGTGCCACAACTCATTGCGAATGATCTAGACAAAGCAGATACCATTTCGACTCTTTTCATAGAGAACCATTATACAGAGATTGATATTAATCTAGGTTGTCCCTTTCCTCTGATTGCCAAACGACACAATGGATCGGGTATACTCCCCTATCCCAATGAGGTAGAAAGTCTGTTGAAGATTGTTGATAAACATCCCGATATCGACTTTACAGTAAAAATGCGTTTGGGATGGAGCCAAGCTGATGAGTGTTTGGCGCTGGCCGAAAAACTGAATAAGGCTCGTTTAAAACACATCACACTACACCCGCGCTTGGGAACTCAACAATATAAAGGTGAAGTCGATTTAGAAGGCTTTGCTGCATTTTCAGAGAATTGTAAGCATCCATTAATCTATAATGGCGATATTCAATCGACACAAGATATTAGAGAGATACAAAGTAAATTTCCCAATTTAGCCGGCGTTATGATAGGAAGAGGGCTTTTGTCACATCCGGCAATGGCTTTAGAGTATTGTACGGAAGAGGTATTGACAGAGGAACTATATTGGCAGAAAATAAAAGAGATGCACAAAGAGGTATTCAATCAATATGAGCAACAAATTGAAGGGGGAGAGGCACAATTGCTTCATAAGATGAAAACATTTTGGGAGTATTTAGAACCACAGATCGGTCATAAAAAAGCAAAAGCGATTCGCAAAAGTAAATCGCTTCATGTATATTGGGAAAAGGTGAATACTACATTCTAAAATGTGAGGTGCATTCTCTTTAAGGATGCATCTCTTTGAAGATATTATTATCCTCTTGCACCTGCTTAACAGATTCATTCAATTCTTCGGCAGGCAGATCAAATCCGTACCATCCGGTATAACTATCTACTACATACCATGTGCCATTAATTAGTTGAAATTCGACTCTAAGATCTATTTCCGATTCTTCGAAACCTGCTTCAAAAATCTTCTTTTTAGGTTCGTCTACTACAAAGTGCGCCACATACACACTACCATCCTCTTGTTCATAACGCTCTTGTTTGAAAACGCCATCTTCCAACAAAGGCCATTTCTCTTGGGTGAATGGAAACTTCTTTTCCGTTTCTCCATCTTCTGACAATAGAATAATAGGCGATTTTAATGGAAACTTGATACGCGACAACTGAAAAGCCGCACTATTGGTAAATTGATTTAAAAACGTTGTAAAATCCTCGCCTTTGTTTGCCGAAGGTTGATGCGCATTAATAGATGAACTCCATCCGGCACTCAAAACGAATATCAACAGGCAGACAATAAGTGGTTTATATTTCATAACAAATACATTATTAGATGCTTACAAAGATAGAAACAATTTGATACCCTCAATACTTTTTCCTTAAATATTCATATCCGAAACGACAGTAAAGACACTTTTTCTGATCGCAATACTCTTTCTGTAACTGTATTAATGCTTGACCATCAGCAGCGTTAAACACGTCAATACCAACAGCCGACCACATTCGAGTGATGTAATTGTTTTCGGCTTTCAGCTCTTCGAGAAGTCTACCCGCACGCTGACACAACACATCATTGCATCGATGAATACCATAAGCATATAAAAATGGAATCACAGCATTAATCACCAATATATTCTGCGCAGTATTGCCCAATTTTTTATCGCGCATTGGGGATGGACGACCAAAAATATAATGTTCGCGCCAGTATTCAGAAGTTTGAGTTGTCAGGAGCAAACGTAAATCATCAATAGAGGTTGCCTCCATAACTTTCGAAAACAAACCTCGACTCTTGCAATACCAAAACGCCAATTGCGCCAATCGAATATGAGGGAAATTATCTGGACGCAATCTCAAAAACTTCCAATGTGTAGCTTCTATACCTTTAGGAAGCGAATAGGTATGCCGGAGATATTGAAACTCTTTTTGTAATTTCTCCATATATTCATCCTCCGCTTTGGCATCGAGCAATCCCGCCATTCCAAGAAATATAGCTTCCAGTTTGAATACATCATCTCTCACTTTATCAATTTGTCTAAATGGTATCTTATGTGCCCATCTTTCGAAAGTATCACTATTTAACCCAACACCCAAATAACGGGCTAAGGTCATAAAAAAAGCATCTTCCCAATTATTATTTACATCTTTCACTCGTTGGTTGATAGTGGCTGTTTTCTGTTCGAATCTTTCGGTTTGAAGTGCCGTAAGCCACGAATGTATGGTTATGGTAGGTAGCTCTTTTATAACCGAATAGCATGCGGGCGACACATCGGTTTTAGAAAGATAATTATAGTTGGAACGCACATATTCAGGGCAGTCTAGTTGCAGTTGTGGAATCAATTCTCCGTTGGTTCGATACGTTTCGCAATCGGCCCTACCTACTACATGCAATATCACTGAGTCGTATGCTACATTCTTATCATGTCCATGCACATTCCAATGCGATGCGTGACTATGGATCTCTATATTTCCTACCCATAACGTATCATCTATTTTAAGCTTGGCATTAAAGAAGTCGGGGCCGGCATTTGAGTTGTGCAACCCTACATCAATGATTTGAACATTTCTTCCATCGGTTGTGCTCAAAGCATGCAATGGAAAAATTTTGTGTTTCCATACATAGTGAAGTAGCTGTTCCATTGTTAACAAGAGGTTAAAGTGTACAACAAATGTAATAAAAATAGTATATTTGCGACTAATAATTAGAACATTAGTAAGTAAGACAATGAATATTGCATTAATAGGATATGGAAAGATGGGCAAAGAGATCGAAAAGATAGCCCTTAATCGCGGACATAAGATTGTATGTGTCATCGACATAAACAATCAAGACGATTTTAACTCTGAAGCTTTCCGGTCGGCCGACGTAGCCATCGAATTCACTAACCCAATGGTAGCTTATAGTAATTATATCCGTACCTTTGAAGCAGGTGTAAAATTGGTTTCGGGTAGTACGGGATGGATGGCTGAGCACGGAGAAGAGATAAAAAACATGTGTAACGATGGAGGAAAAACACTTTTCTGGTCATCAAACTTCAGCCTGGGTGTCGCTATCTTTTCGGCAGTAAACAAGTATTTGGCTAAGATCATGAACCAATTTCCTGAGTATGATGTAACGATGACCGAATCGCACCATATACATAAATTGGATGCTCCAAGCGGTACAGCCATAACACTTGCCGAAGGAGTTTTAGAGAATCTTGTTCGCAAAACATCTTGGGTCAAAGAAGAGGCGAAATCAGTCAACGAATTGCCAATTCACTCTATTCGCGAAGGTGAAATATTTGGAATACATACTATTCGTTACGACTCTGATGCCGATAGTATCTCTATCACCCACGATGCAAAAAACCGCAGCGGATTTGCACTCGGAGCAGTTTTGGCTGCCGAATACACAGCCAATCATGAAGGCTATCTTGGCATGGACGACTTGTTTCCATTCTTAAAATCATAAACTATATTATAACACACATATCATGAGAAAAGCAACGCGTGCTCAATGGATTAAGTTCTCAATTGTCACTCTATTATATTTAGCCTTCCTCTTTTGGGTAAAAAGTTGGTTGGGTTTAATCGTACTACCTTTCATCTTCGACTTATATATCACAAAAAAAATACCTTGGGCATTCTGGAAAGAGAGCAAAAACAAAACAGTTCGTACGGTAATGAGTTGGGTAGATGCCATTGTTTTTGCATTGGTAGCGGTATATTTTGTCAATATATTCGTTTTTCAAAACTATCAGATACCCTCTTCTTCGCTAGAGAAATCACTATTGGTAGGCGATTTCCTATTGGTAAGCAAAATGAGCTACGGACCTCGTGTACCCAACACTCCTCTTTCGATGCCACTCACACAACATACGATGCCTATTACCAACACAAAGTCGTATATTGAGTGGCCTAAGTGGGATTATAAACGCGTGCCAGGTTTCGGCGATGTAAAACGAAACGATATTGTGGTGTTCAACTTCCCTGCCGGTGATACGGTTTCGACAGTTTATCAACAAACTGATTTCTTTACAAATATGGCCATCAATAAAGGTCGTCAGCTCTATTCGAAACCCATCAATATGGATAGTTTAACACGCGAACAGCAACGTACCGTTTACGATCTATACTATAACGCAGGTAGCAAATACATCAAAGAGCATCCTGAGATGTATGGCGAAATTATTTCGCGCCCGGTAGATAGACGCGAGAATTATGTAAAACGTGCTACCGGAGTACCGGGTGATACATTGCAAATTATCGATCGTGCCATCTATATTGATGGGGTAAAACAAGCCGACCCCGAAGACATTCAATTCTTCTATAAAATTTATGGAACCGGGAAAAACATACCATTAAATTATCTACGCGACGATTTAGGACTGAGCATGGAAGATCTTCAAGGATATGAACCGGGAGCTACTCTTTTTGCACTACCTCTTACAAAAGCGGCTCACGACAAGCTGTTGGGTCGTAAAGATTATGTTAGAGCTATCGAAAATATCAATATAGAGCCTTCACACGATCTTTATCCCCAAAACCTATATACCGATTGGACCATCGACAACTATGGCCCTATCTGGATTCCTAAAAAAGGAGAAACCGTTGAGTTGAACTTCGACAATCTTGCCATTTACGAAAGACCTATTGTTGCCTACGAAGGCAATAAGCTGGAAGTAAAAGATGGTAAAATATACATTAATGGCGAACCAACCAACCAATACACATTCAAAATGGATTACTATTGGATGATGGGCGACAATCGTCATAACTCACAAGATTCACGCTATTGGGGCTTTGTGCCCGAAGACCACGTAGTAGGTAAACCACTGGTGGTATGGTTATCGCTCGATAAAGACCGTGGATGGTTTAATGGTAAAGTTCGTTGGAATCGCCTATTCAAATGGGTAGGATAAAGCCCTATGAAAAAAGGACTTAAATGGATATTTGCATTCATCGGAGCAGCAGTTTTTATACTGTTGCTCCGATGTTTTGCATTTACGTCCTACTATATTCCTTCAAAAGGTATGGAGCCCTCATTGCTCGAAGGCGATCATATCATGGTCAATAAATGGGCTTATGGTCTACGTACTCCACTTGCTGGTTATTTCGGCTATCATCGCTGGCAAGAAAAACCGGTTGAGAAAAATGATATCATTGTTTTCAACAATCCCGTGAATAACAATCCATCCATCGATGATAGAGAGGTTTTCATTAGCCGATGTATAGCACTTCCCGGCGATACACTATTAGTGGATTCGGCTTTTTCGCCATTCCCAAAAGAAAAAAATCATCTCCTACAGAGCGAATATCCATTCCATTATCCCATCGAAAAAAGAGAGATACTTGATTCGCTTCTACGAACAATCGACAACCGCATTGACACGAATGTGGTGAATATTGACTCCGCAACACAGGCAAGGAATCTATCATGGGCTACATTCCATCAATTAGAGCTAATGCAAAAAGATAGTGCCTGGTTACAACCCTCCGATTCGCTTATGCCAAGAAAGGTATTCGCACTCATCATACCCCGTAAAGGTCAGAAAATGGATATACAACCATGGAATCGCACATTATTGACCAATACTATTCTGCTGCACGAACATAAAAACATATCGTTGAAAGGCGATTCTATATGGATTGATGAACAACCGGCATCTCATTATAGTTATACAAAAGATTACCACTGGGTATCATCCTACAACCCTATTAATATGACCGACTCGCGACTCTTTGGTTTTGTACCGCACGATCATATCATAGGAAAGCCATCGTACATATGGTTCTCTAAAGAGCATCGTTCTAGCCTATTCGACGGCTATCGATGGAATAGATTTTTTAATAAAGTACAACCCTAACCCACGATGCTAATCGCATCATTATAAAAAATGGAAATAGCTTATTTATCAACTGCATATCTTGCTCCTGTTTCATATTATGTGAAGATGTTATCGTACAACGAAACCTATATTGAGCAATTCGATCATTACGTAAAACAAACCTATCGCAATCGTTGCACCATAGCCGGAACCAATGGCGAAATTGCGTTGACTATTCCGACCATAAAACCCAGCTCATCGAAATGTCCGATGAAGGATATCCGTATTTCCGATCATGGCAATTGGCAACATTTGCATTGGAATGCCATTATATCAGCCTACAACAATAGCCCGTTTTTTGAGTTTTACGAGTACGAATTTCAACCATTTTACGAAAAGAAGTTTGAGTTTCTGATAGATTTCAACGAAGAGTTGCGTCAACTTGTATGCAGCTTAATAGACATGGCACCCCACGTGAAATATACCGATACCTATAAAGATAGTTTTGCAGCCAACGAACATGATTTTCGTGAGATCATTCATCCGAAAAAAGATTTTACCTTGTCCGATCCTACCTTTACACCCACACCTTACTATCAGGTGTTTCATCATAAGAATGGTTTTTTGCCCAATTTAAGTATCATCGATTTACTGTTTAATATGGGCCCCGAAAGCCTCATCGTTTTAGAGAAAAGCATTCGATAACTATTGTGCAATAGGCTTGTCACAGTTTTGACACCCCATAGGCAAGACCGTGACACTGCAATGGAAAGAAATCCATAGTTAAGGTAGGGCACTACCCTTCACCACTCTATAGCTGTTTAATTTTGTTAGACAGCTATTTCATTTTAATACGATACTTCATACATAATATATTCTATTTCGGGTAAATATGCTTTTATTTATCAGCAATAATCAGTAATATTGTTTTTCAAATTTGCTTATTATTATTATTATTATTGCAAAACAACCTAACTAATAAATCCTTAAATACTAAAAGTATGAAAAAAGAGCTACTCCTGTTTGCTGTTTCAGTACTCCCATTCGCTAATCTATTAGCGCAATCCGAACCATTGATCGAAGAAGGGAAACAATGGTCTATACATTCCATCTGTGAGTCGTATTGTGATGATTATCTTGAACAAACCACCATCAATTTGTTACAAGGAGATGTTACATTTAACGACATTCTTTACAAGCAACTACATGTAGCACGCAACGAAGATTTATCCGATTTAAAACCTCTTCAGAGTTATCTGCGCGAAGAAGGAAACAAAATCTACCAATATAATCCGACAGAAAATAGCGAGAGAGTGATTTATGATTTCAACCTGCAGAAAGGCGATAGAATTAAGAAACAATATGACCCGAACATAAGCCCGGTTGTATTCGAAGTTACCTCGGTGAAAGATACCATCTTAGCAGGTGGCAATGGCGAAAAGAGAAAATGTATATTTCTAGATTGGATCGGTTTTGAAGATAATATCTGGGAGAAAAATGAATTGGAGAGCAATGCATTCGATATTTGGGTAGAAGGAGTAGGGTCGTTATATAGTGGTATTGGAGAAATTTATGCAGGCGCAACGGGAGGCAGCCAAACTAGTGTGTTGTGCTGCCACAACGGATCGACCCCACTATTTGTGAATGATAAGTACAATACTTGTTATCGTCTTATCACAACCGGAATTGAAGTAAATAACAAACTTCCCTATACTATCTTGCACAATCCTATCGAAAATAAAATATTATCAATTGACACAGGAGATAATAAATTCAACCAAATTGATCTCTATTCGTTGGTAGGGACTCTTGTATTAAGTCAACACATAGCTTTCGATGCATCACCCTTAGATATTTCATTGAAAGAGGTCGATTCGGGAAGCTACCTCTTCGTCCTAACTAAAGATAATGGTGATAGAGAGTCAGGCAAAATAGTGATCAAATAAATGAATCATGAGGTTAATTATAGAGTCGAGGCTATCTAAACAATAAAATGTTTAGATAGCCTCGACTCTATGTTTCGACAGTAATAACCAACAAATATTGCCGCCATTAATCTTTCAAATAATACTGTATGCTGGTTACTACTCGTACTTGTTTTACATCCGGACGATTAGGATCGGGATCGGTTATGGTAAACTGTCCTTGCGATGCATTTTTAATCTTACCTAAACGGCTACCCGAGTCTTCGGCAAACTTCTGAGCAGCTTCGCGAGCGCTTTTCGTAGCCTCTTGAATCATTTCGGGCTTTACGTTGTTCAATCCCTCGAATGAAAATACAATGGTGCTATTGCCATATTCGTTGGATGATATAGCCAAACCGCTTTTCAATAACGTTGACATATTATTCATAGCTGCCATGGTTTGATCAATATTGGTACTGGTTACCGTAACGGTAGAGGTGATATTGTAGCGCGAACGTACATCGTTTACGTTTACATAACGATCGGTATATAGATCGACCACAGCCGGAAGCGCTACGGTGATATCACTATCGGGGATGCCGTTACTTTTTAAGAAACTAATAATTTGCTGATTGTTTTTCTCCATTTCGCTATAAAGGGTGGTCAAATCGTTGCCTATTATCTTATATTGCAACGGCCAACGCACATTGTCGGCACGCACATTACGCTCTGACAAACCACGAACCGAAACAATTCGTTCGCTATCTTTAAAACCTACGATTCCGCTTTTTAGCAGTATGCCTAAAACAACAAAGCCCAATGCCAATATCAAGGCAGGCAAAACAACAAGTGACTTCTTCATAAAAATAGAATTTATCAGGTGAATAACTATTTAAATATCAACGTCGAAAGATAATTAGGATCAAACATCTCATTGGCTACATCCAGCAACTCTTTCGTGGTAACTGCCTCGATGCGCTTACACACAGCGGGCAGATTTTCAAATTTACGATAATGTAAGAATATTTTAGCCATTCCTAAGGCATTATTTTCATAATTATCTGATGCTACACGTATTTGTCCTATCAATTGTTTTTTGGCCGCTTGAAGTTGCGACGAATTCATCTCTACATCGCGAAGCTTTTGTAGCTCCTTATGAGTGAGTTGCAAACACTTATCTACATCTTCAACATCGGTTCCAAAATAGATGCTAAACGCACCGGTATCAGTATATGAGGTCAGATTCGACTCTACATTGTAAACCAAGCCACGACGCTCGCGTAGCGACACATTCAAACGACTATTCATGCCTGGACCCCCCAATATATTGTTGAGCAGATATAAAGCGGTACGCTTGTCGTTGTAGGCACTATATCCGCGACTACCTATCATCACATGAGCCTGATTGGTATCTTTGTGGATAGTAATATTTTGAGGCTGATATGGAAGGGGCAAACTACGTTTATTCTCTTGAAACAGGCCGGTAGGTATATCTTTTAAGTTTTTCTCCAACAGCCGTATCACCTTTTTAATATCGATGTTTCCTTGTATAAAGAATATCATATTTTCGGGCTGATATAAACGCTGTGTAAAATCGAGGGCATTTTGGGTGGTAAATTGCTTTAACTGATCGGGACGCCCCAGTATATTGCGACCTAAGGCATGACCTTGAAAAAGTAAATCTTCAAAATCATCGAAAATCAGTTCAGAAGGGTTGTCTTCGTACGATTGTATCTCATCGATAATCACCTCTACCTCTTTATCAATCTCTTTTTGAGGATAGGTTGAGTTGAACACAATATCACAAAGCAATTCGATAGCCCTGGGCATATCCGAAGCCAAGAAAGCCGAGTAGATAACCGTCTCTTCTTTGTTGGTATAAGCATTCAAATCGCCTCCTACTGCCTCCATTCGATTAAGGATATGCCATGCTTTGCGATGGGTAGTGCCTTTAAACACCATATGTTCAACAAAGTGTGCCATGCCTTGCTCTTGTGGAAGTTCGTCGCGTGTACCGGCATCAATAGCAAAACCGCAGTAGGTAACATCGGTTTGCACATGTCGGTATATCACTCTCAATCCGTTCGATAATGTGTGCTCAACGGGATCTATTGTTAATTTTTTCATTCTATGTACAAACTTTTAATGAAGGTGCAAAAATACAATAAAACTTATTGTCGTTATTCTAAAATTATGGATATTTGTAAACTAATACATCTTAGTCACATATGGTTAATATAGGAATATTCTGTGCAGCATCCCAAGATATCGATTGCATTTATTATGATTGTGCTACCGAAATAGGTCAATGGATAGGCCAAAATGGTAACACTTTGATATATGGAGGGGCCGATTTGGGCTTGATGGAATGCACTGCAAAAGCTACGAAAGAGGCAGGTGGAACAGTGATTGGTGTAGTGCCCGAAAAGCTAGAAGAAAAGGGCCGTGTCAGCACGTTACTGGATAGAACCATAAGAACTCACAACCTAAGCGACCGCAAGGATGAAATAGTAGCTCTATCGGACTATCTCATAGCACTACCCGGTGGTGTAGGTACTTTGGATGAAATATTTCATGTGATTGCGGCTGCATCGATAGGTTATCATCATAAAAAGATATATTTAGTAAACATCAATGGGTTTTATGACACGTTGATAAAACTATTACACGAGATGGCCGAGAAAGGCTTTATTCGTCACTCATTGTCGACTTATATAGAGGAGGCAACATCACTTACGCAACTAAAAGAAATAATAAAAATATGATTGAATCGATCAAAGAACTATTGCAAAAAGAGGCTGAAGCCGTACTAAACATTCCCGTTACCGATGCATACGAAAAAGCTGTAGAGCTAATCGTAGAACAGATTCATCAAAAGAAGGGTAAGCTGGTAACAAGCGGTATGGGCAAAGCAGGACAAATTGCGATGAATATTGCTACTACGTTCTGCTCTACTGGTATTCCATCTGTTTTTTTACATCCCAGCGAAGCACAGCATGGCGATTTAGGCATTTTGCAAAAAAACGACTTACTATTACTTATTTCTAATTCAGGAAAAACAAGAGAAATAGTAGAGTTAACACGTTTGGCTCATAATCTTGATCGCGATCTTAAGTTTATTGTTATCACGGGCAATGCCGACAGTCCGTTGGCTGCCGAGTCGGATGTTTGTTTAAGTACGGGCAAACCCGATGAAGTTTGTACATTGGGAATGACACCTACTACATCGACTACCATGATGACTGTGATTGGTGATATCTTGGTAGTACAAACCATGAAGAAGACTCAATTCAACATAGAAGAATACTCAAAACGTCACCACGGCGGATATTTAGGTGAGAAATCAAGAGAACTATGCGAAAAGTAATTGGCATAGGCGAAACAATATACGACATAATCTTTGTGGATGGTCAGCCATCGGCTGCCGTCCCCGGAGGTTCTGTTTTTAATGGATTGGTATCGCTTGCTCGCACTGGTGCCGATGTATCTTTTATTAGCGAAACAGGAAACGATAAGATAGGAAACATTATCTTGCAGTTTATGCGCGATAATGGCATATCTACGCAATATGTAGATGTTTTTCCAGATGGTAAATCACCTATTTCATTGGCCTTTTTGAATGATAAAAACGATGCCGAATATCTTTTCTACAAAGACTATCCGAAACAACGTTTAGAGGTGGCTTTTCCTAAGATAGAAGAAGATGATATCGTAGTGTTTGGTTCGTTTTATGCACTCAACCCGGTATTGCGCGAAAAGGTACTCGAGTTATTAGAAATGGCTCGCGAAAAAAAAGCGATTGTTTATTACGATCCCAACTTTCGCAGCACTCACAAGAATGAAGCCATGAAATTGGCACCAACGATTATCGAAAACTTAGAGTATGCCGATATAGTAAGGGGTTCAAATGAAGATTTCTTCTACATGTATGCAATGGAAGATATCGATAAGGTTTATAAAAACAAAATTAAATTTTATTGTCCCAACTTTATCTGTACGCGAGGAGGAAAAAATATAGAACTTTATACCAACCATTTTAAAGAGGAGTATTCAATCCAGCCCATCGAAACTGTAAGTACTATTGGTGCAGGCGACAATTTTAATGCCGGTATCATATATGGGTTATTAAAATATGACATACGTCATCGCGATTTGAACAATTTGGATAAAAAGTATTGGGATAAGGTGATGGAATGTGGCATCAAATTCTCGGCAGAAGCTTGCAAAAGCTTTAATAACTATGTGTCGCAAGAGTTTGCAAACGCCAATCATTTATAGCTGAAATATAAAAAAAACAATGGAAGAGAATTTTGATATACGCGAACATCAACTAAACAAAAAGGAGCGAGACTTTGAAAATGCCTTGCGTCCGCTAAGTTTTGATGATTTTAGCGGTCAAGATAAAGTAGTCGAGAACTTGGGCATATTTGTTCAGGCGGCTCGTTTGCGTGGCGAAGCACTCGACCATGTACTTCTTCATGGCCCTCCGGGGTTGGGAAAAACAACGTTATCGAATATTATAGCCAACGAACTGGGGGTAGGATTTAAAGTGACTTCGGGCCCCGTTTTGGACAAGCCGGGCGATTTGGCCGGTGTTTTAACCAGTCTCGAACCCAACGACGTGCTTTTCATTGATGAGATTCACCGCCTTTCTCCTGTAGTAGAAGAGTATCTCTATTCGGCCATGGAGGATTATCGCATTGATATAATGATTGATAAAGGACCATCGGCTCGTAGTATTCAGATTGACCTGAACCCATTTACATTGGTCGGCGCCACTACTCGTAGCGGATTGCTAACAGCTCCACTGCGTGCACGTTTTGGCATCAATCTTCATCTCGAATATTACGACGATGACATCTTAAGTAATATTATCCGTCGATCGGCTTCTATTCTCGATGTACCTTGCTCTATACCTGCGGCAGGCGAAATTGCATCGCGCAGTCGTGGCACGCCACGTATTGCCAATGCCTTGTTGCGCCGTGTTAGAGACTTTGCACAAGTCAAAGGTTCAGGAGCGATAGATACTGAAATATCAAATTATGCACTCGAAGCGCTTAATATTGACAGATATGGTTTAGACGAGATAGACAACAAAATACTTTGTACGATTATTGATAAATTTAAGGGAGGTCCGGTGGGTATCACCACCATTGCAACTGCTTTGGGCGAAGATCCGGGAACCATCGAGGAGGTATACGAACCATTCCTCATTAAAGAGGGTTTCTTAAAGCGTACTCCCCGCGGAAGAGAAGTGACCGAATTGGCCTATCAACATTTAGGTAGAATATCATCCAGTTCGCAACACACTCTTTTTTAAAAAATAAATGCATGGCAGAACTAAAGTCGCTTGTAAAAGACACAGCAATATATGGCATTAGCAGCATAGTAGGACGTTTCCTGAACTACCTGTTGGTGCCTATTTACACCCTTACTATGCCTGCTTCTACGGGCGATTATGGAGTAATCACACAAATGTATGCCATCACAGCACTTCTTTTAGTATTGCTAACATGCGGCATGGAAACGGGTTTCTTCCGTTTTGCGAATAAAGATGGAGAAAGCCCCGCAAGAGTCTATTCTACTACGTTGATAGCAGTTGGCATCATTGCGCTCTCATTTCTATTTGTCTGTCTTGTTTTTTTACAACCCATCTCCAATTGGATGGGATTTGGAAATAATCCATGGTATTTGGGTATGATGTTAATAGTCATTGCAATGGATGCCATTCAGAGTATTCCTTTTGCATATCTACGTTACCAGAAACGTCCCATCAGGTTTGCTGCACTAAAGATGCTTTTCATTGTAACGAGCATACTCCTGAATATCATCTATTTTGTTTTCATGAAGGGAACCAATGTAGGCGCAGCTTTCTTTATTAACTTAATCTGTACATCGGTAGTAATGCTCTGCTTGATTCCACAATTAAGAGGATTTAAGTATGAGTTCGACCGCCCGTTGGTAAAACGAATGTTCAACTACTCCTTCCCCATTATGATATTGGGTATTGCGGGTATTCTAAACCAAGTAGCCGACCGTATTATCTTCCCATTTGTGTATCCTGATAGAGCTATGGCTGATGTTCAACTAGGTATTTATGGAGCCACAAGCAAAATAGCCATGGTGATGGTGATGTTTATACAAGCATTCCGCTTTGCTTACGAGCCATTCGTTTTTGGAAAAAGTAAAGAAAAAGATAATAAGAATCTCTATGCCATGGCCATGAAATACTTTATCATCTTTGCACTTCTGGGCTTTTTAGGTGTGATGTTTTATCTCGATATTCTTAAATATCTAATCGGGAAAGACTACTGGGAAGGACTGCGAGTAGTACCGATCGTAATGATGGCCGAACTCTTTATGGGTATCTATTTCAACCTCTCATTCTGGTATAAGTTGACAGATCAAACCCGTTGGGGAGCTTATTTTTCGATAATTGCTTGCCTTATTGTTATCTTAATGAATATATTTTTGATTCCTATTTATGGATATATGGCCTGCGCATGGGCAGGGTTTACCGGTTATGGCGTAGCCATGCTACTCTCCTATTTTGTAGGCCAAAAAAAATATCCTATCAACTATGACATGAAAGGGATTGCACTATATACCATCTTAGCAACATCGTTATTTATTACTGGTTACTGTTTCAATTACGGGCCATTATGGCTTACTATGATAATTCGCACCCTATTGCTATTAGCATTTATAGGTTTTATTATAAAACGCGACTTACCACTGAACCAAATACCCCTTATCAACCGTTTCGTAAAAAAATAACTTATGAAAGCAGACCAACGCAATGTATTAGCTGTCAAGAAGTTTATCAACGAGTATCTTGACCTTAGAAAAGACAAAGAAGACGAAATAAAAACCATAGAATCTATCCGCAAAGGAGTTGAGTTTAAAGGTGCAAATCTTTGGATTTTGATTTTTGCAGTGTTCATGGCATCATTAGGCCTCAACGTGAACTCGACGGCGGTTATTATTGGAGCCATGTTGATATCTCCATTAATGGGACCTATTATGGGGGTAGGATTATCGGTAGGAATGAACGATTTTGAGTTGATGAAACGTTCTTTAAAGAGTTACTTTATCACTACCATGTTCTGTGTCATTACAGCTACCATCTACTTTTTGTTTACACCGATAGCCGAAGCTCGCTCCGAACTATTGGCACGTACATCGCCTTCTATATATGATGTATTTATTGCATTATTAGGCGGTATGGCAGGGGTAGTAGCACTCTCTACTAAAGAAAAAGGCAATGTTATACCGGGAGTAGCTATAGCTACCGCTTTGATGCCTCCACTTTGTACGGCAGGATATGGAATTGCATCGGGCAACTTAGTCTATTTTCTAGGTGCCTTCTATCTATATTTCATTAATTCAGTATTTATCAGTGTTGCTACTTTTATCGGTGTGAGAGTCATGCACTTCAAACGCAAAGAGTTTGTGGATAAAAAAAGAGAGTCAACAGTACGAAAATACATCATACTTATTGCCATAATAACGATGGCCCCGGCTATTTATCTTACCTTCGATATTATTAAGATAACCTTTTATGAGAGCGCTGCCAATAAGTTTATTAACGAGCAGCTTGCTTTTATCAATACACAAGTGATTGATAAAAAAATAAACTACGAAGAAAAAGAGATTAAAGTCGTTTTATTGGGCGAAGATGTGCCCGAAGCATCGTTAGCTATTGCACGCGATATGCTCAAAAACTATAAATTAGGAGAAACAAAGTTGACAGTAATGCAGGGTATGAATGGCAACCAAATAGACATGACATCGATGAAAGCGATGTTGATGGAAGACTTCTACAAAAACAGCGAACAGCGATTGCTCGAACAACGTTCGCAAATCAGTCATTTAGAAACCGAATTACAACGATATAAGAGTTATGACGAAATAAATAACTCATTAATCCCTGAAATGAAAGTTTTATTTCCCGGAATACAAAATATAGGTGTATCAAGAATGGTGGAGGTAAGTGTTGAGTCAATGAAAAAAGACACCTTCGAAGTAGCCATATTAGATTTCGAAAACCATCCTGGAACGAAAGAGACGGAAAAAATTAAACAGTGGCTACAAGCCCGTTTAAAATCGAATAACATCAAGCTGATTATTCAATAAGTTAACTCCTAAAGAAAAATACTATGAAACATAAACTCCTTTTTGTGCTTATGATGGCACTCTATACCACCACATCTTTTGCCGATGAGGGTATGTGGATGTTGGGCAGCATCAATAAACCCATGCAAGCCACCATGCACGACTTAGGTCTTAAAATTCCATTCGATAAGGTATACAGCCCTAAGCACAACTCTTTGTCGAATGCGGTGGTCAACTTTGGTGGTTTCTGTTCGGGTGTAGTTGTTTCAGCCGATGGATTGGTTTTTACCAATCATCATTGCGGCTTTAATAGTATTCAACAACATTCATCGGTAGAGCACGATTATACAGAAAATGGTTTTGTAGCGCAATCGCTTTCCGAAGAGCTTCCCAATCCTGAGCTTTATGTTCGTTTTTTAATACGCTCTGAAGATGTGACAAAGCGTATATTAAGCCACGTTCCGGCTACAGCCACTGAGTATGAAAGAGGATCCATCATCGATTCTTTATCTTATATTATCGCCAACGAAGTAGCATTAGAAGATAGCACATTGATAGGTGTGGTCGATTCGTATTATGCCGGAAATGAGTATTGGCTATCTGTTTATCGAGACTATGAGGATGTACGCCTTGTATTTGCTCCTCCGGCATCTATCGGTAAGTTTGGATGGGATACAGACAATTGGATGTGGCCACGTCATACAGGCGATTTCTGTGTATTTCGTATCTATGCCGGAAAAGACAATCAGCCCGCTTCTTACTCTACCGAAAATATTCCATACCAACCATCTTATGTAGCTCCAATATCTTTATCAGGATATCAAGAAGGGTCATTCTGTATGACTATGGGCTATCCGGGAACTACCGAAAGATATCTATCATCGTATGGTATCGAAGAGATGATGAAAGGGGTAAATCAATCGATGATTGATATGCGAGGCATCAAACAAGATGTATGGAAAAACTGGATGAATCATTTCGATGAAATACGGATTCAATATGCGGCCAAATATGCAGAAAGTTCTAACTATTGGAAAAACAGCATCGGAAAAAACCAATCAATCAAGGCATTAGACATCATTGAAAAGAAAAAAATGCAAGAGAGAACATTGGAAGCATGGATCAATCATCATCCCGAAGAGAAAGAAAAGTTAGATAGTTTATTCATCCATTTAGAAAGAGCTTATGCATCGCGCGATAGTTTGAATAAAGAGTTTTATTTCTATGTGGAAGCCTTTTTAAATAGTGTTGAGTTAATACAACTCTCGCTTGAGACCTTAAATTTTGATTTTGAAGCCGATTCGCTTGATGTGGAAAGAAACCTCATGGCATTGGTTCAAAAATACAACAATTACGAGCCTGCTGTCGACAAAGATGTTTTTGCCAATCTATTAAAACAATATCCTCACTACATGAAGGGCTATAAAATGCCTCCTTTATATGATTCGATAAAGACTTATTATGCGAACGACATCGATCTATTTGTGAATGATTTGTATGAAAAATCAGAGTTTACCAACATGAATGGGCTTCGACGCTTTTTGGAAAGAGATAGTACATATAGCATTCTTGATGATATGGCAGTGACCGTTACATTAGATGCATTGACCTATGCGATGGAGCTAAATCATACCATGGAGCAATCCAACGAAGAGATATCAAAAGGAGAACGATTGCTAAATAGTGCTATGCGACGCATGTACGCAACAAATCAATTTTATCCGGATGCCAACTTCTCAATGCGATTAAGTTTCGGAACAATTCAAGGATACAAGCCTTACGACGGTGCTTTCTTCAACTATTATACTACACCATTGGGTATTGTCGAGAAGTCGAAAAAGCACAATGACGATGCCGATTTTAAGGTGAGTCCCGAACTTCTAGAGCTATTCAGCCAAGGCAATTATGGAAGATATGCCGACAAAAACGGAGAAATGCGTGTATGTTTTATCTCAAACAATGATATAACCGGAGGCAATTCGGGGAGTGCCATGTTCAATGGCGAAGGCGAATTAATAGGATTGGCTTTCGATGGAAACTGGGAAGCAATGAGTAGCGATATTGCCTTCAATCCACAAATGCAAAGATGTATTGGTGTTGATGTGCGATACATGCTATTTGTTATCGAACAATATGGCAAAGCATCACACATCATCAATGAACTGACGATTCAGTAGTCATTCATTCTATTTCTTTAATATAATAATAATAACGGCAGCTATTATTAGCGCAATACCCATTCCAATGTTAGCAGTAAAAGCCTCATGAAAGATAGTGATACCAACACATACAGCTGTAACAGGCTCCATAGCTCCCAATACAGAAGTAAGTGTTGAACCAATGCTCTTGACTGCTTGTACCAAAGCCAAATTAGATATTACTGTAGGAATGATGGCCAACATAATTAGATTTCCGGCTGTATTCCAATTGGTAATGGGCTGTATGGTGTCGAAAACAAATGTACCGGCCAATAGAAATATACTACCAAAAAGAAATACATAAAACGTGAGCACGATTCCTTTTATTTGAACCCCCTTTATCTGTCCGATTGTAATTAGATAAAGGGCATAAGCCAATGCCGATAACAACACAATCGATATGCCGATCCAACCGGCCTGTCCTCCGCCTTTAACATACGACAACAAGAATACACCTATTACTGCCAGAAGAATAGCAAACAAGCGCCAGAATGATTTTTTCTCACCAAAAAAGAACATCATAATAAAGGTAGTCATCACCGGATACATAAAATGCAGTGTCGTAGCAATGCCACTGGCCATATATTTGTATCCCCAAAACAAAAATAGAGCCGACATTAAATACATAAACGATAATAGCAACAGCAGCGGAAGCTCTTTTAAACGAAGCTTGAAGCTCTCTTTGCGCAATAGCATGATAGAAGCCAGTGCGATAGCTGCAAAAATAAAGCGATAAAGCAAGATAGAATTAAACTCCATTCCTTGTTGCATAACAGGAATAGCAAATAGTGGTATTAAACCAAAAGAGGCCGACGAGGTGAGTCCGTAAAGGAATCCGTTTATTTTATTCATATTATAAATTATCATTTTTCTATTTGAAAGCGCAAAAGTAATTAAAATAATAATCAATCAACTTCTATACGATACAACATGTAACAAAATAACAAACAAAATACTCATATTGTGCATGTTAAAGGAACTGTAGTTTGACTAATAAACACAAAGCAATTAACATCTAATGTAAATATTATCTATCTTTGCATTCCATTAAGAGGCAACAGTAGATGTATAAAATCCTATTTTCCTGTATTACTATATCTTTATTCTTATCTTCATGTTCTAAAACAGCACCTACAATTTCGGCTGTTTGTGAAGAAAATTATGTTGGAAATAGTATTATCAAATGGGAGGTTTCGCCCAGTTTACCCGGGCAAGTAAAAGTTTACTCCTCTTTAGATCCGAACTATATTCCTGAAGTAAAACCTATTACACAGTGCAATATATCGGAGGGTAAGATGACGATCATTACCAACAATCCCACTCAACGATATTTTTATTCGATGGTATTCGACAATAAATACCGGGTAAAAATAGCTTCGCGAAATGTTAACATTCCAGGTATCCAGAACTTCAGAGATTTTGGTGGCTACAAATCGACCGAAACTGGCAAGAGTGTGAAATGGGGAAAGTTGTATCGTTCAGCTAAAATCGAAGATCTGCGTCCATCGGCGGTAAAAGAGTTACGCAATATTGGTATAAAAACCTTAATTGATCTTCGTACAGAAAGGGAACAATCATCGCTTGCACACGATTTAATCAAAGCAAACCTGGTTCATATCCCGATAAATGTCACCATGCTCGATACTTTAATTATGAAGATACAGCGTGGAGTGGTCAATAGCAAAACTGTTGAAGGTTATGTAAAGCAATTCAATCGCAATCTCATTACCAACAACCAAGCAGAGCTAAAGCAGCTCTTCGATGTTTTGCTCAATGAGGAAAATTACCCTGTTATTGTTTACTGCTCGTCAGGAAAAGGTAGAACAGGGGTAGCTTCGGCACTTATACTTGCAGCTCTGGGGGTAAATGATAATACCATTATCCAAGATTACATGCTTAGCAACGATTATTACAACATCCCAAAAGCTTATGATTATGCTTATAAGCTTCCACAGGTTTCACAAGAAGCTGTAACATGTTTGTATACTGCCAAAGAAAAATTTATTACAGCCGCAAGAGCGGAAATAACTGAGATAAGCGGTGATCCTACCACTTACTTAGAACAACAAATCGGGTTAAGTGAAGATGATAAGAATAAGCTTCGATGCATTATGCTCGAATAATTGGGGTATGAACTCTATTATTCGCTTATTTTGACTACCTTTGCACCCATATACAAAGATATACAGATAGTTAATGAAGACATTTGAAGAACTCGGAGTATCTGCGGAGATACGAAGAGCAATAGAGGAGATGGGATATGCGAATCCTATGCCCGTACAAGAGGAAGTGATTCCTTACCTTTTAGGCGAAAACAATGATGTAGTGGCACTTGCCCAAACAGGGACAGGTAAAACAGCTGCTTTCGGTTTGCCTGTTGTTCAGAAAATAAACGTAAAAAATCGTGTTCCACAATCACTTATTCTTTGCCCAACTCGTGAGCTTTGCTTACAAATTGCTGGCGATTTGAATGATTATTCTAAATACATTGATGGTTTAAAAGTTTTGCCGGTTTATGGAGGTTCATCTATAGACAGCCAAATTCGTAGCTTAAAACGCGGCGTTCACATTATTGTGGCTACACCGGGTCGTTTGCTCGATTTGATGCAACGCAAAACAGTATCTCTTTCGACTGTACACAGCGTTGTTATAGACGAAGCCGACGAGATGCTTAACATGGGCTTTACCGATAGCATCAACGCTATTTTGGCCGATGTTCCCGAAAATAGAAATACATTGCTTTTCTCGGCTACAATGAGTCCTGAAATAGCACGTATCTCTAAAAACTATTTGCGCAATGCAAAAGAGATTACTATTGGTCGCAAAAACGAAGCTAGCAATAACGTACAACACATTGCTTACACCGTTCATGCAAAAGATAAATATGCAGCATTAAAGCGTATTGCCGACTGTAATCCACAAATTTACGGTATTATTTTCTGCCGCACTCGTAAAGAGACACAAGAGATTGCCGATAAATTGATGCAAGAGGGTTACAATGCCGATTCGCTACACGGTGAATTGTCGCAAGCACAACGCGATGCTGTTATGCAAAAATTCCGTATTCGCAATATCCAATTATTGGTAGCAACCGATGTGGCTGCACGTGGTCTTGATGTAGACGATCTTACCCACGTTATCAACTATGGTTTGCCCGACGATTCGGAAAGTTATACACACCGTAGCGGTCGTACCGGTCGTGCCGGCAAGACAGGTGTTTCTATTGCCATCATCAACCTTCGCGAAAAAGGAAAGATGCGCGAAATTGAACGCATCATGAGCAAAAAATTTGTGGCAGGAGAACTTCCTACCTCAAAAGAAATTTGCGAAAAACAACTCGTAAAAGTTATCGATGATCTTGAAAAGGTAAAAGTAAACGAAGAAGAGATCAACGACTTCATGCCCGAAATTTACCGTAAGCTGGAGTGGTTGAGCAAAGAAGATTTGATTAAACGTGTGGTTTCGCACGAATTCAACCGCTTCTTAGACTACTACCGTGGTAAAGGCGATATCGAAACTGCTACCGATAGCCGTGGCGATCGTGGCGAAAGAGGCGACAGACGTGGCGAACGTGGTGAAAGAAGCCGCAAAGCGCAAGCCGGATTCAAACGTTTGTTCATCAATCTGGGCAAAACAGACAGTTTCTATCCACACGAACTGATTACTTTGATCAATAACAATACACGCGGTCGTATCGAATTGGGTAAAATCGATTTGATGAAAAACTTCTCTTTCTTCGAAGTAGACGAAAAAGAAGCCCAAATCGTAGTGAAAGCATTAAATAAAGCCAACCACAACGGCCGTAAGGTTGTAGTAGAGTTTGCCGATGAAGATTCTACCGAAGGCGGTAGAAAAGGCAACAGAGGTGGAGGCGGACGTGGTTCTTACAACAAGGACAATAGCAGCCGTCGCAATGACAGACCAAAGAGAGAGAATTCTAGCGAACAAAAGACAAAACCATCACGCGAAGAACGCGGTTATACAAACTCGCGTGGTCAAAAGGATAACTGGCAAAAGTTTTTCAACCAACCCGAACCTGATTTCAGTGAAGACGGATGGGCACGCCGCAATCCTAAGAAAAAGAAGTAAGTTATGACTTAACACACGGAAACTCCCTGATACATCTGATTGGATGAACAGGGAGTTTTTTTATGTCCCAATGCCTCGATGGGACCTAAAACGAGGCGATTCATGTGGGTGAAACAGCTTATTCACAACAGTGAGATAGGTCATTCACGTTGGTGAATAACCTGTATCACCAAAAAGGAACACACCTTTCAAAAAAACAGATCGAAACATTGAGGTAGGGCAAATATAAAACCTCAACAAACTATACGTTAGTTGTTAAGATGTAATATGTAGAATATAACAATGAACAACGTTGATTGTAGCAAACTACGATTTACGTTTCAAGTAGTATTGACGCTCATCTTCGGGAAATTTCTCGATAGAATAACGCAACATGGTACGAGGCATTACGGTACTGTGTCGATCTAAAAACTGCACCAAAATATCTTTATTGCGTTTTCCCACTTCGCGAAGCATCCAACCAATGGCTTTCTGCATTAAGTCGTGAGGATGATGCAACAACAATTCCGAAAGCGCCAACACATCCATATAGTCATCTTTTCTGATCAATGTCCAATTGGCCACAATGGCAATGCGTTGATCCCAAAGCAAACTGCTGTTGGCCAACCGCACAAGGTCGGTACGTGGCTTGTCTTGTAAATAAAGCCCCACGATGGTAGGAGCCGAAAGATCTACTAAATCCCAATTGTTTACTCGATGGGTATTCGAAAGGTAAAACTCATAGATTCGTTTTCGCTCTTCGGGGTTGGCTTTCTTAAAGCGTTCTACCAGTATTAAAAGGGCACAAAGCCTACATTCATGCCAAGAACTTTGCAGTAGCTCGTCGATAGTATGGTAATCGGCATCTTTATAGCGCTTGGCCACAATTCGTGTATGCGGCACAACAATACCCAGAAAGCGGTCGCCTTCGCCATATTGGCCTTTGCCGGTTTTAAAAAATTTAGGTAGATACTCGCGCTTTACCGGATCAATATAGGTCTCGAGTTCGCACTGAATGAGTTGGGCTTTTGATGTCATAATAGAGTAGATTAGCATGTCAAAAGTAGCTATTTATTGAGAGAATTAGAAAGTTATCTCTATTTTTGTGAAATATACACAAGAACATGGTATTGAATTACATTTGGATAGGCTTTTTTGTAGTGGCTCTGATAGTAGCTTTAGGCAAGCTATTGATAAGCGGCAACACGCAAATTTTTACAGAGATCATACAGTCTACTTTCGATTCGTCGAAAACAGCTTTCGAGATATCACTAGGACTTACCGGGGTATTATCGTTGTGGCTCGGCATCATGAAGATTGGCGAAAAGAGTGGTTTAATCAATACTTTGGCACATTGGTTAAGTCCGGTGTTTTGCAAACTATTTCCCGATATACCCAAAGGGCATCCGGTGATGGGATCTATATTTATGAATATGTCGGCCAATATGCTGGGACTCGATAATGCAGCCACTCCTATGGGACTGAAAGCCATGCAGGAGTTGCAAGCGTTGAATCCTAAAAAAGATACCGCCAGCAATCCCATGATTATGTTTCTGGTCATTAACACCTCTGGGCTCATTCTTATACCCATATCCATCATGGTGTATCGTTCGCAACTGGGAGCTACCAACCCCACCGATATATTTATCCCCATTTTGTTGAGTACATTTATTTCTACCATGGTAGGTGTTGTCACAGTGAGCCTGTCGCAACGCATCAACTTAATCAACCGACCTATACTTATTTTAGTAGCCATTCTGAGTCTTTTTTTTGGTGGATTGATCTATTTATTCAATGTAGTATCGCGCGAAGAGATGGGTATTTACTCCACCCTAATAGCCAACATGATATTGTTTGGCGTTATCGTGATGTTTATTCTGAGTGGAGTGCGCAAAAAGATAAATGTGTACGACGCATTTGTAGAAGGGGCAAAAGAGGGATTCACTACCGCTGTGCGAATTATTCCTTATCTGGTAGCTTTCTTGGTGGCTATCGCCGTATTTCGAACTTCGGGAGGAATGAATATTATAACCGATGGAATCGGCTATTTGGTAGGAGCTGCCGGTTTAGATACATCGTTTGTCGAAGCATTGCCTACAGGCATCATGAAGTCGCTAAGCGGAAGTGGTGCCAACGGATTAATGATTGACACCATGCAGCAGCATGGTGCCGACTCATTTGTGGGTCGTGTGAGTTGTGTGGTGAGAGGTGCATCCGATACTACATTTTATATACTGGCTGTCTACTTCGGCAGTGTAGGAATCAGCAAAACACGCAATGCTGTAACTTGCGGATTGATTGCCGATTTTTCGGGTATCATCGCAGCCATCTTCATGAGTTATTTGTTCTTTTATTAAACCAACAATTATATATATATGGCTATTACTTATCATGCAGAGGGCGTAAAAATGCCCGAAATAAAGAAAAGAATCACAACGGAATGGGTGAAAGAGGTTGCCAACAGTTATGGCAAACGTGTAGGCGAAATTGCTTACATCTTTTGTTCGGACGATAAAATCTTAGAGGTAAATCGTCAGTATCTGGAGCACGATTACTTTACCGATATCATTACGTTCGATTATACCGAAGGCAATCGTATTTCGGGCGATCTATTTATCAGCTTGGATACGGTTAAAACCAATGCCGACCAATTTATGCAGAATTATAATGACGAACTGCATCGCACCATTATTCATGGCATTCTACATCTTTGTGGCATCAACGACAAAGGTCCCGGAGAAAGAGAAATCATGGAAGCTGCCGAGAATAAAGCTTTAGAAATGCTCAAAGCGAAAGAATAGCAGATCTGTAGCATACCCATAGATAAGGCTCACAATGAAAACAGAACAGGGATTCTATTTTTCATCGTGAGCCTTAAATGTATAGAATAACAAGTGAAGCAGGAAGGGTGAAAACCTTTAATAATAGCAAATAACATACACAAAGTCAAGTAAATACTTAAAAAACAATATCGGGCTGTTAACAAATTCATTATGATTTTGCTAAATCTCAAGAGTTTGCATTCTTTTTAGTAACTTTGCAGTACAAAAAGATAACGAAAAATGGATTTTAAATACGATGTGATTGTAATTGGGGCAGGACATGCCGGCTGTGAAGCAGCTGTTGCCGCTGCCAATTTAGGATCGAAAACCTGTCTCATCACCATGGACATGAACAAGATTGGCCAAATGAGCTGTAACCCTGCTGTAGGGGGTATCGCCAAAGGACAGATTGTTCGCGAAATCGATGCACTGGGAGGTATGATGGGATTGATTACAGATAAAACTGCCATTCAATTCAGAATACTGAACCGCTCGAAAGGGCCTGCCATGTGGAGTCCACGTGCACAATGCGACCGTAACAAGTTTATTTGGGCATGGAGAGAGGTAGTCGAAAACACTCCTAACTTACATATTTGGCAAGATACCGTAAAAGAGATATTGGTTGAAAATGGCGAAGTAATAGGCTTGAAAACCTTTTGGGACGTAGAGTTCAAAGCCAAGTGTATTGTGATTACCGCCGGAACATTCCTCAACGGGCTTATGCATGTAGGAAAAACTATGCTACCGGGCGGACGTATGGCCGAGCCGGCATCCTACCTATTAACCGAGTCGATTACACGACATGGCATTACCAGCGATAGAATGAAAACCGGTACACCGGTACGCATCGACGGCCGTAGCGTGAATTACGACTTAATGGACGTTCAAGACGGAGAAAACGACTTCCACAAGTTTTCATTCATGGATACGGGTATCCGCCATTTGAAACAACTACCTTGCTGGACTTGCTACACCAATAGCGAAGTGCACGATATACTGAGAGATGGATTGAAAGATTCTCCCCTATTCAACGGACAAATTGAGAGTATTGGTCCACGCTATTGCCCCAGCATTGAAACAAAGATTGTAACATTTCCGGATAAAGATTTACACCAATTATTCTTAGAGCCCGAAGGCGAAACCACACAAGAGTTTTACTTAAATGGATTCTCTTCTTCGCTGCCCATGGATATTCAAATCAATGCTCTTAGAAAAGTTCCGGCATTCAAAGACTTGGTGATTTATCGCCCAGGATATGCTATTGAGTATGACTTCTTCGACCCTACCCAACTAAAACACACGTTGGAATCGAAGATAATTAAAAATCTATTCTTTGCAGGACAAGTAAACGGTACAACCGGATACGAAGAAGCAGGTGGTCAAGGTATCATTGCCGGTATCAACGCACACATCAACTGCCATGGCGGAGAACCTTTCGTACTAGGTAGAGACGAAGCATACATAGGTGTTTTAATCGATGATTTGGTGACCAAAGGAGTAGACGAGCCTTATAGAATGTTTACCTCTCGCGCCGAATATCGCATTTTACTACGCATGGATGATGCCGATATGCGCCTTACCGAAAGAGCCAGAAAACTCGGATTGGTAAAAGATGACAGATACGCATTATTGCTTAAAAAGCGCGAAGCCATCGATACTATTGTAGAGTTCGCCAAAAAGTATTCGATTAAGCCTGCGCTAATAAACGATGCTTTAGAAGCTATTGGTACAACCCCATTGCGTCAAGGATGCAAGTTGATCGATTTAATCAATCGCCCGCAAATAACAATCGATAATATTGCCGAACATGTACCGGCATTCAAACGTTTGTTAGATGAGATAACAGAGCGCAAAGAGGAGATTATTGAAGCGGCTGAAATCTTAATTAAATACGAAGGATACATACAACGTGAAAGAATCATAGCCGACAAATTGCTACGATTAGAGTCTATCAAGATCAAAGGCAAATTCGATTATAACTCGATACAATCGTTATCTACCGAAGCCCGTCAGAAGCTAAGTAAGATTGATCCCGAAACCATAGCGCAAGCTAGCCGTATACCGGGCATATCTCCAAGCGACATCAATGTGCTGCTGGTTTTATCGGGTAGATAAGGAAGCGTTTCACGTGAAACAAACAATTTAAGAAAACGATTTAATTCAATGAATATGAGCAAAGAAAAACTAATTAAAAGCATTCGTCAAGTACCCGATTTCCCAATCCCCGGTATTTTGTTCTACGATGTAACCACCCTATTTAAAGACGCAGAATGTTTGCGCATTCTATCGGATACAATGTACGATATGTACAAAGATAAAGGCATTACAAAAGTAGTCGGAATAGAGTCGAGAGGGTTTATCATGGGACCCGTTTTGGCTACTCGTCTTAATGCCGGATTTGTAACAATCAGAAAACCGGGAAAACTTCCTGCCGAAACGATTGAACAAAGCTACGACAAAGAGTATGGCAAAGACACTGTTCAAATTCATAAAGATGCCATCAACGAGAATGATGTGATTTTACTTCACGACGACTTACTTGCTACAGGCGGCACAATGAAGGCGGCTTGCGAACTTGTAAAAAAGATGAAGCCCAAAAAAGTATATGTCAACTTTATTATTGAACTAAAAGAGTTAAATGGCATGAGCCTATTTGGCGATGATGTAGAGGTAGAATCAATTCTTTCGGTATAAGAAACTATATTGATAATATTTTTTATATTTGTAGGGTGTAGTTAAATCTACACCCTTTTTTAATTGATATGGAAACGAGTAATAAAAAAGAGAAAGATGTTTATTTAAAAGGTATCGTATTAAACCTTCCAGATAAACCCGGCATTTATCAATACTTAAATGACGAAGGAGTTATTATATACGTTGGAAAGGCTAAAAATCTAAAGAAACGTGTTTCTTCTTATTTCAACAAAGAGCATCAACCCGGAAAAACAAGAGTGCTGGTAAGCAAGATTGCCGACATCAAATATATCGTGGTAAACTCTGAAGAAGATGCCCTATTGCTCGAAAACAATTTAATCAAGAAATACAAACCACGCTACAACGTTTTACTCAAAGACGATAAAACCTACCCTTCGATATGCGTGCAAAACGAATATTTTCCACGGGTGTTTAAAACCAGAAAGATTATTCGCAATGGATCGACCTACTTTGGCCCTTACAGCCATCTTCCGTCGATGAATGCCGTGCTCGATTTAATTAAACACCTCTATCCTATCCGAACCTGCAATCTTAACCTTAGTCCCGAACACATTCGATCGGGCAAATACAACGTATGTTTAGATTATCACATTAAAAAATGTGCGGGTCCTTGCATCGGACTACAATCGCATGACGATTATCTTAAAAACATTGTCCAAATAAAAGAGATATTAAAAGGCAACACGCAAGAGGTAAGCAAGGTTCTTTTAAAACAGATGAATGATCTTGCGAGTGAAATGCGCTTTGAAGAGGCACAAAAAATTAAAGAAAAGTACGAATTAATCGAGAATTATCGATCGAGATCGGAAGTAGTGAGTGCCGTATTGCACAACATAGATGTATTCTCTATTGAAGAAGACGAAGGATCGGCATTCATCAACTACCTGCATATAGTAAATGGTGCCATCAACCAAGCATTCACTTTTGAGTATAAGAAGAAATTAAACGAGTCGAAAGAAGAACTACTGGCATTGGGTATTGTGGAAATGAGAGAACGATACAAGAGTAGCTCCAGAGAAATCATCGTACCATTCATGCTCGATATTGAGCTAAACAATGTACAATTTAGCGTTCCAGTCAGGGGAGATAAAAAGAAATTGTTAGATCTGTCGCAACTAAACGTGAAGCAATATAAAGCCGATCGCTTAAAACAGGCAGAAAAGCTAAACCCTGAGCAAAGAAGTATCCGTTTGTTGAAGGAGATACAACAAGAACTGCATTTAGATAAACTTCCGATGCAGATTGAATGTTTCGACAACTCTAACATTCAAGGATCGGATGCCGTTGCTGCATGCGTGGTATTTAAAAAGGCTAAACCCTCTAAAAAAGACTATCGCAAATACAACATTAAAACGGTAGAAGGAGCCGACGACTATGCGTCGATGAGAGAAATTGTAAAACGACGTTATTTAAGAGCCGTAGAAGAAGAATCTACTCTACCCGACCTAATTATAGCTGATGGAGGAAAGGGGCAAATGAGCGCCATAAAACAAGCGCTAGATGAGATCAATATAGAGATACCGATAGCCGGACTGGCAAAAGATAAAAAACATCGTACTTCGGAACTTTTATATGGCTTTCCACAACAAACCATTGGACTAAAACAGGGTACACCCCTATTTAGGTTGCTGGCACAAATTCAAGACGAAGTACATCGTTTCGCCATCACCTTTCATCGCGATAAACGCAGTGCAAGACAAGTGGCCTCTGCCCTCGATAACATCAAAGGCATAGGTGTTAAAACAAAAACATCGCTTTTGCAGGAGTTTAAAAGTGTAAAACGAATTAAAGAAGCGTCAATAGGAGAACTGGCTGCTGTGGTAGGATTCTCGAAAGCACAATTAATTAAAGAGCAATTGTGAGTAATGTATAAAAAGAGGCGATAAACATCGAATATCCGCTCTATTTTGTAATTTTGTATCTGTTTTGATAATAAATTAGATCATGAGAGTTGTTATTCAACGCGTGAAACACGCTTCAGTGACGATAGACAATGTTTGTAAATCGGCCATTAAAAACGGGATGTTAATCTTGGTGGGTATTGAAAATTCAGATGGCAAAGAAGATATAGATTGGCTCTGCAAGAAAATTGTAAATCTACGAATTTTCGATGATGAGAACGGCGTCATGAATCGCTCGGTGATAGATATTGACGGAGAAATACTCCTAGTTAGCCAATTTACATTGCATGCATCGACTAAAAAAGGCAACAGACCGGCCTACATTAAAGCGGCCAAACCCGATATTTCTATCCCCTTATACGAACAATTTTGCTCGGAGCTAAGTTCTAGTTTAGGGAAGAGTATAGGCACAGGGACTTTCGGCGCAGATATGCAAGTTGAATTACTCAACGATGGCCCGGTAACGATCTGTATGGATACTAAAAACAAAGAATAATGACTATAAAAGAGGCCCAAGAACAAGTTGATGGTTGGATAAAGGAGTATGGAGTACGATACTTTAGCGAATTGACCAATATGACTATACTTACCGAAGAGGTGGGCGAATTGGCAAGAGTAATGGCACGCAAGTATGGCGATCAGTCATTCAAAGCAGGCGAAACAGATAATATGGCTGATGAAATGGCCGATATTTTGTGGGTGCTGATTTGCTTAGCCAATCAAACGGGTGTAGACCTTACCGAAGCGTTGAAAAACAACATCGAGAAGAAAACAAAAAGAGATAACAAAAGACATATCAACAATATCAAATTAGATAAATATGATGGAAAAGGATTTGAATCAAAGTAAGTATGAAGCTACATTAGCTAAATACAAAACCAACCTTAATGATGCAGATATCCAAGCTAAGGTTGCCGATTTAATTGCGAACAAAGTGCCTGCAAATGACACGAAAGAGGTAAAAGAATTACTTTTTAGCTGTATCGATTTGACTACACTAAACAGTACTGACAGCGTAAGTAGCGTTATGAAATTCACTGAAAAAGTGAATGAATTTGATGATAAATATCCTCATATTAAAAATGTAGCGGCTATCTGCGTATATCCTAATTTTGCTGAGATTGTAAAAGATACATTGCAAGTAGAAAACGTAAATATTGCTTGTGTAGCTGCAGGTTTTCCATCTTCACAAACGTATATCGAAGTGAAAATTGCCGAAACAGCATTGACAGTAATGAATGGCGCCAACGAAATTGATATCGTTATTTCAATCGGTCAGTTCTTAGACGGCGATTATCAAACCATGTGCGAGGAAATTCAAGAAATAAAAGCTGCGTGTGGCGAAGCTCATCTAAAAGTAATTCTTGAAACAGGCGCATTGAAAACAGCATCTAACATTAAGAAAGCTTCTATCCTATCTATGTATGCAGGTGCCGATTTCATCAAAACATCGACTGGTAAAATGCAACCTGCTGCTACACCCGAAGCGGCATATGTGATGTGTGAAGCCATCAA
This sequence comes from Bacteroides sp. UBA7333, assembly GCA_002471195.1. Lineage (GTDB taxonomy): Bacteria > Bacteroidota > Bacteroidia > Bacteroidales > Bacteroidaceae > Bacteroides. Next base: position 69,117 of record DKPN01000027.1, read on the forward strand.
AGAATACTTCGATAAAACAGGTATCAAAATAGGTTTCAAACCAGCCGGAGGCATGAATACAGTACAAGACGCATTGGTATATTACACCATTGTAAAAGAGGTATTGGGCGAAGAATGGTTGAATGCTGAATACTTCAGATTGGGAACAAGCCGCTTAGCCAACTATTTATTATCAGATATCGTAGGCGAAGAGGTAAACTTCTTTTAATTGAGTAAAAAGAATAGATTATATAGAAAAAGGTATCAATTTTTTGATTGATACCTTTATTTATTTCTATCGATTACAAAGTCAATATACAACTCGATTGATTTTCGGTAAGGAGATTCGGGAAACTCGGAAAGTATTTCTAAGGCTTTATCTCTATACTCATCCATCACCGATTGAGCATACTCTATCCCACCCTCTTGTTTAGCATATTCAATCAATGTATGAATATCTTCATTGGTAGCATTACCTAATTTCACACTGCTGGCTAGGGCCACATATTGAGGATCTTTTTGGGTATTCAAAACATATAAGATAGGCAGTGTAAGCTTACCTTCTAACATATCAATACCGGTAGGCTTACCTATTTCTTTACTGTCGAAATAGTCGAAGATATCATCTTTAATCTGGAAACAAATACCAATATATTCACCCAAAAGATGAGCTTTGGTTACCTGATCGGCTGAAGCATGAGTAGAAAGAGCCGCCGCACGTGTACAAGATGAAAACAAAGCCGCCGTCTTTTTCCGAATCACATCAAAGTAGGCGATTTCAGAAAATTCGGGATTCGAGATGTTGGTAAGCTGTAGTATTTCTCCATCCGATAGGTCTTGTCCCAAGTGTGAGATAACCTCAATTATTTCGAAATTTGAAGAGCGACCCGCATGTACAAGACTGGTAGCCAATAGAAAATCGCCAACCAAAACCGAAACTTTATTATTGAAAATGGCGTTTAAAGATAACTGTCCGCGACGTTCGGTGCTCTCATCAACTACATCATCATGAATAAGACTTGCAGTGTGAAGAAGCTCCAATGAGGCAGCAGCATGTAGTGCAGATGGCGTAATGTCACCAAAAAGACGAGTGGTTAATAGCAATAAGATAGGACGCATCATTTTACCATTTCTTTGCTGTATGTGCTCCAAAGCACTCGACAACAAATTATTGGAACTCACCATAGATGAACGAAATAGATTCTTAAAATCATCTAACTCGGAGGTAATTGGTAATTGAATCTGCGATAAACTATCCATACAATATATTATACTATTTGGTACAAAAGTAATAATAAAACAATTAATACGGTATTTTTTCCTAATTTTACCTTGAAAAAAGAGAATATAAAGTAGCGATCATGAATAATAATAATAAACTTTTCCTCTTAGATGCGTATGCGCTTATCTATCGCGCTTATTACGCGTTTATTAAGAACCCGAGAATCAACTCTAAAGGTATCAATACCTCTGCAATATTAGGCTTTGTCAATACATTGGAGGATGTTTTGAAAAAAGAGAACCCTACACATATTGGTGTGGCCTTCGACCCCTCGGGTCCTACCTTTCGTCATGAAGCATTCGAAGCGTACAAAGCACAACGCGAAGCCACTCCCGAAGGGATTCGTCAAGCTGTACCTTTCATAAAAGAAATTATCAAAGCCTATCACATTCCTATTTTAGAGATTAACGGATACGAGGCCGATGATGTAATTGGTACTTTAGCAACCGAAGCCGGCAAACAGGGGATCACAACCTACATGATGACACCCGATAAAGATTACGGACAACTTGTATCGGACAACGTCTTCATGTATCGCCCTAAATATGGCGATAAAGAGTTCGAAGTAATGGGCCCTGATCAAATTATAGAAAAATTTGATATCAAAGATCCGAAACAAGTGATTGACATGCTTGGATTAATGGGAGACTCATCGGACAATATTCCGGGATGTCCGGGTGTGGGAGAGAAAACGGCACAAAAACTAATTGCCGAATACGGAAGTATTGAAAATCTTCTCGAACATGTAGACGAATTAAAGGGAGCACTCAAATCGAAAATCGAAAATAATAAAGAGCAAATTATATTTTCTAAATTTTTGGCAACCATCAAGACGGATGTTCCCATAAAGTTGGATATGAAATCGCTGGTTCGTGAAGAACCGGATGAAAAAGAGTTAAGACGGATTTTTGAGGATCTAGAATTCAGAGCTCTCATTGATCGTTTGTTTAAAAAAGAAAACAAAGCATCCATAAAAGAGATGACTCCTACTCCATCTCCCGAAATGGGACCTCTCTTTGCTCAAGCGTCTCCAATTCAAGGCGATTTGTTTGCAGAAATTACGACCGATCATGAAGATGATCAAAAAAAATCGATTGTAGAAGGGTTAAACAACGCCACAGTAAGATATCAAATACTTAAGAATAAGGAGGATAGAGCGTTTTTTATTGAAAAATTAATGTCTGCAAAATCTTTCGCTCTAGATACAGAAACTACAGGAATGGATCCGATGGAGGCAGAATTGGTAGGAATGAGCTTCAGTGTAATCGAAAATGAAGCAGTTTACATTCCTATTCCCGAAGATCGTGAAGAGGCATTAAATATTGTTTCAGAATTTAAAGAGGCATTGGCAAATCCTCTTTCGCTTAAAATTGGGCAAAATATCAAATATGATATGATAATGTTGTTGAATTATGGTGCTGCAGTAAAAGGACCTCTTTTTGATACCATGATTGCACATTATATATTACAACCTGAACTTCCTCATAATATGGATTATTTGGCTGAGGTATATCTTAACTATCGTACTATCCATATTGATGAGTTGATAGGGCCCAAAGGAAAAAATCAAAAAAGCATGCGTGACCTAACACCCGATGATGTTTATGTTTATGCTTGCGAAGATGCTGATGTTACTTTGAAGCTAAAACACAAATTAGAGAAAGCACTAAAAGATCAAGATGCCGAACAGTTATTTTACGAAATAGAAATGCCTTTAGTTCCGGTACTAGTAAATATGGAGCGCAATGGTGTATTGCTCGACACACAAGCGTTGAAACTTTCGTCGAAACATTTTAGTGAAAAAATGAGAGAGATTGAAAAAGAGATTCATATTTTAGCAGAAGAGGAGTTTAATGTGTCCTCCCCTAAAAAGGTAGGTGAAATACTTTTTGATAAGTTGAAGATCGTTGAAAAACCTAAGAAAACTAAAACAGGGCAATATGTTACATCCGAAGAAGAGCTGACAGGCATTAAAACTAAACATGTAATTGTTGAGAAAATATTAGAATATAGAGGTTTAAAGAAACTGCTATCGACCTATATTGACGCATTACCTAAGTTGATTAATCCGAAAACAGGAAGAATTCACACCTCTTTCAATCAAACGGTAACAGCCACCGGACGCCTTAGTTCAAGCAATCCAAACTTACAAAATATACCGATCAGAGATGATAATGGTAAGGAAATTCGAAAAGCATTCATCGCAGACGAGGGATGTGAGTTTTTCTCGGCCGACTATTCGCAAATTGAACTTCGTATCATGGCCCATTTAAGTGAAGATAAAAATATGATTGATGCTTTCTTGAGTGGTTACGACATTCATGCTGCAACTGCAGCAAAAATATACAAGGTTGACATATCTGAAGTTACCGAAGATATGCGCCGTAAAGCCAAAACGGCCAACTTTGGTATCATATATGGTATATCTGTTTTTGGACTGGCCGAACGTTTAAATATTGAAAGAAAAGAGGCTAAAGAACTAATTGAAGGATATTTTGCGACCTATCCTGATATTAAAAAATATATGGATCATTGTATCAATGAAGCGCGCGATGCAGGATATGTTGAAACAGTATTTAAACGCAAACGATATTTAATGGATATCAATTCGAAAAACTCCATTGTTAGAGGTTATGCCGAGCGAAATGCTATTAACGCCCCGATTCAAGGCAGTGCTGCTGATATCATAAAAGTAGCCATGATTGGAATTTTAAAACGTTTCGAAAGCGAAGGTTTGAAAGCAAAAATGATATTACAAGTACATGATGAGTTGAACTTTAGTGTTCCTAAATCTGAAAAAGATCGCGTTGAGTATGTGGTAATTGACGAAATGGAAAAAGCATATAAAATGCATGTTCCACTAAAAGCAGACTATGGATGGGGAAAGAATTGGCTCGAAGCACATTGATAAAATAGACCATTTTAGATCAATATAGTTACAAGTCGTAAGCAGTGTGATGAAATTGCACATTGTTTACGACTTTTATTTTACATTTGATTGTATAAAATAAATAAGATAAAACGGCTATGAATTGTGTTGATACGGTTATATGATACTGACGCAAAGGCATTGTAGCAACCCATGATAGTCTTTGTCAATAAATTATTTTTAAATCGATAAAAGTCTGTAACTTACAGTTTAACACACAACTTTGAGTATAAAAATATCACAACAACAAAGTTTAACAATTCATACAATTTTGTATTAAAATACATTACTCTATATGCTAAATGTTGGAAAGTACAACGTTTTAATAATCAGTTAGTGTCATTTTGAAAGTTTATATTACTTTTTGAAAGTGATAATAGTTAACAAATATGACATATAGACACCGTTTTATCTTTTTAAGTATTGCATTTTCAGATTTATATCTATATTTGCCACGTATTTACAAAATACAGATTACAATTTGAAAGTTATAATCTAAAAATATAAATCATGAAAACTAAAACCTTATTCAAAGTATTTACCTTATTTGTTATTCTTTTTGTGAACGTAGTAGCATTATCTGCACGTGGCAATGATGGCAATTTGATTTACAACACCAATGAAAAAGACGGTGTGATGTTAGACCAAACTGTTTATAAAATGGATGGAAACTCTCTATCTAACTATATGAAACATAATTATAAGTATGACGATAATAAAAGAATGATTGAAAGCCAAACATTAAAATGGAATAGTGCTAAAAATACATGGGAAAACAATTTATTGATTACATATACATACACTGGAAAAACTGTTACAACTAACTATTACCAATGGAATAATAAAAAGAAAGAGTATATACTTGCTCCTGAAATGACCGTTACATTGGATAGTAGAGATATATAATTTTCTCAGTAATTGTTTCTTTTACATATATAATTTTTTAAAAGCCGATATAGTGATATATTGGCTTTTTTGTTTCACGTGACACCATATTTTATAACTTCTACTATCTACCTTAATATATTGATTGGAGAGAGATTATATTAATGCAAAACGAAATAAACACTAAAAAGCGGAAAGGTTCTATCATTTAAACGATTATAAGCACTTTATTTTGTATATTTGCAGCTAATTACTGACAAGTTATAAAGGAATCTAATGGATCCACTAAACTTTACTCACATTTTGACACAAGCAGTCGATGAGCTATCGGAAAGCAAATCATATCAAGGACTGTTTCATCAGCACAAAGATGGCGAACCATTGCCCTCAGCAAGAGTATTGTGCGAGATCATAGAGTTGGCACGTGCCATCATCTTCCCTGGCTACTTTGGAAACTCTACCATCAACAGCCGAACCATCACTTATCACATTGGCGTAAACACGGAGAAACTCTTTAACCTTTTGAGCGACCAAATCTTATCGGGTCTTTGCTTTGCAAGTGGCCCCGACTGCGATTGTTGTACCGATTCAAAACGCGAAGAGGCCGGAAGATTATCGGCTCAATTTATCAGCCGTATGCCCGAATTGCGCAGAATACTGGCTACCGATGTGGTAGCTGCCTATAATGGTGACCCTGCTGCCGAAAGTATAGGTGAAGTGATCAGTTGCTATCCTGCCATCAAAGCTATCAGCAATTATCGTATTGCACACGAGCTTTTAAAGTTGGGTGTACCACTAATTCCACGTATCATCACCGAGATGGCACATAGCGAAACAGGAATCGACATCCACCCAGCCGCAAAGATTGGTGAATACTTTACGATTGATCATGGTACGGGTGTAGTAATTGGAGCCACCAGCATTATTGGTAATCATGTAAAAATTTACCAAGGTGTAACATTGGGTGCTAAAAGTTTCCCACTCGACGACGATGGTAAACCTATTAAAGGGATTGCTCGTCATCCTATTTTGGAAGACAACGTCATCGTTTACTCTAATGCTACCATTTTAGGACGCATCACCATAGGAAAAGATGCAACGGTGGGTGGCAATATTTGGGTGACCGAAGATGTACCGGTTGGTGCACGCATCGTTCAACCCACAGCTAAAAAATAATATTTTATTCAATAATCAAAACTAGTATCTCGCCAGACCTAAACATTCGGGCTGATATTTAATGCAATTTATGAGCAAAGAATTTGAAATGATCGCCAAAACATTCCAAGGATTGGAAACAGTATTGGCAGAAGAGTTGACTACATTAGGAGCCAATGATGTACAAATAGGACGTCGAATGGTATCTTTTAGCGGCGACAAAGAGATGATGTACAAAGCTAATTTTTGTCTTCGCACAGCCATCCGTATCTTAAAACCTATCAAATCGTTTACAGCAAAAACAGCCGATGAGGTTTATAAAGAAGTACAATCAATCCAATGGGAAGACTATTTAGATGCTGATAAAACATTTGCAGTAGACGCAGTTGTTTTCAGCGAAGAGTTTAGACACTCTAAATTCGTTTCTTATAAAGTAAAAGATGCTATTGCCGATTACTTTGTTGAAAAAACAGGAAAACGACCATCGGTTCGTATCAATAAGCCAGATGTTTTATTGAATATCCATATTGCACATCATACCTGTACATTGTCACTCGACTCATCGGGCGAGTCATTGCACCGTCGCGGCTACCGCCAAGAGGCTGTAGAAGCTCCGCTGAACGAGGTTTTGGCTGCTGGTATGATATTAATGACTGGCTGGAGAGGCGAATGCGATTTGATTGACCCAATGTGTGGGTCGGGTACTATTCCTGTTGAAGCAGCATTGATTGCACGCAATATTGCACCGGGTGTATTCCGCAAAGAGTTTGCATTTGAAAAGTGGGTAGACTTTGATCAAACTTTATTCGATAAAATATACAACGATGATAGCAATGAACGTGAGTTCGAACATAAAATATTTGGATATGATAACAATCCGAAAGCGAACGAAATTGCAATTCATAATGTAAAGGCAGCAGGTGTATCGAAAGACGTTATATTGAAAATACAACCAATCCAACAGTTCGAACAACCAAGTCAACCCACTATTATGGTGACCAATCCTCCTTATGGAGAGCGTATTTCTTCGAACGACCTATTAGGATTGTATAAAGTAATTGGTGAACGCTTAAAACATGCTTTTGTAGGCAATGCTGCGTGGGTATTATCTTATCGTGAAGAGTGTTTCGACCAAATCGGTTTGAAACCTAGCGAAAAAATTGAACTTTTCAATGGTGCCTTAGAGTGCCAATTCCGTAAATACGAGATTTTTGACGGTAAATATAAAGATCATAAATCGGAAGAAGGGGGCGAAGAAGGAGCTGAAAAGCGCGAATTTAAACCTCGCAGAGAGGATGGCGACCGTAAAGAAGGTTTCAAACCACGCAGAGAAGGTGGGTTTAAACCAAGAGAAGAGGGTACACGAGCTCCACGTAGAGAGGGTGAATTCCGTCCACGCAGAGAAGGAGACGACCGCAAAGAAGGATTCAAACCACGCAGAGAAGGTGGATTCAAACCAAGAGAAGAGGGCACAAGAGCTCCACGTAGAGAGGGTGAATTCCGTCCACGCCGCGAAGGAGACGACCGTAAGGAAGGTTTCAAACCACGTAGAGAAGGTGGATTCAAATCAAGAGAAGAGGGCACAAGAGCTCCACGTAGAGAAGGAGAATTCCGTCCACGCAGAGAAGGAGACGATCGTAAGGAAGGTTTCAAACCACGTAGAGAAGGCGGTTTTAAACCAAGAGAAGAGGGTGAAAGAGCGCCACGCAGAGAAGGAGCTTTCCGTCCACGCAGAGAAGAAACAGCAGAAGGCGCTACTAAGGAGAGTCGTTTTGGCGAAAGAATCTCTTTTGATTATAAAGACAAAGACACCATGCGCGCTGAAGCAAGATCTGCTCGTAAAAGATTTTTTACGAAAGACAAACCCGAATAATAGGCCGTCGCGACACAAGCTTTATATATAATACGAATTACAGAAATACCTAGCAATGACAAAGAGCAAGTATATATTATTACTGGCATTTCATGCCCTTTTTATTAGCAGTATGATAGCACAAGATTTAAAAACACCAACGTTAGAGGACTTGATTCCAGGCGGCGAAACTTATCGTTATGCCGAGAACCTTTATGGTCTACAATGGTGGGGCGATCAATGTGTACAACCCGATATTGACAAGGTGGAATTGATAAACTTTTCTAACGGAAAAAAACAATCGATTACAACGCGACAAAAAGTAAACCAAACCTTGCAAGAAAATGGTCTCGACACCATTTCGCACTTTTATAACATCAGTTTTCCATCGAAAGATAAGAAAGAGATGCTGTTCAACGTAAAAGGCAACTATGTGGTTTATAATTGGGGAAATCATCAAGTGGTTTCAAAAAGGGCTTATCCAAGCAATGCTGCGAATCGCCATTACAACGATGTATCGGGAAATTTGGCTTATACAGTAGACAATAATATATATGTAAACGATCAACAGGTAACCAATGAACCTGAGGGCATCGTGTGCGGTCAATCGGTTCATCGTAGCGAATTTGGTATTCGCAATGGTATTTTCTGGAGTCCTACTGGCAATAAGCTGGCTTTCTATAAAATGGACGAAAGCATGGTAACCGAATATCCTTTGGTTGACATTACATCGCGTATTGCCGATACAAATAACATTCGCTACCCCATGGCTGGAATGACCAGTCATGAGGTTAGCGTAGGTGTATATAACCCCTCTACGGGCAAAACAATCTATCTTAATACAGGTAATCCAAAAGATCGTTATTTTACAAACATCAGCTGGAGTCCTAACGAAGATAAAATCTATTTGATTGAAGTGAACCGTGACCAAAATCATGCGCAACTTTGCGAATATGATGCTGCCACTGGCAATTTGGATCGTGTTATTTTTGAAGAAAAACACGATAAATACGTTGAGCCTCAATACCCTATCGTTTTTCTTCCTTGGAACGATAAGCAATTTATCTATCAAAGCCAAAAGGATGGTTTCAACCACCTTTATCTTTACAACATAGATGGAACTTTGGTAAAACAGTTGACACAAGGCGATTGGTTGGTTCAAGAAGTTCTTGGATTCAATACAAAAACCAAAGAGGTGATCATTGCAAGTACCGAGCTTTCGCCTTTACAACGCAACACTTATCGTGTAAACATTGCAAATGGCAAACGCAACTTGATAGGTAATGCAGATGGAGTACACCGCGCTGCGTTGAGCAATTCGGGCGAATACATTATCGATAACTACTCTACCCCGACAGTTGCACGAAACATTGAAATTGTTCGTGCCAAAGACAATCGTTCGCAACTACTGCTGACAGCTGAAAATCCCTACAAAGATTTTGTAATGCCTAATATCCAAACGGGCACTATTAAAGCAGCCGATGGAGTAACCGACCTATATTATCGACTGATTACGCCAAGCAACCTGGACAGCACTAAGCAACATCCTGCTGTGGTATATGTATATGGTGGACCGCATGCACAGATGGTAACCAATGGCTTTCAAAATGGGGCACGTGGCTGGGATCTGTATATGGCTAACAAAGGTTATGTAGTGTTTAGCATCGATAATAGAGGTAGTAGCAATAGAGGGTTAGACTTTGAAAACGCAACCTTCCGCAATCTAGGTATCGAAGAAGGTAAAGACCAAGCAGAAGGAGCTAAATTCCTTCAATCACTTCCTTATGTCGATGGTGAGCGTATTGGTGTGCATGGTTGGAGCTTTGGCGGACATATGACAACGGCTCTTTTGCTTCGTTACCCCGAAATATTTAAGGTTGGCGTAGCTGGTGGCCCTGTTATCGACTGGAAATACTACGAAATTATGTATGGCGAGCGCTATATGGATCAACCAGAGAACAACGCAGAAGGTTATGAAGCAACCAACTTAAATAACTTGGCAGGCAACCTAAAAGGCCGTTTGCTGATGATTCACGACGACCACGATGATACTTGCGTTCCGCAGCATGCACTTTCGTTTATGAAAGCCTGTATCGACGCACGCACCTACCCCGATTTGTTTATATATCCAAATCATAAACACAATGTAATGGGAAGAGATCGCATACATCTTCACGAAACCATTACACGCTATTTTGAAGATCATTTGAATAACAAAAAATAATAACACTCAAATCATTATGAAACTCTTACTCTTAGGTTCAGGCGGTCGCGAACATGCGATGGCATGGAAAATCGCTCAAAGTCCAAAAGTAGAAAAACTATATATTGCACCGGGAAATGCCGGAACAGCTTCTGTTGGCGAAAACGTAGATATTAAAGCTACCGATTTCGAAGCATTAAAGAAGTTTGCATTAGAGCAACAAATCGATATGATTGTAGTAGGTCCTGAGGACCCTTTGGTGAAAGGGGTATACAACTTTTTCCAAGGCAATGAAGAGACAAAACATATCGGCATTATCGGTCCTACTAAAGAGGGTGCTACACTCGAAGGTAGCAAAGAGTTTGCCAAAGAGTTTATGCAACGTCATAACATTCCTACAGCACGCTACAAAAGCATCAACAAAGACAATTTGCAAGAGGGTCTTGACTTCTTGGCATCCCTCGAAGCTCCTTATGTATTGAAAGCTGATGGTCTTTGTGCTGGTAAAGGGGTATTGATTCTTCCTACACTTGAAGAGGCTCAAAAAGAGCTAAAAGAGATGATTGGCGGTATGTTTGGCGATGCTTCGGCTACAGTTGTTATCGAAGAGTTTTTGAGCGGTATCGAGTGTAGTGTTTTTGTATTGAGCGATGGCGAACACTACAAGGTATTGCCTGTGGCAAAAGATTATAAACGCATTGGCGAAGGCGATAAAGGGCTAAATACTGGCGGTATGGGTAGTGTTACTCCGGTTCCATTTGCCGATGAGGTATTTATGGAAAAAGTGCGCACTCGCATCATTGAGCCAACCGTTAATGGTCTTCGTGCCGACAATATACTTTATAAGGGTTTTATCTTCTTAGGACTTATTAAAGTAAACAACGAACCAATGGTTATTGAATACAACGTGCGCATGGGCGATCCTGAAACTGAAAGCGTAATGCTACGCATTAAAAGCGATTTAGTAGAACTTTTCGAAGGCGTTGCAGCCGGAAATCTGGATACTAAAACACTGGAGATGGATACGCGTACTGCGGCTTGTGTAATGATGGTAAGCGGCGGATATCCTGAAGCATATGATAAAGGTTTTGTTATTACAGGACTAGAAGAAGCTGCTCAAACCGACAGTATTGTTTTCCATGCAGGTACTAAGTTCAATACCGAAGGACAAGTAATCACCGATGGTGGACGTGTTATCGCCATCAGCTCATATGGTGAAACACGCGAAGAGGCATTGGCAAAAAGCTACAAAGTAGCTGAAATGATACAATTTGAAAAGAAAAATTATCGTCGCGATATTGGTTTCGATTTATAATTATTGATGAGAAGACATAGACTCCAAAGAATAGTAACGGCAGGCAGATGGACACTGCCTGCCGTTATTTTTTTGTGTGTTATCTGCTGGATAGCCACAAGTTTCGTTATATCGGTAGAATACGATTTAACCCAAAGTTACGCTCCTCTTGGTGCGTTTTCGGATGTCTTACACAATATCCCGATATGGCTCAATAAAGTTTTAGGGTTGATGTTGTATGCAGGTATAGGCTACTTTTTAATTGAGCTTAACAACGTATTTGGTATTATCCGTATGAGGGCATCGGTACAAACCTCGTTTTATTTTATGCTGATTACGGCATGTCCAGCTATGCATTTGCTTTATCCGGGCGATATTGCTTCCTTGGCATTTTTAATTGCTTTATTCTTTCTTTTCAGGAGTTATCATCAACACCGTTCGAGCGGAAATCTATTTTATTCATTTGCTTTTATCAGCATTGGAACAATGTTTTTCCCTCATTTAATCTACTTTACACCCATATGGTATGCAGGTGCAGTTAAGTTTCAATCTTTAAATATCAAGAGCTTCTTCGCATCAATTATTGGCTTAACACTCCCCTATTGGTTTTTATTTGGCCATGCTTATTTTTATCAAAAAATGGATCTGTTTTATCAGCCATTTATTGAAATGACCCATTTCAAAACATCGAATATATTAGAACATATGCCTTTATGGGAATTAGTAACACTTGGTTATCTATTTGTTTTATATATCGGTAGCTTTATCCATTATATGCAACATGGGTTTCAAGATAAAATACAAACAAGAGCATATTTAGATTACTTTTTGATTCTTACTTTCTATACTTTTATTTTTATATTGATACAACCGGCATTTGTTCTCAATTTATTCCCCATTCTGTTGATTAGTACAAGTATATTGGCTGCCCATTTGTTTGTATTAAGCAATACTAAACAATCAAATATCTTCTTCATAGTTGCAACTATGGGATTATTCATTTTATTCGGATTTAATTTATGGATGCTTTTATAGACTCATTACTACAAATACTAACCGATTGGGGACTACCAGGATTGTTTTTATCAGCATTATTAGCCGGTAGCATCATTCCATTTAGCTCCGAAATTGTATTAGTAGCACTTGTAAAACTTGGTTTAGACCCTATTGCATGCGTTTTAGCCGCAACTTTAGGCAATACAGTAGGAGGAATGACTTGTTACTGGATGGGCCATCTAGGAAAAATTGATTGGTTGGAACGTTACTTTAAAATAGAAAAGAGTAAAGTCGATAAAATGCAAGATAGACTAAAAGGCAAAGGAGCATTGATGGGATTTTTTGCATTTTTACCCTTCATCGGTGAAATCATAGCAGTAGCATTAGGTTTTATGCGAAGCAATGTGTGGTTTACATCACTTTCGATGTTCATTGGCAAGTTAATCCGTTATATCGTCATGCTCCTTGCACTAGAGGGAATTATTAGCTTTGTAATTTAATACACCATGAAAAGAGTCATAGAACATACAGCCGATGGAAGTGCAACATTGTTTATTCCAGAAATGGACGAACATTATCATTCAATAAAAGGGGCACGAACCGAATCGCAACATATCTTTGTTGATATGGGGTTGAAAGCGACCGAAAAAGATGAAGTAAGAATTCTCGAAGTTGGTTTTGGTACTGGTTTAAACGCAATACTAACACTCGAAAATGCCAAAATATTAAAAAAACATGTTCGTTATACGGGTATTGAGCTATACCCTTTAGAATGGGAGGTTGTAAAGGCGTTAGACTATAGTCAAACACCCGAATTTGAGCTATTACACACAGCACCATGGCAACAAGAAACAATAATAAATGCTAACTTTGCGTTATTAAAGTTGCATTCCGATATAAACACAATGTTTATTAAAAGGGATGAGAACAGTATTGAAAACCTATACCAGTTATATGACATCGTGTATTTCGATGCCTTTGCTCCTGAAAAGCAGCCCGAGATGTGGTCGCAAGAATTATTTGATGCAATTTATCAATCAATGTCTCACAATGGCATATTGACAACATATTGCGCTAAAGGTGTTGTAAGAAGAATGCTTCAAGCATCAGGATTTATAGTCGAGAGACTACAAGGACCTCCAGGTGGTAAACGCGAAATACTACGAGCTACTAAAAAGTAAATGAAGTGCTTATGAAGAAATTACTAATTTTGCTCCCTTGCATATTGTTATGTGTGGCATGCAGCAAACAAAAAGAAAAAAAATTATCGGCCAATGGTAAGCCGGTGATAGCTGTAACGATCGAACCCCAGCGTTTCTTTACAGAAGCAATAGCCGGCGATAAATTCGATGTGGTTACGATTGTGCCCAAAGGAACAAGCCCTGAAACATACGACCCTACTCCACAACAGTTGGTAGAGTTAGGCAATGCATCAGCCTTTTTACGTATAGGGCATATTGGTTTCGAAACAACATGGATGGATCGTTTGTTAGAAAATATCCCACACACCCCTGTGTTTGATACCTCAGAGGATGTTAACCTTATCTATGATGAGCATGATCATGATCATGGTAATGCCGGGCACATCTGTGGCAATGGTGTAGAGCCACATATTTGGAATTCTACTGAAAATGCGATGATCATAGCACGCAACACCTATAAGGCCTTAAAACAGCTCGATAAAGAGAACGAAGCATATTATTTTCATCGCTATGACAGTGTTTGCCAAATTATCGCTAAAACCGATAGCACAATATGTCAAATGTTCGATAAAACACGCCAACGACAAGCATTTATGATCTATCATCCTGCGCTATCCTATTTTGCACGCGATTACGGATTGTTGCAAATTAGTATTGAAGAGGGAGGAAAAGAGCCATCGCCTGCACATTTGAAAAACTTGATTGACTTCTGCCAAACAAATGATGTAGATGTTATCTTTGTTCAGCCCGAATTTGATAGTCGTAATGCTGAAACCATCGCCAAAGAGGTCGGTGCGCGTATCGTGCCCATCAATCCACTTAACAGCGATTGGCCGGGAGAAATGATAAAAATAGCCCAAGCATTGACAGAAAAACCAGGCAATCAATAATTCAATAAAACAACGCATAAAATGGCCAAACCTATAATAGAAATAAAAAATCTGTGTGCCGGTTACGATGGACGTGCCGTGATCCACGGTATCAATCTTACAATCTATCAAAATGATTTTTTAGGTATTATAGGCCCAAATGGTGGAGGTAAAACGACTTTGATAAAGTGTATTTTAGGATTGCTAAAACCTATATCAGGAGAAATTATTTACCTGGATAAAATAAAGGAAAATCAAAAACGATTATCCGTTGGTTATCTTCCCCAATACAATGCCATTGACCGTAAGTTCCCTATTTCGGTAGAGGAAGTTATTCTTTCGGGACTCAGTGTTGAAAAAAAGCTAACTAGCCATTTTACCAAAGAGCATCATGCCAAAGTCGAAGCGGTGATTCATCGAATGGGACTTGCAGGATTAGAGAAAAGGGCGATCGGACAATTGAGTGGCGGACAGTTGCAACGCGCATTGCTAGGTAGAGCCATTGTAAGCGATCCCTCGGTAGTAATTCTCGATGAACCAAGCACCTACATCGACAAACAGTTTGAAGCGCGGCTATATGAGTTGCTGGCCGAAATAAACAAAGATTGTGCTATCGTGTTGGTAAGTCATGATATCGGCACAATACTCCAGCAAGTAAAAACAATTGCCTGCGTAAATGAAACATTAGATTATCATGCAAGTTCGGAAGTGACAGGCGAATGGTTAGAGAAAAATTTTCACTGCCCCATTGAGTTGTTAGGACATGGATCTATCCCTCATCGTATTTTAACCGAGCACCAGCACAATAAAAAAGGACCTGACGAATCACACACCTGCAACTGCGGCCATTAAAAAGTCAATAGGTATCATATATAGATCAACAAAAACAGAATAAACATGAGTCGATTTTAGAAATAAAGTCGGCTTATTTATTTTTTAGAAAAAAGCCAAACATCCTTTGTAAAAGAGGTTATAAGTAAGTACTGTTTCTATTTAACAATATTAAACACAAAAAAAATAATACCAAGTGCAACGTTTCGTGTCCTTCGTGCGTCTAATACATAGAGAGTTGATAAAACAGCCTCGATTGTATCGTCTATTGTAAGATATTCCGATTAGGGTTAAAGAGTATCGCAATGAATGGATACAAGTTCTGCAAATTACCCTAATGCAGAACTTTGATTTTATAACCAATATTAATTTCAATGTTTATGAAAAAGTTTATTGCATTGCAAGCATTTTGCTTAGCCACTATGATATTAATGGGTACATCATCAGCTCAAGCAGCAACGCCTACAGATCAATTCGTCACCAACGAAGTAGTAGAAAACAATTTAATCGTATCGAAGATCATTTATAAGCTCGATGATATGCTGTATAATTATATGAAATATGATTATCAGTATGATAAAGAAGACCGCATTACCGAGAAAACAGCATATAAATGGAGTGCCGAGAAAGATAAATGGATGCCATATTATAGAATTGCATATACATATACATCCGATAAAATAGTAATGGAATATGGTCGTTGGAATCAACGTCATAGAGCTTATGACTCTCAATGTGAGAAAACAGAACTTGCTCTAACAAAAGAGAATATGCCAATAGCCAGCCGTAATTAGTAACAATCATTGTGTGTCGATTATGCTAATTACACCTAGGCTATCAACAAAAAATCTTCTTAATACATCTTTCATGAGATGATTAAGGAGATTTCTTTTTTAGGATATACAAACGTTTAAAAAATGTACTACGAAATTAACAATTTACAAGAGGTTAATCGATAATAATCGATAGTAAATCCCAGTTTTATACACACAAATTATTATCTTTGCCGCATAACATGTTAATAAATAAATAACTATCGTCTTAATGAAACAGTACAAAACCGTAAACAACCTGGTGGGTTGGATAACTTTCATCATAGCTGCCACTGTTTATTGCCTTACAATCGAACCTACGGCGAGCTTTTGGGATTGTCCCGAGTTTATTACTACAGGCTACAAACTAGAGGTAGGCCATCCTCCCGGAGCCCCCTTCTTTATGCTAACAGCCAATCTGTTTTCTCAATTTGCTTCGGATGTTACAACAGTAGCCAAAATGGTGAATATAATGAGCGCCTTGATGAGTGCCGCATGTATCCTGTTCTTATTCTGGACCATCACACATTTAGTTAGAAAACTGGTTATTAAAGACGAAAACAATATTACTTCAGCACAGTTATTAACCATTATGGGTAGCGGTTTAGTTGGTGCTTTGGCCTATACATTCAGCGACACCTTTTGGTTTAGTGCAGTCGAAGGCGAAGTATACGCCTTCTCCTCACTCTTTACAGCAGCGGTATTTTGGTTGATATTAAAATGGGAAGACGTAGCCGATCAACCTCACTCTGATCGTTGGATTATCTTAATTGCCTATTTTACAGGGCTAAGTATTGGTGTCCATCTACTTAACCTTTTATGTTTACCGGCTATTGTACTGGTATATTACTTCAAAAAAGTGCCAAATGCAAATGCAAAAGGTTCATTGCTCGCACTTATAGCATCGGGGCTTTTAGTAGGAATCGTGCTGTATGGCATCGTTCCCGGTGTTGTAAAAGTAGGTGGCATATTCGAACTATTCTTTGTCAACACACTAGGAATGAGTTTCAACTCGGGCGTTATCGCTTATATCATTGTATTGGCAGGCATTTTAATTTGGAGTGTATACGAAACCTATACCGATAGAAGTCGCACACGAATGAACCTATCTTTCATGGCTACCATCATGATGTTGGGTATTCCATTTTACGGACATGGAGCTACGGCTATCATCATCGGAATTATAGTATTAGGCCTTCTGGGCTTTTATCTGTTTGCCAAGGCAATTGATAAAAAATATCAAATGTCAGCACGCAGCATGAATACTATCATGATATGTACAATGATGATTATGATTGGTTATTCATCGTATGCAGTTATCGTGATACGTTCAATAGCCAACACTCCAATGGATCAAAACTCACCCGAAGACATTTTTACATTAGGTGATTACTTAAACCGTGAGCAGTACGGTACTCGCCCTTTATTTTACGGTCCTGCCTATTCATCTAAAGTCGAGTTGGAGGTACAAGATGGCTATTGTGTACCAGTGGTAAGTAGTAGCAGTACCAAATACATCCGTAAAGAAAAAACATCGGAAAATGAAAAAGATCAATATGTTGAGATACCCGGACGCATGGAGTATAAATATGCGCAAAACATGTTATTTCCGCGTATGTATAGCCAAGCACACGAAGCACAATATAAAGGTTGGGTCGATGTGAAAGGCAATCCCGTTCCATACGACCAATGCGGCGAAACCATTATGGTTAGTATGCCTTCACAATGGGATAATATCAAGTTTTTCTTCCGCTATCAACTTAACTTCATGTACTGGCGCTACTTTATGTGGAACTTTGCCGGACGTCAAAACGATATACAAGGCAATGGCGAAATTGAAAACGGTAATTGGATTACAGGCTTCCCATTCATTGACAATTTATTAGTAGGCAATCAAGAACTATTGCCACAAGATGCCCTACAAAACAAAGGACGCAACGTATTCTATTGCTTTCCTCTATTATTGGGTATATTTGGCCTATTATGGCAAGCCTATCGTGGTCAGAAAGGTATACAACAGTTTTGGGTGGTATTTTTCTTATTCTTCATGACGGGTATTGCGATTGTACTTTACCTAAATCAAACCCCTACCCAACCGCGTGAGCGAGACTATGCATATGCAGCGTCATTCTATGCCTTTGCTATATGGATTGGTATGGGTGTGGCTGGTATTATTCATTTCTTAAGCCGATATATAAAAAGACAAGACACATTACTAGCAGGTGGTGTGTCGGCTATATGTCTTTTGGTTCCTATCCAAATGGCAAGTCAAACATGGGACGATCACGATCGTAGCGACCGTTATGTAGCACGCGATTTTGGCCAAAATTACTTAATGTCATTGCAAGACGAAGGCAATCCAATCATCTTTACAAATGGCGATAACGATACCTTCCCATTGTGGTATGCACAAGAAACAGAAGATATTCGTACCGATGCCCGTACTTGTAACTTAAGTTACCTACAAACCGACTGGTATATCGATCAAATGAAACGTCCGGCATACGATTCTCCATCGCTTCCTATCACATGGGACCGTGTAGAATATGTAGAAGGAACCAATGAGTACATCCCTATTCGTCCAGAGATTAAAAAACAGATCGATGCCATGTATGAACAAGCTGCCGGAAACCCGGAAATGGCTAAAAACATACGCAATGAGTTTGGAGATAATCCTTATGAATTAAAAAATATATTGAAATATTGGGTACGTTCTGATAAAGAAGGATTGAGAGTGATCCCAACCGATAGCATTGTTATTAAATTGGATAAAGAAGCCATTCGACGTAGCGGAATGAAGATTCCTGCTGCCCTAGGCGATTCTATTCCCGACTATATGAGTATTTCATTAAAAGGGAAACGCGCATTATACAAAAGCGAATTAATGATGCTCGAAATGTTGGCTAATGCTAATTGGGAGCGACCAATGTATATGGCAATTACCGTAGGTGGCGACAATCGTTTGGGTATGGACAAGCATTTTATTCAAGAGGGTTTAGCCTCTCGTTTTACACCATTCAATTCGCAAGAACTAGGAGCAACTATCGACAGCGAAAAGATGTATGACAACCTGATGAATAAGTTTAAGTTTGGTGGCATCAATAAACCAGGCATTTACTTAGACGAAAATACCTTGCGCATGGCATTCACCCACCGTCGTATTTTTACTCAGCTTGCAGAACAACTGATTAAAGAGGGACAAAATGATAAAGCCATCGAAGTGTTAGATTATGCCGAAGTAAATATCCCCAATTACAATGTACCTTACGATTGGGCAAATGGGTCGTTGCAAATGGCCGAAATGTATTATCGCTTAGGACAGAGTGCTAAAGCCAATGCCATTGTCGAAAATTTAGCTAACAAAGCAGTCGAATACATTACTTGGTATTTGTCATTGAAAGATAATCACTTCTTTATTTCAACACGCGAAGTAGAATATCACTTGGCTCTATTAAGCGAAGAGGTAAAAGTAATGGATAAGTACAATAAAGAGTTGGCCGACATATATGATGAGAAGCTAAATGAATTGTATAACTTATTTGTGAGCCGCGCAAAAAGACGATAAAAATGCTGATAGAACAACCGCCTCTGTTTTACAGGGCACTATATCCACAGGCTGAATTCCGGATGGATCCCAACGATAGATCGGTATATCTGACATTCGATGATGGTCCAATTCCGGAAGTAACTCCTTGGGTGCTTAATTTACTGAAAGAGCACAATATCAAAGCTACTTTCTTTATGGTGGGAGATAATATTCGTAAATATCCCGATGTATTTAGAATGGTGGTCGAAGAGGGACATCGTATTGGAAACCACACATTCAACCATATACAAGGATTACTGTTCCGTACCAAAAATTATATGGCAAACACCGAGTTGGCCAACCAACAGATGAAAACAGACTTATTCCGTCCACCGCATGGACACATGCGCATCCGGCAATATAATAAGTTGAAGAAGTATTATCGTATCATCATGTGGGATCTTGTAACGCGCGATTATAGCAAAAAGTTGCAGCCCGAAGAAGTATTGGATAATGTGAAAAGATTTGTCCGTAATGGCTCTATCATCACTTTTCACGATTCGTTAAAGTCATGGAATAATGGATGCCTTCAATATGCATTGCCCAAGGCCATCGAATATCTTAAACAAGAAGGATATGAATTCAAAGTGTTTTGATGCACAACAAATAAAAGCCGAAGCCTTGCGCCTCGGCTTTTCTGCTTGCGGCATAGCAAAAGCCGAAGCAGTATCTATAAACGTAGATAAAGCCTTTTCAAAGTGGCTCGATGCAAAAAAGCATGCCAACATGCATTACATGTGCAACCATCAAGATAAAAGAATGGATCCGAGATTGCTGATGGAAGGAACTAAAAGTATTATTTCGGTAGCACTAAACTATTATCCCGCTCAACATTTAGACACTAACGAATACCAATTTGCGTGGTATGCCTATGGAAAAGACTATCATGATGTGATGAAAGCTAAACTAACCGCTTTAAAAACATATTTAGAATCGATTAGTCCCTACCCCATTCAAAGTAGAATATTTTGCGATACAGCTCCGGTATTAGAACGCTATTGGGCTTGGAAAGCCGGTTTGGGATGGATTGGAAAAAACACACAACTGATTATTCCGAAAGCGGGATCAAGTTTCTTTTTAGGCGAAATATTCATTGATGCGGATGCATCACAATACGACACACCCCTACCCAATCGATGCGGAAGCTGCACCAACTGTATCGATCACTGTCCAACAAATGCATTAGAAGCCCCATTTACGCTCAATTCGGCACGATGTTTATCCTATCTAACCATAGAGCATCGAGAAGATATTCCGCTGTCAGAAGCCCAAAAAATGGGTAAAAAGATATATGGTTGCGACGATTGTCAACGTGCATGTCCTTGGAATCGGTTTGCAACCCCATGTCAAACCCAGGAATTCTATCCGAACGACACTTTTTTGCAAATGAAAAAAGAAGATTGGAATGCCTTGACAGAAGATCAATATAAGCTAATTTTCAAAGGGAGTGCAGTGAAGAGGGCCAAATATTCCGGAATAATGCGCAATATTAAAGCAGTGCAAAAGGAAGATTGATTTCATCGATTACCTTCTCAATGTTGCGTTTTATAATAATCGGCCATCGTGACTTCATTGTAGAGTTACTACTAAAGGTTCGTTCAACGCTTTTGCCCTATCACAAATATATTGATCCCACTGCTGCGAAGTGGCTATATCACCTTTACTCCATGCCGAACCAAAATAATAGATATACTCAGTATCGGGCATGTATTCGCTAATGGCTAAAACATGCCCATAGGCTTCACCTCGATATATATCTTTCTCTTCTCTACTAAACCATTGGGCTTTGGCTTCCAGCAATGACTCTGGAAAAACTGCGCCTACAAATATCTTCCCATTATCTTCATTTGCATTTTCGGTAGGGTCTACATAGGTAATGTATCCCTGCATTTTATTAGCCATAAACTGCGCCACACCTTGGGGTTCGTGCAAAACCAATCCGGTAGCTATCTGCGTAGGTACTGTTAGATTTTCATAAGTAATCACGGCTCTGTTCAAGTAAGAATAAGCATCTAATGAGATGATTCGTTTTTCTACTATCTCTTTATCATTGTCGATGCTAAATGGTTAGTAGGTAAGTTGCACTGTAAAACGCAACGGACCATTATCGAGAATTTCATGTTCGGCAAAAGCATAAGGATAAATCAAACTATCCCCTTTCATCAAACCATTAGCACCACCACCGAGTGTAGGTCCCACTTTATAACAATCCATGCCATTTCCATGATCTATATGATAAGAAACCGTACGATAGAAACTATCTGCTGCGGCTGCATTTATAGCCCTTAATTCCGCCATTTTTGTTTGTGTTTCCTCTCCTATTTCGGCCTCGTATCTGGCTTCTACCACCAAGTCGGTAGTATTATTCTTTGTCCAGATATCATAACCGTAAGCCTTCTCACCACTTTGCTGTAAAGCTGGGCCATAAGCCCTATAAGCCATTTTGTCATTTTCCCAAGCTAAATCGTCTTTTCGTTGTGGATAGAATTGTCCATGAACCAAAGTAGAAAAGATATCGGGAGTACCCGACTGTATTATTAAATCAACAGATTGTTGTGCAGCCACTGTCACTGGAAAAATCAATGAACCATTATATGTAATTTGATAGGGCAACTGTTCGCCTTTCGACGATAATATCACTATTTGAGTGGTGTCATCCAAGTTTAAATACTCATCTATCGATTGCATGGATAGTTCTACCATCTCATGTGTGCGATTAATATCCGAATTATTCGATATGTTCACATATACGTATTCTTTTTTAGAACACGAAACAATCATTAGGGCTATCGCCACAATGGATAAGAGTTTGTTCATGATATATTAAATTTGATAAAGATACATCAACGATAAGATGCAGATTATTCTTTACAAATGTATCATTAAAAACAAAAAACATAACCAATCGGAGCGTAAATATTATCAAACGATAGAGAGATCAATTGAACTAATTGTAAAACCAACGGAAGGAAACAGAATTTTCATAAAAATAAAAAACGCTCCGAAGAAATCTTCGAAGCGTTTTTCTTTTTGTTGGTCCACCAGGATTCGAACCTAGACAAACAGTACCAAAAACTGTTGTGCTACCATTACACCATGGACCAAACTTGTTGTGCTCTCTCTCAAAAGCGTTGCAAAGATATGGAGATTGTTTTAAATCTCCAAATCTTTTCTGCATTTTTTTTATTTAGCAATGATCAAATAATAGTTCTTTTTGCCTTTTTGAACAAGTAAGTACTTGTTATTCAATAAGTCATCAGAAGTAATATTTTTTTCGAAAGAAGCTAATTTTTCTTTGTTCAATGACACACCACCGCTTTGAACCATCTTACGCATTTCGCCTTTTGATGGAAAAACAGGAGCATTTTCAACCAATAGGTCGATTGCTTTTACTCCTTCATTTAAAGTTTCGCGTGAAATTTCAAATTGAGGTACCCCTTCGAATACTGCCAATAGTGTATTTTCATCCAATTTTTTCAATGCTTCCGAAGTAGCATTACCAAATAAGATGTTCGATGCTTCGACAGCAGCATTATAATCTTCTTCAGAGTGAACCATGATAGTCACCTCTTTTGCCAAACGTTTTTGAAGGGTACGCAAATGAGGAGCTTCGTTTTGTTGAGCTACCAAGTCGTTGATCTCTTCTTTTGTTAACGAAGTAAATATCTTAATATAGCGTTCTGCATCGCTATCGCTTACGTTCAACCAAAATTGATAGAAGGTATATGGAGTAGTATAACGAGCGTCCAACCACACGTTTCCTGATTCTGTTTTACCAAACTTACCACCATCAGCCTTTGTTATCAACGGGCAAGTCAAAGCATACGCTTCTCCCCCATTGGTACGGCGAATCAACTCTGTTCCAGTAGTAATATTACCCCATTGATCAGATCCACCCATTTGCAATTTACAGCCTCTCTCGCGGTTCAAATGAACATAGTCGTAACCTTGCAACAATTGATAAGTAAATTCAGTAAAAGACAAACCATCGCGTGCCTCGCCGTTCAAGCGTTTTTTTACTGAGTCTTTAGCCATCATGTAGTTTACAGTGATGTGCTTACCTACTTCACGCGCAAAATCAAGGAAAGTAAAGTCTTTCATCCAGTCGTAGTTGTTTACTAAATCGGCACGATTAGGAGCATCCGACTCGAAATCGAGGAATTTAGCCAACTGTTTTTTGATACAAGCTTGATTGTGACGTAAAGTTTCTTCATTCAACAAATTACGTTCTGCCGATTTACCTGAAGGGTCGCCTATCATTCCGGTAGCACCACCAATTAGCGCCAATGGTTTATGACCACATCGTTGAAGGTGACGAAGCATCATCACACCGCAAAGGTGACCGATATGTAGTGAATCGGCTGTAGGATCGATACCTAAATATGCCGTAACTTGTTCTTTTTGTAATAATTCTTCTGTGCCGGGCATCATGTCATGCAACATGCCACGCCATCTTAATTCTTCTACAAAGTTCATCGTAATGATAATTTGTTAATGATTTACTGAATGGGCAAAAGTACGACTCTTTATTTGAACAAACAACTGTTAGCCATTAAAAAACACTTTATCAGTGTTTTGCCTTACTTTGTCTATTAAAACATCGGTAGGCAATAAAAGGTTTTTTGCAACCGATTGATACGTTTGCACGATGGATGTTTCCGATTCATCGGTCTCAAAAAAAAGCCGATCGAGGGGTATTGAAGAGATGGAGTTTTCGTTATAAAGAGCCCCTATAGATAGATAAAAGCCCTCTTTTATATATTGCTGAGCCAATTGTGGTTTACCTCTGAACCCATGAACAATCCATGTGTTGGTAGGTTTCAACTCCGATTTTAGTTGCATCATTTCGTTGTGTGCCTTTACCACATGCAGTATCAAAGGTAGTTTTAACGATTGAGCCAAATGGGCTTGAAACATAAATGCCTCCATTTGCAAGGACCAAGGTGTAAGAGAGGTTTTATCTAATCCGGCTTCGCCAATAGCTACTACCTGAGGCAACTGCACTACCCTTTCGAGTTCTGTTTTTTGCCAATCAAGTGTCGATGCTTGCAGATACCACGGATGCAAACCCGCAGAGGCATATTTCACTTCCGGAATGAGATCGAAACAACCGGGCATACTGTTCCAAATAGCCGTATCTTTACGAACCGGCAAATGATGGGTATGTATGTCTAATATGGTAGTCATAACGATTCATTTTATGGCACCGGATCGTAACCCGAACCACCCCACGGATGACAACGTAATATTCGTTTTACAGAAAATAGCATACCTTTAAAAGGACCGTGTTTTTTAATAGCTTCAATGGCATATTGCGAACAGGTGGGTGTATAACGGCACGAAGCAGAGGTATGGGGCGAAATACAAGCCCTATAAAAGTAGATGGGTGCAAGCAGTATGTATGACAATGCTTTTTTCATGGCAATTTTTCGACCATACGGGCCAAAAGAGTCTGAATCTTCGCCTCTATCTCCTGCGTAGAAACAATCTCGTCAGAGAGATAAATAAAAGCCATAGCAACACTATAGTTTTTTGTTTCTAGCAACTGAAATAGTTCGCTTTTATTTTTTCGATAACCTTCCCGAATCTGACGTTTCACTAAATTGCGTTTAACAGCACGTTTAAATCGTTTTTTAGGCACACTAATCAAGATGGAGGCAGGTGTTTCTGTTTTATCGGTCATCATATATACCACACGCAAAGGATAGACAGAAAATGATTTCGACATTCCGCCGGTAAACATTTTATCTACTACTATTTTACTGCACAATCGCTCCGATTTTGGTAAAGTTTGACCCATATTATTATATAACAAAATACAGATTTACAACTATAACAAACCAACAGGTCTGTAAGTTGCAAATCTGTATATCAATATTGTTTAATTACTTTCCTTTGTTTGTCTCCTTGATAAACATTTCTAAAGCTGCTGTCATAGAAGGAGCTTTCACTGTTGGAGCCTCCAGATCTAAACGCAACCCGGCATCGCGCACCGCTTGTGCAGTGGTTGTACCAAATGTACCAATTCTAATATCTTTCTGATCAAAATTCGGAAAATTCTTTTGCAAAGAAGAAACCCCCGATGGGCTAAAGAAAATCAACATATCATAATCGAACTCTTCTTCAGGAGTAAAATCGTTGCTCACAGTGCGATACATCACAACTTCTTGATGCTTGATTTTATTTTTATCTAAAAGATTTTTTATATCATCATTGTGAACATCAGACACAGGAACCAAGAAGTTTTCTGTTTTATGTTTCAAAATTGAGGGCATCAAATCTTCTACTTTACCAGTGGCGCCGAAGAAAATTTTACGCTTACGATATTGAACATATTTTTGAATATATAATGCAACTTGCTCAGTTACACAGAAATATTTCATGGTTTCCGGAATATTCACGCGCATTTCTTCGCATAAATGAAAGAAATGATCGATGGCATGACGGGAAGTAAAGATGACAGCAGTAAATTCAGGTATAGAAACCTTTTGCTGTCTAACTTCTTTGGCAGACACACTCACGACCTTTATGAAAGGACGAAAATCGATCTTCACCCCATACTTATCTGCAATATCATAGTAAGGGGATTTTTCTGAGGCAGGCTTGGGCTGCGATACAAGTACCTTCTTTATTTTCAAAGTCCTAAATTTTTATTATCAACAAATTGTTTAACTCAACTAGTCCCCGGTATAAAATAAAGCCAGGGATAATTTCAAGGGCACAAAAGTACAAAATTAAAAGCAAAAAGCCACCAAAATTGTTGGAAAAAAGCCTAAGCCACTTATAAAACATCAATATTTTAACACATGCGAGCAAAATAAGGCCAAAAACTATCAAAAACACAACGCTAAGATTAAAATAAATGAGCAATAAAACCAGTGGAAACAGTATAAATCCAACCGTATAAAGCATCGTTATATAAGATTCCATCCACAAATTTGTCTTGATTTTTTCAAAAAAAACCCACCCTGCAAACAGGTAAAAAAGCCACTTAAAAAGAAGATAGCCGACGCAAATTCCAATGTATATCACCAGTAGTAAATTGGGCGATGTTTCGACCATTAATACGGGGTTTACATCGTTAAAATAGTTAAAGAAAAGCATTCCTAAAAAAATGCACGTTTGCAATAGCAACAACACAATGAGCCGGATATCAATGGTAGTGCCTCCTGCAAAAAGCGATGATCGCTCTCTTTGAAAAGCCAAGCTTCGCAATTGCAGCCATATCTGACGTTTTGAACGCGCCAATACAAAAGAGGTAATAAAAAAGCATACCAACAATATGAGCGCCACCAAATCGTCTTTTTGAGGCGAGTAGGGAGTGGGAATACCTATGATGCCGGTAGTTTGGAGCAAACCTACTATCATACAGCAGCAAATTTACGAACCGACTCATCCCAGCGAGGTGTGCTGTAAACCAAATCGATAGCTTCTTGAGGCGTATGGGCTACTTTCCAAATATCGCCATGCTGTTGGCGCATAAAGTTTTCATCGATTGCTTTCGAAAGCATTGCGAGTAGCGGATCAAAAAAACCATTGGTATTGAGTATGATAATAGGGTTTAAGTAGAGTCCCAATTGCTTCCAAGTAATAATTTCGAGCAACTCTTCGAGTGTACCGCAACCACCGGGAAGGGCTATTACAGCATCGCTCAATTGAGCCATCAAACTTTTACGTTCGTGCATGCTTTCTACCTCTATAAGTTGAGTTAAGCCGGTGTGATGCCAGTTTTGGTCGACCATAAAACGAGGAATTACGCCCGTAACTTCACCGCCGTTTTCGATCACCGAATCGGCTACAGCGGTCATTAAACCAAGACTTCCTGCACCATTAACAAGACGTATCTGTTTCTCGGCCATCAGTTTTCCTAACGTATGGGCGGCATCAAAATATACCGGAGCAATTTTGGTGCTCGAAGCACTATAAACACAAATAGATTGAATCTGATTCATATATGATGGGGTATAAAGGTCAATTTCGTGCAAATTTAGGCATTTTTCGACAGTTATCTGCACTGAGCCTCATATTTGTAGGAGCAATTAACAGACACTCACGAATCGACTTTGAATGAGATAGAAATACAAAAGATCGAAGGCATGGCAATGGAAAAACGATTTTAAGAATATGGCAGTAGGAGAGTGCTACATGGCTAATCTACAAATATGAAGAATAACACGGGGATGTAGTGATGCCTTACATGGGGATGTAAAACCATCTTAAATGGGCATGTAGTACAACTCGACATGGGGGTGTAGCTGAAAAAAGATCCGCCCTTTTTACTGTTTGAAAACAGTAAAAGGGCGGATCGTATATAAATAGCTGTAAAGCTACGCTGATTAAATGCCGAATGCAGATTTAACTTGATCTACATAGTCTAGCTTTTCCCAAGTAAACAACTCAACTTCCATTGTTTTGTCGCCTTCGTAGCGCGACTCAAATTGTTTTGTTACCACTTGTGGTTCGCGACCCATATGTCCGTAAGCCGCAGTTTCACTATAGATAGGGAAACGAAGTTTTAAACGCTCTTCAATTGCTTTAGGACGCATATCGAATATCTCGTCAATCTTCTTCGCTATTTCACCGTCGCTTAAGCCCACATTGCAAGTGCCATAAGTATCGACAAAGATGTTGATAGGACGAGCCACACCGATAGCATAAGATACTTGTACCAAAATTTCGTTGGCTACACCGGCAGCAACTAGATTTTTAGCAATATGACGCGATGCATAAGCTGCACTACGGTCTACTTTACTTGGGTCTTTGCCCGAGAAAGCACCACCACCGTGAGCACCTTTACCACCGTAAGTATCAACTATGATTTTACGACCGGTTAAACCTGTATCGCCGTGAGGCCCACCAATTACAAACTTACCGGTAGGGTTGACGTGATACACAATGCTATCATTAAACAATGCCAATACAGCAGGGTGCGTGATAGATGCGATGACACGAGGCATCAAAATATTGATAACATCTTGACGAATGACTGCCAACATCTCTTCATCGGCTTTCAATTGAGCTTCAGGAGATTCATCGGTAGGTTGAACGAAATCGTCATGTTGTGTAGACACAACAATCGTATCGATACGAACCGGCTTGCGGTTATCATCGTATTCAATAGTGACTTGACTCTTAGCATCGGGGCGAAGATAGGTCATCTCTTTTCCTTCGCGACGAATATCGGCCAATACTTGTAGTATACGGTGCGATAGGTCGAGTGAAAGAGGCATATAGTTTTCAGTCTCGTTTGTAGCATAACCAAACATCATTCCTTGGTCGCCGGCTCCTTGATCCATCGGATCTTGACGCTCTACACCACGGTTGATATCAGGGCTTTGTTCATGTATCGCCGAAACCACTCCACAAGAGTTTCCTTCGAACATGTATTCAGCCTTCGTATAACCAATCTTCTTGATAACTTCGCGAGCTACCAATTGCAGGTCGATATACGCTTCGGTTTTCACTTCTCCAGCAATCACTACCTGTCCGGTAGTAACCATTGT
>DKPN01000023.1:0-123 GCA_002471195.1 Bacteroides sp. UBA7333
TTTTCTTTTTGCTTTAATATATCTCAATAGAATATTGTTATTGATTGTATTCTATTTCAAATATTTCTAACATATTATTATGTAGTCTGCAGATTTGTTAATTTTGAATGTGAATTAGTTTAA
>DKPN01000023.1:278-33903 GCA_002471195.1 Bacteroides sp. UBA7333
TCTATTTATGGTCAGCTTCTTTGTAGTTATTTTGAATGTGAATTAGTTTAAAATCTTATGCAAAACGTCTAATATTGTAGCGTTTTGTTATTTTGCATTCTTTTGCTGAATTTACTTTTGCTTTCTGTATTCTATTATAGAATATTATGTTAAGGATATTAATATAGTTTATTCGTTATATCGACCGTTTTTCATTGGATATAATAAATAATTTAATAAACCGGTCTTTGTAAAATGACAAATTGTTGTAATTGAGTTCAAATACTTTATTGAATATATTATATATGTGTTTCTATTTGATATCAGATGTGAATAATATTTACATTATGTATTATTTCCTGTTTTTTTATACTGTCATATATTCTTTTCTTGACATTTGTCTAGTTGATGCGTCTTTATATGGGTATTCCTTTCCTGATTTGACAGCTTAAGTATCTTTTGTGAGGCGGAATGGTAGCAAATGTCTATTTAGGGTCATGGTTATATCAACTTGCTTTTAAAATGTTTAATCTTGTTCAAATCTTATAATAAAGTATTTATAGAATGTAAATATTGTTATTATTGTCTGTAAATAAATTAAATCGATAAAAAAATAAATTACGAAATAACTTGAAATAAATAAATATGTATATATTTGCTGCGTTACATATTTGACTAATAATCTGATGTTCTTATTGGTAAAGAGTTAAGTATGTGGCTTTGTTTAATAAAATTCTTGTCATGTAAAATAAGATGTTTATGGGTACATCCTTATTTCAAAGCAACGAAAGCTTATTAACAAAATGATATTTGGGATATATAACGAGTCATATATGATTAATCTTATGTTTAGCAATAGCCAGCACAAAACTGTGAGCTATGATATATATATGATGTAATGGTGTCTGACTTTAGTTGTAATCTGAATTACAAATTCTGATTTTTATATTTAATACTAAAATATCTACCTAATGAAAGAATTTTTAACTAATAATCCTATTACCAGTATGGATGCAAGCACATGCTATATCCATGATACCCAATTAAAAAATTACTATTTATGAGAAAATTATTATTGTGCGCAATAATTGTAATGACGTCAGGTTTGGCGTTTGCGCAAGATTTTAAAATCAGTGGTAATATCATTGATAATTTGAATATGGAAGTTGTTGGCGCTTCGATTATGCAATCGGGAACAACCAATGGAACCATTTCTGATCTCGATGGTAATTTTACTCTAACATTGACTGATAAAAATGCTACTATCATTGTATCATTTATCGGTTATAAAACGCAACAAATTCAAGTAAACGGAAA
Source organism: Bacteroides sp. UBA7333 (assembly GCA_002471195.1). Lineage (GTDB taxonomy): Bacteria > Bacteroidota > Bacteroidia > Bacteroidales > Bacteroidaceae > Bacteroides. The sequence continues at coordinate 1,575 of DKPN01000023.1, forward strand.
ATCTACATTCAATATTGTTCTTAACGAAGATGCTGAAGTGTTGGATGAGGTTGTTGTAACCGGTTATGGTGGCTCACAGAAACGTGCAGCTTTGACAACTGCTATTTCGAAACTTGATGATAAAGTATTAGAGTCTGGAGCCTATGCAAATGTTGGTCAAGCTTTGCAAGGTTCTGTTACAGGTTTACGAGTAACGAATGCATCGGGACAACCCGGTAGTGAGCCCAAAATGGTGTTACGTGGCGGAGCAACTATCTCAGGAGATAATAATGGTGCACTTATCATTGTTGATGGTATTGTACGCGAAAGCATGGCAGGTATTAGCTCTGATGATATTGAATCGATACAAGTACTAAAAGATGCTGCTTCTACTGCTATTTATGGTGCTCGCGCCAATGGCGGTGTTGTTCTTATTGAAACTAAAAAAGGTAAAAAAGGAACAGCTGACGTAACGTATAAATTTAAATTCGGATCAAGCTTTGCACGTTTTGGTTATGATTATTTAAATGCTGAAGATTATATTTATTATAATCGTTTAGGTTTCAAACGTACCGGACGTACCAATATTGATGCACAACAAGGTTATGGTGTTAGCGGCAATGGCTTGTACGATATTAAATATTTAACACCTGAGAATCAACACTTGTTGGGACAAGGATGGAAGCAAATGGTCGATCCATATAATACGGATAATTCTATTTTGTTTAAAGATTATGGCGGTCAGTTAAAAGATGCAACATTCAACAATGCTGCTACGACTCAAGAACATTATATTAATTTTTCAGGTGGTAACGAAAATGGAGCTTTTGCTGCAAGCCTTGGCTTCTTTAAAGAAGATGGTACCATTAAAAATACCGGTTTCAAACGCTTCAATGGTAGTATAAGCGGTAACTATAAAGTATTACCTTTCTTGATGGTGAATGGTGGAGTTACTTATGCATGGGAAACTAAACCTAGTTTATGGATGGACGAATGGGAATTATTCTATCGTACTTTGGGACAACGCCCTACATGGAATCCATATCTAGAAGACGGTTCACCTGCATCGGGGACTTCAATTTCGGATGGTAACCCTGAATATTATTATGATAAACTGTATCGTAAGAATGGTACTCGTCGTCAAACCTATAATATTGGTTTTAAATTAGACATTCTTAAAGATATGTTGTGGGTTAATGGTAATGCATCATTGTATCATTACGATTACCAATACGAAACATTTAATAAGGAGTATCAATTGCAAAACTCTTCTACTCCAGTAAGTACTCGTGAAGCTTCTGCTTTATATAGAAAACGCAATCAAGTACAAACCAGTGTTTCTTTGAATTATCAAAATACATTTGCGAATGCACACGATTTGAATGTAATGGTTGGTGGTGAATACTTTAATCAACATCAGTTCGATTTAGAAGCTAAAACTCAAGGTTCACCAACCGATGATATTCCAACACTGAATGCAGGTTCCGACAGAACTTACACAACGTCTGCCAAAACAGGCTACCGTATTCTGTCAACTTTCGGTCGCGTAAATTATAACTATAAAATGCGTTATTTATTCTCGGCTGTAGCACGTTATGATGGAATTTCTCGTTTGATCAACAACCGTTGGGGATTCTTCCCAGGTGTATCTGCAGGATGGAATGTAGTTGAAGAAGATTTCTTTAAAAATTCTAAAATATCTGATGTCGTTTCAAATTTAAAACCTCGTATTAGCTACGGTGTTAACGGTAACGTATCGGGTTTAGGAAACTTTGAAGCTTATGGTAATTACGGTCAAACAACCGACTATGTTGGAAATACTGGTTTCTGGAATAGCGGATTGATTAACTCGGGTTTACGTTGGGAAAAAAGTAATACGTTTGAAGTTGGTTTAGACTTTGGTTTCTTCAACAATCGTTTGAGTTTCATTTTAGACTACTATGACCGCAGAACTCAAGATTTGTTGACTAACTTAGAACTTCCTGCTTATACAGGTTTCGATAGAATTAAAACAAACTTAGGTACACTACGAAATTATGGTGTCGAACTAGAGGTAAGAGGTAATATCATCAACAAGAAAAACTTCAGTTGGGATATGACTGCTAATATTACATCTGTAGCGAATAAAGTAGTAAAATTGCCTTATAATGGTAATGCAGGCAATCGTCAAGGCGGTGTACAAGTTTGGGATCCTAAAACAAACTCAACTAAATGGATTGGGGCGGTTATCGAAGGCGGAAAGCTTGGTGAGATATATGCATACAAACAAGTTAGCATTTTGAAGGATTGGGCTGATGTAGAAAAATATGCAAACAATCGTATTGATAATGTAGCCAACTTGTATGGTCCGGGCAAAGCTGCTGAATATGCAGGAAAACCAGGATGGCAACCAATTGAACCAGGAGATGTATTATGGAATGATGTAGATGGAAATGATGTAATTGATGGTTTAGACCGTGAAGTGGTAGGTAATATTTTCCCTAATATTACGGGTGGATTCAGTACTACATTCAAGTATAAAGGTCTTTCATTGTATGCACGTTTCGATTATGCTTTAGGTCATACTATATACAATGACTTGATGGCTCGTACGTTGGGACAATATCAAGGTACTTTCAATGTGATTGATAAAGTGAAAGAAACATGGAGTGAGTCAAATCCAAATTCGGATTTACCAAAATTCTATTATGCCGATCAATTGAGCAAAAAGAATATTACTCGTGGAAACAATGCCGATCGTGCATTAAATGGTAACAGCTCTCGCTTTTATGAAAAAGGAGACTATTTGGCATTACGCGATATTACTTTGAGTTATCAGTTGCCACAACAATGGTTGAAACCTGTATTTATGAAAGATGCCTCTGTTTATGTAACCGGTCAAAATTTATTTTATATAACTAAATACTCTGGAGCAAGTCCTGAACCTGTATTAAACAGTCAAGCGGGTGTTTCTCAAGGTATTGATATAGGTCGCTATGCTACTCCTCGTTCAGTATTGTTCGGGTTATCAGTGACATTTTAATTACTTAATTTAAATTATCAGAATATGAAAAAATATTTTATATATATATTAGTTGCTTGCTCGGCTCTTTCATTTTCAGCATGTGATAGCCTTGATATGAGTCCTGAAAGTTCTATTACTGATGCGAATTATTGGAAGACGCCTGCTCAATTTCAAGCATTTAACAATGGATTGCACTCGTTAGTACGTTCTCGTAGTTATGAACATTATGTGTTGGGAGAAAATCGTGCTAATTATTTTCTTGACGATCCGTTTGGCGGTGAGGCTACTCAAGGTCTCGAAAGATTGCCTTATAACACCATCAACAAGGTAAATACTGGTTTATCTAATTTTGCAAACTTATATCCTCAGATCAACCAAATTAATCTGATGATCGATAAAACTGAAGCTACATCAATTTTGTCACCATCTGATAAGTCTAAATATTTAGGTATTGCATATGGTTTAAGAGGTTATCTATATTTCCATTTATTACGTTCATGGGGCGATGTTATTTTACATTTACATGGTACGGACGGTGCTGATTTTGATTTGTCGAACTTGAAAAAAGAAGCATCACCTGCTGCTGAAGTATTAGCTCAAATCAAATCAGATATCCAACGCTCAGAAGATGCTTTCGGTTTGAATTATTCTTTTAATGAAGGTCGTTATTTCTGGTCGTTAGCTGCAACTAAAATGTTGAAAGGCGAAGTTTATTTGTGGAGTGGCCGTCAATGTGGTGGAGGCGAATCTGATTATCGAATTGCTAAACAAGCTTTGATGGATGTATCTGACGCAGATGTAGAGTTGTTAGACAACTTTGAGTCAGTGTTTGCATATAGCAAAAGCACCGTAAAAAATAAAGAGGTAATTTTTGTATTGCACAATGGTGAAAATGAGTATCAGTTATGGGGCGATAACTATAAAGGTACAATGCTTCCACAAAGTTCATACTTGAATAGTTACTTTGATGAAGATGGCGTTCAATTTCAAGATTACAATGCTGCCAATGTAACATTTGGTCTTATACGTCGCCAATTCAATTATGATATGTATCAAACATTCTTCAATGATAACGACCCTCGTAAACGTTCTACATTTAAAGGTGTTTATAAGAAAAACGAAGAAGGCGGATTAGATTATTTTGCATTGTATCCTTGTAAATTCAAAGGAACATTGATTACAGGTAACTCTTCAGCTACTGTTCTTAATGACAATGTTGTTTATCGATACGCTGATTGTTTGTTATTATTAGCTACAGCTAAAGCATTCTTAGGCGAAGATATTTCTAACGAAATCAATCAAGTACGTAGTCGTGCATATGGTGAAGAATATTTCGAAGCTAACAAAGCTACAGTTGCATATCCAAACGATACTCAAGGTTATGAAAATAATCGATATGTAGGTAGTGATGCTGATCCTTTGGAAGCTATTTTGAAAGAGCGCGCTCGCGAATTGGTTCTAGAAGGCAAACGTTGGTACGACTTGCGTTTGATGGGTTGGGATTATGTGAAGAAATACACATTGGCGCAAGAAAAAAGATTGTTGTGGCCTATTAACGAATCTGCATTGACCAACAATCCAGGTTTGGTTCAAACTCCGGGCTACGAAGATTAAAACATTCATGTAGTTTTTTGTAGAATATAAAAGCGGTCTGTAACAAATATATGTTACAGACCGTTTTTATAATTTGTATTTATAGATTTCTGCCAGAATTTTCTGATATTGATTCTCTAGTTCAATATAGTTTAATTTACTTTGGTAAATGGCTGTTACCTCTATAAAATAGTCTATGATATTGAGCGAACCTGCTTTTAATGCTTTTTTCAGGAGATCTATGTTTTGATCATTTTTAAATATTGTATTATATTCATACATAGTCTTATATAAAAACTCAGCTTCATGATAATTTTGAAATAAAGAGTTTTCAATGGCATTTATAGTATTATCTTTCAACAGCTGATTGTTGTTCAATTGCGCTTTCGCTATTTTAGTTTTATATCTATTTTGAAACAGTGGGATGCTACCGCCTACTACAATACCATTGAAGGGAGTTCCTGTTTCTGTATTTCTTCTATATCCCACCTCGATTTTGGGTATCCAACCCTGTTTTGCCACATTTATCTGTTTTCGAAATGCTTGGTTCATTGACGATAATGATTTTATATCCATATCAAAAGATAGTACCTCGTTCTTTAAAGCCTCATAGTTTTTAGGCCATTCAATCGGCATATATTCTAAGTCGTTTATGGCAATCGGAATATTGCCATTCAAACTTATTAACTCATTTCTCTTGTTCTCTAGCGCGATATCATTCAGTTTTGTTTCTGTTTTTGTGTTAAACACTTCAAGATGAATTTTATTTGTTTCGAGTATATTTGCATCTCCCACAGCCAAACGTTGTTTGTACAGTTCAGACAGTTCATTGGCATCTTTCAGTTTTTGTTGCAATACTGCCTTTTTTTGATTGAGCATAATGATATCCATACAAATGAGTTGAGCATTCAATAAAATAGCTTGCCTTTGCGATGTGAACAGTTCATCGTATGCCAATTCTTTGAAATGATTTACTTTATTGCGGTCAATATATAATGTAGGAAAATCAAAACTTTGCGTCACCACCAGCTCGCCAATAGTCTTCTTTTTATCATTTTTATCCCAAACATGTGCATACGACACAGTAGGGTCTTCTAGATTATTGTCAGCTTTCGATTCCAATTTTTGCATTACATTGGATTGCTGATAGGCTTTGAGCTCGACATTATTGTTTTCGATCGATTTTAATATTGCATCAATATTTTGAGCTGATAGGCTGTTTACAATTATCGATAGCAATATGATCGCTATTTCTTTTTTCATAATTCAGTATCTTTTTTCAATATTTTGTTGGTTTGGGTTTTCTGATGATGTATCATCAAATAGACAATAGGAATGATAAAACCATTTAAAAAAGTTGATGTTAGTAGTCCACCCAATATCACCTTTGCCATGGGACTCTGTATCTCATTGCCCGGTTCACTGCCCGATAATGCCAGTGGTATTAATGCAAGTGCCGATGAGAGAGCTGTCATCACTATCGGATTGAGTCTATCAAGTGATCCTTTAAAAACACTATCATATAGATTATATCCTTCTACTTTTTGTAAATGATTATAATGGCTGATCAATAACATGCCGTTGCGTGTTGCAATGCCAAATAACGATATAAAGCCGATTATGGCCGGAATACTAATTTCACCTGTGGTGATTAATAGGGCAAATACTCCTCCAATCAAAGCAAGAGGCAGATTTAATAATATAATACCCGATTCTTTGAGATTCTTAAACTCTTGATAGAGAAGTAAGAAAATGATAACAATACTCATTAATGAAGTTAGAAGTAGAATGCGACTTGCAGCTTGTTCGCTTTCAAATTGTCCACCATATTCAATATGATATCCCTCCGGCATTTGTATTTTATCATTGATTTGCTTTTGTATATCATTCACCACACTTCGCAAATCTTTTCCTGTGACATTGGCCGATACTACAATCTTCCGTTTTACATTTTCTCGGCTGATGGTGTTTGGACCCATTAAAGAGGTGATATGAGCTATATAACTCAATGGTACTTTCGTTCCATCTTTTGTGTCGATTATTAATTGATTGATTTTATCTATTTCATTTTTATCATCGTCGTTTACTTTTACAATCAAATCGAATGCTTTTCCTTGATCATAAACTTGTGATATAACTTCTCCCGCCAATGCTATATTGATGTATTCGGCAAACTCAGGTAGGGTGATGCCATACTTGGCTATCATTTCACGTTTTGGAGTTATCTTAAGTTGCGGACGCTCTATCTGCTGCTCTACATTCAAATCAGCTATTCCTGCGATATCTTGAATACTATTTTTAATTTCATTGCCTACTTGATACAATTTGCCTAAATTATCTCCGAATATTTTGATAGCAATATTGGCTTTCGTTCCACTCAGCATGGCATCAATTCGATGGCTAATGGGTTGACCAATTTCAATATTAGCGCCGGTTATCGTACTCAATTTTTCTCTGATCTCATTTGTTAAATCTTCTCTTTTCTTACCTTTTAAAACAAAAGGTGCCTCTATCTCCGAAGTATTTACCCCTAATGCATGTTCATCCAGTTCGGCGCGCCCGGTTTTGCGTGCCACTGTTTGTATTTCGGAAATCGACATTAAAATGACTTCGGCACGTTCGCCTATTTTGTTGCTTTCTTCAAGTGATATACCGGGTAATGAAGATATATTGATGGTGAAAGATCCCTCATTAAAAGGTGGCAAGAATGATCGTCCAAGGGTGAAAAAAAAGATAACAGCTACGATAAACAAGGCGATAGTGCTGCCCAATGTCACTGCTTTATGACCGATTACCCATCGTAGCATGTTTCCATATACTTTTTTCATTTTGCGTGCGATGTAGGCCTCTTTTGCAGGTTTATCCTTTTTTTCACGTCCCAATAAATACGAACAAAGCACAGGTGTTAAGGTTAAAGCTACTACTGTAGATGCAAATAATGCTACAATAAAAGCGATGCCTAATGGTACAAGCATTTTACCCTCCATTCCGGTGAGGAAGAAGAGCGGAATGAAGCTGGCTACAATAATAAGTGTTGAGTTTAAAATAGGCATTCTCACCTCTTTCGACGCTTTAAATACCACCTCTTTTACCGAAAGCTGTTCGCTCTTTGGTAGTTGTTTATTCTCTCTTAATCGCTTATATACATTTTCCACGTCTACAATAGCATCGTCTACCAACGAACCAATAGCAATGGCCATACCTCCAAGACTCATAGTGTTAATACTTAGCCCCATTATGTGTAATGTGATAATTGATACCAGTAACGATAGAGGAAGAGTAATGAGCGATATTAGTGTGGTGCGTACATTGGCTAGGAATAAGAATAATACAATAACAACGAATATACCTCCTTCGTAAAGCGATCGTTTAACGTTGTCGATTGAATTTTCGATAAAACGGCTTTGTCGGAAAATATCGGTTGATATTTTTATATCACTCGGAATGTTTTTTTGTATATCTGTTAATGCATTTTCTAATTTTTGTGTCAACTCAAGGGTACTTGTAGCTGGTTGCTTGGTTACAGTCATTAAAATAGCCGGTTTGCCTTTTTCGGATGCTGTGCCTAATTTAGGCGATTTCGGACCAATTACTACATTCGATATGTCATTGAGCATGATCGGAAATCCATTGATGTTTTTTACAACAGCTTTTCCTAATTCATTTATATCGTTGGTAGCCAATACGCCTCTAACAATATACTCGTTTCCATATTCATTTAATATACCTCCGTTCGAATTTAAATTCATGCCTCGAGTAGCTGTCATTACTTCGTCGATAGATACTCCATAATGCATCATTCGTTGGGGGTCTAGCTGTATTTGAAACTCTTTTACATCGCCTCCCAGCACTGCTACTTGTGCAACACCACCGGTCGATAGCAATCGAGGACGAATGGTCCAATCGGCAATGGTGCGTAGGTCGAGTAGGGAAGTAGAGTCGGCAGTGACACCTATAATCATCACCTCGCCCAGTATAGACGATTGAGGCCCTAATGTAGGGCTTCCTACATTGGGTGGAAGTGATTCGCTTACCACTGCAAGCTTTTCGCTCACAATTTGTCGAGCTAAATATACATCTGTTCCCCAGTCAAACTCTACCCACACAACCGAAAAGCCATTTGTGGATGAAGAGCGCACACGGCGCACACCCGTAGCTCCGTTGACTGATGTTTCCACCGGAAAGGTTACCAATTGCTCTACCTCTTCGGCGGCCATTCCGTTGGCTTCGGTCATTACTACTACTGTTGGTGCATTTAAATCGGGAAAAACATCAACTTCGGTATGTTTTGCGGTATAGATACCCACCACCATTAATAGGATAGCGGCGGCTATTACTACAATGCGATTATGAAGCGAGAATTGTAATATCTTATTGAGCATACTGTTTTCTCCTTTTAATGTTCATGACCATGTGAAGGGATTGCTGTCGATGCCGATGCCAATCGTACTTGATACGCTCCTTTTGTTACTACTTTATCGCCAAAGTTAAGTCCAGATAAAATATGTACATCTACGCCATTGTTGCCCCCTAGCGTTACTTCTTGCTTTTTATATCCCTCTTTATCTAATTGTAGATATACAAAAAAGCTTCCTTGTTCTTCGGTGAGAGAGGTTTGCGGTATCACAATAACATTGGGTATGGGTGTTGAAAAAAGATATACATCCACAAATGAGCCTGGTATAATGTTGCCTTGGTTATTAAATTCGAAAATAATGGGCACAAAAAATGAATTGCTTTCGGCCGATTTTCCAGCGGATAGCAATTTGCCACCCATTTTTTGCAACTCATATACTTTGTTATCATAAGGAGTTTGAAAATTGGCGGTGCGTATTGTATTGAGTAGCGGGTAGTATTTTTCGCTGACATCTGCACGTAGAAATAACTTTTGATTTTGTGTAATGCTCACTAATGGTTCGCCTATCGTCACATAATCTCCTTCATTTACCCATACGTTTTTTACATATCCTGCGATGGGTGATTTTATGTTGACTCCATTTCCGTTGCCATCCCCCGATAGTGCTTCGTAGTTGATCTTAGCAATTTCATAATTCTGTTGCGTTTGTTCAAATTCTTTTTGTGAAATGATCAAACTCGAAACGAGCGATTGAGCCCTTTCGTACTCTTTTTTTGCAATAGTGTATGCAATACGAGCGCGTTGTACCGGATCGCCATCGACAATATTGTTCGATGAGATGGTCAACAAGCTACTTCCTTGTTTTACGCTTTTGCCTGAGGTGATAGTGCTATTAAACTTTACCACTCCCGACACTGTGGCTACTGTTACGGCTTCGTCTCCTTGAGCCGTCATAATCTGTCCGCTGGTATTTATGATTTGTTGAAACTGAGAAGGTTGAATCTCTGTAACTACAATACCTGCATTTGCCGCTTGTTGCGGAGTGATTATAATTTCATCACCTTGTGTTGCCGATTGAGACTCTTCTGTTGCTTTTTCATCCTGATGATGTTCATCTTCGGCGTGTTGATGCGGTTCAGTCGAGTGATCGTGTCCTTCATGCGAATTTGATGAATGATGTGCGCATTGACAAAAAATAAGCAATATCAATGCTGCCATAAATTTGTACTTCTTCATAATAAAATTGAAGTGATATAAACGAAACTCTGTTTTTTTTAATGTCTATCAATAATGTAACGTATTTTAAGTATTCTTTGTTTATAATATTGATATACAAAACTATTGTGGTTGTTCTTTAATTTATATTTCTTTGTACGAACTAATAATAATTGTTGAATATCAATATGAAATGGGAAGAGTAAGATACTTCATTAACTTAGTGATTGTGTTTCTTATTTTATTGACTGTAGCCATAAACCGGGATGGGCGTATCATGGGTAAGCCAGTTGATGAGATAGGGAAAAAAATAGATGATCCCGCCAAAAATGTAATAGACTTTGTGTCGGCAGAAGGTGTTCGTCATATCGAGTCAAAAGGAATTATTCCCGGTTCATTAGGATATGGAGGTCCGGTTTATTTGCGTATGATGATTGAAAATGACATTATTGTTGGAGTCGAAATTACAGAAAACAGTGAAACTCCTTCATTCTTGCGTAAGATGAAAGCCGTTGGTTTTTTTAAATTGTGGAATGGGCAAACATTGGATGAAGCTATCACATCGCCTATCGATGCTGTTTCGGGGGCAACACTGACGAGCCATGCTGTGATCAATACGATGCGCAAAATGGCTGCCTACGCAGCATCAGTACCTCCTGTGAAGATAAACCATTCCTACTTTACGCTGAAAAATATTATAGGAATGCTGGTCGTTGTATCAAGCCTTATCATGATATTTTTCCCTTTTAAAACAAAACAATGGCGATTATTACAATTGTTGCTCAATGTTTTGGTATTGGGTTTTTGGTGTGGTAGTTTCTTATCATTATCTCTTCTTGTCAACTGGTTGTCGAACGGTGTAAACATGGCTATAGCTTTGATACCGATTATACTGCTTACATTGTCGATAATATTACCATTTTTCGATAAGAAGTTAAGCTACTGCGCATGGCAATGTCCAATGGGAAGTTTGCAAGAAATTTTAGGAAAGAGCTGTAATAAAAAACTAATGATTCCATTAAAAATAGAAAAGGTTTTAATATATACTAGAGATATTATATTGTTATTATTGCTCTTTTTTATGTGGATCGGAGTAGGGTTCGAGATTATGGATTATGAAGTATTTACCGCTTTTCTTTTCACAAATGCCTCGACTGCTGTTTTAATTTTAGCCGGAGTTTTTTTGTTACTTTCGCTATTTGTGAATCGTCCTTATTGTCGATACATTTGCCCTACGGGTGCATTAATAAAGATGTCGCAAAATACTCAACAATTTAAAAACAAATCATCAGTATGAAAAATATATCACAAATACTAAATGTGCTGCTTGCTGCCGCTTTGGTAGTGCTCACCATCAAGATGGTGAATCTGAATAAAAATGATGAGGTCGTTTCATCGGTAGCGCAACCGGATGCTTTGGAGATGATAATGACACGCTCAAGCGTAAGAGCTTATACTGATAAAGTAGTAGAAAAAGAACAAATTGATAAAATGCTACACGCTGCTATGGCAGCTCCCACAGCACGCAACCAACAACCATGGAACTTTATTGTGGTAGATGATAGAGCTCTTCTCGATGATTTTGCTCAAACTCTGCCTTATGCTAAAATGGCTTCACAAGCCTCTGTGGCCATAGTGGCTTGTGGAAATATCGATAAAGCTTTGCCAGGAGTAGCACAATCTTATTGGATTCAGGATGTATCGGCTGCAGTTGAAAATTTACTATTGGCGGCACATTTTATGAATCTTGGTGCAGTTTGGACAGGTGTTTTTCCTATTCCCGAACGGGTAGCTGATGTGACTCGCATCCTATCGCTTCCCCCCAATATAATTCCTTTAGCGGTTATACCTATCGGTTATCCTGCCGGAGAGCCACAAGTGAAGGATAAATGGAAGCCTGAGAATGTGCACTATAATAAGTGGAATTGAAATAATCTTATAATAAAAGCGGTAGCATCAAAGTATGAATGATGCGACCGCTTTTTATATGAACTAAATATTTATTTGAAGTATTTATTTCATTAATTTAATTTGGTAAATCTTTGTGCTATAGGTTTGTCACAAAACTGACACGCTGTTGTCAGTGCGATGACAAGCCTTTGTCAATGAGTTGACATGCCTATGTCATTATGGTCGGTTTTAATGATTACTTCTTTTCCAGTTCGTTTAAACTATCCATTTTCTTCATCTCCAAGAATTCGTATATGCCACACAAATGTTCGCGTACCTTTTGATTTCCGAATTCATAAACTTTTGTTACCAAGCCATCTAAGAAATCGCGGTCGTGTGATACTAAGATCAATGTACCATCGAAATCCATTAAAGCTTGTTTTAAAATATCTTTTGTTTTTAAATCTAAGTGGTTGGTAGGCTCATCGAGAATCAGAAGATTTACCGGTTCGAGCAATAGTTTAATCATAGCTAGACGTGTGCGTTCACCACCCGAAAGAACTTTTACTTTTTTCATCGATGCTTCGGGGCCACCAAACATGAATGCACCCAATAAATCGCGTATTTTATTACGTATTTCGCCTTTAGCAACATCATCAATGGTTTGAAATACAGTTAGATTTTCGTCTAATAAAGATGCTTGGTTTTGAGCGAAATAACCAATTTGTACATTATGCCCTAGAGTTAATACACCATCGTGCTCTAACTCTTTCATAATACATTTTACAAGTGTCGATTTTCCCTCGCCGTTTTTTCCTACGAAAGCTACTTTATCACCTCTTTCAATGGTGATAGAGGCATTTTGGAAAATGTTTTTCTCGCCATACGATTTACCTAACTGCTCTGTTACCACAGGGTAACTACCCGAACGTGGTGATGGTGGAAATTTTAGTCGCAATGCTGATGTGTCCTCTTCGTCTACCTCGAGCAATACTAACTTTTCGAGCATCTTTACACGGCTTTGTACTTGCAATGTTTTTGAATAAGTGCCTTTGAAACGTTCAATAAATTCAGTAGTTTCTGCAATGAATTTTTGTTGCTCATCGTAAGCCTTTTGCTGTTGTATGCGACGCTCTTGGCGCAGTTGCAGGTATTGAGAATAGTTTACTTTGTAATCGTAAATGCGACCCATTGTAACTTCGATAGTACGCGTGGTAATGCTGTCGACAAATTTACGGTCGTGACTAATCAAAACAACTGCTTTGCCATTATTAATTAAAAAATCTTCTAGCCATTGAATCGATTCAATATCCAAGTGGTTGGTAGGTTCGTCAAGCAATAAAATATCTGGTTTTTTCAATAATAGCTTGGCTAGCTCAATTCGCATACGCCATCCACCACTGAAATCACTGGTTTGTCTATGGAAGTCATCGCGTTTGAAACCAAGGCCTAGCAATGCTTTCTCAACATCTTCTTCGTAGTTGGTGGCATCGATGGCATAGTATTTTTCACTGATGGTAGAAACGTTTTCTATCAGCTCCATATAACTGTCGCTTTCGTAGTCGGTACGAGTCTCAAGTTCCTTATTGAGCCGCTCAATTTCGGCTTCCATTTCGTGTAGATGAGCAAATGCTTGAGCTGTTTCTTCGAAAACTGTTCTTCCGTCTTCGGTCATCAAATGCTGAGGGAGATAGGCCACAACGCAATCTTTGGGAGCAGCAACTTTGCCTCTCGAAGGTTGTCGTACACCCGCTAAAATTTTGAGAAGGGTACTTTTGCCTGCACCATTTTTTCCCATTAAAGCTATGCGGTCTTTTTCGTTAATTACAAAAGAAATATCGCTAAATAAGGTGGTTCCGCCGAATTCAACGGCGAGTCCGTCTACTGAAATCATACCTGTTTTTTAAAATGAGGTGCAAAGATAATCAATATTATGGCTTTTTTTTATATATTGCGCCCCCTTTAAGGATGATTATTATAATAGAACATACAATTATAAAGCATTTAGAAATATGGAAAACCAAAACAATGAATTATTTCGTCCTTTAATTTTAGTAGCCGAAGACGATGATAGTAACTTTAAGTTGATAAAAGCGATCATTGGAAAGAAATGTGACATACTTTGGGCTAAAAATGGCGAGGAAATTATTAAGTTGTTCAATGAAAATAAAGATACGGCTAAAGCCATTTTGATGGATATAAAAATGCCTTTAATGACTGGCATAGAAGCGACAAAGGAGATCAGAAAAGAGGATACTCACATTCCTATTATTATGCAAACGGCATATGCCTTTAACTCGGATAAAGAGATGGCTATGGAGGCAGGTGCTTCACAAGTGTTGGTTAAGCCTATTACATTGAGCGTGTTGCGTAATTGCTTGACCGGTTACTTCCCCGAACTAATTTGGTAATAATTGATCTAAAAAAATAAAGCGATGTATTGCTACTACAATAGGCAACATATCGCTTTTTTATTATGTATGGATAGCTCTCAATATATTGATTTGAAATGATTATCCAAAATGTTTTATCGAATCCTATATTTCTATATACACTTTCTTACATCACTGCATATCAGTTTTTAATGGTTTCGCCAAAATTGATCTGGTTTTTATCTCCTTTTACTTCTCTCTATAGATTGTCATACCTTATCGTGGGTACTACGCGTCTGTTTGTGTCATGAGAATCACTATCAATGGTGATTGCCCGCTATTTAGATAGAGTCTAAATTTGCAATCGAATAATAAAACAGTAAACAGATTGAAAACATTCCTTTTTTTGTTGCTTTCTTTTATCTCATTAGCAGGTTTTTCGACCAATGCTATTGTAAAAGGAGTTGTGAAATTAAGCACTCGCGAACCTGCAGCTTTTGCAGTTGTATATATTGATGAACTAAAAAAATATGCTACTACCAACGATGAAGGAAAGTATCATCTTACTGATGTTCCATTTGGCGAATACGATATTGAAGTGCGAACATTAGAAGCCGAAAATTTTAAGCTTAGAATTAAGGTCGATAGAGAGGTGGTGATACTTCCTATTGCTTTGAAAGAGAATAAAGCCATCCATTTGAATGAGGTTATAGTACGAGGCAAATCTAAGGCTCGCGAAATGAAGAGTACCGGTTTTGCAGTAGGTACAGTGGATGTTTCGAAAGCTGCAAAACAGACGCTTCAAGCTACCGATTTATTGGATAGGACATCGGGTGTTCGTCTGCGTCAATCGGGTGGTTTGGGTTCGGATATTCAGTATAACATAAATGGTTTGAGCGGTAATTCGATTCGTGTTTTTATCGATGGTATACCTATTCGAAATTATGGTTCTTCGTTTTCGTTGAGCAATATACCTCCTTCAATGATAGAACGTATTGAGGTTTTTAAAGGTGTTGTGCCCGGACAGTTGGCCGAAGATGCTTTGGGTGGTGCTATCAATGTAGTGATGAAGAAACGCAATCGTAAAAATCTATCTACCTCATATTCGTATGGATCATTTAATACCCACCGTTGGGATATGAATGCCAATTATCGTTCGGCAAAAAACGGTTTAACGTTTCGTGGGTCGGCTTTTTATAATTACTCTGATAATAACTATAAAGTTTGGGGAGATCAGATTTATATCACGAATCCTATAACCGGAGAAATGGATTATGTTACGGCTAAGCGTTTTCATGATTCATATCAATCGTATGGTGTAAATGCCGATTTTGGTTTTACAGATGTAAAATGGGCAGACGTTTTCACGATGGGGATTCTCTATTCTAATATGAATAAAGATATTCAGCATGGTGCTACTATGGCAGTGGTATATGGCAATCGTACGGCAGGCCAAGATACGAAAATGGCGAATCTGAAATATGAGAAGAGAAATGTTTTAAAAGGCTTGGATATGAGTGCTTTTGCCTCTTACTCTCATGGCATTCGTTCGGTGGTAGACACATTGAATTATCGATACAACTGGCATGGCAATATTTATAAAACACCGCAGGGAGATGATTATAAATGGTCGACAACCGGAGAGGCGGGAGCGGCAACTTTGGCTAAGAATTACGAAAATATGTGGGCCGGACGCTTGAATGCAGCATATCAATTGATGCCGGGTCAGCGCATCAATATTAACTATTTGCTAAATAAGTTTACACGCGATATTGACGATCCTATGTTATCGCAGCTAGAACGCGATTTGACGGATACTCGACATTTAATGAAAGGGGTGTTGAGTGCTACTTACGAGAGCCGCTATTTTAATGATAAACTTAGATTTACAGCGTTTTACAAATATTATCATCAAAATGCACGTCTTATCGACCCGGTAAAGTCGGAGGGTGTATATGTGGGACGTGAATATAGTATGAACGTAAATGCTAATGGTTATGGCGGTGCTTTATCATATACTCCTTTTTCCGAATTAATGTTTACATTGTCGGGCGAAAAAGCGTTTCGATTGCCAGGCGAAACAGAACTGTTGGGCAATGCAAGCGAAAATATTGACGCTTCGTACTCTTTAAAACCTGAGGAGAGTGTAAACTTAAACTTAGGTATTACTGCCGGGCCTTTTGTATGGCGTCATCATCGTATTGGCTTAGATATCAATTTTTACTATCGAGATATCAAGAATATGATTTCGCGAAGTGTATCCAATAGTCTTACAGCCGAAACCTATGCATACGAAAATCTGGGTAAGGTATTAAGCAAAGGTCTCGATGCTGAATTGAGCTATGGATACAAACAGTGCTTTCAGTTAATAGCCAACGTATCGCTTTTTAATGCACGTTTTAACTTGAAACAAGATGAGTATGGCGTGAAATATGCATATTATGGCGATCGATTAAGAAATGCTCCTTATTTTACATCAAATATAAATGCAGAATTTACTCAACGTAATCTTTTTCTTAAAGGATCTCGTTTCTTTATCAATTATAACTTTGGATTTGTGCACGAATTTTTTAGAAACTGGGAGAGTTTGGGAGGAGCTAATAAAACCATAATACCCAGTCAGTTGGTACATGATATTGGTATAACATACTCTTTTCCTAAAAATAGAGTGAGTCTAGCATTTGATGCTAAAAATATTTTTAACGAACAGGTGTTCGATAATTGGGCATTGCAAAAGGCCGGTCGTGCTTTCTATGGTAAGATAACTTATACACTATTTTAAAAAATAAATAAACGCAATAATTATGAAACTAAAATTTTACTCAACTCTATTATCAGGATGGCTTTTGATATCGTTTTCTGGTTGTACAAATGATGATCACACTTCTTCGGGCGGCGATGATGGCTCGACAGGAACATCGGGTACACGACAATATTTTAATTTGGCAGTGGGTATCGATGTAGAAAGTAGTGCCGGTGCTACTTATGTAGCTGCCTATCAAGGACTATCTTCGCCCGAGCACCAGATATCTTTTAATGGATGGGGATACGAAGTACCTAGTGTTCGCACTGCTCGTGTCTATGGATCGAAAGACGGTAAAACGCTTTATAACTTAAGTTATGGAGGTGGCACTATATCTAAATTTTCTGTATTTGGAGGACAAAGCTATGCCGAAGATAAAGTATTGGATATCTCTTTGGCTATGGGTACTAAAAATCCTCGTTGGACAATGGTTAATGAAGATTACGCATTGCTACACACCGTTAATACTCAACATATTTTTAATGATGCAGCAGGTACAGAATATTCCTATACCAATACTAAAGGTATTCTTACAGCCATTCAACTCAATTCATTTTCGATCATTACGAACTATAATCCAACAGGTAGTTTTACATTTGATTTTCCTCGTACGGAAGAAGATGATCAGTTGAAATTGCATGTTTGGCGCATCGATGCACCCGTTGTACACAATGGCAAGGCTTACTATGGACTGAATAAACGCTCTTACGATCCGAATACCGATACAAACATCAGCACTAGCAATTATAGTGCCTCTACTTTAATTGTAGATTTTCCATCTTTGCAAAATCCTCGTATCATATCATCAACAGTAGGGAAGGGATCAACACAAGGTTATCGCACGCCTGTAGCTCATGTTGATGAGAAGGGTGCTATTTATCAAATCACAGCCGCACCCTCACACATTATCAAAATAGAGGGCGATTCGTATGATAATACTTATGATTTTAATTTATCAGCTGCTTTGGGAATAAATGTGGGATCTAATGGTTGGTTTTATGTAGGTAATGGTATTGGTTATATGCCTTTTTATGATGCCGATTTAGGTAATGGATCAGATGTTGCTGCATGGGGGGTAGCTCGTATCGATTTATACAATAAAACGGCCGTTAGAATGAATCTTCCAACCAATCTTTGGTTGCAACAATATCAATATAGTGTAATGGGCAATGATGGGTTGTTTTATATGGCACTTGCTCCGTTAGGGGGTGAAGGTAGAATATATATGTTCGATCCGAAAAGTACATCGGCGGATGCATTTACAGTTGGTGCTTCCATTCAAACCATCAATAGCACATCGGCCTATTTAGGGATTTTCTAATGTCTTATATTTAAATACTTGTTTTATTTTCAGAATCTCTTTCGGCTATTCAAATGGATGGTTGAAAGAGATTTTTCTGTATGTTTGCATCGGTGATGAAGAGTAGGATAGTAGATTGACTCTTATGCCATGATAAATGAGTCTCATCGGATGTTTTTTGATGATGCAATAACTATACGAATTGAATAAAATTGAATATATGAAATATAATAGAGTGCTAACTATTGCAGGTAGTGATTCGGGTGGAGGGGCCGGCATACAAGCAGATATTAAAACGATTTCGGCTTGTGACTGTTTTGCAACATCGGCCATTACTGCAATAACTGTGCAAAATACATTAGGTGTATCGGATGTACTAGGTTTGCCTGCCTACATTATAGAAGGGCAGATTGATGCAGTGTTGAGTGATATAGGTACGGATGCAATAAAAATAGGAATGCTACACTCTATTGAGGTAATTGAGGTGGTATGTAAAATGCTCGATAAGTATAACGTTCAGAATATAGTTCTCGATCCTGTTATGGTATCGACCTCAGGACATAAGCTCATTGAAGATGATGCTATAAAAATGCTCATGGACGAACTGATGCCTCGTGCTTCAATTATCACACCTAATATTCCGGAAGCTGAGATTTTACTAGGCATAAAAATAGACAATCAAATTGATTTGCCATTGGTAGCAAAAGAACTTTCAGAAAAGAACGGAGTATCGATTTTACTAAAAGCCGGACATTTGGTAGATAATACATTGATCGATATATTTTATGATGCTCATACGCAAACGGCGCATGAACTTATATCGCAGCGAATCTATACGAAAAATACGCATGGTACCGGATGTACGCTCTCATCGGCAGTTGCATCAATGTTGGCGAAAGGACACTCGCCGGTAAAAGCAGCTTATTTAGGCAAAGAGTACATCAATGCTGCTATATTATCGGGTGCTAAATATGAAATAGGGCATGGCTATGGACCGGTCGATCATTTTTTTAAGATGCATAAATAAAAGTTTTGATACATCATTATTTTGTATCAGTTTTGATATTATAATTATCCAAACAGTATTTCATTATGTCTAGGTCGCTCATGTATTCGCCCTTGTGTATATATAACTCTCGCTTACTCAAGAATGACATATAAATATCTACAGCTTTGTCATAATTATGCTCATGATATAGAGCTAAAACCATTTGCAGACGTTGTTTGGACGACATCCATTTGGAAAAATCATTGATGTACTTTTTAAGTTCATCGGTATATAACAATTTTACTTGATCCGAATTATTGTCTCCTATTAACTCTAAAAACAATAACTCGCATGCTATCTCTTTCTGAAAAAGTCCTATAATACTGGTGCGTTGGTCATAGGCTTTTCTGAAAAGGGGGAGTGCCTGATCAAAGCATTTGTTATCGATAAAGCGTGATGCATATAAATTATAGTTTGAAAGCTCAATGGCATTCGAAAAGTTGATGTCTTCTTTGGAGATAATCCATTCATTGGGCATATCTTTTAAACGAATACCTTCTTGATTGGCGGCATTGACTCGTAATTGATTGACAAAGTACCGACGTGATTCGTGGTGTTTTGTCATTTCTTTAATAGTAAAACCATCGTTCCCTATGCCGCCAAGTTTCATTGGAACACCATTAAAAATGGCCATAGCAATGCCTATTATACTGAATATAATAAAAAATGCATCAACATAGATGGGCAAATCTATGGTGAACCATAGTGTCAATGTGATGAGCGAGATTATTAAATTACTTAAGCAACCACCAATGTTATACCAAAAATAGGGTATGCTGTCATTATTGTGATCGGGAAGTGTCATTAAACATTGTCCACCTGTCCCGGCTATAGCGAACTGTTTTATTCTGAAACGATGGTTCTCTTTGATTAATGTATATTTGCCTATACGGAAAGATACAAATTGATAGCCGCTCAACCTACCAAAGATAAGATGCCCGGTTTCGTGAATCATAATTTGGAGAAATATGGATGCAATGATAGATATAAAAGCACCGACTGCAACTATAATAAAGGTGCTCCATTCTATCTTTTTTACGACCGCAAAAGAGTTATCCCAAGAGAATCCTTTTGAGATGAACAATATAAATAATAAAATTGATAGCCCTATTCCAATGCCACTGATGAAGGATACAATAAGTTTAAAAGTCTGTTTCATAGATCGTGTTTTCCAATAATTAGCATTATAAATCCAGTGTCGATTCGATAGTGGGGATTGCATTGATTAATGCTTCAATGTCATTCTCTTTTGTAGCCCAGCTTGTAACAAAACGGACAGGAGTTTCATATTCTCCTTTCGGGCCCCACATTTCGAAAGATGCCACTTCTGCCAATCGATCTAATATATCATTAGGCAAAACAAAGAACTGTTGATTAGTGGGTGAATCGATATAAAGTGAATAGCCTTTGGATAGAAATGCTTCTTTTATATTCATGGCCATCTGAATACCATGATGAGCTATTTTTATATATAGATTGTCGGTAAATAAGGTTTCGAATTGAATGCCTAGTAGTCGTCCTTTTGCCAATAATGCACCATGCTGTTTAATCAATGGCATAAAATGTGGTAACAACTCCGGACGTGAAGTCACAACAGCTTCTCCGAATAGAGCGCCTACTTTTGTGCCACCAATATAAAACACATCGCATAGTCGCGCAATATCTTTGATTGTAACATCGGTGTTTTCGACCGCCAATCCGTATCCTAACCGAGCACCATCAAGATAGAGGGGTACTTTTGCTTTACGACAAACTCTGCTTAACTCTTCCAGTTCTTCAAGCGTATATAATGTACCCAATTCGGTGGGATGTGAAATGTAAACCATTCCCGGTGCAACCATGTGCTCAAATGTATCATCACGATAAAAATCGGTGATATATTTCTCTACCTCTTCAGCACAGATTTTGCCATCATGTTGAGGCAATGTCAATACTTTATGTCCGGTAGCTTCGATGGCTCCAGCTTCGTGTACATTGATATGCGATGTTGTGGTGGCCAATACACCTTCGTGGCGGCGTAATAATCCATCTATAACCGTAGTATTGGTTTGCGTACCACCTACCATAAAATAAACTTTTCCACCATCAATACCGCAAGCCTTCAATATATTATCTTTGGCTTTTGCTGTATATATATCAGTTCCATATCCGGGAGTCTGCTCTAAGTTCGTTTCTATCAAGCGTTTCATCACTTCGGGGTGCGCTCCTTCCATATAATCACTATCGAAATGCAACATTATAATTGGTTTATGTACAACAATAATCTTTTATTTATTAATGAGACAAATATACAATTTCCAAGTTATACGATAATGAATATCCCATTAAAAAACAAAAGCATAGCAAGTACGATTTGATCGTCATTGCTATGCTTTGTTTTACAAACGTACGTTATTTATATAGTTTTATAGCTCGTGTCGGGTTCTTCTTGGAATTTACGGCTTACCTTTATTAAGTTGATAGTATATGCTACTACATTTTGCGCCTCTTGAACCATAGTCAGATAAATCATGCTTACACGAATGCTTCCTTTCTGCCCTTGAATACGTTGTAATTCTTGGCGTTTAAGGTGTGATAACTGTGCATTCAATTCATTAGCCAATTTCACTTCATTTGATAAGCCTGTATAATCGTTTGTCTCAAGTAATATACGGCAATTATGTATCAATGTAGTGATGTTATTGGCTGTATCACCATATTCTCCTTTTTGTATCGCATCCAACGATGAGAAATTATTGTCGATATGCTCTAAGCAAGGCTCGCATAATCTTGAAATACTATATACCAATTCGCTGGCAAAATCATTTCCTTGATAATAATACAATCCCTTTTCCAATACTGTTTGATTATCCAATTTCGACATAGCAACAGTTCCAGCTCGTTTCATTTGTTTGATCAATTGTTTTTCAAACTTAGTAGAGCCCATTGCACGACGCAATCCTCTTAGATTTTCGTGTAAGAACGATGTAATGGTGAGATTAAAATTATTTTCTGCATACTCTAACACTTTAACCAATTCTTCTCTTGTGTGTTGACGCATCAAGTCGAATGTTTCGGCAGAATCGGTACTTTGCATTAACTGTTTCAATGTTTCACTTTTCTCGTCCTTCTTGCTTCTTTTCTTGTAGATAATTTGACTACGGATAAGACTAAACACTGCCAAAGCGATTAATACTACAATTGCAATAGTACCTCCGAAATGTATGATTAATGCTACGATAAAACAGATAGTAAATGCCGCTCCTGCGGTAATAAACCAACCACCGATAACACTTAACACACCGGTAATACGGTAAACAGCTGAATCGCGTCCCCAAGCACGGTCGGCAAGAGATGTACCCATTGCCACCATAAAAGTAACATAGGTAGTCGATAATGGAAGTTTCATTGAAGTACCCAATGCGATTAGTAATCCGGCCAAAACAAGATTGACAGAAGCGCGAACTAAGTCGAATGCAGCACCATCAGCAATAATGGCTTCGTCTTTGCGGAAGCGTTTGTTGATCCATCCTTTCACGCCTTCAGGAACATTGTTAGTCACTCCATTGGCTATATTCATGCTGATACGAACAAGTGTGCGTGCTATGGGTGTGCTACCAAATGTTTCTTCTCCTTCGTCTTGTCGAGAAAGATTGACAGAGGTTTTGATAACATTGTGTGCCTTTTTTGATGTTGACAGTGCAATAACCATCACCACACCCGCACCAAATAAGAAATACCATGGTGTTTTGGCCGATCCTAATAATGATGTCATTAAGAATCCGTCAGGACCTACCACTTGTCCGTTTGCCATAAAGTCGGTGTATGATGAGAAACCTGCAAGAGGTACACCGATAAAGTTTACAAGGTCATTGCCTGCAAAAGCCATCGCCAATGAGAATGTTCCTAATAGAACGATAACTTTAAAAACATTGATTTTGCACCAATGCAATATTTGCATTAAAATTGTAAAGAACGCAAGTGATGCCCCTACCAGCATTAAAGTATTGTTTTGCACCCATACCTTATTCTCAGGAGTCATAAAAGCAGTGTCTTTAAAACCTTTGATCAGCATAAAATATATAATTGCTGTTGCAGCAATACCACCAAATAATCCGATGGTATATTTCATGTGTTTTTTATAATTGAAGGTAAAAATAGTACGCGATATCCATTGTACAATCATACCAAAGAAAAAGGCTATGACAACAGACAAAAATATACCCATAATCACTGATAAGGCCTTATCTGTATTAATAAGATCACTCAGATTGAGGGCATCGTTCATATTTACTTTCACCAATGCCAATGCTAATGTACCTCCTAGCAACTCGAATACAAGCGAAACTGTAGTCGATGTAGGCATCCCCATTGAATTGAAAACGTCGAGTAATACGACATCTGTAAGCATAACTGCCAGCAGTATGCACATAATTTCGGCAAAATAGAAGTGCTCGGGTTGGTATATACCATGTCGTGCTATGTCCATCATACCATTTGATAGCGATGCACCAACAAAAACACCAATTCCGGCAATAATTAAGATCATGCGGAACGATGCTGATTTTGCACCTACTGCTGAATTTAAGAAATTAACGGCATCATTACTTACACCAACTACTAAGTCGAAGATGGCCAACGCAAATAGAAAGATAACAATGCAAAGATAAATAGTCTCCATAAAATGTTTTGTGTAATATTCAATGCAAATAACTTATTATTTTATTGCAGTTGAATGTCATACATGTTACAAAGATGTTTCATTCTTCTTTTTTAAGTAATTATAGAAAGTATATTGCGATCTTACTTTCTCATTCTTCTTTTTAGGTTTATACAGATTGTTGAGTTGGTCATCAACAAAACAGCCTTTTTCATTATCTCTCAACTGAATGGTGAGCATGTCAATCATTTCTTGTTTAATGTCGGGGTCGAGAATAGGCGTGATAGCTTCAATTCTGCGATATAAATTGCGTCTCATCCAATCGGGCGAACCACAATATACTTTGGGTTGTCCATCATTTTCGAAGTACCATATGCGTGCATGCTCAAGGAAACTATCGACAATTCGAGTCACTTTTATGTTTTTGCTATAGCTTTGTCCCGGAATAAGACAACATATGCCACGCACAATTAAATCGATTTTCACACCTTTTTCGGAAGCTTCGTAAAGACGATCTATCATGATAGGGTCTTGCAGCGCATTCATTTTCAGTATTATCCTTCCGTTTTTTCCCTTTTGCGCCAATTCTATTTCTCGATCAATCAATTTATTTAATTCAGGAATTAAATTAAAACGTGCTACTAGCAGCGATTTAAATTTAGGATCTTCTTTTCCGCGTAACGTCTTGAAAAGTGTATACAGATCGTGCGTGATTTTATGGTTGCAAGTGAAAAGCCCACAGTCGGCATAGATTGCAGCCGTTTTCTCATTAAAATTCCCTGTACCGATATAAGCTATATCTTCATATTTGTCGTTTATGTCATCGCGACGGCGTATTAATGCAACTTTTGCATGTACCTTCAAGCCTTTCAGACTATATATAATTTTAATACCTGCAGTTTGCATCATTTCGGCAGTTGCCAAATTATTTTCTTCATCGAAACGTGCTTTCAACTCTACAAATACCGTCACTTTCTTTCCATTTTGTGCCGCTGCTATTAAAGTATTAATCACAGCAGAGTTTTCGGCCACACGATACTGCGTAATAAGAATTTCTTTTGTATGAATATCGTGAACAGCTTCGTATAAGAAATGTATGAAATGCTCAAATGAGTGATATGGATAATGTAAAATCAAGTCTTTTTGCTTTACATAATCAAAAATAGAACTTTTACTGTTGAGGCAGTTGAGTTTCATTGGTTTGGGTTTCTCAAAAGGATGAATCGATTTGTTGGGGTTGGGCAATAAACGTAAATCTTCAAGATTTAAGTGTTTGTCGCCCGGAACCAACTCATTGCGGTTAATTTGAAATGAGTCGACAAGGAAATCCAAGAAATCGAGCGGCATCGATCGGTCGTATACAAAACGACAAACAGCTCCAATCTTACGTTTCTTTATCTTTTTTTTAACCTGCTCTACAAACTCCGATGCATTGACCGTATCTTCAATCATGATATCAGCATCGCGCGATATTTTTATGCAATAGCTAGCGTCTACATCGTATCCTGGGAAAATTAATCCTATATTGGCTTTAATAATATCTTCGATATACATAATATAATAATAGCCATCGTGCTTGGGCAATTCTATAAAACGGGGTACTTTGCTATAGGGTAGCTTCATTACAAAATACTGTATGTGGTTGGGGTCGTTTACCGATGTGTTATGTCGGAATAGGCGCACCGCTAAATAAAGTCGATTGTCGCGTAAAAAAGATACAATATTATCTTTCGATACGGGTACGGGTTGTAGAAAAGGAAATATCTCTTCCTTAAAAAAGTTTCTTATATATTCATGATGAAAAGAGGCTACATGGTGTCCTTGATAAAATATGATATGATTTTTTTTTAATTCGGGCAGTATTTGTCCTTCAAAAATTTTAATACGATCTTCCAATTGGCGATTCACCTCTTTATTGATCTCTTCCAGCAGTTGAATCGCAGTTTGTATCGATTCACCATCTTCGCGCGTTGCTCCCGATGCTACCGCTTTATGATCGGCCACTCTTATCTTATAAAACTCTTCGAGATTGGATGAATATATTGAGATAAAATTAATGCGTTCGTATAAAGGCAACTTATTGTCTTTAGCTTCGAGCAAGACGCGATAATTGAAGGATAGCCAACTAATATCTCGTTTAAAGTATTGATATTTGTTTTCCATGATGATCAGATTTTCTCAAATATAAATACCTTTGCGTATATAAACAAATAAAATGATTAAAATTGGTATACTCTCAGATACACATGCATTCTGGGACGATAAATATTTAAAATATTTTGAAGCGTGCGATGAGATTTGGCATGTAGGCGATATTGGTTCGATGGAAATTATTGAACGTTTGGCACAGTATAAACCGATAAGAGCAGTATATGGAAATATTGACGGGCAAGATATTCGTAAAATATATCCTTTGATCAACCGATTTACAGTAGACAATACCGAAGTCTTGATGAAGCATATTGGTGGTTATCCCGGCAATTACGATCCTTCTATTCGTGGTAGTTTGATGGTACGTCCTCCTCAATTATTTATTAGTGGTCATTCTCATATTTTAAAAGTGAAGTACGACAAAACTCTGAATATGCTTCACATCAATCCCGGTGCAGCCGGCAAACAGGGTTTTCATAAAACACGCACCATGATTCGTTTGACGATTGATAATGGCAGCTTTAAAGATTTGGAAGTAATAGAATTGGCCGATTAATGCTCTTCTTTATCTACTTTCGCATTAATAAATCCTCTTGATCCCGATGATTTATTCGGTTTATTTTTGTTGTTTCAATTTAGTTTCCGTTCTTTGTGTGGAATTTTCTAAAACTGTACAACGTTTTATATGAAAGGTATTATTCTTGCGGGTGGTAGTGCTACGCGCCTCTATCCATTATCAAAAGCATTGTCAAAACAGATGATGCCTGTTTATGATAAGCCCATGATATACTATCCATTATCGACTTTGATGTTGGCCGGTATAAAAGAAGTGCTTATTATTTCTACTCCACGAGATCTTCCGATGTTTGAAGAATTGTTGGGCACAGGCGAAATGCTGGGCATGTCTTTTCAGTATCAAGTTCAAGAAATACCTAACGGGTTGGCACAAGCATTTGTGTTGGGAGCCGATTTTTTGGCAGGCGATTCTGCCTGTTTAATTTTAGGCGATAATCTGTTTTACGGGCAAGGTTTCACGCCTATGCTTCATCAAGCAGTGCGTCGTTGCAATGCCGGTGGTGCAAGTATATTCGGATATTTTGTAAAAGATCCTCGTGCCTATGGTGTAGTCGATTTTGATGAAGATGGTAAAGTGTTATCTATCGAAGAAAAACCGACGAATCCTAAAAGTCATTATGCAGTACCCGGATTGTATTTTTACGATGCCACAGTTGTAGAAAAAGCAAAATCTTTAAAACCATCTCTTCGTGGTGAATATGAAATAACCGATTTAAATAAACTGTATTTAGCAGACGGAAAATTAAATGTCGAATTATTCGGTCGTGGATTTGCATGGCTCGATACCGGCAATTGCGATAGTCTGCTAGAAGCTTCTAATTTTGTGGCTACCATTCAAAATAGACAAGGCTTTTATGTGAGTTGTATCGAAGAAATAGCTTGGCGCAATGGCTGGATTTCATCAGAACAATTAAAAGAACTTGGTATGGCACAAAGTAAAACTGCTTACGGACAGTATTTAATCGACTTAATTCAATCTTAAGACATTAGTGATAATTAAAATATGAAAACTTATCTTGTAACGGGTGCCGCTGGATTTATTGGTGCTAACTATTTAAAATATTTGCTTGGCAAATATGATGATATTCGTGTGGTTGTATTAGATGCATTGACTTATGCCGGAAATTTAGGTACTATTGCCAAGGATATAGATAACGAGCGTTGCCATTTCTTTAAAGGAAACATTGGCGACTCTGAACTTCTCGATCGATTGTTTGGTGAATATAAATTCGATTATATCGTCAATTTTGCTGCCGAAAGTCATGTCGATAGAAGTATCGAAGACCCACAACTGTTTTTGATGACAAATATATTGGGTACACAAAATCTATTGAATGCAGCTCGTCGTGCATGGGTCACCGGAAAAGATGAAGCCGGCTATCCAATGTGGCGCAAGGGTGTACGTTTTCATCAGGTGTCTACCGACGAAGTCTATGGGTCATTGGGTGAAGATGGCTTTTTTACCGAAGCAACACCGCTTTGTCCGCATAGCCCTTATAGTGCATCAAAAGCTAGTGCCGATATGATAGTAATGGCCTATTTCGATACCTATAAAATGCCTGCAACCATCACTCGCTGTTCAAACAATTATGGTCCTTATCATTTTCCCGAGAAACTAATTCCTTTGATTATTAAAAATATTCTTGAAGGAAAAAAACTTCCGGTTTATGGCGATGGAAGCAATGTGCGCGATTGGTTGTATGTAGAAGATCATTGCAAAGCCATCGACTTGGTGGTGACCAAAGGTATTAATGGCGAGGTATACAATGTTGGTGGTCATAATGAGAAAACCAATCTCGAAATTGTAAAAACAATTATTGCGCATATACATCAATCGATGATAGAACATCCTGAGTATAGATCTCTATTGAAGACCAAAGAAAAAGATGCAGATGGATTGCCGGCCATTGATTGGATAAACGATGGTTTAATCAATTTTGTAAAAGACAGATTAGGCCACGATCAACGCTATGCTATCGATCCTACCAAAATAACCGAAACATTAGGGTGGGAGCCCGAAACACGTTTCGAAGAGGGCATTGTAACTACTATCGATTGGTATTTGAAACATCAAGATTGGGTAAATCAAGTAACCAGCGGCGATTATCAATCTTATTACGATAAAATGTACTTAAAACGATAAAAACAATAAATGCTTAATTTCAATCTCGAAATTAAGCATTTATTGTTTTTACCTTCTTCATCACCTATTGCTTGTTATCAATCAATCATCATTGATAGATAATTACATTTTATCATTAAAACTGTAACTATGTACAACTTAAAGATTAACAATCTATAATATAAAACGTAGCTATTATTATCTGTATCACGTTCGAATGAGTTTTTCTGCATGGCGGCTTACATTTGTGAATAAGGTCAGTCACAAAATCAAAATGGTTATTTACTAAATTTATATTGCCTAAACATCGACCTGATGTCAACATAAGTATTATTTTTGTATATAAGAACCTATAATTCATTATATATGAAATTACAAGCCATCTTAAAATACTTTTCGTTGTTATTCATACTATTATATTCATTTCATGTAAATGCCCAAACATCTTGGCGATACGAACCATTTGTTGTTCCTGATAGCTCATTGTATGATATTTCAAAACTACCCCAACCTTATAGCGATGACTATCCTCAATTTCGAGAATTGTATGAAGAGGCATGGAAGTTGGCATTTAATCATATATCTTATCGTGAAGGGATGCCGCACACTCCATTTATAGATGAGGCTTTTTGTGCTGTGAACGATTGGATTTGGGATACTCAGTTTATGCTGTTGTACTGGCGATATGCTCACAATATGGGTCAATGGATTCTGACCAACAAAAATTTTTATGCACCCATACATGATAGAGCCGAAACTTCGGGCAGTATACATATATTCGACAATCCGCCACTTTTTGCATGGAGTGAGTTTTTGTATAATAAAATGGATGGCAATAATGCACATTTGAAACAGCTTTTAGAGAAAGATCAATATCTTCAACGTCATTATCACTGGCTAGACACGGTGCAGCCCAATTTTTGGATACCTATGTGGGGGAGTATATATACAAAGATCAAGAAGGTTGATAATGGTTATCTTTGGGAAGGTGGACGAAGCGGTATGGACAATACCCCACGCGGACGCACCTATGCACCAGTAAAAGAAGACAGACCCAATAATCCTAATATGTTGTGGGTAGATGCCATAGCTCAACAGGCTTTATCGTGCGATTACATTTCTCAAATGTTTGAAAAATCAGGAAAGAAAAAGGAGGCAAAACTATGGCGCGCCAAAAAAGATTCTATAGGAAATATTATTAACACCTTCTATTGGGATGAAGAAGACCAGTTTTACTACGATATCGACCAGCGTGACTACTCATTTATAAAGGTACCAACTCCAGCCTCTTATTGGGTTATGTTGGCTGGGCTAGTTCCATCTGATAGGGTAGAGCCTATGGTTGAAAAAACAATGTCGGCCCATTGGTTTGGAGGTGACGTACCATTTCGAACACTAATCCCATCCGATCCTAATTTTTCGGAGGATGGTGATTACTGGCGAGGAGCTATGTGGCTACCTACCACCTATATGAGTGTGAAAGCTCTCAATAGATATGGGTATCATGATTTAGCGCATGAAGTGGCAGTAAAAACTATTCAGCATCAACTCAAAACTTATCAAGAATATTCTCCTCACACCATTTGGGAATGTTATTCTCCAACAGAGCCCAAACCATCTTATAGACACGATATCAATGAGCATGCTCGTCCCGACTTTTGTGGTTGGTCTGCTTTGGGACCTATATCACTTTTTATTGAAAATGTATTGGGCTTTTATGATATAGATGCGCAATCGAAGATAATTCATTGGAACCGAGTCTTAGAAAAACCTCATGGCATAGATAATTTATGCTTTGGAGATATTGTAACAAGTATCAAATGGGATGGCAAAAGAGTTATTACTCATACAAATAAACCTTATACACTTGTTGTTAATGGCAAAAAAATGAAGGTAAAGCCATTTGGAAAAGTAAATACTGACTGAATAGTACATAATGTATTGGACAGTGCCAAAATAAGAGGACAAATGTGTTTTTTTAATTCTTTTTTAGCGGCAAAGCCGCCAAAAGCCCCCCTTTTTTTTGCTGACGTTTTGCGGCAATGTTTTTCATTTGACTGTCAAATGAAAATCCCGCTGACTAATAATCAACGGGATTTTAAATTCAACAATTTTGGGTAATCAAAAACCTATTATTTGTCAATAATATATATGGTTATCATTCCCAATTGCTCGTCGTGTATAATCTCTGAAATTTGGATACACTTTTCTCTTAATCCAAGAACTCGCATTACGCCTTTCTTTGTTGTTATAGCCTTATTGTTATATACATAGAAAATTTTCATTTTGTCCGATTCACAATTTAAATTTGCAACTTTATCCATAATCAATTTATTTACAAAAAGATAACCGTCTTTTGCTTTCTTAGTGCGGATATGCACTTCTCTTTTCTTGTGAATGGTGTCAATTATTTGTGATGTTTTAGAATCTGACGTTTTAAGTTTAGAATAATATGCACTAACAAAAATGTCAGAGGTTAGTTTTTGAGTCAAGTTATCAATATAGATACATTGCTCGTAGGAATTGTATTGTTCATTTCCTGCAATTCCTATTTGAGCATTTAATCTAAAAAAAACAGTCAAACAAATTAATATCAAATAAATATGAGTTTTCATTTCGTATAGTTAGTTTTTATTGTTTTTACTGTGATTTAAATCGTATGGACGAACAGGAAGTCCGATTACTCGTCTTGTATGGTTTTCAAAGTCAAAATGATAGCCCCTCTAAAATTGATATTGGTAGTATTTCGTTCGTCTATTTCGTGAAACAAGGTAGAGGTTGTATTTTGTTGGACGTTTTGTGTAGGAAAGCCTAATCCATCAGCGGTAATCTGAATTTGGTCTAACGTAACATCTACACTTCCCACACTTGGCGCAATGACAATTAGGTTATCTGTTTTAGAATATAATCTTCCGCCGTATTCTTGCACTATATCAATAGATTTTACTTTATTGTCAACTGTTATATCATAATTATTAGCATAAACCACAGACGTAACTTGCTTGTCGCTCATCGCTTTATTTAATCCTTTAAAGGCTTCCTTTTGGTCTTTTGTCATCCCTTTGGTAAAATCTTTTGCTTTCCCGTCAAGTTGTAATGTCCCATTATCGTTGAAAGAAAGCATACTTGTCCTATCGCCAAAAACATTTTACAGGTCATTTCTTCTTTACCACAAAATTTATAAATATTGTTTTCAATGTTTTTTATATATGTTTCTTTGAACACAATACCCGAGGGTAGATATTCCAAACATTTCATGTTTCGTTTCCATCGGCATCAT
>DKPN01000023.1:34188-35912 GCA_002471195.1 Bacteroides sp. UBA7333
AATATATTGTGTCTGATTTTCATCTGGTTTCTAAGTTTGTATAATGTTTTCATATTTCCGTTTGTATAGTGCGTTGATACTCCAAGATGTTTGTAAACTTTTCTTTATTCATTAGAATCATACTAATCGTTTTGAGAAAAGATCGGAATTAAGAAGGAACGCTTAAACGCATAAATCCTGGAGAGATTATCCCAAATTGCCTAGCAAAAAAATCAACCCTAAACCATTCCCTAAAGCCTCTTTTCACCCCCGCCAAACGCCTGTGGGAAAAGAGTTGATAAAAAAGAGGAAGAAAAAGGGCGAAACGCCGATAGGCAAAGGGATAGAGAAGAAAAAAGCAAATTGTTGATAACTTTTTTGAAAAAGGGGATTTTTAGGGTAAAAAGGACGAAAATAAGAGGGAAAAAATGATTTTTAAATTCTTTTTTAGCGGCGAAGCCGCTAAAAAGCCCCACAAAAAAAAGAGAAAAAGAAAAAACCCCGCAAGTGCGGGGCTTTTTGGGTTATGAAAATCCGTATAATTCAATTTTGATTGCGGACAAGCTAACAAGATAGTTTATTAAGTTTTTTACTTCATTAGGCGGTAGTTCAAATGAAAAGTCCCCAACTTCATAAATAACCTGATTGTTAATTATCAGAGTAATTCCCCAAGTATCTTCAAAAATATCTGTATTTCGATATTGCATTTTGATAGCAGAAACCAGTGTGTCAATTTTATTTATTTGATTATTGGATAATTGTGCAGCGTATTCCCTTTTGTCATTTATGTTTATTGGAAAGTAATTTTTCACAATTAAGCTATCACTAATAACAGAAATGGAATATCTTACATCGTCAATAACTCCTGTGGGATAAAATTTTAATGATATTGAATTTTTTTGGTTCTCTGATTTTGACATTTCATTTCTTTTTTCTTGTGAATGGCAAGAGGTCAAACATAAAGAATAAAATAAAAGTAGTATAATGCAATTATTTTTCATAATTAGTATGCTCCTCTTGGATTTTGTTTCTGTTCTTTTCTTAACTGATTTTCTGTTATATCATCTTTTTTAGTTCCAGCAACTCCAACAGTTCTCAACTCTTCAGTTTTGTACGTTTGAGTTATAGTATTGCCTGAAGCATCTTTATATGTATGAGTAGAGGTTGAAGATGCAGGACTATAATCGCCATCCATATAATGTTCTGCGTGTATTAACTCGTGTCCTAAACCTAATTGATTAGGACGAGTTTTCCCTGAAACATTACCTGTTTTAGGGTCTTTTGTCATTATACTCGGATTTGATGTTGGATCAAAACTTACTATTGCATCAGAGCCTGTGCCATTTGCAGCATTAGTATAATTAGTTGCTTTAGCTTTATTACCAACTCCATCAGTAAAATACCCCTGACTATTCTGAATATCTATTGTTAAAGTTTTATCTGAACTATTTAGTCTTCTAATCAAATTTGTTCCTGCTGCTTTATTCCCTTCGCCCAAACTTGCAACTTTTATTCTTATAGTACCGTCCTTTTGAGTAGAATATACCAATCTATCGTTTGTAGGTTTTTGTAAATTACCTAAGACTAAATATATATTTTTTGTTGAAGTACCTTTGGGCAAAGTTATCATTTTCCCATCAGGGTCAATAAACTTCACCGGATTACCTCCACAATACACATAGGGGCTTGTAGCATAATACTTCTCGCAAAGAGGATCGATGGTTGAAAATCGGGGTATCTTGGCA
>DKPN01000053.1 GCA_002471195.1 Bacteroides sp. UBA7333
GCCCTTTTGTTATGAATTCGGCATGTTCTTTTATTTTGCATTTTCTCAATAACCATTTTTTATCATCATCTTTAATACCGCTGAAGCTGATATTATTGATTGGGATTTTTTTATCTTCAATGCTCAATAAATCGTAAGATGGGTAATTGGGTTTATATTCCTCATCAAGACCCAAACTCTTTTTTAATTCAATTAATTCGTCCCATTTGTCCATCGTCGCTTCGCGGCCTCTTGTCATGAGTGTATCTAATGCTGGAGCGGTAAAACTTGCCGAAGAAAAGCCGTCTACATTTACTTTTACATAAAGATCGGTTGCTTTGATGTTTTTCTCATAAATACCTTGTCCTGTAAGATTGATGATCTGCATTAATACGTCCGGCAACGAATTGATTTGGTCTGCTTTTAAAAGATCACTTTGCACATCAATGCCAATGATAATATCAGCTCCCATTGCTCTACACACATCCACCGGATAATTGTCAATCATACCTCCATCTACCAATACCATGCTATCTAGGCGCATGGGGGTAAATACCCCTGGTATAGCCATGCTCGATCGCATAGCAATGGGTAAAATACCTTCGTGAAATTCATATTTTGTGCCATTCACGATGTTCTCAGATACACACGCAAATGGTATTGGGAGCTTATTAAAATTGACAGAATCGTGATATCCCATGGTTAGTTCCTGGAACAAATTGTATAGGTTAGTACCTTGGATCATACCCCCGGCTCTCTTTTTTCGTAACTTTTTACTAAGAGGTACAGAAAGAATAAAAGTCTCCGATTCGCGTCTTTCAGAAAGTGATTGCTCGCTTCTTTTAACTTTATCACTCAACAAGAAAGTCCAGTCTTGCGCCTTCACCATACTATCTAACTGTACCGGACTATAACCAATGGCACTCAATCCACCTACGATAGATCCCATACTTGTACCTGCAATATAGTCAATAGGAATGCCGGCCTCTCGTATTACTTTTAATGCACCGATATGTGCAACACCTTTTGCACCACCACCACTAAGTACCACGCCTACTTTTTTTCGCGAATTATTGATATCTTGTCCGTGAAGTACGTTGGTATTTATAGTAAACACATGGATAAGAAGCATTAATAATAACAATCTTTTCATATAAATTTTCAGATTTTAGTCGTTCAGTCTAAATAAATACAAATTTAGCTTATTAATTGTTTTCTCTAAAATGAAATAAGGTAATATTATCTTGATTTAGCTAAAATCTTGTCAAGAGCTAAAAGTTGAATAAT
The DNA here is from genome assembly GCA_002471195.1 of Bacteroides sp. UBA7333. Classification (GTDB taxonomy): domain Bacteria; phylum Bacteroidota; class Bacteroidia; order Bacteroidales; family Bacteroidaceae; genus Bacteroides. The sequence continues at coordinate 1,267 of DKPN01000053.1, forward strand.
TAATAAAGTATAACATTTAAAAACCAATGTTTACGATATTAAATGGGTTGAATCATCTTTTTAATTGTCTCAGTGAGTTAATTGGGTAACTCAGTGAGATAACTTGGTAACTCTTAGAGATATGACCAATATCTCTAAGAGATATCGAAATATTTCATAGAGTTTTTAAGGGAAAATGAGGCTTTTTAGGATGTTTAGTGATAAAATAAATGAGTGAAAAAGTATGCCTTCTTCACTCATTTATTCAATGGAATCTAATTCATGATCCACTCTGTAAATATACAATATAAAATTTGTGTTTCCAAATGATTTTTTCAAAATGTGATAAATACAAAGACATTTGGATTGTGTTAATTAAAATATGTAATACATTTGTATATGTAAATAAATAAAACTAAAAACATGAAAGTATTATCAATGATTGTTTGTGTTGTGGGGTTGCGTCAATAAATGCTCAAACTTCTTTGTATAAATCAACGCTTATCTTACGAATTGGAGATATTATATCAAAGACACATATTGATAATATCAAAAAAGGTATTTTGTCTGATGGAATAAACTTTAAGGAAAATAACAATATGATTGCGGTTGGTGGCGAAGGGTAGGCAACTGTCGGGGGAGTTGAGGCTTTTGCCGTAAATTTGTCTGATATGGTTGGAAAAGAAATAGGTGGTGCGTATTTTTCAAAAGACGGTGCGAAAGCAACAACGCATATATCTTTTGGGCGATACGTTAATAATAATTTCGATGAAACAAGAGGACACGGACAGAACTTGGGTAGTTATCCTAATTTGAGAGGGGATTATGACAAATTTAGTTTAACAGGATTTTTCCATACACACCCAAGTAGTGGTAATATTAGTGTTTCTGATAGAACTCGTCCCTCTGGAAAAGATTTAGAGTCAAGAAATAAAGACCTTAAATTAAATCCAAGTATGCAGTTCTATATTCTTACGCACCCGATTTCTTACGGTGGTACATTTCCTTATAAAATTAACTATACAAATTGGTAACTAATTAATGAAAACCCCAAATATAATATTTTTATTGATAATTTTTCTGTTGTGTGGTTGTGTGTCTTTAAAAAAAGAAATGACACAAACGGGCGAAAATAGGCAAGCAGTAGCAATACATAATGCGATTTTGGATTTTTCACATTCCTGCAAATTGTATAAAAATGATTCTGTTTTCAGTGTTAATTTTGATGACAGTGTTTTTAATGAAGCAGTTCTAATAAAAGACGATGAAAGTACAATGCGCTGGAAACGTGGTTCTTTGTATAGAGGTCTTGTATCGGTTGAAATATCCGCAAGTCCTGAATATAAATTTCTAATTACAGCAAATACAAAAGTAGGGTATAAAGGACATTTGCCCTCACGTCATATTATTAAAGACGGGAAATTATTCTATTGGTTTGATGATAGTTATCCATTGACGCAGGAGATGCTTGACTTATTATGGAAGTATAATCTTTTGCAAGATGATGACGGCGGATTGATTGTATTCCCTGATAATCCGATTAATGATAGTCAAAAAGGCGCAGATTATTACTTTTGTAAAAACAATTTATCTAAATACAAGAGAGTGGTTACAAATATTGGGATTGGATATTACAAACCGCCTAAATTAAAATGCAAGCCTTCGGTAAACTCCGTACTATAGATTTAATAAAACCTTGAGATTCAACTTAACAATTTTGTCTCAAGGTTTTCTATTATTTTAAGGTAGTGAGTTTACGTGTGCGAAGTTTATCGAGCTACTTCAAAAGGCTGTGATTAAAATTAGTATGGATGGTAAGGGACGAGTATTTGATAATATTTTGATCGAAAGGTTTTGGAGATCGGTGAAGTATGAGTACATTTATCTATCGAAAACCTGCACTGGGCGTGAGTTATACGTGGGATTAGATGCGTACTTTGCAACTTGTAATAACAAATGAGAATATTCAATCTGAATTGGAAAGTTTGTTGTTGTGTACAAAACAAGATACGCTTTTGACTGTTTTTTAAGGGATAAAAATATTTTCATTTGTACGTCAAAGAAGATACCGATTGTCAAATACCCGAATTTCGTTTAAGCAATTATCCATATAAATCTGAAAATCTGATTATTTTTTTGTTTTGAAAGGATATTTAATTTTTGTTCATCAAGAGTTACCCGATTTCCTAATATCAATAGGAGACAAGAAAAAAAATAGAATTAAACTATAGTTTTATTTATACCTCTTTCATATTTCGATAAAAAAAGCGAAATTTGCAACGCCTATTAAATATGGGCGAAGAATTAAATACAACAGATTTAAATATAACTATAAAATTATTTTAAAATGACTAAAAGTGCTTTGCAAATAGCTAGAGCTGCATATCAGCCTAAGCTTCCTAAAGCTTTGAAAGGAGCCGTTAAGGCTGTTGAAGGAGCTGCTACACAATCGGTAGCCGATCAAGAAGAAATTAAAAAATTATTCCCTAACACATATGGCATGCCGCTTATCAAATTTGAAACGGGTGAAGCTGTATCATTGCCATCAATCAATGTCGGTGTAATTTTATCGGGTGGTCAAGCTCCTGGTGGTCACAATGTAATTTCAGGTCTTTTCGATGGTATCAAATCATTGAACGCTGATAGCAAATTGTATGGTTTCATTCTTGGCCCTGGTGGTTTGGTTGATCATAACTATATGGAATTGACAGGCGAAATTATCGATGAGTATCGCAACACTGGTGGTTTCGATATTATCGGTTCGGGTCGTACTAAGTTGGAAACAACTGAACAATTTGACAAAGGTTATGAAATCTTGAAAGAACTTGGTATTTCGGCATTGGTTATTATCGGTGGTGACGACTCTAACACGAACGCTTGTGTTTTGGCTGAATATTACGCTGCGAAACAATATGGCGTACAAGTAATTGGTTGTCCTAAAACGATCGATGGTGACTTGAAAAACGAAATGATTGAAACTTCTTTCGGTTTTGATACAGCTTGTAAAGTTTACTCAGAAGTTATTGGTAACATTCAACGTGACTGTAACTCTGCTCGTAAATATTGGCATTTTATCAAATTGATGGGTCGTTCGGCTTCTCATATTGCTCTTGAATGTGCATTGCAAGTTCAACCAAATGTGTGTATCATTTCTGAAGAAGTTGAAGAAAAAGATATGTCATTGGATGAAGTAGTAAACTACATCGCTCAAATCGTAGCTAAACGTGCTGCTGATGGTAACAACTTTGGTACTGTTTTGATTCCAGAAGGTTTGGTAGAGTTTATTCCTGCAATGAAACGTTTGATTGCTGAATTAAACGATTTCTTAGCACATAACGCTGAGGAGTTCTCTCACATTAAGAAATCTCACCAACGCGAATATATCATTAGCAAACTTTCACCTGCAAACGCTGAGGTTTATGCTAGCCTTCCAGAGGGTGTAGCTCGCCAGTTGACGCTTGATCGTGACCCACATGGTAACGTACAAGTTTCATTGATCGAAACTGAAAAATTGTTGTCTGAGATGGTAGCTACAAAATTGGCTTCTATGAAAGCAGAAGGCAAATATGATGGCAAATTTGCTGCTCAACACCACTTCTTCGGTTACGAAGGTCGTTGTGCTGCTCCATCAAACTACGATGCCGACTACTGTTATTCATTAGGTTACACAGCTTCAATGTTGATCGCTGATGGTAAAACTGGTTATATGTCGTCTGTGCGTAACACTACTGCTCCTGCTGAAGAATGGATTGCAGGTGGTGTGCCTATCACAATGATGATGAACATGGAACGTCGTCATGGTGAAATGAAACCGGTAATTCAAAAAGCATTGGTTAGATTGGATGGTGCTCCATTTAAAACGTTTGCTGCTAAACGTGATCAATGGGCTTCTATTACTGACTATGTATATCCAGGTCCTATTCAATATTTCGGTCCTACTGAAGTATGCGACCAACCTACAAAAACTTTGTTGTTAGAACAAGGTAAATAATAAATCATAAGGCGGCAAGCTATTCTCGATTGTAAAAATGGAGAATATGCTTGCCGTTTTTATTTTGCTATATGCCTCCCAGAAAAGAGATAAAACACAAGCGAAGCTCTAAAACTTCCTCGCGACAAATGAAGAGTAAACCTTCTAAAAGCACGAAACGCTCCATTCCCGCTTGGCTGCGTACCATCGTTGCTTTGTCTTTTATCATCGTTTTTTTTCTATTATTTTACTATTTCTTTATTCGCCCATACTCTTATAGATGGAAAACTTGCTATGGCATGAAAGCTTATGGTGTGTGCGTGCCTTGCTGCTATCAAGTTCATGGCATCGATATATCACGTTATCAAGGTAGTGTAGATTGGAAGAAGCTAAAATCGGATCAATATATTGATTTTCCGATAGAGTTTGTGTTTATGAAAGCTACCGAAGGTGGCGATCATACCGATGTGACTTTTAAAGAAAATTTCATCACAGCTCAGTCACATGGAATTATGCGTGGGGCTTATCACTTTTTTTCTCCTAAAACAGACCCCATTAAGCAAGCAGACTTTTTTATTCATACAGTAAAACTGGAGACGGGCGATTTGCCTCCTGTATTGGATGTAGAAGTGATAGGAAAAAGCAATGCAAGTGATCTAAAAAAGAATGTGAAAATATGGCTAGATAGAGTGGAGAAGCACTATGGGGTTAAACCCATTTTATACACTTCTTATAAGTTTAAAAAGAAGTATCTTAATGATTCGGTCTTTGATGCTTACCCCTATTGGATTGCTCATTATTATGTAGATTCAATACGGTATGAGGGTAATTGGCATTTTTGGCAACATACAGATGTAGGCACCGTGCCCGGTATTGAGCACGATGTTGATCTGAATGTGTTTAATGGAACATTGGAGAGTCTTAAAGAACTTACTTTAAAATAAACTTCACGGCAGCCCAATTGTTTTTTTCGCGGTGGTGATCAAATTGTAAACCATTCTTCTCGGCTTCTTCTTTAATAAATGGGATGTCTTCCACATAAAAACCGCTCATGTATAATGTACCTTCCGGATTCATGCATTGTACATAATGTTTCATGTCATTGAGTAATATATTGCGATTGATGTTTGCAATTACTACATCGAACGTTTTTTCTTGGGGAAGGATGGATGCATCGCCCAATTGAACTTCAATTTGATCTTGACCATTCAATTCGATGTTTTCTAACGAATTTCTAACACACCACTCGTCAATATCGATAGCCATACATGGTTTAGCCCCACGCATACGTGCCAATATAGCTAATATGGAGGTGCCGCATCCCATATCCAACAATGATTTTCCCTCGAAATTATCATCTAATAATTCGCCTACAATTAAACTGGTAGTTTCGTGATGGCCTGTTCCAAATGCCATTTGTGGATTGATCACAATATCGTATTGTGCTTTGGGAACATCGTGATGAAAGGTGCTATGAATAACGCAACGTTCACCGATTACGATTGGTTGGAAATAGTTTTTTTCCCACTCTTCGTTCCAGTTTTTATCTTCGGCTTCATGGTAGGTATAACTTATTTGGGTATCATCGATAGGGAAATCACGGATAATAGTTTTTATGGCTTCTTCATTGAGAAGTTGTTGTTGGATATAGGCATTTAAACCATCGTCGGTTGTAACAAAACTCTCGAAACCAATATCGCCCAACTCAGCGGCTAATACATCATTGATAGCTTCAATAGAGGGTTGAGTATGGAATGTGAACTCAAAATACTTCATAATTGTTATTATTTTAAGATACAAAGATAGATCAAAATAGGGAAATCCCTATAAATGTTTGGGGAAAATCTCCTTGAAGGATACTTTCCCCGCTTTATATTTGTAACATAAATAAAAAGATAAAGTTGAAACTAATAACTATATAGATATGAAAAAGATTGTTCTTTTATTAATGGCCATTATAACACTTCCGATAGGAATGTTGGCACAAAACGATAATGACGACCTTTATTTTATACCTTCGAAAAATAAAAAAGAGGTGGTACAACCTAATGTAAAGAGTACAGCACCTGCTGTAAAAAATACTTCGAACAACTCTTATACCACTCAGCCAAGTAATATTGTGGTGCAAGATCGTAAAGGAAATGTGCGTGATGTCGATGAATACAATCGTCGATATTCCTCTAAAGAGAATGATTTCTCTTATGATAATGATACATTGTATATAGTAGAAAAAGAACAACCTGAATTGCCTGGAGAATGGGTGACCGGTGACTTTAATGGTTCGCAAGAGGATTATGCTTATGCTGAACGCATCATTCGTTTTCGCAATCCTCGATTTGCAATTAATGTAGGTAGCCCGCTTTATTTTGATATCGTGTATGGAGCTGATCCATGGAATTGGAATGTATATGATGATGGTATTTATGCGTATGCATTTCCTACTTTTTCTAATCCATATTGGTGGAACTGGCGTTATAACTCTTATGGTTGGGGTAGCTGGTATGGTGGTTGGAACCCCGGTTGGGGACCGTCATGGGGTTGGAATCCCGGTTGGGGACCTTCGTGGGGATGGGGACCATCTTGGGGTTGTGGACCTTCATGGGGACACGGTTGGTATCCATCTTGGGGTGGCGGACATCCTAGTAGACCTTGGGGAAATAATACATATTACAACAATAGACGTTCGAACAGTGGTTTCAATAACGTAGGTCGTCCGGGTACTAGTAACTCAAATCGAGTGTCAAATACAACAAATCGTCGTCCGGGACTATCGACATCATCTGACAGAACTCAAGGCTCAAGTACTACTAGGAGAGTGGTTGGTACACGTTCTTCATCAACTGATAGACAAAGTGGTACAACAACGCGTCCGAGTGTAAATTCCAATAGAAATGAAGGTGTTCCTTCGCGTCGTCCTTCATCGGGTGAATATACCCGTCCGAGCAGTACACGTGAATCGGGTAATATAAATCGATCATCGGGTTCTTCTGAAAGAAGCAGTGGCTCTTACAATAGAGGAAACTCTAACAGCTCTACTCGTAGTTCGTCTTCCAGTTCCTATTCATCGGGAAGCAGCTCTCGTTCATCGGGTAGTTTCTCTAGTGGTGGTTCATCTAGCAGAAGTAGCGGTGGTGGAAGTTCATCGAGAAGCAGTGGCGGTAGACGATAGTATAAAACTTTAATGAATATATAGCAATGAATAAAATACAAAAAATAATGATAGCCACTTGTGCAATGTTGAGTGTTGGCGGAGCAATGTGGGCACAAGGTACTATATATGATGCTGTACGTGTGATGGGTAGTGATTTGAATGGTACTGCTCGATATATTGGCATGGGTGGAGCAATGGGGGCTCTGGGTGCAGATATTACAACCATGGGCACTAATCCGGCGGGAATCGGCTTGTATCGTAGTTCGGATGCAATGGTTTCGTTTGGATTTAGTAATAGTAAAGCGAAAAGTACCTTTGGAAGTCAAATGAATCAATCGAATCATACCTATGGTACTTTTGATAATGCAGGTATTGTTTACGCATATAAAGTGGGCAACCAAACTCCGATACGCTATGTAAATTTCGGTTTCAATTATCGAAGAGTGAAAAGTTTTAATCGCGATTTTGCTATGAATGGTACTTTTAACGCTTCACAAACCGAGCAGATGGCGGATATGGCTAACCGCTCAGGTGCTACATTAGGTGAGCTTGAAGCAAAGGGAGCTTATTCAAACCCGGATATACCCTGGTTGGGAATTATGGGATGTAAGTCAGATTTGATAAACCCATGGTATGACGAAGAGGGCAAGCTCGGAGGTTATGATCCTTTTTTTCAAGCAGGTAATGAAGTGGATGGTGTATATCATTCGCGCGAACGTGGCGGAATTAATGCATTCGATTTTAATGTATCCTTTAACTTGAATGATCGTTTTTATATGGGTGCTACTTTAGGTGCATATTATATGGATTATACTCGTCGTAGCACATACAGTGAAGATTTTTTCTATTATGATAATGATGCAAGTGATTGGTTGACACCGGGTGGATATACGCTCGACAACTATTTTAATACAAAAGGTTCGGGTATTGATTTTAAGGTAGGTATGATTTTACGTCCTTTTGAATCATCTCCCTTCCGTGTGGGAGTATCGGTGCACACACCTACGTTCTATCGTTTAACTGAATATGGATCGCCCGATCTGAATTTTGATGTGGATGTGTATAATCCTGATAAAGATAAATATGAACCACATTCAGGAGTTGTTTATCCGACAGATAGTTATGGGAATGAATGGCAAAGCGAAACAGTATATAAAGTTGTTTCTCCATGGAGATATAATTTTAGCTTAGGTTATACCATTGGCCAAACGGTTGCTTTAGGCGCCGAATATGAATATGCGAATTTTTCTAAGACCAAAATGAGATATGATGATGGAGTGGATATGCATCAGGAAACTCAAGATGCAAAAGACATGTTGAATGGAGTTCATACATTTAAAGTGGGTGCAGAGATAAAAGTAGCGCCGACATTATCATTACGAGTTGGTTATAATCATATAACTTCAGCGATGAAGGATGAAGCATTCAAGTGGCTTCCTTCGAATAGTGTGCGTACCGACACTGAATATTCTAATTTAAAAGCTGCCAATAATTACACAGCTGGTATTGGCTATCGTGGCAGCTTTATATATGCCGATTTGGCTTACCAATTCAATACCTATAAAGAGCATTTTTATCCTTTTACCTATATCGATAATGAAGGTATCATGTATCCGGATAGAACTACGGTGATAAATAAGAATAATCGTGTAGTACTTACGCTAGGCGTACGTTTTTAAGAGTTTTTTTAGTTGTATTATAACTTGAGTGTGTGAAAAATCCCCGATAGAGTTGATAACTCCAATCGGGGATTTTATTATTTGTAAACTGAATTAATATTCAATCTTATCTGTTTTATCGGTCCATGCTTGAAAAGCTTTTAATGCTTCTCTATGCAACAAAATTTCTGATGGCAATTTTCTATCTTGCGGTTTTAGCTCTAATTCATCATATATAAATGAATCGTCAAAACCTATATTCTTGGCATCGGTTTTTGTATTGCCATAATACATGCGATCTAAATGTGCCCAATAAATTGCACCTAAACACATCGGACACGGCTCGCATGAGGTAAATATTTCATAACCGCTAAGGTCGAAGGTTCCTAATTTTGAACAAGCCATACGAATAGCACTAACTTCGGCGTGTGCCGTTGGGTCGCACGATGAAGTAACTCTATTTACACCTTCTGCTATAATTTCGCCATCTTTAGCGATAACAGCCCCGAAAGGACCTCCGCCATTTTCAACATTCTCAATAGAAAGTTGAATGGCTCTTTTCATTAACTCATCTTTAGTCATTCTATTTCAGATATTTATATTGTAAAAAATATAATGGTACTTATTATTATCCTCTTAATAAGATAATATTAAAGTTTATTCAATATTTTGTCCATTACCCAATTGGTTAAAGTGGCACTTTCGCCATCGCAGGTGCACGTGGCTTCACCCCTAAGATGATCGACTACTGCTTGAATCAGTGGTTGTTGAACGTGTTTAGGATTGTCGATGCAGATCTCTTCTCTTCCATTTTCAGTATGTAATGCAATGGGTTCGTAAGTGTATACCGAGAAGCATATTTGGCCTTTGTCTCCAATAATTTCGATACGGTCTTCTTTTGCTGAATCATGTGCAACAAAACACCATGATCCGCTGCCTACTAATCCATTATCAAACTGAAAACAGGCACTCAACGTGTCTTCGGCTTTATATAATCCTCCGCGATTGCTTTTATATCCATTGGCTTCAAGGATACAACCAAACATATCTTGTAGCAAGTCGATTTGGTGCGGAGCTAAATCATAAAAATATCCACCGCCTGATATATTGGCTTGTACTCTCCAGGGCAAATGTTCGCTGTTATAATCGAGATTGCGTGGAGGTTGTGCAAAACGAATTTGAATATTAATAACATTACCTATTGTTCCATTATCGACCAACTCTTTTACTTTCATAAAATAGGGAAGGTATCGTCGGTAATAAGCGACGAAACAAGGTACTCCTGTTTCTTTGGATATACGATTAATACGCGTGCATTCTTCGTAAGTTTGAGCCATGGGTTTTTCTATGTAAACAGGTTTACCCGCTTTCATAGCCATGATGGCAAAGGTAGCATGGGATGATGGAGGAGTAGCTATATAAATAGCATTGACTTCGGGATCGTTGACCAATTCTTGGGCATCGTTATACCACTTTTTAATGCCACATTCTTGAGCGTATGCTTTTGCTTTATCCATATTTCGGCTCATCACAGCAATGACCTCTGAATGTTCTACTTTCTGAAATGCGGGGCCACTTTTGGTTCTTGTTACTTCACCACAACCAATAAATCCCCATTTTATAATTTTTTTATCCATGCTATATTGTTCCAATTCATTATAGGACCTGCAAAATTACAATTAAATTGAAGCAAACCAAAAATGTATCAGTGAAACTATGGGGTAGAAACAAAATGGAGTAAAAAAGATGTTTTTATTTGAACTTGAAGTATTTGTTATATAACTTCTGATATTCTTTTGTTGATGTTTCAGTAGTAATCCAATGATTGATGCTATCTAACAAAATGGGTGATTGTTTATTGACCGCCCAAGAATAAAACTGATTGAAACTGATATCTTTGTTGACATCAATTTGAGGTAGGGTAAGTGCTGCTTTTTTTGCTAACATTTCATTGCAAACAGCATAATCTATATCGCCATGTGCTACGAGGTCGATGAGTTGTTCGGGACCATACTTCTCTATTTCTTTGATAAATATGGTGTCTCCGATTTCATTACTAAGATTTTTGATTCTGAATATTGCCGGTGACTCTTTTTCAACATATAAAGTACAACCTCCCAACTCTATTTGGGTATGGATGTATGTAGAGTCATTTTCATTGCTTTGTTTGCGCTGAATCAATACTTGCTTGTTGCGTATCAGTGGTTTGGCTATTAAAAAATGTTCGAGCGTGGCATTTGTTATTGGAATGCTATATGCGATAATATCGAATTTCCCATCTTCTAAACCTTTCGTTCTATCTTCATTGCTCATTAATGGTATGGCTTTCACTTTTAATCCATGCTTTGCAGCGAAAGATTGAATCATATCATAGTGATAACCTGAAACAGTATCACCGTCTACATAAAATCCTATCGAATTGTATTCGAAAGCAACTTTAAGAATTCCACTTTTTTTGATTTCCTGAAAATCGCGAGGATTTACTGTTTCTTTTTCTTTTTTACATGCAAAACAAAGCGATATAACGGCAAATACCGCTAACAGTTTTAAAAATATCTTCTTTGTTTTATTCATACTATTGATTTGATAAATTAATCATAGAAGTTCCATGATATACCGAATTTAAATAATCGAGGATTGATAGGGTAGTGGGGAGCATAAAAATACTTACTGTTTCCCATTCCTTGATTGATATGATACATCATTGCATAAATCCGTGTGCGTTTTAGATGTAGGTTGGCGTATACATTGATTACGGGATAATTGCCGATTTCGACTAAATCATTATCGGGTTGCAAGAAAAACTGTCCGGTTGCTGCCATAAATCCGGGTGCATAATATTTTGTAAAATAACGGACATCGGCACCGAGTTGAACACTCAATACATTTTTTGCTAGTTTAGCATCAATATATAAATTTCCATATAATGATAAATCGGGTAAGGGTAAAATAGTTTGATTACTAGAACGTTGCCATGTAACATCGGTGTCAAGATGAAAAATACCTAACTTGAAGTCTTGTTTAAGTGATGCAGATAATATTTGGATATTTCCATTATATTGATCGGGCAAGGCTTGTTGGTTGAAATAAGTATAATTTTTTATGTTTTCGACTCCTGCTTTGAGTTGTGTGCGCCAACGTGGAAGTCGTATTTCTCCTTCAATGCGTGTTTTGAACTCCTTATCCATGTCATTGTCCCAATAAAAGTGTTTTGAATGGTAATGACGCATATAGAAAGGTGCTAATTGATTACTTACAAGACCACGTGCTATAATATGAATACTATCTTTGCCTAAATTGAAATTAAGACGTACATTACCTCTAACATCAAATTGTCCAATCGCTTTTCCCAATAGTCCTACCTCGCCAACTGCATTATAGTGTAAAAAACGACCGCTGCGTTTTGATAATTCTCCACCCACATAAAATTCGTTTTCATTCATAAAGTCTCTTGTTGTAGAGTCTCTATTCATTAACTCATATTTGCTGAATTTATATGAAGCAAAAGCTGTAAGTCCCATTTTTGCATACTTATTAAAACCTTCGAGCAAGGAGATGCCCAATGTGTTTTTTACGCTGATGAAAGATGTAGAATCGTTTATATTTGGATTGCCCGGTTCAATATAGGTATTGGCATAATAATCTTGTAGTTTATCACTGGATGCAAACTTGTATTTTGACCATTCTATCTTCATTGTATGGATGAAACTAGTGACGGGAACAAACTCTTTTTTGGCTGGTGTTGTGTCATTTTCGAGCTTTTCAATTTCTTTATGAAATCCTAATTTATAGCGTTGTGTCAGAAATACATAACTATCGGCAATACGATTGGTTGCATTGCTCATTAAGGTTGGCATGTTGATAGATTCGGTTATTTTTCCGGATGCAACATCTTCGGGATTTGTAATATATCGGTCGTCGGTGAGACCTCCGTTTTGATTCGCTTTTAAATAGTTATAACTATACAATAAAGCTCCTTCATAACGATCACCAATATAGCTAATGAAGGGTGCTGCATTGAAATATGAGGTTCCTGAATGATTATAATATCCGCGACCATACAAATAGTCGAAATTGACACCAAATGCTAATTGCTTATTTACATTTACAGAGAAATAGGCTTTAAACCACTCCTCGCCATTGACTTTACTTCCTCCTTTTAGATAGGTTAGGTTAGAGAACGGAACATTGCTATTGGTAAAGAAAAATTCGTTGGGACGAACAAAGAAAAACGAATAGGGCTCTAAGAAGATCGAAGGCTCAATGTCTCTTCTATCAAAAAAGATACGAGACAAACGAGGTGAACCCAAGTTGCCTAAATGATTATAACTGCCATTTTTCCCTTCGGTTAAGGTTGTATTCTGGTAGTTTAATCGCATCGTATCAGCCGGAACGATTTCAATATTTCCAAGATTTTCGCTATAATGCCATTGGTATAAACGAGGTGGAAGACTTTGTATTTCTACATCTGTACTATCGATGGGTGGACGCATTGCAGGGTCAATCGGATTACCAAAGCGATCAACAAGATTGCCAAATTCATCGGTCTTATCGCCAAATGGATTATCAGGTGTGATTTGTGCATAGGTGGTTATGCTTCCAACCACCAAAAGAAGGATATGTATAATTAGAAATCGTCTCATAATTATCGCAAATATACAATAAAAAATAATTCGTAAACGGAAAATACATTTCTGTTTACGAATTATTAAATTGTATAAGGATTTGCTTAATTACATTTCTTTAATAAGATTCATTCCTTTATTGATAGCTTCTTCATTCATTGGAATTAAATGATGATGTCTTTCAGGTAATGTTTTCTTTAATCCTTTAATTACACTTTCATTATTCACGATGGGGCAAAGCTTTAATAAACCACCTAAAACAATCATATTGAAAGCTTTTGAGTTGTTCATTTCATTCGCGGCATCCATCGCATCAATGCGATAAACTTTAATATCTTTGCGTGTAGGAGGATGGATAATACCATAACCATCATAGATTAAAATCCCACCCGGTTTAACGCGATTTTCGAATTTTTCGAGTGAAGGTTGATTGAGTATAATGGCTACATCGTATTGGCTCAAAATAGGCGATGAGATTTTTTCATCGCTTATAATTACAGTAACATTGGCTGTACCACCTCTTTGTTCGGGTCCATAGGCAGGCATCCAAGAGACCTCTTTGCCATCCATTAATCCGGAATATGCTAAGATCTTGCCCATTGATAGAACACCTTGTCCACCGAATCCTGCAATAATTATCTCTTTTGTCATAATCTCTTTGTTTTTCAATTACTACATTATTCTTTATCTTTCAAATCGCCAAGCGGATAGTATGGAAACATGTGTTCTACCATCCAACTATTAGATTTTTCAGGTGTCATTTTCCATCCTGAGCTACATGTCGATACAATTTCTACTAAATTAGAACCCTTGCCTTGCATTGAGTTTTCAAAAGCTTTACGAATGGCTTTTTTTGCCTTACGAATTGCAGGAACGGTATGAACCGATTGGCGAGTAACATATGCAGTACCTTCTAGTTGTGCTGCAATTTCTGTCATTTTTAGGGGATAACCGTGTAAACTAACATCTCTACCAAATGGCGAAGTTGAAGTCTTCATTCCAACTAAAGTTGTTGGAGCCATTTGGCCGCCGGTCATGCCATAAATAGCATTATTTATGAATATAATTGTGATGTTTTCGCCACGATTTAAAGCGTGTATCGTTTCGGCTGTACCAATACAAGCCAAATCGCCATCGCCTTGATAGGTAAATACCAATCGATCATTCCAAAGGCGTTTGATAGCAGTTGCAACAGCTGGAGCGCGTCCATGAGCTGCTTCTTGCCAATCGATATCAATATAATTGTATATAAAAACAGCACAGCCTACAGGAGACACACCGATTGCTTTATCTTCCATTCCCATTTCTTCGATAACCTCTGCAATGATTTTGTGCACAACGCCATGACTACAACCAGGGCAATAGTGCATCGGTTTGTCGTTCATCAAAGTTGGTTTTTTACAAACCAAACTACCTGCTTTAATTATTTCTTCTTTCGTCATAATTTCTTCTCCTTATCTGTTGGTGAATCGTATAAAAAACTCCATCAGCTTGGTAAATAATGCCGCACCGCAAACATACATGAATACTTTAAAATCATCGCAAGCAAAGTATACAATGACAGTTGCAATGGTAAGTATAATGAAAAGTATATTTAGTATATTTCTTATTTTATCTGGATCCATCTTTAGTTTATATTAGGATGATTGGGTTGTCGATTAATTTATAGAATTTGTTTTTTTAATGCTGTAACAATCTCATCAGGATCGGGTACTATACCTCCTAAACGCCCGAAATGCTCTACCTTAACTTTTCCATTTACTGCTAAACGAACATCTTCAACCATTTGACCGGCATTTAATTCAGTGACCAATATACCTTTTACTTTATCGGCATAATTGGCAATTGCTTCAGTAGGGAAGGGCCATAATGTGATGGGGCGAAGAATTCCTACTTTAATCCCCTCTTCACGTGCAAGATCCATTGCTTTCTGACCGATACGTGCCATTGAGCCAAATGCAATAATCAAATAATCTGCATCATCGCAATTGATTTCTTCGAATCTTACTTCATTTTGTTCAATTAAACGGTATTTTGCTTGGAAACGGATATTGTTTTTTTCCATCTCTTCGGGCTGTAGCTCTAAAGATGTGATAACGTTTGGTTGACGCCCATTTGTTCTGCCCGTTGTGGCCCAGGGACACTGTTCAATTACTTCATTATCTGTGCGGCGTATACGTTGAGCCGGTAGTACAACTTTTTCCATCATTTGGCCTACCACTCCATCGGCCAATATGATAGCCGGATTACGGTATTTGAAAGCCAACTCAAAACCTAGGCATACAAAATCGGCCATTTCTTGTACCGATGCAGGGGCAAGAGTGATTAATTTATAATCGCCATGACCACCACCTTTTACCGTTTGAAAGTAGTCGGCTTGGCTGGGTTGAATAGTACCTAATCCAGGACCACCACGCATAACATTCACTATAAGACAAGGAAGCTCGGCACCTGCGATATATGAAACTCCTTCTTGTTTTAAACTCATACCCGGACTCGATGACGAAGTCATTACCATTTTACCGGCACCGGCTCCACCATAAACCATATTGATTGCAGCCACTTCGCTTTCGGCTTGTAAAACTACCATTCCTGTCGTTTCCCAAGGTTTTAGTTCGGCCAATGTTTCTAATATCTCTGATTGTGGCGTAATTGGATATCCGAAATACCCATCGGCACCACAACGAATAGCAGCATGAGCAATAGCCTCATTACCCTTCATTAATACAATTTCTTCTGCCATATCTTTTTCTTTTAGTCAACTTTAATTTTATAAACAGTAATACATCCATCAGGACATACTGTACCACATGAACTACAACCGTTACATGTATCTTCAATAGTACATTGAGCGTAATTATATCCTTTCACATTAACATCTTTTGCTAATGAAATAATATGTAATGGGCATGCAACTACACATAAGTTGCAACCTTTACAGCGTTCGGTGTCAACAACGATTGCTCCTTTGATTTTAGCCATAACTTCTTTATATTATGATTATTGATTAAACATGTCTTTGTGATAAAATTCTAAAATATCGATGACAGCCTTTCGTGCTTGCAAAGCTGGACTATCAGAATTAATATCAATTGCTTTTTGGTAATAATTTAGCGCTTCTTTCCAGTTGGCCTGTTTGCGATAAGCATTCCCGATGAGATAATATATATTGTCTTTATTTGCAATTGTGCCATTCTCCGACAACAAATTCTCGAGCTCTTGGATTGCCTGATCGACCTCACCATTATGAATCAGATTCTTAATGATATCGAGTTGTGCCATATTCATTGAATTTATCATTTATATTGCTACAAAGATAGTTTTTATTTGGATATACCATTAAAATGTAATTTAAAAAATGGTGTATCACTAAAAAAGTATTAGAGTTTGCAAAAGATCTCTAATATTAAAATGATATAATTCTATCTGTCATAATGCTTATGGTCTTTTTCTATGACTTTATATAGGTTCTATCTGTTATTTATACTTACATTATGATATGCGTGGAGTTGGCATTCAACAGAAAAATCACGAAGCAACACTTTTATTTATTATGATATACAATCATAATGATTTCAATAAAAAAGTCGCTAGACCATATGGCATAGCGACTTTTTTTAATTGAATAGTAAAATTACTATTATAATTTATTTCACTGGAATCTTATCAACTCTCAATTGATGTCTTCCCCCTTCGAATGAAGTATTAAAAAATTCTTCAAGAATCATTGTTGCTTCTTCGGTGCTAATAAAGCGTCCGGGCATCACCAAAACATTTGCATCATTATGCAAACGTGCCAAATGGGCTAACTCTGCATTCCAACATAAAGCTGCTCTAATGCCTTGGTGTTTGTTAAGAGTCATGTTAATACCATTACCACTACCGCAAATCGCTATGCCAGGATAACATTCGCCAGATTCTACTGCTAAGGCAAGCGGATGTGCGAAATCGGGATAGTCACAACTTTCTGTTGTATAGGTGCCGAAATCTTTATATTCCCAACCTTTTGTTTCTAACCAACCGCGAACAAATTCTTTTAATTCGAAACCTGCATGGTCTGAACAAATACCTATTGTTTTCATTATAACATTGATTTTACTTGGTTATACACGTTTTGAGCTGTAAATCCTAGTTTTTCGTCTAGTACAGTATAAGGAGCGGAGAAACCGAATGAATCTAGGCCAAATACTTTGCCGTTGCTTCCTACTAAACCTTGTAGGTTTACGGGAAGGCCTGCTGTTAGACCAAATATTTTAGCGCCGTTTGGCAATATGGCATCTTGATATTCTTTATCTTGACTGCGGAATAATCCCTCTGATGGCGCAGATACGATACGTAGTTTAATACCATCCTTACGTAATAATTCAGCTCCGGCAACTAATGTAGATACTTCTGAACCTGAGGCTACCAATATAACGTCGTAATTATCATCTGAACCAGCAATAACATAAGCACCTTTGTCTACATTTTTATATTCGGTTCCGGCAGGTAGATTAACGATATTTTGACGTGATAATATTAATGCAGTTGGAGTATAAATGTTCTCCATTGCTAATTTCCATGCAATTGTTGTTTCTTCTACATCTGCTGGACGTAAAACCAACATAGAGTTATGTCCTTTGTGATTTTTTAATTTTTCCATTAAACGAATTTGTGCTTCTTGCTCAACAGGTTCGTGTGTTGGGCCATCTTCGCCTACTCGGAATGCATCATGTGACCAAATAAATTTAACAGGAAGCTCCATCAAGGCTGCCATACGAATTGCTGGTTTCATGTAATCGGAGAATACAAAGAATGTTGCACACGCAGAGATCACACCACCATGTAATGCCATACCAATGCAAACACACGCCATTGTTAATTCAGAAACGCCAGCTTGTAAAAATGCACCACTGAAATCGTTTTTAGTAAATGCATGCGTTTTATTTAAGAAGCCATCGGTTTTATCTGAATTTGATAAATCGGCCGAAGATACAATCATGTTTTCTACTTGCGTAGCTAGAGCACCTAATACGACTGCTGAAGCATTACGAGTTGCAGCATTTGCTTTTTGTTCAATCGCATTCCAATTTACTGATGGTGCTTTATGCTCGAAAAACGATACTAATTTTTTTGCTAGTTCAGGATTTTCCTTTTCCCATATAGCTTTTTGTGCATAACGCTCTGCTAAAATTTCTTTTAATTCAGCATTTCTTTTCGCATAAAGTGCTTCTACTTCAGGGAAGATGACAAATGGATTATCTAGATTTCCTCCTAAATTAATAATTGTGTTTTTGTAAGCATCGCCACCCAATGGAGCACCGTGCGTTTCGCAACAAGCTTCGTAGCTGCTATTGTCGGCTCTACGAGCACCTTTACCCATTATTGTTTTACCAATAATAAGAGTAGGACGTTCCATCTCAGCTTGGGCTTCTCTAATTGCCGAACGAATATCTTCAGCGTCATTACCATTGATTTCAATTACTTTCCAATCCCATGCTTTGTATTTCATTGATACATCTTCTGTACTAACTGCTGATGTGTCAGTTGAAAGTTGTATGTCGTTTGAATCATAAAACATAATTAAGTTATTCAAACCTAGTGTTCCTGCCATACGTCCAGCACCTTGTGAAATTTCTTCTTGAATTCCACCGTCCGAAATATATGCATATATTGTTTGATTCATTACATTACCGAAACGAGCTTTCAAGAATTTAGCGGCAATGGCTGCACCAACTGCATAAGTGTGACCTTGTCCTAATGGTCCTGAAGTATTTTCGATTCCTCTTTTGATATCAACTTCAGGATGACCTGGAGTTGGACTTCCCCATTGACGAAATTGTTTCAATTCTTCAATTGTGAATTTCCCACTCATGGCTAATACTGAATATAGCATTGGTGACATGTGTCCAGGATCTAAATAGAAGCGATCTCTACCTTCCCAATAGGGATTTTCGGGGTCGTATACTAAAAATTCGGAGAAAAGTACATTTATAAAATCGGCACCTCCCATTGCGCCACCTGGGTGTCCAGAATTGGCTTTTTCTACCATAGACGCAGCAAGAATACGGATATTATCCGCTGCACGATTCATAAGTTCAACCTTGTTCATTTCTATTATCAATTAAGTTTTCTGATTTATGTGCAAAGATACATGTTTAACATAAATATTTGCTTATAATTTTATATGTTTTTACACTTAATATAACTTATAGACGATTGCTATGCGATGTTATGATGCACAAAATGTGTTTATTAAGTGTTTATTTAAAACAAAAAAAATCGGTACCATGTTCAATGATACCGATTCTTATTATCTTAAGTTTATTATATTAACAAAGTTTGCGTGAGCCATCGCTAATAACCACATCATAAACTTTAGGACTTCTTCCGAATTTAGCTTTAAAGCTTTCGTTTGCTTTTGCAATAAATCCATCATAAAGTTCATTTTTTACTAAATTGATTGTACAGCCACCGAATCCACCGCCCATTACACGTGATCCTGTCACTCCACATTCTTTCGCTACATCATTTAAGAAGTCAAGTTCTTCACAACTAACTTCATACAATTTGCTCATACCATGGTGAGTTTCATACATTTTTTGGCCTACTGTTTCGTAATCACCAGCTTCTAATGCATCACACACGTCTAATACGCGTTGAATTTCTTCAATCACATACTCAGCGCGCATATAATCTTCTTCTGTAATTTCTGATTTTACTTCTTGAAGCATTAGCATGTTACAGTCGCGTAAGAATTCAACATGTGGATGCTTCTTTTGAATTGCAGCCACTGCTGTTTCGCAGCTTTGACGGCGTTTATTGTATGCTGAAGATGCTAATTCATGTTTTACTACTGAATCAACCAATACTAAGCGATAACCGGTAGGGTTGAATGGGAAATATTGATACTCAAGTGAACGACAGTCTAGTCTGATTAAGCTTCCTGCTTTACCAAACACAGATGCAAATTGGTCCATAATACCACATTTAACACCACAATAGTTGTGTTCTGTAGATTGACCTACCTTTGCTAGTTCAAATTTATCAATTTTTCCTTCGCCAAATAACTCATTTAAAGCAAATGCATATGTGCTTTCCAATGCAGCAGATGATGACATACCAGCTCCTAAAGGAACATCTCCAGCGAATGCTGTGTCAAATCCTTTTACATCTACTCCACGCTCAATCATTTCACGGCATACACCGAATATATATCTAGCCCAGCTAGCTTGTGGAGCATTTGCTTCATCAAGACCAAACTCTACATAGTCATTTAAGTCGATAGAATATGCGCGAACAATATCAGTTCCGTTGGGCTTAATTTCTGCCACCATACCTTTATCGATTGCTCCCGGAAACACAAAACCTCCATTATAATCGGTGTGTTCACCAATCAAATTGATGCGACCGGGAGATGCATACACTGAACCTATAGATCCATCGAAATGTTTTGCAAAATGACCTCTTACGTGCTCTATATTCATGATTTATTAAGTTTAAGTTTTAAAATATAATAATTTAATTGATTATTCTGTAGGAATATCTTTGTTTACATTTTTACTACCAATAAGTGCGTAGTAAAGCATATATACACAGCCAAGAACAATTACCCAATAACTTGACATGAAACCAGACATATCTGCCACTTGACCTTGAATAAGTGGAAGGATACCTCCACCACAAACCATAACCATAAAGTAACCTGAACCCATTGCAGTGTATTTAGCACCAAGACCTTCTACCGCCAAGTTGAAAATACCACCCCACATGATAGAGGTACAAAGACCACAAAGTACAAAGAATAATACACTCATAGGTACTTTAGCTAGGCCAAAAGATATGTCAGATTGGAAAACTGGCATATCCACTAAAATAGTATCAGGCATAAAGATACCAACCATGACAAGGATCGCTGCAAGTGAAGATGCAAATGTTAGCATACCTTTAGCCGAAACTTTACCACCAATGATACCACCGAAGATACGACCAATCATCATCAAGAACCAATAAGTTCCTACTACTGCACCGGCAATTGTTGTGTCGATACCCATACCACCTTTATCGGGAGTATCAGTTAAAAATAGATTAATGAAGTTTGGAATACCTACTTCTACACCAACGTAGATGAAAATAGCTACGGCACCAAGAGTGAAGTGACGGAATGACCATGGAGAGTATTTATCTTTGATTTTAACAGCACCTGTCTCTGGTTTCTCCATATGAGGTTCGGGAATGCGTACAAATGCAAGTACAATGAACGCTAAAGCAAAGATACCCATTGCGATGAAAAGAGCAGGAGATGCTTTTTGGATAGTTGCACCGGCGATATTACCAATTAAGTAACCTACAAGAACAGGGACAATAGTCGCAGAAAGGGAGTTTACTGAACCCGCAAATTGGATAAGTTGGTTACCTTTTTTACCTCCACCACCAAGTGTATTCAACATTGGATTAACAACAGTGTTAAGCATACACATTGAAAAACCTCCAATGAATGCACCAGCTAAATACACTGAGAAGCTTTCTGCCACACCAGATAGGAACATAACGCCTACACCACAGAAACCTATAATGATAGCTAAAAGTGCGGTTTTCTTGTAACCAATTCTTTTTAGCAACATACCTGCAGGAATACCCATAAATGCATAAGCTATAAAGTTAGCAGCATTACCAAGTTGCGACATAAAGTTTGTAGCTCCGAACTGCTCTTTAACAATAATTCCGAATGGATTAGAAAGACCTGTTACAAATGAAATCATTGCGAACAAGGCAAACATCATAGCTATAGGCAATATATAGCTCTTTTTTTGTTGTGTCATGATTTTTAAAAAAATGTTAGTTTATTAATTAAGATTGTTTTTGTTTAGTTATAATCGTTTGTTGTGTTTTATTCCTCAACATCGAACTTATATACTGTTACTTGTTGATATTCATCATTTGGAAGTAACACTGCTGAAGGGAAATAGGGGACATTTGGTGTATTAGGGAAACATTGTGCTTCGAAGCACAATGCGCTACGTTCAGGATAAGTAGCGCCATGAGCACCAGTAAAACCGTTCAACCAATTGCCTGTGTATAATTGTACACCCGCTTCGGTTGTATAAACTTCCATTCTACGGCCCGATTCGATATTTTTACAGCTTGCTGCAATTGTTATTGCACCCATTTCCTGCTTATTGAGTACGTAGCAATGGTCATAGCCTTTTCCGTAAATTAATTGTTGAAAATCTTCATTTATTCTTGAACCGATTGTGTGTGGTTTAAGAAAACTCATAGGTGTTCCTTCTACAGATAAAATTTCTCCCGTCGGAATTGAAACTTCGTTAATAGGTATATAGTAATCAGCATTAATCCAAACTTCGTCATTTTCGATTGATTTTGTCGGTGTTGAAATACCTCCTAAATTAAAGAAGCAGTGATTCGTTAAATTGACAATAGTTGGTTCGGTTGTTGTTGCATTGTACTCCATAAATAAAGAGTTTTCTTCATTATCGAGTGTATATGTCATTTCTACTGATAAGGCACCGGGAAAACCTTCTTCTCCATCTGGGGAAGTATATTTTAGTACTAAAGTTCTTTCGTCGACTTGGTTTGCCTCCCATACTCGTGCATGAAAACCTGTAGGTCCGCCATGTAATGAATTAGGGCCATTGTTGATTGTTAATTTATATTCTTTACCGTATAAAGTAAATTCACCATTGGCAATTCTATTTCCATAACGGCCAATAATTGTATTTAAAAATGGCTCCGGACTATTGACTACATTTTCAATTGAATCGTGACCCAATACAACATTTGCATAGTTGTTGTTTTTGTCGGGCACCATAATTGAAAGTATGGTACAACCATAGTTTGTTACTGCAACTTCCATCCCTTTGGCATTTTTCAAAATGAAAAGGTCTGTTTGTTTACCATCTATTTCCGTTTGGAATTTTTCTCTGTTTAAACCCGATAGGTTATTTTTGAATAGTTCTGTGTTATTCATGGCTTTTTTGTGAAATATCTGCAAATAAAAGGATTTTCTTTTGGACTCCCAAATTATATATTAGAAAACTATTTTGAACAATGTAATATGTTTTTGCATTATGTATCATTAACAGTGGAACTGTATATAAATTGAATCGTAATATTATCTTTTAAAAATATTGATATATATTTATTTTCTCCGTTTTTTTTATATTTTTGTTCCATTCTATTATAATGTAGAAATATTTATTTAATCATATAAAGTTTATAGTCAATGTATCCGTTAAAATTTGAACCCATCTTAAAAGAAACAATTTGGGGTGGTAATAAAATTATTCCTTTTAAGCATTTAAATTCTGAATTAAAAAATGTAGGCGAAAGCTGGGAGATATCAGGTGTTGAAAATGAT
>DKPN01000048.1:0-9552 GCA_002471195.1 Bacteroides sp. UBA7333
GTCAATTTAACCGTTTTTTCCAGATTGCTTTCATATACTTTTTAATTATACCCTTCTGGGTAATTGGTTAATTTTATTAGAGTAAACTATCTATTATGCTAAAATTTGAGCAATAATATTTTGAGGTTTAAATGATATTGCGTTAACTTTATAGTGCAAATATAGATTTTTTATCTAATTAAATCAAATTAAAATCTAACTATTATTAGATTTTGCATCTAATTTAATATTTATTAAACCATGTCGCTACGAAATAGATTATTATCATACATCGATCACAAAGGATTAACAGTCCAAAACTTTGAAAAAAAAGTAGGTTTAAGCAATGCTTCAGTTACTAAAATGGGAGACGGGACAAGAAGATCTACATTAGATAAAATATCTAATGTGTATCCTGATTTAAATATCAATTGGCTAATGACTGGGGAAGGTGAAATGATAAAAGATAATGCGCCCAAGTTAAATATATCTTCGGAAAAAGCTCTCCCTTTTTTCGATGTAGACGTAACGCTAGGATTTGATAACTTACCAAATGATCAAACAACTATTCCATCATATTATATGAATATACCTGCATTTGCAAATTGCGATTGCGCTGTACCTTGTTATGGACGTTCTATGGTTCCTGAAATAAATGATGGTGCAATAATTGCTATCAAAGAGATATCATTAGATAGCATCCTCCCTGGCGAAGCATATCTAATAATAACGGCAGATTATCGCACAGTGAAATATATTCGTACTGTTCGTGATAACCCCAATAAATGGCGCTTGGTACCAAAGAACCTTGAAGAGTTTGACGAGATGGAAATAGATAAAAATAAAGTACTAAAAGCATTTCTCGTTAAGGGAGTAATTACAAATAAAATCATATAATAATCTAATAAAACACATATCATGGAATCATTTAATATTATACTTGCTATTATACTTTTAGTCTTTGGAATATTACAAATAATACTTTTCTTCAAAATTTGGGGAATGACCAATGACATTAGAAAAATAAAAGATAAATTTCGTTGTGAAGAAATAGATGATTGGGAAATCAAAAAAGCGTTAATATTAGATGATAAAGAAAAAGCAAGAACCGAATTAATGAATTTAATGCTCAAAGATATAGAAATCCAAATGAGTAATAAGTTTGATCGATTTTGGGATTTAAAATCTCTAAAAGAATATTATAAAGAGCCATTCAAAATCCTGGAAATGGAGTTTCCGGAAATGATATCGAATGCTAATAAAATAGAGGATATTAATAATTTAATGCCATTTAAAAGAGATAATAGCAAGTAAGGATAAACTTCTTGAGGGAGAAGAGCGATTAATTAATGAATAAATAACAAATAAAACTATATAATATGTTAGCAGCATTTATAAGTATAATAATAGTATCTATAATTATAGGTATAATATTTGCAATTGCAGGTATAGAACCACCACCCAAAAGAGCACCTCATAGAGGATCTGAAAGGCAAATGATAGCTAACAAAGACCCATTTGACCACATTGAAAAAGATCTAATTAGACTAAGAAAAGAAAATGAAGAATGGAGCAAAGAGCACACTTTGTCGACAAACGGCAGAAAAAAAGGGAAAGCCCTAGAAAGAGAAGGTCGCTTGCTCGAAGCAATAGAAGTCTATGAAGAATGTGTTAAACAAGGGATAGAAAGTAAAAGGATACATATCTATAATTATGCACATGATATAGAACGGTTATTCGTATTATATCGCAAAACTAAGCAGAAAGATAAAGAGATAGTGTTCTTGCAAGATATGATTAAGAAGCATCCTAAATATAATAATTTACACCAATGGCAAGAGCGGTTGGATAAACTAACTTTAAAATATAAACTCTAAATCAAAATAACAATGGACGAGAAGGATAAACTGATAATTTCATTACGTAAACAACTCAGAAGCGAGGTAAAGTTGCGCAAGGTTTTAGAGATGGAAATTGCTCTATTAAACCACGAATTAGTGAAGACAAAAAGCAGTCAAAAAACAAGCTCTATTTGAAATATTTTATAACAGAGTTTCGCTTACACCACGTAACAAACAGTTTATTAGGTAATTACAAAATATACAATTTCTGCTTTGGGAGCAGGGGGTCCCAGGTTCGAATCCTGGTACCTCGACAACAAGAAAAGATTCAACTAAAACATAGTTGAATCTTTTTTTGTTATATTTATACAACTATACTTCGCAATTTGTGGCACAACATTTGTTATTCAATAAATAAACTAAAAGAATAAAGTATATATTATTGTTATGCATATCTTTGCCGATAAGTCTATAACAAAATAAACTTGTTATTAATAGGAGTAAAATTATATGAACAATCAATTCTCACAGAGAGTTTCCGATATTATCATCTATAGCAAAGAAGAGGCACATCGATTAAGAAACAATCAAATCAGACCAGAACATTTGTTATTAGGACTGATTCGTGATGGTGAAGGAAAAGCTATTGAAATACTTCACAAACTTAATGTTGATCTTTCTTCTACTAAGAAACAATTAGAAAGTACAATTGAAAGAGAAGAAAACAATCTCAACGATATCAGTACTAATATCGATATCTCATTATCTCAAAATAGCGCCAAAATACTTAAAATGGGAATATTAGAAGCCCGTTTATTAAAAAGTAAAGTTGCCGACGCTGAACATATATTATTAGCCATATTGAAAGAAAAAAATAATACCGCAGCCGAAATTCTCGAAAAATCGAACGTTGATTACGATTCTGTATTCAGCCACCTGTCACTACAACCTGACATTACCTCGGGAATGGGATTAAATGATGATGAAGATGAAAACGATGAATTCGAAAGAATGAATTCGGATAAAGGCGCTAACAAGAGCGATGCTTCATTTACCCAAACAACTACCAAACAGCCTGACAATAGTACACCGGTTTTAGACAACTTTGGAGTAGACATGACAAAAGCGGCAGAAGAAGGCCGTTTAGATCCCGTGATTGGTCGTGAAAAAGAAATTGAACGTTTGGCGCAAATATTGAGCCGAAGAAAGAAAAACAACCCTATCTTAATAGGTGAACCTGGTGTTGGGAAATCGGCTATCGTCGAAGGATTAGCACTTAGAATCGTACAGAAAAAAGTATCGAGAATTCTTTTCAACAAGCGTTTGATAGCATTGGATATGACTTCGGTTGTGGCCGGTACAAAATATCGTGGCCAATTTGAAGAGCGAATTCGTTCGATATTGAATGAACTTCAAAAAAACCCGAATGTTATTTTATTTATCGATGAGATACATACCATTGTAGGAGCCGGATCGGCTGCCGGTTCGATGGATGCTGCTAATATGCTAAAACCAGCATTAGCGAGAGGCGAAATACAATGTATTGGAGCTACTACACTCGATGAATATAGAAAAAACATAGAGAAAGATGGCGCATTAGAAAGACGTTTCCAAAAAATCGTTGTCGAACCAACCACTGCCGAAGAAACATTACAGATATTGCGTAATATCAAAGACAAATATGAAGATCATCATAATGTGACTTTTACAGATGATGCACTGCAAGCCTGCGTTAAACTAACCGATCGATATATTACAGACCGTAAATTTCCTGACAAAGCAATCGATGTATTAGACGAATCGGGTTCGAGAGTTCATCTCAAAAACATAAATGTCCCCAAAGAGATCGAAGAACAAGAAAAACAAATCGAAGAGGCTAAAGAGAAAAAAAATAGCGCTGTTAAATCTCAAAATTTCGAATTAGCAGCTAGCTTTAGAGATCAAGAAAAAACGCTTGCCGCCGAATTGGAAAAAATGAAAGCCGATTGGGAAGAAAAGCTAAAAGATAATCGTGAAGTGGTGGATGAAGAAGAGATTGCCAATGTAGTGTCTATGATATCGAGCATACCTGTGCAACGTATGGCGCAAGCCGAAGGCATAAAACTTGGAGGAATGAAAGATCATCTTCAATCGCAAGTAATAGCTCAAGAAACCGCGATCACTAAATTGTCGAAAGCAATACTAAGAAGCCGAGTAGGCTTAAAAGATCCCAACCGCCCCATTGGAACATTCATGTTTTTAGGCCCCACTGGCGTAGGAAAAACCCACTTAGTAAAAGAGTTGGCTAAATACATGTTCGGATCTTCGGATGCTTTAATCAGAATTGACATGAGTGAATATATGGAAAAATTCACGGTATCGCGTCTTGTAGGAGCACCTCCGGGATATGTAGGATATGAAGAAGGTGGACAATTAACCGAAAAGGTACGCAGAAAGCCCTACTCTATCATCTTGTTGGACGAGATAGAGAAAGCTCATTCAGATGTGTTCAATCTATTGCTTCAAGTGATGGACGAAGGTAGATTGACTGACAGCTATGGCAGAATCATTGATTTTAAGAACACAGTTATTATTATGACTTCGAATGTGGGTAGCCGCCAACTAAAAGAATTTGGTAGAGGCATCGGATTTACCACATTAGCATCGAATGATGATAAAGAACACTCTAGAAGCGTGATTCAAAAGGCACTAAACAAATCGTTTGCACCCGAATTTTTAAATCGCATCGATGAAATTATAACATTCGATCAACTTTCATTAGAAGCGATCAAACAGATTATCAACATCGAGCTTAACGGACTGTTGGCCCGAGTTAAAAATATTGGTTATGAACTAAATATAAATGAAGAAGCAAAAGATTTCATTGCTAACAAAGGATATGACGTCCAGTATGGTGCACGTCCATTGAAACGCGCCATTCAAACTCATCTCGAAGATGCACTATCCGAACTAATCGTTGCAGCTAGTATTGAAGATGGCAATATCATTAATATCGAACTCAATGACACCAAAGATGGAATCACAATGAATCTCGAAAAAGCATCATCATAAAGATATATAAAACTATGTCAAAATGTCAGATTGAACAATCTGGCATTTTTTTTGTCTTTTAATTAGAAAATCAAATTAAAATCTACTTTAAAATATAATGATTATGCAAAAAGGTAATATTGGGGTTACTACTGAAAATATATTCCCCATCATTAAGAAATTTTTATACAGTGATCATGAAATCTTCTTGCGCGAATTAGTATCGAATGCGGTTGATGCAACTCAAAAACTCAATACTTTAGCAGCTATCAACGAGTTTCAAGGCGAACTGGGCGACTTAACCGTTCATGTGAAATTAGGAGAAGGCACTATTACTATTTCAGACCACGGTATTGGCTTAACAGCCGAAGAAATTGATAAATATATCAATCAAATAGCATTTTCGGGTGCCAATGACTTCTTAGAAAAATATAAAAATGATGCGAATGCCATTATTGGTCATTTCGGTTTAGGTTTTTATTCGGCATTCATGGTAGCCGACAAAGTGGAATTGATTACAAAATCATATAAAGAGGGAGCCAAAGCAATGAAATGGACTTGCGACGGTAGTCCTGAATATTCATTGGAAGAAACCGAAAAGGCAGAAAGAGGAACCGATATTATTCTATATATAGCAGACGATTGTAAAGAGTTTTTAGAAGAGGCAAGACTACAATCTTTGTTGAATAAATACTGTAAATTTTTGCCTGTACCCATCTCATTTGGTAAAAAGAAAGAATGGAAAGATGGAAAACAAATTGAAACAGATATTGACAACATCGTTAATAATACAGACCCACTGTGGACTCGCAAGCCTAGCGAATTAAGTGATGAAGATTATATCAAATTCTATCACGAATTATATCCGGCAACAGATGAGCCATTGTTCTGGATTCATTTGAATGTTGACTACCCTTTTCACCTAACCGGTATTTTATATTTCCCTAAAGTGAAAAGCAATATTGAATTAAATCGTAATAAAATTCAATTATATTGCAACCAAGTATATGTGACCGATTCGGTAGAGGGAATCGTACCCGATTTCTTAACGCTACTACATGGTGTTATCGATTCACCCGATATTCCATTAAATGTTTCTCGCTCTTATCTACAAAGCGATTCAAATGTTAAGAAAATATCTACATATATCACCAAGAAAGTATCGGATCGACTTCAATCTATTTTTAAAAACGATCGTCCACAATTCGAAGAAAAATGGAATGATTTGAAAATATTTATTGAATACGGCATGCTCACTCAAGAAGACTTTTATGAAAAAGCTTCTAAGTTTGCCATGTTTACCGACACAGATGGCAAACATTATACATTCGAAGAATATAAAGATTTAATCAAAGGTGAACAAACTGATAAAGATGGTAACTTAATCTATCTTTATACTAATCATAAAGACGAACAATATAGCTATATCGAAATTGCCAACAGCAAAGGCTATAACGTATTGTTGATGGACGGGCAATTGGATGTTCCATTGATTAGTCTTCTTGAACAAAAATTCGAGAAATCAAGATTTACACGTGTTGATAGCGACATCGTTGATAATTTGATTGTAAAAGAAGATCAAAAGAAAGACATGATCGATGCATCTAAACAGCAAGCATTAGATGTCATGTTCAAAAGCCAACTTCCTAAAATCGATAAAGTTGAATTCCATACAATGATTCAACCAATGGGAGAAAGTGCTGTACCAGTAATGATTACACAAAGCGAATATATGCGCCGCATGAAAGAAATGGCAAATGTACAAGCCGGTATGAGTTTTTATGGTGAAATGCCCGATATGTTTAATTTGGTATTAAATTCTGATCATAAATTGATTAAGCAAGTGTTGACTGATGAAGAAAACAATTGTGATAGTGAAATTAAACCGATCCAAGAGCAAATTGACACTACTCAAAACAAGTATAATGAGTTGCAAAAAGCACAGGAAGGGAAAAAAGACGAAGAAATACCAACTGCTGACAAAGATGCTTTGAAAAATGAAAATTCTAAATTAGAAGATCTTAAAACTAAGAAAAATCAAATCATAGCCAACTATGCAGCCAACAATAAAATTATTCGTCAGTTAATCGACTTAGCATTATTGCAAAACAATATGCTGAAGGGCGAAGCTTTGAATAACTTTGTAAAGAGAAGTATCGATTTAATATAATTAAAATAGTTACATATATTTACTTAAAAGAGCATTGATTTAAAAATCAATGCTCTTTTATTATACGTTTATTACATTAAATATAATAAACTTCATATATTTGAATCTGATTTAGGCCTAAACATATATTCATTTCATGATAAAAAGAATCATCATACAAACTTTTATGCTTTTTTTTATTGCCTCGATAGCACATTCACAAAAAGTAGGATTAGTACTGAGTGGCGGAGGAGCTAAGGGATTGACACACATCGGTGTTATTAGAGCATTAGAAGAAAATGATATACCCATCGATTACATTACCGGAACATCAATGGGAGCCATTGTTGGCTCTCTTTACGCTATGGGATATACTCCAGATGAGATGACTGATTTAATAAAATCGGATGAATTTAAAAGATGGACAACAGGCGAAGTTGAAGAAAAATATATGTATTATTTTAAAACGAACCTCCCTACTCCTGAATTGGTAAATATTAAGCTCAACTTTAAAGATTCATTACATTTCAAGCCACAAATATTACCTTCAAGTATTGTCGATCCAATACAAATGAATCTAGTATTTATTGATTTGTATGCTAAAGGAACAGCTGCCTCAAAACAAAACTTTGATAGCCTATTTATTCCTTTCAGATGTATTGCATCAGATGTGTACAATAAAAAACAATTAATACTTAAAAATGGCGATTTAGGAGATGCAGTGAGAGCTTCAATGACATTTCCTTTCATGTTCAAACCTATCGAAATTGACGATCAGTTAGTATATGATGGTGGAATATACAATAATTTTCCGGCGGATGTAATGAGAAACGACTTTCATCCTGATGTTATTATAGGAAGTGTTGTTGCTGACAACCCAAAACGTCCAAAAGAAAATGACATCATGAGTCAACTCGAGAATATGGTCATGCAAAAATCAAACTATACCATACCCGATGAAGAAGGCATCGTTATGACATTCAAATATGACGATGTTAGTTTAATGGATTTTCAACGCGTAGATGAACTAAGCAAAAACGGATATGATAAAACAATAAGTCTTATTGACTCTATTAAAAGCAGAATCAATCGACGTGCATTGAGCGAACATGTAGATCTGAAACGCCTTATCTATAAAAGCACATTACCAGCTATCAAATTTAGAAACATCTACATCAAAGGAGCCAATGCGCAACAACAAGCATATATTAAAAGAGAATTCCACAGTGAAGATGATGATATTTTCTTCTACGAGGATTTAAAACGAGGCTATTTTAGATTGTTGTCAGGCAAGATGATTTCGGAAATTATTCCACATGCCAAATACAATGCTAATGATGAAACCTACGATCTGCATTTGAAGGTAAAAATGGAAGATAATTTTTCTATTCGCATTGGTGGTAATGTTTCGAGTATGAGTTCCAACCAAATTTATTTAGGTTTGAGCTACCAGAATTTAAATTACAATGCCAAAGAAATTTCTGTAGATGGCCAGTTGGGTGAGGTATATAACAATATTCAAGTAATGGGTAAAATAGATTTCCCTACCCGCATCCCTACTTCATTTCGGCTGATTGGCTCAATCAGTACATTCGATTATTTTAAAAAAAATAAGATATTTTCGAAACATAACAAACCTGCATTCAATAAAAAAGATGAAAGGTTTATTAAACTACAAGTTGCACTACCTTTTCTCAATAGCAAAAGAGTAGATTTTGGATTAATCATGTCAAAAATAGAGGATAAGTATTTTCAAAAATCTATTATCGATTTCGAAAAAGATCAATATGATAGAAGTAAATACAAATACTTTGGCGGATCAATAAGCATAAATGGTAGTTCATTGAATTTACGCCAATTTCCAACGCAAGGAAGCAAAGAGGCATTAGTCGCTCAAATCTTTACCGGCAAAGAATATTATTATCCGGCAGATAATGCGAAGGCAGGACTATATGAACATCAAGCATGGCTCCAAATTTCATATATGAAAGAACAATATCACCGGTTGTCAAAACATTGGATTCTGGGATGGTATGCTAAAGCTGTATATGCATCTAAAAATTTTTCGCAAAACTATACTGCAACAATGATGCAGGCTTGTGAATTTGCTCCGACTACACATAGCCAATTAATATATAACGATGCATTCAGAGCGAATCAATATTTCTCGGCTGGATTAAGACCAATATATCGTTTTAATCAAATGTTTTATTTAAGAGGCGAATTTTATGGTTTTATGCCTATTTTCCCAATTGAATGCAATTCTATTAATAAGGCATATTATGGAAAAGCATTCTCAAAATTCGAATATATTGGAGAAATTTCAGCTGTTTGCAATTTACCATTTGGTGCAGTTTCTGTTTATGTAAACCATTATAGCTCACCTAAAAAGGAATGGAATGTAGGATTAACCTTGGGGCTACAACTCTTTAACTATCGACTTTTCGAATAGTTTTTATTAAAAAAAAGATCCCTAAAAACTTGCACTTTTAAAAAATATCCGTATCTTTGCACCCGTTAAACAAAACAAGGCCGCGTAGCTCAACTGAATAG
>DKPN01000048.1:9863-10107 GCA_002471195.1 Bacteroides sp. UBA7333
GGTTTGAATCCTGCCGCGGTCACCAATAACATGATGAAAAAACGGTCGCGTAGCTCAACTGAATAGAGTAGCTGACTACGGATCAGCCGGTTGCAGGTTTGAATCCTGCCGCGATCACTAATAGTCTTTACAATGTGAATTGTGAAGACTATTTTTTTATAATCATACTTTAAAATGTGTAAAGAGAGTTCTAATATTTATAACTCAAACAAAATTACAATTTAATACCTAATAAAATAATCCA
>DKPN01000064.1 GCA_002471195.1 Bacteroides sp. UBA7333
CTCGTTTTCCGCTCATCTTTGAAGTAACTTGTATCGTGATATGAGTTGAAAAATAAAATATAATGCGGAAATAGCTCAGTTGGTAGAGCATAACCTTGCCAAGGTTAGGGTCGCGAGTTCGAGTCTCGTTTTCCGCTCATAAAGGATGTCAACTCTGGCATCCTTTTTTATTGTTCAATATTGTAATTGATACATCGAAAGTTATAGTATATTAAAACTTATATGAATAATGGTTCCTTGCCCCGGTGAAGACATTATGTTTAGATTACCATTGATCGATTTAATACGTTCGTGCATTGTTCTAATCCCCATGCCATTTTGATCGGTATTTACTTCAAAACCGACTCCATCATCTTCGATAATCAACTCTATTAAGCCATTTTGCTGAGAGATATTAATAAATACATTTTCGGCCGAAGCATGTTTGATTATATTCGAAATTACTTCTTGGAAGATGCGATACACCTCATGCTGGTTTGATGAAGATATAGTAGTATTCTCGAGAGTGGGGTCTTCATAATAGGTTACATTAAGAAGCTTGCTGTTGTGAAGCTTATCAATATATAGTTTTATGGATTGCAGCAATGTAATACTTTTAAATTCGGGTGAGGCCAATTGATGTGATAAATCTCTGACTTCATTACGTAATTTGACTAGTTCGTTTATAACATTGTTCGCTACTGTATCTTTCAAACTCATTTCGAGTGTTAATAATTTATTGCATATTCCATCATGCAACTCTTTTGCCATATGTTTATTACTATCTTCAAGACCATCAATATACTTATCGGCTAATTTCTTGTCAACATCCTGAAGTAAAGTTTTAGTCTCAAAATCTTTTCGTTGTATTTCATTTTTTAATGATGCCTCCTTTAGTTCATATATGGCGCGTTTTCTACGCATGTAAAAAATGAGGATGACAATAAACATGGAGATGACTATTAAAGCTGATAAAACAATCAATAGACGGAGTTGATATGCATCTTTTTCTTCTTTGTTTTTTGCTGCTAATTTTATTATTTCAATCTCTTTCTCTTTTGTTTTATATTCAACTTCAAAACTGGCAAGCTTTTTCTGAAAGATATCATATTGAAGATTTTTTTCAACCTGAAAAGCTTCTTTTATAATTTGATATGCTTTGCTATAATTATGAAACTTATGGGCTTCCAGTTCTGCCAATGATAATAGGCTTTTTGTATATACCTCATTGGGATTGTTTTTATAGAAATTGATGGCATCGTTTAAATACTTTTGAGCTTCTGTATAGTGATGAGTATTATTTGTGAGATATATTCCATATAAATAGTCTAAATTAGCTATGTTCGGTCCATGTTTTGAATAGGGTTTGCATGCTATCGCTTTTTGAAAATAGGTAAAGGATGAATCTAACATATTATAGCTATTATATGCTTTTGCCAAATTGGTATATACTAATAGTTTTAAACCTTGTGGTGTATGTGTATCTAATAAACGATTAGCAACTTGCATGGTATCAATGGCATTCTTTGTTTCACCAGCATTGTCTAAAATTACACCTAAGCTGTTTAATAATTCAATTAGTTTTATTCGGTTTTGAAGGGTGTTTTCGTTTTTGTCTGGATAATACATAATGGCCTTGCGAGAGGCATAGATGGCTTGTGGAAAGTTTTCTAATTTATTATAGAGTGTTGCAATGTTACAATAGATAATGCTGGTTGAAATGTCATCATTATTACCTCTGCTTATTTCCAAAGCTTTTTTATAGTTCTCAATTGCTTTTTCCGATCTCGATAATCTGTTTTCAAGTATCCCTGATATATTATATGCTTCGATAAGCATTGCAGAGTCATTGAGTAATATGTAGTTGTCAATAGCTTTATTTATCGCATTTAGTGACTCTTCTGTCTTGCTATTTTGCATTAAATTATATGCTAATTCGTACATACATGTCGATTGTATATCTAAAAACTTTAATTTGTTTTTACCTTTTTGTGTAAGGGGAGTAATTTCTTCAATCAAACGATTAAGAATGGGTAATGATTTGTTATATTCCTGATTGCTATTTAGATAGGTGCAATATATTTGTGTCGCTTCAAATGCCTTTAATTGTTTATTTTGCTTGGTCAACTTAGAATGAACAATATTATAGGTAGAGTCGAGTTTGTCCCATATTCCATGTTCACCATATTGTTCCATTAAAAGATATTCTAGATAAACTTTATCGTTATCGTTATTCTGAATATTGTTTATAATATTCACCAAGCTATCAATTACAATTTCTTGTTTCACTAATTCATCATAAATTTGCAATGATGATTTTTTCTCATCTCGACCATTTACATTACTCGATATTAGATTTATCAAACATAATATCGATATACATAATTTTTTATTTTTCATGATCATGATTTTATCCAACCTTTTAAAAATGCCATTCTCATAAGATGCGATACATTAATTGCACCACTTTTTAGTAAAATATTTTTGCGCATCGTATCAATCGTATTTTTACTTAAATGAAGATCATTCGCAATATCTTCGGATGTATGTCCTTTCGATAATAGATTAATAATATCTATTTCACGAGGACTAGGGGAATAGATTAAGTTATTTTTTGTGGTATTATCACCTAAAATGGTTAGAACAGTTTTCAAGGCCGATGCTGAAAAGTATTTTTCGTTGTGCTCAAGAATACTTTTCATTGCTTTTTCTATTTCTTCTATCCTGTCGCCTTTAATGACAATCCCGTTTACATTCAATTTTACGAGCATAGAGATAATCCATGGTTCATCATGCATGGTATATATTATAATAGGTAAATTACTTTGATGTTTTCTTATTTGCGGAATCAAATCGAAAGCGGTTCCTTCCATCAGCTCATAATCGAGTATTAAAAGATCAAGAGTTTCCTCTTTTATTTTTGCAATCAAATCGCAATATCTAATAGAAGAATACACTGTATACACTTCTGCGTTTATTTGACTTTCGAGTCCTTTTATTATTGCTGTATGGTCATCGAGAATAAATATCTTAGAATTCATATCGCATTCACTTTAATATTTATGTTAAATATAATACAAATATACAATAATTAGTAATAGGGTGAGCTTTATTTAAAATAATATATAGGTGTGTATGAAATAATGAGATTGTGATATTTGAAATATACAATTGGATCTATAAACTAATTATGTAAGAATTTCGTTATTCTTAAAAATAGATTTTAAAAATTATGTGGTATTTAATATTATTATTCATCGTAATAACATTGCCCGATATATATATTTGGCAGACCTTTATGCGACGGAAAAAAAAGATATACTCTATTCTTTTTTGGGTGCCATTGGCACTAACATTCATTTCATTTTTGTTAGGTATTAATGGTGTTTTTCCATATTATACTCTTCGTGTATTTTTTGTTTTATTTCTTTGTGTAGCTATACCCAAACTTTTTTTTGCTATTCTGTATATATTAGGCAAATATTTAGGCAAAGTTGTACCTAGGGCAAAATGGATTCGAAATGGTATAGCATTTGGATTTGCTATTTTAGTCTTATGCTGTGCTTTATATGGGTTCATGAGCGGATGGAAAAAATTAATAGTAGTAGAGCATACAATTGAATCGTCTGATGTTCCAGCAGCTTTTAATGATTATCGTATTGTGCAACTTTCCGATTTGCATGTCGGTACTTTTAAACACGATGCAGATGTATTGGATAGCATTGTATCAAAAGTCAATGCTTTACAGCCGGATGTTATATTATTTACCGGCGATTTAATTAACGTTAGCCCCGATGAGTTAGATCCTTATATGGATATTCTTTCACAATTGAAGGCAAAAGATGGAATATACTCCATTTTGGGCAATCATGATTATATGTATTATGACAAGAAAGCAAGTCCTGAAGAGATAACGGCTCGAATTGAAGATTTAAAAAAACGTCAAAAAGCTATGGGGTGGGATTTATTATTGAATGAACATCGTATTATTGAACGTGATGGACAGAAAATTGCAATTATCGGAGTGGAGAATGAAAGTAAGCCACCTCATCCGGCTTTGGCTGACTTACCTGCTGCATTGCGAGGTATACCTGAAGATGCATACAAAATATTGTTGACGCATGATCCACAACATTGGAAGCAAGAGGTAATACCTAATACCAATATACCTTTAACGCTATCAGGGCATACACATGCCATGCAAGTAAAGATTGGCAAAGTTTCGCCCTCACAATTGATATACGATGATTGGGGTGGAATGATAGATGTGGAAGATCAATTAATGTATGTTAATGCAGGTACAGGTTCAAGTGTTCCGTTTAGATTTGGTGCATGGCCCGAAATAGGATTGTTTACATTAAAGAATAAATAAAACTAATGCCTGTCTAAAATTTAAATAGACAGGCATTAGTTCTTAGAAAATATCAGAGACTCTTTCTTTTATTAGTCCATTTCTATAGGCTACTAATAGTTTTTTGAGATCGTTGATTTGTGTGATTAGCTCTCTTCCTTTATCGGTATCTTTTACCATCATTCTCTGTGAGTTAAACTCAATGACAAATGTTGTTGATTTAATATCTTGGCCTTCTTCAATCGTCTCTTGTTTCGATTGGAATGGTTCGTGTTGTACCAATTGCATACCATGCGAATGATATACTAATGTATAGCCAGCAATGCCGGTTTCGGGTTGATATGCTTTTGAAAAGCCGCCATCAATAACAAGGAGCTTTCCATTAGCCTTCATCGGTTGTTCACCTTTGATCGTTTTTACAGGAACATGGCCATTGATGATATGGCAATGTTTACCTCTAACACCAAACTCTTCTAAAATTCGATCACAAGTTTCTTCGCTATCACGCAATGTGTAATAATAACCTTTTTCTTCTTTATGAAGCTTTTTATCTTCAATAAAATAACGTTCGAAAGTTGCCATTTTATTTTTGTCAAATGAAGGAGAATCGGGTCCACACCATGCATACCACATATAATCCATTGCAAAATCTTTTTCATCCTGATCTTCATCTTCAAAATATGCAGTACGCATCAGATGGTCGACTTTATTTAGGAGTTTTTTTCCAAAATACTCTTTCCCTTGAATCCATACCTTTTTAAGACTTCCATCGGCATTTAATGGAATGGATGCATGGTATATTAAGTTCGAATTGATAGCTAGATACATGCTGCCATTGGTATACAAACAGCGCATATGTTTTTTAAGTTTCTCGCTATTCATGAATGAATAATGTAGTTTTCTAACTAACTCTCTCTCTTCGTCGGTAAGTTGATATGGATTTTGTGTATTTACCGTTGGGAAATTACAATCTTTAACTGCATATTCTTTTCCATTATAAACGAAAATTCCTTTTTCAAAATCAATTAAATGAAGAAGTTTGCGATTTTCCATTTTAAAATCCGGACGACGGTCAATTATTTCGGCTTCCAATTTTAATTGTATAATGGTAATAGCTTTGTGCATCTGAGCAATCAAGCGACGTGTTTTTTCATCATGAATTGAAGCCTCTTCAGTCGATTTTGGAAAGAAAAGCGTACAAGGATCATTTGCATAAGTTTCCATTGCAAAAGTGGCAAGAGGCAATAAATTTATACCATATCCATCTTCCAATGTAGTAAGGTTGCCATAACGCATTGCCATACGAATAACATTAGCCATGCAGCTTGTATTTCCTGATGCAGCTCCCATCCAAAGTATGTCGTGATTTCCCCATTGTATATCAAAATGATGATAGTTGCACAATGTATCCATTATAATATGTGCACCGGGTCCCCGGTCATAAATATCGCCAACAATATGGAGGGAATCTATGGTAAGTCGCTGTATTAAATTGCACATGGCAATAATAAAATCATCGGCACGGCGCGTCGATATGATTGTACTTATAATAACATTGATATAAGCATGTTTATTAGGTTCGATACTTGTTTCATGCAATAATTCTTGTATAATATACGAGAACTCTTTTGGTAATGATTTGCGAACTTTAGAACGGGTATATTTAGACGATACATTCTGGCAAATCTTAACTAGTTGATTTAATGTAATTAAATACCAATCGTCTAGATCTGCTTCTTTATTGCGCACTAATTGTAGCTTTTCTTCAGGATAATATATTAGAGTGCAGATTTCTTTCTTTTCTACTTCGCGTAGATTGTTTCCAAAAATTTCGTTTACTTTACGTTTTATAGCTCCTGAAGCATTTTTAAGTACATGTTGAAAAGCTTCGTCTTCGCCGTGAATATCAGTAAGAAAATGCTCAGTTCCTTTCGGTAGATTTAGGATTGCCTCTAAGTTGATTATTTCTGTGCTTGCATCAGCAATGGTTGGAAAGCTTCTTGATAACAATTGCAAATAGTGCAAATCGCCCATTAAGCTTTCGGGTGTTATATTATTTAATGCTGTCATATATAATTAAAAAAATGTACAATGAATTTATGATAATAAGAATAATAAGATGATTTGTACGAGTATTACTCGTAAAAACATCGAAATAGGATATACAGTGGCATAAGCGACAGAAGGCTTATCGTTTGCAATAATCTCATTGGAATAGTTCAGAGCCATTGGGTTGGCCATACTTCCACAAATCATTCCCGATACAGTGCCAAAATCGAGTTTTATCCACTTATAAGCAATTATTCCTATAATCAATACCGGTATTATTGTTAATCCGGCTCCTATACCTATCCACATTAGTCCTTCAGAACGAAATACTGTTTCGAAAAAGTTTTTGCCTGCATCTAATCCTAGGCATGCTAAATACATTGATAATCCCAACGCTCGTAACATTAAGTTGGCACTGCGTGTTGTATAAGTTACCATATGTAAGCGGGGACCGAATGCACCGATTAAAATACCGATGATAATAGGGCCGCCTGCCAATCCTAGTTTAACCGGAATACTTATGCCTGGTATAGTAAAAGGAATAGCACCTACTGCCAGTCCAATAACAATACCGATAAAAACAGCTACTAAGTTTGGCTCTTTAAGATTTATAATCGCGTTACCTAATACTTTTTCTACATTCTTGATTGCTCCGGCTTCGCCTACCACTGTTAATCTGTCACCTAATTGCAGTGTTAAATCAGGAGTTGCCAATAGTTGTACTCCCGAACGATATACGCGGCTAATATTGATGCCGTATTGATTGCGTAATTTTAACGAGCTTAATTTCTTGCCGTTTAATTCGGGTCGAGTCACGACAATCCCTTGAGAAATTAATTGATTATCAATAGCATTCCAGTCAATGTCTTCTTTATTCCAATCGGTGTTTTCTTGTTTTCCAAATAAAATCGTTAAAGATTGAATTTCTTTGTCTTTTGTAATAACCAGCAGTTGATCTCCTTCTTTTAGAACCTTTTCAGAGGTGGGGATAGTAACATTACCATTGCGCCATAAACGTGATATAATGAATTTAGAATGGCTCATTTGTGCTATATCCTTGATGTTCATATTGAAAATGGCCGGATTTTGTACGGTAAAAGCTCCAATATAAGTTTGATTTTTATCTTCTTTATGGTCCGAAATAGATAAATCTTGTTTTCTGGCAAGTAGCTTTTTGATAAATATAATTGCAATAATTACACCAATTACACCAAAAGGATAAGCAACTGCACAGCCTAATGCGGGAGTACTGGTTTCTATACCCATCTGTTTAAGGGTTTGTTGAGCTGCACCTAATGCTGGTGTATTGGTGGTGGCACCGCATAAAACTCCAATAATATCGGGTAGTTCAATACCATCAATAAAGCTGGCTAGTATAGCAAGAATCGTCCCTAGTATTACAATTCCTATTGCCAATATATTTAGAATGACTCCTCCTTTTCGGAATGATCCAAAAAAACCGGGTCCTACTTGCAGTCCCAAGGCATAAACAAAAATAACTAAACCGAAACTTTCGGCATAATTAAGCATTTGAGGGTCTATTGATATTCCCAAATGACCAGCCAAGATACCAACAAAAAATACAAATGTAACTCCTAACGATACACCTAATATATGAATTTTACCTAAACACAATCCTATAGCAGATATCAATGATAGCACTACCACTGCTTGAAGCGCAGAGTGTTCGATGAATAGATTATTTAACCATTCCATAATTAAAATTTAGCGCGCAAAGATACAAACATTTTAAGCGTAGACAAAACTTTTAAAGAATCAATTGAATGTGTCACCATCCATGTGTTATTTTTAGTGGTATCAGTTGTCTTCGATAATATATAGAATCTATTTGGGATACTATTATTACTGAATTAATTATATTTGTGGGCATTTATAATAGTAACATGACAGACGAATCAATTTATATCGAAAATTTAAGTATTGGGTATCCTTCAAAAAATGAGACCCATTTGGTTGCCCAACATGTTAATGCTACGCTTTACAGTGGTGAATTAACCTGTTTATTGGGAGCAAATGGTGTCGGCAAATCAACTCTACTTCGAACATTATCAGCTTTTCAACCAAAGATTTGTGGTGATATCAATATACTTGGAAAAAATATAGATGAGTATAAGAAAAATGAATTATCGAATGTAATAAGTGTTGTTTTGACAGATAAGTGTGATGTTTATAATATGACTGTATTCGAGATGGTAAGTCTTGGTAGAAGTCCATATACAGGTTTCTGGGGTAAGTTAGCAGATGCGGATATGGATATAGTGCGCAAATCCATTCGAATGGTTAAAATTGATGATTTGTCGGATAGAATGATTCACACCTTGAGTGATGGAGAACGACAAAAGGTGATGATTGCAAAAGCCTTGGCTCAGGACACCGATATTATTTTTTTAGATGAACCCACTGCTTTTTTAGATTTTCCAAGTAAGGTTGATCTAATGCAATTGTTGCATCGTTTGAGTCGTGAAACGAATAAAACAATATTTTTGTCAACTCACGATTTAGAGATAGCCTTGCAAATAGCTGATAAACTTTGGATTATGAATCGTAACATGAATGTAAGTATCGGCACTCCCGAAGATTTGTCGCTTAAAGGAGTTTTGGCTGAACATTTTGCTTCCGATGGTTTATTCTTTGAGCCTAATACAGGATCGTTTAAAGTTAAACATGAATGTCATTCAAAAATTAAATTATTAGGGGAAGGTGTTGAATATGCGATGGCTCGCAAAGCATTATTGCGAAATGGAATTTCAGCCGGTAATGATGTAGATACGCTCTCTTATATAGAGGTTCATACATCTAATAACATAGAGATATTTTGTGTTTGCATAAGTGGACAACCTCCTTATACATGTAATAATTGCGAAGAGATGCTTAGATATCTTCGCAGTTATTATTGAAGTTATAATTCGGATTCGTTAAATGTACATTTTATGCCTTCATCAATAGAGTGGGGGCGATAATTTAATTCAACTTCGGCTTTTTTGATATTTAAACCACTATATTTAGGACGTGGAGTAATTTCATTCATCTCGATAGTCGTAACCGGTTGGATCAATGATTTATCGAGTTTTAAATAATCGGCTACTTTGTATGCAATCTCAGCAATGGATAAAAGATCTTTTCCACAGATATGAAAAATTCCATTTGTATGATAACTGATCAGCTTTTCTACACCTTGTGAAATATCTCCCACATAAGTAGGAGTTCTCCATTGATCGGATACAACTTTAATCACTTCGTTATTTCTAAGTTTATTGGCAACTAATTGTATGATGTTGCCATGTTGTCCAGGAAGTGATTTCCCATAAACCACCACCACCCGCACGATAGCATAATTTTTGCATATCGATTCAACTCTTTTTTCGCCTTCCCATTTTGTACTGCCATAATAATTGATTGGATTGGGGATGTCTGTTTCTGTGTATAGTTCGGTTGACTTTCCATCAAAAACGAAATCGGTAGAAAGGTGTATTAACTTGCATTTGAATTCATTGCATAGCTGAGCAAGATGTTCAACTGCATCGATATTAATTTTATCGGCCTCATTGTGATGGTTTTCACAATAATCGGGAATCGATAAAGCTGATGTGTTGATTACAATATCTGGATTTGTGTTTTCGAAAAGTTCCATTAACTGTTTTCTATCACAAATATCTGTTTTAATAAATCGATAACCACTTGATGGGTCAATATCTTGATGCAATGAACAGCCAGTCAGTGTGTATTCTGTTTTTAATAATAGGTCTTTTAAAATTCTTCTACCGGTAAAGCCGTTGGCTCCAATGATTACAATTTTCATTCGTTTATTAAATTAAGGGAATGGTTGATTTCTTCCTTGTTGTACTTCAACTTTAATTCCAAAGTTTCCATTGGCCGATTTAAGTTCGAATGCGCCTCTGAAATTATTTTTCTCCCAAGGTATAGCACTTCTATTTGGAACTCTAAATCCATTTGAGTTATAATCGCCATAAGTGTTAATGCGCATTCCGTTTTTTAATTTAAATGAGCCCATTTGCATATTCTGTAAATTGGAATTTCCAAATGA
This sequence comes from Bacteroides sp. UBA7333, assembly GCA_002471195.1. Classification (GTDB taxonomy): domain Bacteria; phylum Bacteroidota; class Bacteroidia; order Bacteroidales; family Bacteroidaceae; genus Bacteroides. The sequence continues at coordinate 10,446 of DKPN01000064.1, forward strand.
TGAAAAAGATGGTGTGAATATTGTCGACAATCCTTTACTATATGTTATGTCTGGGTTCAATGAGAATATTTTAGTGAAGTCTTTAGTATTCTTATCTAATTTAATATCAAATTTAGGCATTTCTATTGATTGTATATTGAATAATCCCATGTCTAAAAGAAACTCACCATATTCTTTGTAATTTTCATTAATAAAAGAATAGATACTGTCCGATTTGATTTCGGATTGCGAAAACAAGTAGGAATAGTTGGATATAAAAAATAGAATTAATAATAGCTTTCTCATAGTCAATATGCATAAATGACAAATTTATTCATTTCTTTGGAAAGCCACTAAAAAATTAATGCAATTTATTAATTCGAGGTGATGTGTGTTGTTAAAAGAAGTTTTTATTGCGCAACTCTTTATATGCACAAATAATAATTCGTATCAGAAAATAAGTGAGCCATGCATAGAATACCAAAATGGTTGCATCGGCTATATATGTAAGCATGGTTTTCAACATAATGTCTTTTTTAAAAGACAACAATTTTATTTGCGAATAGTTGTGTTAAAAATAAGATGTTGATAAATGGAGATATAAAAAAGAGACTAAACCCTCCGATTTAGTCTCTATAATAATTCATGTTTTAATCAATTACGATACCTTGATTTGTTTCGATATAATCTTGATTAACATCATTGTCGATGGAAGGAGAGGTTAATAACCATATTGCTATACCTATTAAAGCTGCAATAATGATAATTACAATCCAAGTTCCTTTATTATTTTTCATTTGGCAGGGTTTATTAATTCTACATTCTATATATTTAACAAACGAAAATTAACTTTGTTCAAATGAATAGGTTTCTGTTTATTGTTCTTTTTTTGCCGTAGCAGCCCTTAAAATAAAGGTAGTTGCGCCAATGGTAATAATGGCACCGTCTTCAATCCTCATTCTATCTTTATCACCCAAGATTTCGTTCATCAGAAAGGTTCCTGTTAGGCTAGGTGCGTCACGCAATGTGTATATGATGTCACCCTGTTTATTTCTTTTTACATTAATAATACAATGGCGTCTATCCATGCTCATGTCGCCACTGTCAATTGGCACATCAACAACCGATCCTACACATCTACGTCCTATGATATTATCGCCCTCTTTCAAAGGAAATACTTGTTTATATCCAAATACGTTTTCGATGACCGTAATGCCTCCTAGCTGGGTACGATACATATCTTCATCTGTTATTTCATCTTTTTGAAGATCTTTCATTTTACTTTTTCCTATTCGGATGCTGAATTGCTTTCCGCATTCATCACACTCAAATACTAGCGATTGTCCTTCGCTATATTTGGTTTCATCAAAAGATAAGAATTTATCACATTTAGGACAACGTACACGTTTCATAAAAGTTATTTTTAAAAAGGAATAGGGTTTAATAATGATTATCTCTGAACAAGCAGCCATGCATCGTTATATGAATCAATCTTTCTGATTTCATTCAACTTTTGATTTGCTTCTTCTCGAGTAGGCAATGACATGATACTAACACGTAATTTATCGCCTGATGTAAGAATACGCGCTGTGTTATAACCTTTAGCAATCAACTCTTTTAGAAGCAATTCTGCTTTTTGAGGTGTAATGCTAGATGATATAATCAGATTGTATTTTCCTGTAGTAGAGATTTTAATCTCTGATTTTTCTTTATTTAAAACAGCGCTATTGATATCGCTTTCATGAGTTGAAGGCTTGAGTGCAATAGGAGTTGTTTTTGTTAACTCTTCTGTTTTTTCTATATTTACATCAGAGCCATCGAATTCGATATTTTTATTTATCGGATTTGTTATAATCGAAGCCGATTCAATCGATTTAAAAATATCAATAGGTAATAATTGAGCATAGCTACCTTTCACAACATTTGTATTTTCTATCGGCTCGGAAAGAACGAAAAACAATAAAATGGCAGCTATCGAGGCAACTGCGTTTCTTAAAAACGCACGATTGATTCTGATATGGATTGTTTTTTGAATGTCTTGGGCTGGTTGTTGTTTAACTACGAAGCCTTCTTTTTGAATTGTTGAAAGCTTTTTCAATTGAAAAGACTCTAATCCGTAAAATTGTGGAGTGAGAAGTTTATTTTCAAAAGGAACAAATTCATAGTTGTTGTGAACTGTATAATGAAGTTCACCAACATTTGGTATAATCACTTTTCCACTATTGTGAAGCAAATTTATTAAGTCTTCAATTTGTGACTTAATTGAAGACGATGCTTCAGCAAAACCAACATTATAGATTGACATATAATATTGAATAACCAAACCGTCATTAAGACTTAATTGTGGGTTAAATCCTACGGAGCGCATTGGAGGCTGAAAAAGATTATCTTCATCAGTATATCCGGCGTGAGTATTATAGGTTACAAAACCACCTAGCCCCGGTAGTATAACACAATCATTGTCGATTAGTAATTTATCAATATGTTG
>DKPN01000034.1:0-1434 GCA_002471195.1 Bacteroides sp. UBA7333
ATGCCATAGAATTGAAACAGTATTATCTTCATACAAATATTTAGATAATTCATCAGTTGATTGAGTTTGTGTAGTTTTACCATATCTTATTTGTGGATTCTTTGGTTTTATAACCTTTGATAAGATATATTCAAAATGCCCTGATTCTTTTAGCTTATTTATCCTTTGTTGTTCAATAACAGTATACTCCTCATCAGTTAAAAACATTGCTGTTGAGTTTGAGGTGTTATACGTTATTATTTTATTTACTGTATCCTTGAATTCTATTTTCAGAAATGGTGTAAAATAGTCTGTGTTTATTCCATATGAGCAGTCGATTATTTCTAGTTTTTTGTATTGGTCCTTATCATCTTTCTGGTAATAAATCTTTCCAATAAGTTCTTGTTTACAAATTCTATCAGCAGTTTTTAGTGAAATAGACTCTAATCCCCATTCTGAATTATCATATTGCTTTCTTCTCCATATTATTTCTTCTCCATTTTGTATGCAGCGCATATATATATCTATAGAATTGGTGTGGTCAAAAGTATTATTTTTAGGCGAAATTTTAACATCTAATATCTGAAATCTTTTTCCCAATAAATCAGATAGCGGAGTATAATACCCATTACCCATATTATTATTTACGCCTTTGTAATTATATACTAGCTTGTAATGTTTATCTACTATTGGATTCTTCTTTTTCTTTATCCAAACAGTATCGGGTAAGACATTAATAAAGTTTTCGTATTTACAATATTTAAAATATTCGTCCTTTATAGATAAAGGCTTAAAGTTTAATGATAGAGTGTCGTTAATTAGTTGCGTCGTAAGATTTAGAACATTATTTAATCTATTGTTCTTAAAATAAGGCTTGATTGCAATAGGTAATACTTCATCAAATTGTTTTTGAGCAAAAGATTCTTGTGAAATAGCAATTAGTAACACAAAGAATCCTGTAAATAGTTTTTTTATCATAATCCTTTTTGAATAGTTAAACAATAATTTCTTTTTACCGTTACAACCGCCATAACGGTAAATGTGATCATTTATTAAATGATGTTTGCAAAGGTATAAATTATATATCTATTATTACTCTGCAATTTATTAAAATTCAGAACAAAACTGTTGGTTATTACATTTCCTTCTTAGATCTTAAAGTATAAATAGGAACTCAAAGATGTCGAAAACATACAAGCTTTATGCCTGATTTAATTTAATCGATTTCCTTTAATTGTTACGTTCAGATACAAAATATTATTGCATATTGACATTGAGACTAAGCGATTTCCTGTCTTTGCTAAGTGAACCCGCAAGGGCCCTCACTAGAGAAAAATAACATGTGTTACCAAACAATACTACGAACTCTAAACGAACTTTGAATCAGAATTAGGAACTACTTGACAATAAATGAATAATGTAGGTATAAGCCTTGGGGTCCTGGGTTCGAGCCCC
>DKPN01000034.1:1606-8093 GCA_002471195.1 Bacteroides sp. UBA7333
CGAGCCCCAGGCGGATCACAAAAGCAAAGTAAATGAGTCTCTGATAGTCGAAAGATTGTCAGAGATTTTTTTTTTATCATAGCCTAATAACTATCTTTACTTCTTATGAAACGGATTATTCAATCAATAAATCGTATAGCAAAGATTTCGGATGAAGCGATGAATGCTTTTATCGCTTGTTTACAACCTCTTGAAGTATCGAAGAGGAGTATCCTTATTGAGCCAGGTAAAAAAAATCCCAATATTTATTTTATCGAGGAGGGGATTACACGTTCTTTTACGATTGTAGATGGTAAAGAAGTGACCTCTTGGTTTAGTAAAGAAGGAGATATCACATTTTCTACAAATAGTTTTTATGGTGCAACAGAGGGGTATGAGACCGAGACGGTGCAAGCTTTAGAAAATACCTTGGTTTATTATATGTCTATAGTAGAATTAGACGCATTATGCTATAAATACATAGACTTAGCAAACTGGTTACGTTTATTGCATCAGCATGCTTTTCTTTCTGTTGAGAAAAGATTACTATCTCGTTTGTACTTCTCTGCGGAAGAGCGATATAATAAGCTACTTGTAACGGATGCTGATTTATTTCAACGGGTAAATCTTGGTTATATAGCATCTTATCTTGGAATTTCTCATGTAACTTTATGCGCTTTACGCAAGTAGTTTATTATTTCTTTAACTACTTAAAGAATTAAACTGCGCGTGTTTTATATTTTTATGCACAAAATATAAAACATTTAGTATGCAGAGTAAAGCTTGTGTTCAAGAACCTACACGGATTGTGTGGGTTGACCTTTTGAGATTGATCGCCATATTTATGGTAATTTGTATTCATTGTGCTGACCCTTTTAATGTTTCCCCCGAGGCACGTTCTAATCCTGATTATAATTTCTGGGGGAGTTTGTATGGATCCTTTCTTCGTCCGTGTGTTCCTTTATTTGTGATGATAACGGGACTGTTATTATTGCCTGTGAAAATGTCGATTGGCGATTTCTATAAGAAAAGAATGCTCCGGGTAGCAGTTCCTTTCCTTGTTTGGTCTATTCTATATAATTTATTCCCTTGGTTTATCGGAGTACTGGGACTACCTGCGACAACAGTCTCGAGTGTTTTTGCTTATGCAGGGTCTGATGTTTCCCTATCTTTTAGTGATGCATTTAAGAATATTCTACTTATACCTTTTCAGTTCAACGTTTATACGGTCCCTATGTGGTATATATATATGCTGATAGGTCTGTATTTATATATGCCTTTTTTCTCAGTATGGGTTGAGAAGTGTCCGCCGATTCAGAAACGTATTTTTCTGTTTATTTGGGGCATAACCTTATTTATGCCTTATGTATACCAATTTTATTCGCATGATGTATTCGGTATGTGTGCATGGAATAGTTTTAGTACGTTTTACTATTTTGCCGGATTTAATGGGTATTTACTACTCGGGCATTATCTAGTAAAAGATGTAAAAGAATGGAGTTGGGCAAAAACTATTGCATCATCGAGCATATTATTTGCAATAGGATACATTGCTACATATATGGGATTTAAGGCTATGACTGCTAATCCAAACTGTACAGAGCCAGAGATGGAACTATTCTTTTTGTACTGTACTCCTAATGTGGCATTAATGACTTTTGCTTTGTTTGTGTTGGTGAGAAAAGTGAAGATTGAAAGAGGCTGGGTTGTTAAGGCTTTAACGAACTTAACAAAATGTGGTTTGGGTATCTATTTGATCCATTATTTTGTAGTTGGTTTAGGATATAACATTGCAGATGCATTAGCAATACCTATATCTATACGTATTCCGATTACAGCATTAATTGCATTGATTATTTCATGGACATTTGTTGCTTCAATCTTTGCCGTATTACCTAGAGTTGCAAAATGGATATTCGGATAAGTTGAATTAAATTGATATGTGATTTGAAATAAATAAGAATTCATTTATTATATATAGAAGAGTCTCTCCTGTTTTAATGGAAGAGACTCTTTTTTTTGAGTATATCATCTGATTTATAGATAGTAGCCTTGAGCCTTCATCTCATGTGCTTGAAAAAGGGTATACTTTTGATTGTTGAGTGGATAGTCCCAACAACCGAGTTGATGATAAATGTCGCCACCGAATCCTTGCTTAAATTTGTAAAGACCATACATCGGATGTGTAGGATCTGCGTGTGGAGCTATTCCAAACATATCATATTCAGTACAGTTGTGAGCTTTTGCTATTTGTATTGCTTTCCACTGTAGTGCATATGTAGGCATTAAGTGTCGCGAATGAGAGGCTGATGCTCCGTACAGATATGTAGCTCTATGGCTAGACAAAACTAAAAACATGGCAGCAAGAGGTTCGTTTTCTGCATATGCTACCAGTAGTTTTACATCTACGTTTGGATCTTGGTTCTCTAATTTAGGGATAAATACTGACTTAAAATAATTGAGATCGTTAGCATACAATTGATTTCTGTGAGCTGTTTCGCAGTACAACTTATACCATACATCCAATCCGTCTATTCCTAACTGCCGCACTTCAATCCCTTTACGCAGAGAGATTAATATTGTAACGTGTTTTAGATTTCATCCGTGCAAGAATAGATGTTTCACTACCGGTCAAGTCAATAACAATGGTATTGGCAGGAAGAATATTATTGTTTGACTTTTTTAAATTCCAATTCTGAGTTCCATAGTTTAATTTAAACTCTTGATACTGTTTGTCGGGTAGTTCGTACCAATTGTTATTCATACTTGTTTGATCCTCGCTATTCCAATGTGACCTCCAATTGAGATCATATCGAAGTGCTATGCAGTTTGCCGATAAATGAGATCGTAATGTCTCTGATAGTTCTTCCAGAAAGACACCTTGCAGTTCTTCGCTTGGTTCCACCTCTGGCCCATAAGGGAAGTAAGCAATGTAATCCTCATTATTTACGTACTGTAGAAACATAATAAAATCTGCTTGTGTACAAGAATAGCCTCCAACGTTGAGGTATAATTCACTGTTGCGGATTTTAAAATCAAATGCATGGGAATTTATCCCTTGTTGTTCTTTTACTTTAGACCAGAACGTCGTTTGTTGAATGATTGGCGTTGTGTAGAGGTCGTTGGTTTCTTTGGGTTCAATAGTTAGTGTCATCACTCATGATATTTAAAAAGTCGCAAAGGTACGTAATAAACAATCACGAGTCAAATAAGATATTTCGATTGAATCTTCGATTAGCTATAAATGAATATTTTATACAATCATTGCAAATGGGAATAAATACTATATTTGCGGCAAAGTTATCGTTAATAATAAACGTATGAAATACCTGATAATTCCTGTTGTAGCACTATGCTTAAGTGGCAGTGTTAATTTCGAATCTTCTGCTCGAACTCCATTTGTTCAGCAAGAGATGCAGCAAGAAGATCAAAATGATGAGCATGCTCATATCGCTAAATATAAAGATCTCGTAAAAAGAGAGAATAAAAATCTGCTACTTAAAACAAATAGTGGAAAAGACGTTGTTTTAAAGAATACAGATAATCCGGAAGATGCGGAAAACTATGCAACTTATTTCTTTGAAGATTACTTGAAAAGTATAGATGCATATTTGGTTATGATCCAATATTATGAAGGTGAAGAGTATTGCCTAATTAACAAAAAGACAGGAGAACAAACCATAGTGCCCGGTCAAATTGTTTTGTCTCCAGATAAGAAACGATTTATTTCGTATAACATGGATCTTGAAGCTGCGTATAGTCCGAATGGGTTTGCTATCTACTTGATCAAGGATAATACATTTGAAAATGAATTCGAACTATATTCAGAAGAATGGGGACCTTCAAAAGTAAAATGGATTAATAACAATGAAATTGAAATAGAGCGTACTGTTTGGAGCGATAATGAATTAATCAAAGATGGAAGCGTTCGTTGTTTACTTGAAAACAGTGAATGGATTTGCGAAGAGTAAACGACGATCAAAGTCTATTCTTGGGTAAAGAATGATTGTTTTGCACTGAAATAAGAATCCTCAAGCCGATTAGTTTCGACTTGAGGATGTTCTTTTTGTTTAAACGGTAATATGTGTGTAATAGTCAATAACGATTTTACAATTCGTTTATTCTGCCGGAGTTGCAGGTTCAGCAGGTGTTGTTGGTTCTGCCGGAGTTGTAGCTGCTGGCTCAATAACTTCTTCACCAGTTTCTTTGAATAGGCTTACAACTTCTTTACCTTCAGTTGTTTCAGCTGTGATTTGATAGATCATTGTTTCTTTGTCAACTGCTGCTTTCTTGATTGTTGATCCTTCGTGTTTTTTAGCAACAGCATCTGTTACAGCTTTAGGCACTTCTGTGATTTCGATTACTGTATATTCTTCTGTATCCATTACTGTTGATAAGATTACAGACTGAGCAGGAGTTAGTGCTGCGTTTGTTGTAAATCCGATACCTGATACAAGGGCGATTGCAAATAATAACTTTTTCATAACTGTTTGTTTTAATAGGTTCAAAATTTCTTTTTGTTTAAACGGCAACTTTGAAAGCGCCTTACACTTATATTAATGAGAAAATCATGCCGTCTTTTCTTAATGATGAGTTGTTTGTTGTGTAATGTGTTGTTATATAGGGTTGTATATGGCTGATAGCGTCGCTTGCATTGTTTTGTAATGTGTAGAAAGAGGTGTGGTAACGTAGAATAGTTCTACACTATTTATTGTGGAATTGAGGTAATGCAACAACGGCCCGAAGATTAACCTCGAGCCGTTTGTAATATATAAGTAGTCTAGAATCAGTCTTTAGAGTGCCTCAATTCGATTATCTTTTACTGTAACGTTCTCACATTGTTCGGTGCGAATCAATTGGGAGATCTCATTTGTTGAGCTATTCGTGATGAAGAAATTATCTTTTACTAAAAGGCCATTAGTCGCTTTGGCAAAGATGGCATCCGCATTCAGTAAATCGAATCGATTATCGCAGATCGTTATATTTTTATGAATAGTACCTTCGTATTTACCATTTTCAGGAGCAATACAAATAACCGGACTACCACATTCGATAAATTGATTGTTACGAATGGTTACATCGGCAACAGGGCCCGATTCAAACCAGCTTCTTCCCTCATTGGCAATAAGTATAGCACTCATTGGCATTCTTAAGAAAATATTATTCTCAATAACGATCTTTCTACGTGTAGTCACAAGAATACCTCGAGTAGGAATACTCGCAAAGAAGTTATTATTGATTTCAACCTCCGGAGTCCACGTCGTATTCTCAACCACGACATCCGGTTTTGTTTTAATCTCGTTTGATATATTTGAATTCAATGTCAGTAGAATATCACGATCGTTGATTCGTTCTACTTTTTTTATTTTAGCTTGTTGCAAACATAAAAGAGAGTTGGCATCAACAATATCAATGTAATCTCCGGCAAAGAACTGTTCAAGTCCATAGGTTTGTGGATGCATGAAGCGGATCTTGATCTGATTAGAAGCAGGATATTCTACAACACGCAAATGCGTACCGTGAATATTGATTGGATCGTCATGTGCACCAATAAAGCGAGAATTGGTTACTTTAATCTTTCCTTTGCAGCCCGAGAATTGAAGAAAATCAGCAAAGCCAACATCTGTTCGTCCCTTGCCATATTCCGGTTCACAAAGTAAACGTTCGTATGTCAAATTCTCAGAAACTTGAGAAACGATTCCGAAGTTACCCATAAAATGAAAGCCAATATTTTCCAAACGAACGTTCTTACTCAAATTAACCAAGCCGGCTACCTCGTCACGAATCCCATCACGCATTTGAAAAACTTGTCCCGGTTTACACGTTGGAGCCTTCTCTTTATAGTTGAAGCGGACAAGTCCGGGCTCAAGTTCGATTGCCTTTTCAAGATTACTTAAAGGAGAGGCATGGCGGATGTTTAATGTCGTTGTGGGATCATATAACTGAGCGATACCGCCAGTCAATGTCCAACTTTCACCTACCCAAGCAAAACGTCCATCCTTTATAGTATAGTTGCTAAGTGGATGCGCTTTTGCTACGATGTATTTATCGCCACGTTCTGTTACCTTCATTTCAGGAACAGTAGGATCAGAAGCTTTTATGGAAATGTTTTTGATGGTAATATTTTCACTTTTATCAACGGCAAACGGAGTCATCTCTCCATGAGTTATTAGAAAAGCACCGTTACCATCAATGGTAAGATTCTTTGCTTCTTTGATCCAAAGACCAATGTGTTTCGTTTGATCCGGGTTTTCGCTTTCACTTGCCGTGTTCGAAACAAAATAAAGATGCTTCGATGCATTTGCTCTACTAATGTGGTAATTTCCACTTTCAAATCGAATCGTTACGGGTTTACCATTGTTTTTTCGAGCCTCCTCGATGGCTTGTTGAATACGTTGAGTTGCATCTTCTGTCGTGTGTTTTACAACAATTGTTTTTGCCGATATGGTAGCCGACAAAAATAGCATTAAAGAAATAATTGTGTATTTCATGATTGTGTCAAAGTTAC
>DKPN01000034.1:8296-10281 GCA_002471195.1 Bacteroides sp. UBA7333
AATGTTACGAAAAAAACAGATAAAAAACACCATTTCAATGTAAGAGTGTGGGTGTTTATTTGCTTATTAATCTTTTTATTAGAGCATGAAAAAACTTGAGTAAAGTGTCGTGAGTGATATGAATCAATTATATTTGTTTCGATTTATCTTCTTCAATAAATAAATAATACCATGATTCAGCAAGTTTTATTCAAGATGCTTATTAGCATTATCGCAATGTTACCTTTGCTTACAAGTTGTTCGTTGTCGCGCTCGTCAAACGAAATTTCAAAAACACCTTTGCCTGATTCCGTGAGGGCAAAAGAGATTCAAGATATGCGTTTTGGCATGTTTATCTGTTGGTCGTTTAGTACATTTTCCGGGAAAGAGTGGACTGGAGAAGAACATGGGCCTGATTTTTTCAAGGCAACAGGATGTAATACCGATCAATGGGCTAAAACGGCAAAAGAAGCCGGTATGAATTACATTCTGTTCTTGACGAAACATCACGATGGCTTTTGTTTGTGGGATACACAAACGACAGATCTTAAATCGATCAATGCACCCATCAAACTCGACGTTTTGAGTAAACTAAGACAATCGTGCGATAAATACGGAATAAAGTTAGCCTTGTATTTCTCCGAAGGAGACTGGAATTGGCCGGGAGCAGAACGCGGCGGTTGGATGAAAGGAGGCGCTAATCCTGAAATGAAAAAAGCACAATTGAAAGAATTGCTAACGAATTACGGGCCGATCGAATTCATTTGGTTTGATGCGGCAGTAGGAGATGGAGGTTTGAGCCATCAAGAGACAGTAGAGTGGGTACATCAGTTTCAGCCCAATACATTTTGTGGATTCAACGCGTTAGAGCCAGCCGGCCGACTTAGTTTGCGAGAACGAGGTGCGCCGGGGCCGATTGGTGGAGATGGACTTACTTGGGTAGAAGATGCCGGAGAAAATGAGAAACAATACAAAGGATACCATGTGGCAGAGTTTACGTATCCGATTTTACCAAAACGTGAAGGCGGAGCAGACTGGTTTTACTCCTTGCCGGTTCATGATAATCTTTGTATTCCGGCACAGAAAATATTTGATGATTATCAAGGAGCCGTAACATTTGGAAATATTTTTTCCTTGAATATCGGGCCCAACTATGAAGGCAATATCCGCGAGATAGACGTGAAAACGCTTCAAGAAGTAGGGCGTATGATTGCAGCAACAAAGGAATAAAGCATAGCAACTGTTTAGCGTTGGGGATTTTATTAAATAAAAACTCAACGCTAATCTTTATACAAGATTAAAAATATTTGCAGAATAGATGCTCAATAAAACACAAAGATTGATAAAGGACGATTGTTATTTGGTGCAACCTATATATATTCGCAATCAGCAAAACCTCTAATAGTCATATCAATGGTAAGACGAATATTCTTATTTCTGGTTGTTTTATTTTCCACACTGACTCTATGGGCCCAGCAGACAAAGTACTACGATACCTTGTCGAAGGTTGAAGTAGACAAGCTACGCGCAGAGTATGGGCAGAGTAAAGTTTATCCTCAAGAATACGAACAGCAGTTTCTGCTCGCACTATCACATTATCCTGAGTTGAAAGACGTGGTGATTGAATTGAAATACTCAAAAGAACGTACTACCATGGCTTGTCGTCCCAAGATAACCTCTTTGTTTTCTGAAGAAAGAACCTATTATATCTTGATTAATGATAAAGAAGATTTTGATGGAATCCTTTTAAATGATGTCCCTTTTAATGCACAGATTGGAGTTATAGGACACGAATTGGCACACGTTGTTGACTTTGAAAACAAGTCGTTGACAGGCGTAGTCAAAACCGGGCTCGGTTATCTAAAAGAAAACTATAAGCGTAAATTAGAGCATAAGATCGATTCAATGACAACAGCTCATGGCTTGGGTTGGCAATTGTATGAATGGGCAACTTACTCAATGTTTGAAGCTCCTTTTGCCACACAAACTTACAAAGACTTTAAAAA
>DKPN01000068.1:0-383 GCA_002471195.1 Bacteroides sp. UBA7333
CAAACGTCGGAATGGATCAGCGGTCAACCGCTCGAGATGCGCGTATACGGCTCGGCCGATGGCTCATTCGATTTGTACGACGATGATGGCGTAAGCTACGACTACACCAAAGGAAAACAATCGCTTCGTCGCTTCGCCGTTTCAAACGGATTGCCTTCGATCGAAGTGGTAGAAGACAATGGTGGATGGACTTACAAAGATGTAAACTGGAAGTTTATGTCGAAATAATAAAGTACACCTTATATATAACGAAACAGCGTGGCAAGAATAACTTGCCACGCTGTTTCGTTATAATAGGTTTTACGATTTAGGCAAAACTCATTATAACAAAACTTGCAATCGATGAATTTCTTATATACCGTGAATGTTTTTTGATAGAAAGG
>DKPN01000068.1:554-7653 GCA_002471195.1 Bacteroides sp. UBA7333
GTGAATGTTTTTTGATAGAAAGGAGTAAATGACTAGAATTTAATAGATACAGATCTATTTCTTTAAGGGTGTTAAGGATTGTTTTTATTGATTTGTGGTAATTGCATCGATTGACTCTTTAATTCTTCGGTGTTGTCGTAATAAAAACCTTATTTCAATATGATGAAAGTAGATTTATTTTTTAATTCTAAAAAACCAACAAGACGTATTTTTTATGGTACTCTTGCAGGATTGGCTTTGTTTTCAGAAACAGAACTTGTGTTTGCTTTAGAAACTAAAGATAAGCAATCAAGTCGATCTCTTACTAAAGAATCAGTTCTTTCAACAACGCAAAATGAACGCATTGTGAAAGGTGTAATTGTAGATCAAAATGGAGAACCACTTATAGGAGCTAATATTATTGTTAAAGGATCTACAATTGGAACTATGTCTAACATGGATGGGGCTTTTGAAATAACAGTCCCTCACAATGGAAAGATTGAAGTGTCTTATATTGGTTATCTTTCACAATTACTTTCTCCGAAATCTAATACGATTAAAATAGTATTGCAAGAGGATACTAAAACCTTAGATGAAGTTGTCGTGACAGGGTTTGGATTGGCTCAAAAAAAAGAATCTTTAACAAGTGCTATTTCTGTAATTGGAAGTGAAGATCTTGCTCGCTCTTCTGCATCGACTTCCTCAGGTGCGTTAGTTGGTAAAATCGCAGGAGTAAATACTCGTCAACCAGATGGTCGTCCGGGAGCATCTACTCAAATTCAGATTCGTAACATGGGAACTCCCCTTTATGTAATAGATGGAGTTCAAAAGGATGAAGGACAGTTTAATAATATTGATTTTAATGACATTGAATCGATTTCTATTCTGAAAGATGCTTCAGCTTCTATTTATGGGGTTAGAGCGGCAAACGGCGTGGTCGTAGTAACAACAAAAAAAGGTAGCTTAAATACGAAAAATACAGTAACGATAAATGCAAGATATGGATGGCAACAGATTACTGATTTTCCAAAACCAGCTGATGCAACAACTTATATAGGAAATTATATTCAATCACAGACAATACAAGGTATTGAAAATCCTAAATATTCGAAAGATGATTATGAGAAATGGCAGCAAGGAACTGAAAAAGGATATAGATCTTTCGATTGGTATGATTTTATTTGGGAGACAGCTCCTCAGTATTATGTTGGTGCAAATGTTAGTGGAGGTTCGGATAAATCAAATTATTATTTTGGACTGAGTCATATGAATCAGGATGCTATGATCGTAAACTATGGGGGATTTACACGAACTAATGTTCAGATGAATATCGATACTCAGATTAGTAAGCGATTAAAAGTTGGAGCTGCGATGAATGGGCGTATAGAAAAGCGAGAGAATCCAGGAGTGCCGGGAGGGGATGATTATTGGGCTCCGATTTTTGCTACATATCGTAATTTGCCTATGTCTAGACCTTTTGCTAATGATAATCCGAAATATCCCGCTGTTACTGCTGCAAATAAGGATGTGAACTTCGGAATGTTAAATTATGACATGTCTGGGCGTTTCGAGAATGTCTGGCGTGTAATGCAACTAAACTTTAATGCCGAGTATGAAATCTTTGATGGACTAAAAGCGAAAGCTTTAGTTGGGTATTACTTGGCCCAAAATCAGCTTAATAATCAAGAATACACTTACAAGCTATATCGATATGACGAAGCAAAGGATCAATACCTAGTGGACTACGAAATGAATAATCCGTATCGCGAACGTAATTCGGCAATGGTAGAGGAGTACACTTCAAATATCCAATTGGCATATAACAAGTCGTTTGGTGCACACAATGTTGCGGGTGTAGTTGCGATGGAGTCTATCAAACGAGATACACCAAGCCACTGGTTGCACAGTGTTCCTCCATCGAATGCTCTGCATTTGATTGGAATGGATGATATTGTTGAATTTAGAGATAGAGGAAATAATACAGAAGCACGTCTTGGTTATATGCTTCGTCTGAACTATGATTATGCATCTAAATATTTGTTGGAATTTTCAGGTAGATATGATGGTTCTTGGAAATTTCCACCTAATCATCGTTGGGGTTTCTTTCCTTCAGGTTCTATTGGCTGGCGCATTTCAGAAGAGGGCTTTTGGAAAGATGGCAAATTTGGAGAGGTTATCAATAATCTAAAACTACGTGCTTCGTTTGGATTGGTCGGTGATGACGGTGTAGGAGGTTACGGCCCATTTGATTATATGAAAGGGTATAACTATAAGAATGGAGGTGCAACACTCGACGGTGAATACGTGGTCGGTTCCGTGCCAAGAGGATTACCTGTAACAAATCTTTCGTGGATGAAAGCCAAGGTATTGGATATCGGTGTTGACGTTTCTGTTCTTAATAGCCGATTGAGTGGTAGTATTGACTACTTCCGTCGTAAACGGGATGGAATTGCAGGTTCTCGCTACGATGTATTGCTTCCTTCGGAAGTAGGTTTTGGTTTACCAGTAGAGAACTTGAATTCTGATATGCATACCGGTTTCGACTTCTCAATTAAATGGAATGATAACATACAAGACTTTTATTACTCAATTGGGGGAAATCTTACTTATGCTCGCTTCCTTGATTGGAAACAATATAAACCTCGTTTTGGAAACTCTTGGCATGAGTATAGAAATGGTATTGATAAGCGTTTTGGATATATAAACTGGATGCTCGAAGCTGATGGTCAGTTTCAAAGTTGGGATGAGATTGCGTCATGGCCAATTGATAACGATCGTCAAGGAAACAAAACGTTGCGTCCGGGGGATATCAAATATAAAGATATTAATGGAGATGGAGTGATCAATGGTTTAGATCAACGCCCACTAGGTTATCGTCAAGGAGGAACCCCGAATCTAAATTATGGACTCAACTTTTCGTTCAATTATAAAGGATTTGATTTGGCATTTGATTTAACAGGAGGAGCTTTAAATAGTTGGGAGCAAGATTGGGAACAGAAGCGACCATTTCATGACGGAGGAAATAATCCTCAATACTATATGGAGAATACATGGAGACTTTCTGATATTTTTGATCCGAATAGTGAATTAATTCCTGGTAAATATCCAACACTGTTAATTGGTAATGCTGGACATAGTAATTATTGGAAAAGTACATTTTGGGTGCGTAATGTTAGATATTTAAAAATGAGGAATATAGAGTTTGGTTATACTTTGCCTAAACATATCTTGGCAAAAATGGCTATTTCTGATCTTCGTGTTTACTTCTCTGGGCAAAATATGTTTACTTTATCTAATACAGAAGGTACTGATCCTGAAGTTGAAAGTTCAGCAGGCTTGGCTTATCCTACCACACGTATAATGAATATTGGTATAACTCTTAAATTTTAAATTATGAAAAAGTTTTTATCCTATACAATTCTATCATCAACATTACTTTTTTCTGTAGTGAGTTGCTCTGACTTTTTAGATAGAGATCCTGATCAGATTTTAACAGAAGATCAGGTTTTTGGTGATCCGAATATGATAAAATCCGTTTTAGCAAATTTCTATGGTCGTATCGACTGGGGGCAACATTTAAATGATATAGGTTCATATGTGTGTTTAGATGAAGCCTTACGATCTGATGGCGGACCAGATGAATTTAGAATATTTGGTGATGGGCATTGGAGAGTGTATGATTACGGACTGATTCGTAATATAAATCAGTTTTTACAAGGCCTTATTACTTCTGCGCTTTCTGAAGAAGAAAAGGCATCAATTGGAGGCGAGGCTCGATTTATTAGGGCATATATATACTTTAATACCTGTAAAGGATTAGGAGGTATGCCGATTGTAGGTGATGAAGTTTTTGAATATACACCGGGAATGGATATTACCGCATTGCAATACCCACGGGCAACTGAGGTGGAAATGTATGATTATATCATCTCTGAGTGTGATGAAGTTGCAACTATGTTGCCTCAAAATCCGAGCAAGTATGCGGCAAGAGCAACTAAAGGTGCCGCGCTGGCCTTAAAAGCAAGAGCAGCTTTGTATGCGGCATCAATTGCAAACTATAACAATAAAATGGCTAATCCGATCCGAACCGATAACGGAGAAGTGGGAATTCCGGCCGAGAAGGCTGAAGGCTACTATCGAATAGCATACGAAACTGCACTTCAAATTATAAATCTGGGCGTATATACTTTGCAAAACAATAGAGCTGATAAAGCAGATAATTTCTATAATGCTGTTACAATAAAGGATAATAACACGGAGGTTATTTGGGCTAAAGACTATAAAGGACCTTCTAATTATCATGGCTTTACACGTAATAATATACCAGTGTCTCATGCGGAAGATATTGATTGCTCATGGCTTACACCAGTGCTTAATTTAGTAGAGGCTTTTGAATATGTAGATAATCGAAACGGAGCTTTGAAACTAAGAGAAGGTGCGGGATATGCTTATTACAACTCACCACAAGAGTTGTTTGAAAATAAAGACCCTCGTTTATTCGCAACGGTGATAACTCCAGGTGCTACGTACAGAGGAAAAACCGTAGACTTGCAAGCTGGTGTAAAAAGAAGGGAAGAAAATAATTGGAAAAGTGTGACAGGTGATCCTGGTAAATCATTTACTGAGACAGGAATGACCATAACATCGAAAAATGGACCTGTAGTAAGTGGTGATGCACAATACATCAATAAAACAGGTTTTTTTATGATGAAGTTTATGGATGAAACAACTGGATCAGCAACACGCGGAAAAGGTAGTGAGGTTTGGTTTCCTCGTTTCAGAATGGGAGAGGTTTATTTAATTGCAGCTGAAGCGGCAATGGAATTAGGCGATCAAGCTAATGCTTTGAAATATATAAATGCAGTAAGAGAAAGAGCGGGGATTAGTCTACTGACTCAAGCAATTACAATAGATGATATCGTTCAAGAAAGACGGGTTGAATTAGCTTTTGAAAATCATCGCTTTTGGGATTTGAAAAGATTGAGATTAGCAGATAAAATCTGGGACAACAATGATAATAATGAAAATGCAGTGCACTATGTACTCTATCCATATCTAATTGATGATGCGACAGATATAAATAATGGTAAGTGGGTTTTTGATAAAGAAAAAGCATATATGTCTAAATATCCACGTTTTTTTCAACTGAGAAACTATTATAACTTTTTAGATCAAGGTTGGCTAAACAATAATCCTAAATTAACAAAAAATCCTTATCAATCCTAATATTTGAATTTATGAAAACCGTAAAAGAAATATATGTATTAATGCTTTTGGCTTTTATTACAACATCATGTGGTTTGGATAATTATGATGCGCCAGAGTCAAAGCTACAAGGGCAAGTTGTATATAAAGATGCAAGTGGTGTAGAACATCCAATCGGAGTGAGAGGAACAGGAGAAGCTGTTCGCCTAAAACTTTATCAATATGGCTATGAGTTGAAAGATGGTATTGATGTGTTTTTAAATCAGAACGCACAATTCGAATCAATGCTTTTCAATGGTGAATATCATTTGGTGCCTCAAAAAGACAACGGGCCATGGAAAACCATACAGGTGAGTGAAGCGAAAAAGGATACGATAGACTTTGTCTTGAAAGGTACGACAATGCTCAAGGTTTATGTGCTTCCATACTATATGCTTTACAATAGTGCGATTCGTTTTGATGGGACCACATTTACCGCTACGTGCGATATTGAGAAAGTGATTTCGGATGCGGCGGTTGATCAGGTAGGCTTGTTTATAAGTACAACACAGTTTGTCGACGAGTCGTCCAACTTTATTCGTAAAGATTATGGAAGACAGCAACCGGGTTCTGGGCAACAGTTTGAACTAACCGTGACAGACGAAAATCAGAAGAAAGCAATTGATCTAGCTCGTGTTCGTACAGGAAAAGTGTATGCACGCATAGGACTGAAACCTGCCGGATCAGATCAGTATGTGTATTCGGACGTGCAAGAAATTCGCCTTTAATTGAAGATTATTTATGAAACACTACTTATCTACGTTTGCCGGATCTGCGATATGCGGCGGTTTTGCTTTCGGTATTTGGCCCGAGATGTGGAAGACCTATGGGCTGTTGGGCGGATGGTTTGCCGCTACTTTAATCATTGGGATTATGTGGTATATGAATCATTACCATGGTATTATTGCAAATCCAAATGGGAAAATATGGCTCGATCAAGGTTGGTGTATCGGTTCGGCCGGTATAGCATGGGGTATTGTCCGCTTTCAAGGTGGTTTTATCAACTTTCTTGATGCAGCACCAACGTTGGTACTTTGCATGGTTGGCGGTGGTGCTGCTGGCCTTTTGGTATGTTATTTACGACGAAAAGCTCAAAACGATTAATTATGAATGGTTGGTTATTGACATATAATGAATTTTTCGGGATGTACAATGCCGGAATACTTACTACGTTATTTGGCGCATTTGCGGTGACGTTTACAGTTTTGCAATGTTGGCCTAAATTGGTCAAAGACTTTGGTCCGATTGGTGGTTTTATGGCAGCCTCGGTTATGATTGGTACTTTTTGGATTGTAAATCATAAACTTCCCGGATTTGGATTTTCTACAGGCTTACTTCCCGATATGGAAGGGTTGTCTATGCAGTTCGGACTAATCCATCAAGGAGCGAGAGGTAGTGCTCCTTGGGTAGATATGGGATGGTCAATAGCATCGGGGTTTTTTCTCTGTGATTTGCTGTGTGCACCCGGCAAAGAAAGAGGAGCTCTTGTAAAGGAGGCTTTTCCTCGTTGGTGTGTAATTATTTTAGGTGGAATTGCAGGAGGAATTCTAGTGGGACTTACAGGATATACAAATGCAGTGCTTTAATTAATAAATAGATCTTATACCATGGCTGAATATATAATTGCTCACGATTTGGGTACAAGCGGCAATAAAGCAACACTCTTCTCTGAAGACGGATGTTTAATTGCTTCGAGAACGGTATCTTATCCTACTCAGTTTTCGGAGGGAAATAGAGCGGAACAAAACCCGGATGATTGGTGGCGTGCAATTGTTGCTACTACGCAAGCATTGCTGAAACTTGTTTCGGCTGATGAGATTGCAGGTATAGCTCTTAGCGGACAAATGATGGGGTGTCTTTGTGTTGATCAACAAGG
>DKPN01000002.1:0-33548 GCA_002471195.1 Bacteroides sp. UBA7333
CAACTCTTTTTCTACAATAACCATCACTTGAACCTATCCATATGAAATTTCCCCCATCGTAAACGGCAGTTTTAATGATAAATTTACCATTACTATCATATAATACTTCTGCTTCTTTTTTATTGCAGTTTAAGCGTAGTAAATGTCTAATACCAAATAAATATGCAGTGTTACTTCGAGTAGATGCTTTTTGCAGTAAATGCTGATAATAGGAATCAATATTGGTTATTGTAGAAAAAGAGTTGCATGCTATATCATAAATATAGATAGACTTGCCTAAAATTAATATCTTATTATCTGATATAAAATCAACATAAACAGAACTTCCGGTTAAGCACTCCCGTTTATTCGTATCTTCATCAATCAGAGTAAATGGCAATAATTGGCAGGTTTGTTTATTAAATTTAAAAAGTCCTTTACCAAATATGGACAACAATAAGTTCTTTTCGTCAAACTCTGTTATCGATACTACATTTAATCCATAATATTTAGAAAAATGATGTATCTCTTTCTTGTCGGGATAAAATGCATTGATTCCACCACCATCGGTTCCAATCCATAAAGTCCCATTTTCTTCTTCAAATAAACTAATTACTGCGTCATTACTTAATCCATAATTAATATTGATTGGAACCTTTCTATATGTATTTATATATACTTCTTTTATACGAAAGATTCCACTCCTTATACTTCCAGCCCAAATGTTATTTTCTAAGTCTTTATATAATTTTAAAATTGAATTATCCGATATAGAAAAACTATTACCTGGCTCTTCCTTGAGATTTTCTAAAGCTTGAGTAGATGGATCGTATATAAATATTCCTGACCCATCGGTGGCAAACCAAATTTTACCATTTCGCTCAACAATATCTAATATGATATTATTGTCCAATAATGAATTTCTACTATTTAAAGTAAGAACTAATTCGCCCTGTTTTGAATAACAATAGACTCCTTCATCATATGATGATATCCATAATTGTTGCAGATGATCAACATAAATAGATAATATATCTTTATTAAATAAATTAAATTCAGATAATACTTTATTTTGAATATCATAGACATATACTCCATCATATCTGCTACCAATAATTATTTTATTATCTGCCCATTTAACAATGCTATTGATTGGAATTGCAGGAACGTCAAGATCGAGAGTATCGATAATGGCAGTATCGTAATTGTATGAATAGATTTTACCATCCCCACCAAACATAATGCCATCATTATTTAGCTTACATGAATATGTAGGAAATGGTTGATCATTATACCGAACGGTTTGGAAATGATTATCTTTTCTATTATAAATCAACAACCCTTTATCAGTTCCAACCCATACATTCAATATGGAGTCTTCTGCAATGAAATTGATTTGGCCATATGCATTAAGATCATCATTATCTTCGAAATAATAATTGATTAACTCATACTGATTAAACCGATTTAATCCATTTTTTGTGCCAATCCATATATCTCCCATGTTATCTTCTAATATAGCAGTTACGGTAGACTGCGATAATCCATCATCGATTGATATCTGCTTAAAACTATAGCTTATATTTGAGTTAAAAGCATCGGTGATGGAACTAAAAAAGATAAATACAAATAAGATAGACAATCTTTGCATATGACCTATTTCAAAAAAGATATTACTATTTATGATTCAACAAACTGTTCAATTCTTTGATATCATCTTCAATTGTACCTATATTTTTTGCAGACCAATCGATGGTAAATTTAGCAACAGCTTTGTTTAAGCGATTTAACTTTGATATCTCGCCCTTCTCTTCATATTCTTGACGAAGAATACGAATCTTCTCGCTCTCTTGCAATCCTTCCACCATTCGTTCGAAACGAATGCTTGAGCGAGGTCCAGGATAAATAAGATAAGTATCGCCGGCCGCCCAAGTACGGAATCGAGAATCACGCAATGGATCGGCAGTCCAACTGTTTACAGCCCAACGCAAATAACCATCATACCCTTCGGCTATGGCATGAATCATCATCCATTTGCCTTCTGCCGGATTAGAAAAGGTAAATACATTAGGAAAAACTTCTGTACAACAAGTATATACCGTACTTTTTTGTCCTTTCAGTTCGCGCTCTATCTTTACATCAGCAGGGAATTTATGACCGTAAGGAATACAAAGATCATACAAGTCGGCTTGAATTTCTTCATGGTAGTTGCCTGCCAAAGATATTTTATATTCAGGATCAGCATTTTTTATAATCTTAATAGCTTCCATCATCATATCCATAGGACGCTCATCCATTGCAATGGTCGTTTTTTCGAACCAACCTTTTTCGCGTAAGTGTCTTGAAAAATCTTTTAAAAATGGATACCAATAATCGGTATAGGCTTGTTCGCCGGGTTTAGCATTCAAAAACTGTATACGATTGGTAGCCTGATCATAATAGTCGAAAGTCAATGCCCAAGGAATCATGGTATAGCAATTGATTTGCTGATCAATCCCTACTTCGTTCATCATGAACTCCACCCATTTATCGAACACTGCATAGTCGAAACTCCATGTACCATCAATATTCTTGATACGTGTAACCATACTATCGAAATGATCTTCCGTTTGACCGGCCCAAGGTTTGTGCATGATGGTAGTAGTTACGATTTTCTGTCCGGCATTCGCCAACATTTTCATAACCGGAAGCATTGCTTCAAAATGTGCTTCACTCCAAAGAGGAACATTGTAATAACGAGCTACTGCATAAGGATTCTGCCATAAATCTAGATGATATCCCCATTCAGATGGAGCCGGCAGTGTTTGATGAATAACTTCAATAGCAATATCCAACTTCATGGCAGCCATATTTTGTCCCGATACGGTTAACACACCACGGTATGTGCCCGATTTCGCATCGGCCGGAACCCAAACATTCACCCAGATAGGCTGTGCCGTATAGGGTTTAATGTCAAGCAACGGATTGATATCTATCACATCGGCTACTACAGAAGAATCCCATTCGGCTTTATTTTCGCGTACACCACATCCACCTTTACGGTCTTTGTTCAACTCATCAGTCATCACATAACGAACAAATCCTGCATTGATATCAGAGTTAGGTATTATAGACGATCCACATTTTAAATCGCTTACCGATAACTGTACCTCATTTAATGCCTGTTTTGTCCAAAGAACAGCCTGTGCATTAATACGTTCACCTTTCCATGCCTTGGCAGTAAATTTCTTCTGCATTTGTAAAGAAGGAACATTCTTTTTGGCATAACGTACATCGGTAGTTCCCCAACTTAATGCCGTAGGAGTTTTCATTTTCTCCCATACCGACACATCATCAAAGGTCTTAGTATCGGTCAATTCATCATATGACTGAAGGGGATGAAGAGAGTGCTGAGCATTGCTTATAAAACTCAGCAATAGAGCGAATAAAATTAAAAAATTGCGTTTCATTGGTTGTTTATTGTTCTTTTAAAGGTTATTTAATGGAGCGCTTATTAAGCTCTTTATTTCAAAAAGCCTCTTAGCACGATAGGTGTACGAACACCCGGACGAACTTCGCCGCTTCCTATATAAATCGTATCATTTTTTATGAAAGCAGTAGTGGTAACTGCAATCGGATATGGAGAGGCAGCAAGTGCTTGCATCGTTGATTTTGAGGTATCGAAAATTCGGATTGTATTATCGAAACCGGGATGATCATCGTTGGCTGGTAAAAGTGCGGGAACACCTCCCAACATTAAGATGGAGTGATTGCCAATAGCTACAGCATTGCCTGCCATCAATGGGAAAGAGCCTTCAATACGATTCCAACGATTCAATGATGGTATATATACATATCCGTCGGTATATATTGTCGTAGGTTGATCCGTTTTAGTATCACGTCCACCAAACATATAGTAGCAAATCTCTTCACCATTGCTTTGAGCGGCACTTACAGCATATCCACGTGCCTCGCCCGGCCATGTAGGCAACTCTTGCCATCCTCCACCGATATCATTCAGATTTAGTTTATAAAATGCACCTTTCGCATTTTTTTGCGTTGTATCTGCAAATCCACCAGATACATAAACTATCGATCCGGCCAAAGCAGCAGTATGATTGGTCAATGGCTGTGGTAGTGATGGGTATCCTGTATCAATCGTTAATATACCGTTTTTCTCTGTAATAAGGAAAACATCATTTAAGACTTTATCAGGAGAACATCCTCCAATACACAATATCCCTTGAGGCAACTGGATTGATGCACCATACCCCCATTTTCCGGGTAGTTGAATATCGGATATTTGCCACCCAGAAGAAGCATTCGAAGTATCAAGGGTATAAATGGTAGGCCACCAAGTTTTAGTACCCCCATTCCATGGTAAAGCATCGGGAAAGTTAGCACCACCGGCCACAATCATCGTATTTCCTACAAAACCGGCATACGCTCCGGCTACACCCATATTAGGTGTTCCATTCAGTTCTGGCAATACCCATTTAGCATCCCATTCGATACTATCAATGGCAGTTGTTGTATGATCACTATCTGTACTCTTGGCGCTACAAGAAAAAAGAGATAATAAAGTCAAGAGACAAAGTGACAGAGATAACTTCCCTAAGGTAGGATAACTCATAAATCTATTTTTAAAAAAGGAGTATAAAACAATATAGGGGCACCTAATGATACCCCTATACTTTATGTTATTTGTTTTGACTTGTCAAAGTTATTTTTGCACCTTTAAGTTTAGGAGAGCTTGCTTCTAATACAATGTCACCTGCTTTCTCGGTGGTCTGTATTAATGCAGACATCTGCCCACTGAAGACTTTCATTTTTGGTCGTTGGAAGGACTCTAATGAAGTAGTGCTTCCGTTAGCACCAGCACGATAAAAACCGTTACCTTTTACCTTGAATGAAATTTCCGATTCATCCAATGGACATAAATTACCATCTTTATCGACTACACTTACAGTGACATAAGCCAAATCTTCACCATCTGCTTTCAACACATTACGATCGGCTTCCAACTTAATGTGGTGAGGTTTACCTGCTGTTTTAATCTCTTTCTCAGCTACTGGTTGTCCTTGTTCATTGTAAGCTACTACCTTTACTGTTCCCGGTTCGTATTTTGTATCCATCCACATCAAACGATAACGTGTTTGGCGTTTAAATTGAGCTTGCGATAAAGAGTCGGCACTGTTTTCTAATGTTACCGATAAGTCTTTAGTACGACGTCCTTGACTTTTGCCATTGATAAACAACTCAGCCGATGGATAATTGGTGTATACAAACACAGGAGTTACTTCGCCTTCGCGACCAGCCCAGTTCCAGTGAGGGAGAATATGCAATGTTTCAGCATCTTTGTTCCAATGGCTACGATATAAATAGTAACGATCTTTCGGAAGGCTTGCTAAGTCGATAATACCGAACAATGACGAGTGACTTGGCCAATCAGTATAATATGGAGTTGGTTCTCCTAAATAGTCAAAACCGGTCCAAACAAATTCACCCATTGCATAAGGAAGATCTTCTTGATGCATGAAATCATCCTCAGGTAGGTTAGACCAACCGCAATGTTCCACATCATACGAAGATGAGGTATTATCATCGTGCTTTTTCATCGCTGCACGCTCAACCGGGAATTTATATACTCCGCGTGAACTAACAGTAGAAGTTGTTTCGCTACCTAGGATCATGCGTTGTGGCAATTTTTCGTAGTTACGAGTATAGCGGAAGTTACGGTAGTTGAAACCCGGTACATCTAAAATAGCTGCCATACCATTGCCAACTACAGCATCAGGAGCATCCATACCATTCGTTACCGGACGAGTAGGGTCTTCACGATGACAGATAGATTGTAAATTGTAAGTGATTTTTGCACCTAAGTTACCACCCCATTGCTCTGATACCTCGTTACCAATACACCACATCACCACACTTGGGTTATTACGATAGTGACGCACAGCATTCACAAGATCTTTTTCGTGCCACTCATCGAAGTATAGGTTATAACCATTCTGACATTTTGGAGTTTTCCACTCGTCGAAAGTTTCAACCATTACCATCATACCCATTTCATCGCAAGCTTTCACCAACTCAGGAGCCGGCATATTGTGCGATGTACGAATCGCGTTTACACCCATCTCTTTTAATAAGGTAATTTGACGGCGGATAGCTGCATCGTTTACCGCACCACCCAATGGGCCTAAGTCGTGATGATTACACACACCCTGGAACAATACTTTTTCGCCATTCAAGAAGAAACCTTTATCAGGTACAATTTCGATAGAACGAATACCGAAGCGAGTTTCATACTCATCTACCAATTTATTACCATTGTATATTTTTGAAACTGCTGTATAAAGCGCCGGTGCATCCAAAGTCCATAGTTCTGGTTTTTCAACCATAATAGATTGTTCGAATACATTCTCATTAAAACGAGAAATATTTTGAGCATCTTGTGCTACTACAACACCTTGAGGATTTACAATATCAGTCACAATGCGGAATGCAGATGCTGGAGCATTGCTTGCTGAACGGTCTAAAGTTGTCACTAAATTAACACGTGCCATCTCTTTATTAGCGATAGGAGTCGTTAATTGAGTTCCCCATACAGGCACATGTGCATCACCATGTACCAAAAGATGTACATTGCGGTATAGACCTGCACCGGGATACCAACGCGAAGATTCGGGTTTATTTTCAAGACGAATTGCCAATTGGTTATCTTGACCTACTTTTACAAAAGGAGTTACATCTAAATAGAAAGTATTATAACCATAAGGCCAGTAACCAGCTTTTTGTCCATTTACATATACCTCAGCATTACTCATAGCACCATCAATCACTAACGTTGCTTTTTGACCGTCAGTCAATTGAGGAACATCAAAGTTTAAGCGATACCAACCCGCACCTACAAATGGCAATCCTCCGGTACGTCCGGCATGCTCCATTGCACTTTTTTGGCCATCTTGAGCAATGGCTACGTTTTGTTTATCGTTATGGATACTGAATGGTCCGTAAATAGCCCAGTCATGAGGAATTACCACCGATTGCCATTTCGAGTCATTGTACTCCGGAAGAAGGAAATCAGGATTGTCTTCACGTGTAAATTTCCAACCTTTTTTAAAGGTTAATTTCTTACGCACAGGATTGTCTGTAGTTTGTGCTTGTAGTCCTAATGAACCAACAAACATCGCTGCTATCAGAAACAAAGAAGATAACTTTCGCATAAAAGATTAATTATTATTGATTTAGTATTATTCTATATTTTGTCATTAAAACATTTTCTATTCTGCCTCCACTACACCGATTTCATTCATGTCAATCTTAGCTTCAGTACCAGCCGGATTGGTAGCTTCGATTTTGATATAACGTGTCGTCGGTTGATTCTCAAAAAATAGAGTCTGAGGCAATGGGTTGTGCATGATATTGCTAAATTCACCCTTTTTGCGCAAATGTTCCCATTTTACACCATCATTGCTGATATAAAGATCATAGCGATAAGCCATATCAGGTTTCGCTTCACCATTGAGGGGTGCATAAGTAAGCGAAGCCATATGAATCGATTTTCCAAGATCGATAATCAATGGGCCACGACTTACCGATGTCCATTGATTACGTGGTAAGGTATTCCATACGGTTTGTACCGTTTGGTCGATAATAGGTTCGGCATAATAAGCTGCCACATTTTTAATATTGGCATTCAAACGGGTATGATTGATAGTTACTCTAATTTTATTAGTCGTCACCTGTGGAAAACGAATCATACGCTTATAGCCCACTGTCGTACCATTAGCTATCACTTGCCATCTTTTATCTACCCATGCCTCAATCGTGAAACGCTCTACTCGCTGTCCTTTAGTAATGTCTTCTTGCAATAGAATTACATTGATTGGCAAATGGTCAGATATCTTATATTCTTTGATGCCACCAGATGGGGCATTCCATGATTTATCTCCCTTTTTCACGTAGTTTTTAGCCAACATTTTATTGCGGCAAGCTGCAAATTCAATCAGACGAATTGAATCGTTCGGATGTATTAACCCACGTGTATCGGGAGGAATATTTAGCAATAAGACAGAGTTCATGCCTACCGACTCATAGTAAATATTCATCAAGTGACTCAAGCTCTTTACCTCACTGTCTTCATGTCCATGGTAGAACCATCCCGGACGAATAGAAACATCCACTTCAGAAGGATACCAAAATAATTCTTCTGCATTTCGAAGCATGTCACGACTGCCTAAATCGGGAGCCTTTGCAAAAACTTTAAGACGTTTATTATTTTCTTCGGCACGCGAATAGATGCCGGGAGTAAGTACCGTTGCGCTCCACTCAGTTTCACGTCCTACCCCACTTTCATTGCCTACCCAACGAATATCATCGCCCATAATAGCCATCACAGCATTGGGCTGCAGTGTTTGAATCGTCGTATAAAAACGATCCCAATCATACTCTTGCTTTTTACCATTCGGACCTTCGGCACAAGCGCCATCAAACCACACCTCATGAACTTCGCCATATTGAGTCAGAAGCTCGTTCAATTGATCGACAAAATATTGGTTGTATTTAGGGGAGTCACCATATGATGAAGCATTTCTATCCCATGGGGAGAGATAAACACCAAATTTCATATCGTACTTATAGCAGGCATCACGGAACTCTCTTACCACATCTCCGTTGCCATCTTTCCAAGGGGAAGCAGCTACCGTATAGTCGGTATACTTAGAGGGCCATAAACAAAAGCCGTCATGATGTTTGGCAGTAATGATAGCCATTTTAAAACCGGCCTGTTTAAGGGTTTTCACCCATTGTTCGGCATCAAAAGCCGTTGGGTTAAACACCGATGGACTTTCTGTACCATCGCCCCATTCGCGACCGGTAAAGGTATTGATTCCAAAATGTAAAAATGCTGTAAACTCCATTTGCTGCCATGCATATTGTTGCGAAGTTGGCACCAAACGTGCCGCCATTTCTACTTTTTCATGAAGGGTGGCATCCTGAGGAAATTTTACGTATTTTTGATAATAAGGCTCTTTATTCTGGGCATATCCCATTAAAAAAAGACTCATAAAAAAACATACAACTAATAATTTCTTCATGAATTGTGTTTTAGATATAAAATAATTAAAGTTGATCATTCAATGACAAGGCAAAACTTTCTCTTTTCTTTACAAACAACAATTAAGATCAAATCAACATTTTGCTATTTTCATATCTTAATTTATTGTTTAAAGAGGCTTTTAGCCCATGTTTATGTTTACAATATGGCATAATATTACTTAATATATTTAATAATCAAAAATTGCGCTCCATTATGTTAACTAAATTTAGTATATACTTTTATTTATTGTTTGAAACAGCAATAAAGTCACTGAATGATAAATTATTAGAGTTACTTTTCATCACCCTATCGACCATTAAAACCAGAAATGCTACATAATGATAAAATCAAGGCTTTTCAGGGCATTGTTTTATGTATAATTATCTTTACATAGTATTATTAATTCTCGAATTCATAGATATAAAATAGAGTCTTCATGCTCCAGCAAAATGGGCGAAGATAAATATATAAAGTTGTCTATTTATCAATCAAAATATAGTATTAAGGTAAGAATAGCGAGTAAAAACCAGATGATAAAAAACATAAAATCGGCATACGTATCTGGAGAATTTATTCTAATTTTGCCTATTACTCAATCCTATTCACAATGAAACGACTATTATTTTCTTTTTTGGCTGTCGTGCTATGTACGAATTTAGTTTTTGCCGATATTCCGTTCCGTCTACATCGTTCGAGCGTCTTTAATATATTGCCTGTCAATCATCAAAGTATTGTTTTTATAGGAAATAGCATTACCCAAGGTTGTGAATGGTGGGAAGCATTCGACAATCCTAATATCTTGAATCGCGGTATAAGTGGAGCATTATCGGGAGAGGTAGTCGACAACCTCACTTCTTTCATTAGTGGAAAACCAAAAAAAGTTTTTCTAATGATCGGTACAAACGATTTAGCCCAACCTGAGATTGTAATTCCAAATATTACGAAAATTATGGATCGTATTCAAAACGAATCACCCAACACTGAAATATATATTCAAAGTATTCTTCCTACCAATAAAGAAGAACGAAATGGGCAAATTTTGTGTACCAATTTTTTGATAGAACAACTATGCCATGAGAAGCAGATACAATATATCGATTTGTGGTCTCAATTTATACTACCTCATACGGCCACACTCGATCCTCAATACAGCAATGACGGACTTCATTTATTGGGTAGTGGCTATCGCAAATGGTGCAACTATATAGCTCCATTGGTAGGATCAACACCGGTATTTCCGGATGATGCCACCAACAATCTTATTCCCAATACTACTTATCCGGGACAACGCGCTTCACAATTTGCCATGCTACCCATTAAAAATGGCGACATCATTATGGCCGGCGATGTATTTATGAATACAGGCGAATGGCACGAGCTTTTTAATGATACAAAAATAAAAAACAGAGGAATTGGTGTTGGTTATCCTCCCTATTCAATCGATCTGTTTACCCAAGCAATGCCTATGATATTGAGCGGTAGAGAAGATAACGGAAAACCTGCAAAAATCTTTTTACAAGCCGGCACGGGCGAAGCGATATGGGGTACGGATATGAATCAAATTATAAACAAATATCAAAGTTTAATTGAAACCATCAAACAAACAAGTCCAACTACTCAAATTTACATACAATCATTATTGCCTCATCATACTAAAAAGATGAACGAAGAGCGATTTATACCATTAAATATAGAATTAGAAAAGTTAGCGCAAAAGAATGGTGCTATTTATATCGATCTTTTTAAACCATTTGTGGTAGAGCAAGGTGTATGCAATCCCGATTATTTTGAAAAGATGTATTTGTATGGTAAGGGGTATCAATATTTAGTTGAACTATTAAAGCCCTACATTCAATAAAGCAGAGTTATTAACAGCCTGTTAATAACTCTGAAAAACAAAAAACCAAACACATATAACACTATCTATAAACCCTTTAGAATAGAACTAGTAATTCAAAAGGGTTGAATATCATTCAAGAAATCAACCAAAAACTGAAAGATACAATGGTACGATTATCGGATAAAACAAAGCTATTTATAGCATCTCACCGCAATGACGATCCCAAACATTTGGCATTGTCAGCGCACAAGTATGCCGATATTGATATGCAAGAGGCCATCACTCAAATTAGTGCCCGGCAAGCTGCGATTCATAAAATACCATCGTGGGCCAACATAGACGAAATCATCTATCCCCGTCATATCTCGATGGAACAATGTTCATCAGAAAATACAGCACAATACAAAGCATCTATCGTAAACGGAACTAGCTTCACCGATTTAACAGGTGGATTTGGCGTAGATTGTGCTTTTATAGCAAGAGGATTTGAGGAAGCACACTATGTAGAACGCCAAAAAGAGTTGTGCCATATTGCTAAAAACAACTTTGAGATTTTGCACTTACCGCACATTGCCGTTCACAACCTCGAAGCTACCGACTATCTATCAAGCATGTCACCGTGCGATTGGATTTTCATTGATCCGGCACGCCGCGATGATAAGGGAGGAAAAACAGTCGAAATATCAGACTGCGAGCCAAACATCGAACAACTGGAAGAAGAACTCGTAACAAAGGCAAACAATGTAATGGTGAAACTTTCGCCAATGCTTGATATAGCAAAAGCAATAAATACATTAAAATACGTAAAAGAGGTATATGTTGTATCGGCCGGCAATGAATGCAAAGAGTTGCTTTTACTATTGAGCAAAAACCAGGAACAAACAAAAATTCCTTACCACTGCATAAACTTAACCTCCACATCCAACCAGCCCATATTTTGTTTTTCTAAAGAAGAAGAGATACAAACCGAATGCAGCTATACCGATACTGTGGAGCAGTTCTTATACGAGCCCAACGCTTCAATACTAAAAGCAGGTGCCTTCAAAAGTATAGCTCATACTTATGACGTTAAAAAGCTTCACCCCAACAGCCATTTATATACCTCCTCCCATTTTATCGAATCGTTTCCCGGTAGAGTATTCGAAGTAGAAAGTCAATGCTCATTCAATAAAAAAGAGCTGAAACAAATGATTGGCGATATGAGAAAAGCCAATATCACGATCCGAAACTTCCCTTCAACCGTAGCAGAATTGCGCAAACGTTTAAAACTCAAGGAGGGAGGTGAAGATTATATATTTGCCACCACTCTGGCCAACGAAAACAAGGTACTTCTTAAAGGAAAAAAACGAAAATAACAGTAATTCGTTTGTAACATCATTGTTATTGCTTCTTAAATTGTTTGTAAAATTTTCATGACATGGTTCATGTACTTTTGCGGCAAATATTAATGAACATAAAACAAGTGATGAAACAATTTTTCAAGTTAATCTTTACCCTATTTATTGGGTTAATGTTGAGTAACTCGGCTATTGCCAATGAAAATTCTACGAATGCAAAACATGGAACCGTACGCGGCCGTATTATCGATGCTGAAAAACAAACACTTCCCGGTGCTTCCATTTATATTGAAAAACTACGAACCGGTGTAGTGAGCGATGTAAATGGCTTTTACACCTTTGCCAATCTCGAACCGGGACAATATATAATCAAAGTAACTTATGTGGGATATGCCACATCCGAAATATCAATTACCGTTCCTGCGGGCAAAACTCTCGACAAAGACTTTATACTAAACGAAGGTATTGAACTTCAAGAAGTAAAGATTGGTGGTGCATTTCAAGGACAACACAAAGCCATTAATTCCCAAAAAAACAGCTTAGGAGTAATGAATGTGGTTTCGGCCGATCAGGTTGGAAAATTTCCCGATTCGAACATTGGCGATGCCTTAAAACGTATTTCGGGCATTAATGTACAGTACGATCAGGGCGAAGCTCGTTTCGGACAAATACGCGGAACCTCTGCCGATTTAAGTTCGGTAACGATTAATGGCAACCGCGTACCTTCGGCCGAAGGAGACACTCGTAATGTACAGCTCGATTTGATACCTGCCGATATGATTCAAACAATTGAGGTAAACAAAGTAGTAACACCCGATATGGATGCCGATGCTATTGGCGGATCAATCAATTTAATTACAAAAAACTCTCCATACAAACAGGTGATTGCAGCCACTGCCGGTTCGGGTTACAACTGGATTAGCAATAAGGCACAATTAAACTTAGGACTAACTTATGGCAATCGTTTCTTTCATGACAAACTTGGTGTAATGGTTGCAGCATCTTACCAAAATGCACCTTCCGGATCGGACAATGTAGAGTTTGTATGGGATCGTGATATCAATACAGGCGAAATCTGTTTAACCGATTATCAAATACGCCAATATTATGTAACACGCGAGCGTCAAAGCTACTCGGGTGCACTCGATTGGGAAATAAACGAGAATAACAAAATCTTTTTCAAAGGAATCTACAACAACCGAAACGACTGGGAGAACCGTTATCGTACTACATTAAAAGGACTCAATTTAAAAGAAGACGATAATGGCAACGAATACTGTTCCATCAACAATCAGGCTACTGTACGAGTGCAAACCAAAGGAGGAAAGGACGATACACGCAATGCGCGTCTTGAGCGCCAGCGTACTGTCGATTTTACATTGGGTGGAGAACATTTGTTCGGCAAATTATCGATGGATTGGAATGCCAACTATGCAAAAGCAAGCGAAAAACGCCCAAACGAGCGCTATATCGACTACCAATTAAAAAAGCAACAGTTTATCCCCAATTTTAGCGACGAACGTTTTCCGCTCTATACGCCTGCCGATGGCTCAACCATGACACTTGACGACTCTTTCGGATTGAAAGAGATAACTCAAAGCAACCAAAATATTCAAGAGAAAGACTTAAAACTGACAGTCAACTTTAAATTGCCTTTTCGACAAGGTGAATATAGCAACTCATTGCGTTTTGGAGCTAAATTGATTGACAAGAGCAAGGATAAAGAAAGAATGTTTTACGAATATTCGCCGATTGATGGCAAAGCGTTTAATCAGGATGCATTTGCAAACACTACCAACGAAACAAAAAACAATTTTATGCCCGGCAGCCAATATCAGGCGGGTAGCTACATTGACAAACAATATTTGGGTGGTCTTGATTTAGACAATGAAGAGTTGTTTAAAAAGAAAATTGTAGAAAAAGAGATTGCAGCCAGCTATAATGCACACGAAAGAGTAACTGCAGGATATGTACGTTTCGACCAAAAAATGGGTAAAAAATGGGATTTAATGGCTGGTTTACGCATTGAAAACACATACATCAAATATTCGGGATATACGTATCATGTAGATGATAAAAAGGCTATCCCTACAGGTGAAAGCAAAGATCACTATACCAATGTATTGCCATCACTATTGGTGAAGTATAAAGTGAATTCTGATTTCAATCTACGCGCTTCGTTTACCAATACTATTTCGCGTCCGAAATACTCGAATTTAGTGCCAAGCGTAAACATTAGTATGAGTGATAATACAATAACGGTTGGTAATCCGGAATTGAAACCTACCATTTCGTACAACTTCGACTTGAGTGGCGAATATTACTTTAAGAGCGTAGGATTGGTAAGTGCTGGTATCTTTGCTAAACGCATCGACGACTTTATTGTAGATCATACTTTGAGAAACTACGATTACGAAGGCATTGTTTATACTAGCTTTTCGCAACCACGCAATTCGGGTGATGCCAATATGTTTGGTGTTGAACTAGGATATCAACGCGATTTCGGATTCATTGCACCGGCATTAAAATGTATTGGATTTTATGGTAACTATACTTATACCTATAGCCATGTGAATCATTTCAATTTCGAAGGCCGCGAAAATGAAAACGGTCTACGTTTGCCCGGATCGCCTGAGCACACGGCCAACGCTTCGCTGTTTTTCGAGAAAAAAGGTATCAGCCTTCGTTTGAGTTACAATTTCGCATCTAGTTTCATCGACGAAATGGGCATTAGTACTTTCTACGATCGCTATTACGACAAGGTAAACTATATGGATATCAATGCAAGTTATACCTTTGGAAAGAAGTGTTTAATGACAGTCTATGCCGAAGCCAACAACTTATTAAATCAGCCATTGCGCTACTATCAAGGCAGCAAAAATCGCACCATGCAAGTTGAATATTATGGAGTGAAGGTAAATGCCGGAATAAAAATTAATTTATAACCCACTTTGACAGATTAAAAATGAAAATGAAAAAATTATTGATTGCATTGTTTGTATGCATTGCCACAATAGCAACTGCACAAACCACAGACTATACACCTTTTGATAAAAAATTCAATATTTATATTGCCAACGATTTAGGTCGTAACGGATATTATGAGCAACAACCAATTGCCGATTTAATGGGCAATATGGCAACCGAAATAGGACCTGAATTTGTGATTGCAACGGGCGATATTTTCCATTATGATGGTGTAAGAAGCACATCCGACCCCTTATGGATGACAAATTATGAGCTCATTTATAAACATCCTGAATTATTGATTGATTGGTATCCGGTATTAGGCAATCACGAGTATAGAGGTAGCACACAAGCCGTGATCGATTACAGCACCATCAGCCGACGTTGGTCGATGCCCGAACGTTACTATACTAAAACATTCAACCACAAAGGCAAAACCACTATCCGTGTGGTTTGGGTAGACACAACACCATTGATTACGAAATATAATAACGAAAGCCATAAATATCCTGAGGCAAAAGAACAAGATACTCAAAAACAACTGGCTTGGGTTGATTCAGTACTAAATGCAGCAAAAGAAGACTGGGTTATAGTGGCAGGACACCACCCTATCTATGCACAAACACCAAAAGATGAAAGCGAACGTACCGACTTACAACAACGCTTAAACCCGATATTGAAAAAACACAATGTAGATATGTACATTGCAGGGCACATCCACAATTTTCAACACATCCGTATGCCCGACAGTAAAATTGATTATGTCGTAAATTCATCGGGATCATTGTCGAGAAAAGTGTCGCCTATACAAGGAACACAATTTTGCAGTCCTGAAGCTGGATTTTCGGTACTGTCTATTGATAAAAAACACCTCAATCTATATATGATCGACAAGAATGGAAATATCCTATACACAGTTAATCGTAAAAAGTAATAATCATTAATTAGGTAAGAAGACACACACTGAGTTTGTATCAACAAACAATTCATTGCAAAATGAAGCAAAGCGAGACGTAGTGATGCGCCTCGCTTTTGTTTTATTTGTCAAACGGAGGATAATCGGCAGGTTTTACTGGAGCCGACTGACCGGCAGACGGAGCCATTGTATTGCGTAAGTCATCTTTCGGAATGGTCGTTTCATTGCCATCGCGATAGGCTTGATAATGTGGAGACAAGATTTCTACACCACCGGCATTGAAATGATCTTGTATATTTTGATGTAGTGCCGAATAAATACGTGGCATCTTATCGGCCTCTTTTATATAGGCGTTGATTTGATACACCGGATAGAAATCGCTCAAGGAGGTTTCGAGTACAAAAGGTTTAGGATCTTGCAGCACTCCGGGTGTATCGAGAGCCGCATCTATAAGCAACTGATGCACTTTTCGCCACGGAGCGTCATAACCAATGGTTACCTCTGAGTGTATGATTAAACCATACTCGCGTGCCGAATTGCTAAAATTCACCGTTTGAGTAGACATCATAAATGAGTTGGGGATTGTCACAATCTCGTTTTTAGGAGTTTTTACTCTTGTCACCAGTGGTGTTTTCTCAATTACGTTGCCAACGGTATCATTGAGTTTAATTCGATCGCCTACATTAAACGAACGCATATAGGTGATTACCAATCCGGCAATAATATTACCGATCACAGTGCTCGATCCTAACGAAACGATCAAACCGATAAAAACAGATATTCCCTGAAACACACCCGATTTTGAACCGGGTAAATAGGGATATATCATTGCAATCATAAAAGCATACAATAAAAAACGAGCGATATGATAGGTAGGCATTGCCCAATCGGCATAAAAACTTCCTAAACGCAAACGTCCTGAGTCGACCTCTGTGGCCAAATATCGCACTAACTTTACTAAATATTTAACGGCAAACCATATAATAAAAATAGTAAATAGATTGGGGATATAATCGACCACAGCTCTAGCTATATCTTTAATGGGCTCCCATACATACGACAATATGGTAAAAGCAAATTTTTTGGTTTTTGGGAAAATTGAAAAAATAAGAGGAATACTGATGAGCAACTGTATTATGACCAATATCCAACGCACCACATCGGCAAAAAAGATGATGATTTTAACCTGTTTTTCGGTGTCGAGCAATTCATAATCTTGCACCGAAAAAGCCTTTAATTTGGTATCTTTCAGTTTCGCAATACGTACTTTGGCTTTAAGGTAGAGCCATTTGGTGAGTCGAAACAAGATATATTGCCCTACAATAACCAGCAAGAACAGAGAGATGCGTTTTACCCATTGCCAAAAACTATGTTGCCGATGCATCTTTACCAATTTAGCTACAACGATGGTTCGATAATCTTCGGCAAGTTGTTCGCGCGATTTATTCATCCACATCGCATCATTGTTGGTAATGCTGACTATGATTTTTTTCTTATACATCAAATCCGAAACATCATCGGTATTTTCAATATATACCGAATCGGGGCGAAGTTGCATCTTTTTGCCTAACTCTTCGATAGCATGCATATCGATCTGTGCACGTTCTACCGGAGTTAAGCTGCCATTGCGAGAATAGATCATAAAGAGAGTATCGCCACTCACCACCACCGGAATGCCTTTCGATACCTTACGCAGTGAGTCGATAATGTGTTGTTGTTGCGAACGTTTTAGTGAGTCGCCCGAAATCAGTTGCATACGCAAATTTTGAATTTCCAACTTCATATTGGCCTCATTGACTTGGGCAGCTTGGAGTTGTCGTTGCATTTCGACTTTATTGATAGAGTCGGAGTCAGCATGAACCGATTGTTTTGTTTCTACATTGAGCGAATCGGTCAAGAAATCGCGAACATCTTTTATCAATTGTGCCGATAATCCTATAGAACCCACACAAAACAAAACAAATAGACTAACTAAATATTTTTTTATCATAAACTCATCTTATTTACTAATCAATGGTTGAAGTATAATTTACATCATCATATGTTTTAACGAGGCATGAGACGATCTTTATACGAGTAAGCCCTATCCAGCTTTCTCGTTAAGGACATCCACCGTGCTATTTAAGCTCAATCACTCCGGTAAATCAGGTGATGGAGCAACACGCATTTCCATCATTTTTATATCACTGTAATACAAGCACTTAAAAAAGCACCCAACAGATGCTTTAACGCATAAATCATATTGTATAATATTAACACTAGAAAATAAATTTTGTTTTAGTTTAAACTTAAAAAGCGGTTTACTATATTTGCTTTAAATAAAAAAACAGAGAATGGATTATATTGTATTGATTGTAGGATTGGCGATGATTTTGATTGGAGCAAATGGTCTAACGGATGGTGCTTCATCAATCGCTCGTAAATTTCGTATTTCGCCTATTGTAATTGGCTTAACGATTGTATCATTTGGAACCTCCGCCCCCGAATTGGCAGTGAGTGTATCGGGAGCATTACAAGGAAACTCCGATATATCGATAGGTAATGTTGTGGGAAGCAACTTGTTCAATACATTAATGATAGTAGGTTGCACCGCACTGGTTGCCCCTATCGCCATCACTCGCAACACACTTCGCAAAGAGATACCTCTTGCCATACTATCGGCCATCGTACTATTTCTTTGCGCCAATGACATTTTAATCAATCATGCTTCGCAAAACATTATCAGCCGCACCGATGGTATGTTGCTATTGTGCTTTTTCGCCATATTTCTGGGATATACCTTTGCCATAGCAAAAGATGGCGACACCACCGAAGAGGGAGAAAAAACAAAACAATTGCCTATGTGGAGAGCCGTTGTATATATTGTAGTGGGGTTGGCAGCATTAATCTACGGAGGCGAATGGTTTGTAAAAAGCGCATCGAATATAGCACGGAGTTTTGGCGTGAGCGAAGCGATGATTGGCCTTACACTGGTAGCCGGCGGAACATCGCTTCCCGAACTTGCCACCTCTATTGTAGCAGCTGTAAAAAAGAATCCCGAGATTGCTATAGGTAATGCAATAGGTAGCAATTTGTTTAATATTTTCTTTGTTCTAGGATGTAGTGCATCAATCACACCCCTTGCTGTAACGGGTATTACTAATTTTGATCTACTATCACTTATTGGGGCAAGTGTACTGTTGTGGGTATTTGGACTTTGCTTTGCAAAACGTATCATAACAAGAGTGGAAGGAGCCATTTTGGCCATATGTTATATAGCATACATTGTAATATTAACAACTAAGATATAGAACCGAGGCTAACAAAAGGAAACTTTATTATACATTTATTTATACAAATATGCTTTTTTAGAATGGCTTCGCTATACATTTTCATATCAACAACTCTATAATTTCCCCTTTCTATTATAGGCAAAAGTATCAAAATAAAAAGCATTCAAACAAAAAATACGGCTTTTGAGAGTATGACCTTTTTTTTTGTTAGATTGAATAGCCCCAAAGATAGATTGACGATAACTTTGCCAAAACTTCGTATAATCACTATTGTACGTTCATATTTTTTTACAAAACACATAAAAAAACACACAAACAAATCTGTTCTTACCAAATAAATTAGAAAACTCTTTTTATTTTATAGAACACATACACATTAACTGGTTAGGATTATACCGAGATGAGATTAAACATTATCTTATCTCGGTTGTTTTGTAAAAATAATTCTATATTTGTAATAATAATAATAGTTTATATATGATACCAGACGTAATAGCTAATTTTTGCAATGGTATGGCATTTATGTTTTTTGTTGTAACGGTCTATCAATTGGCCATTATAAAAAGAAAAAACAGAATGCACATATTGCTCATCGCTATTATGTCATTTTGGGGGTTAATAGAATTAAAAAACCTTGTTTTAGGAGTTATAAATCTACCGGCATTGCCCTTTATTAAACAGTCTATTTTTGTGATTGATGGTTGGCTGGCATTAGCCTCTTCCTTTTTCCTTTTCGAATTAACAAGACCCGGTTGGTTTAATTTCAAACGATGCATTATTTGTACTTTATCTTTCATTCTTTTCACGGCTATCTATTTTATATGGCCCTCTTATACATCGTTCATTATATATTGGGTGTTCATCTCTATTTATGCCATTACATCGGTATGCATCACCTATTATTCATGGAGTAAATACAGAGCATACATCCGCAATTATTACTCATACGATGACAGCATCAATTTAAGATGGCTTTACAAAGCCACCATCTTAATGTTATGCTATTTATTTATATGGATAATATTCAATACGTTTATCACTTGGGAATGGATTTATTCTATTTATTATCTGGTTTCAATAGCTCTTTGGTCATATACATTAAAGAAAACCGAAAAAATGATAAACTCGGAAAATCACATCGACATAGATGATGAAGACTCGAAGGAAGAAACTTATAATGACGATTTCAAAGATGAATACGGTTTAGGAATCCATTTAGCAGCCGAATTGGAAAGATTAATGAAGGATGAAAAACTATATCTGAATCCTGGTTTGACCATCAACGATGTAGCCAATGCAGTAGGAACCAATCGAACCTATCTATCTCAATATTTCAATAATAACCTGAATACCAATTTTTACGAATACATCAATCATCACCGGATTGAGTATGCAGGAAAACCCCTTATTCATGATGAGAAACAATTGACAGTTGAAGAAGTGGCACAACAATCGGGATTCAACTCAACCTCTACTTTCAGAAGAGCTTTTATTAAAAATACCGGCATGACTCCGCTTCAATATAGAAAAACAACCTCTCAATGATGTGTTTTCCAATACAATGAAATGATAATTTGAAGATTATCATGTATATTTGCCATATAAATATTATAATATATTATGGCAATTACGATTAAACAAGTTTCTTCTAAAAAGGAACTTAAGAAATTCATACGATTCAACTTCGAAATGTACAAAAACAATGCATTTTCGGTTCCCGACTTGTATGATGATATGCTCAATACCTTCAATAAAAAGAAAAATGCCGCTTTTGAATTTT
This sequence comes from Bacteroides sp. UBA7333, assembly GCA_002471195.1. GTDB lineage: Bacteria > Bacteroidota > Bacteroidia > Bacteroidales > Bacteroidaceae > Bacteroides. The sequence continues at coordinate 21,174 of DKPN01000002.1, forward strand.
GCGAAGCCGAATACTTTATGGCTTTCAAAGATGATAAACTGGTAGGCCGCGTGGCTGCCATTATCAATAATAAAGCGAATAATATATGGAACAAAAAAGATGTACGCTTCGGATGGATCGATTTCATCGATGACATAGAGGTATCGAAAGCACTTCTTGATGCGGTTCAAAAATGGGGTAAAGAAAAGGGAATGACCGACATTATCGGTCCATTAGGATTTACCGACTTCGACGCCGAAGGAATGCTTGTAGAAGGGTTCGACCAACTAAGTACAATGGCTACTACCTACAATTTCCCATACTATCCTCAGCATATGGAGAAATTGGGATATACAAAAGATGCCGACTGGGTGGAATTCAAAATAATGATTCCGGATGCTATCCCCGAAAAACATCAACGCATTTCGGATTTGATACAACGCAAATACAATCTGAAAATCAAGAAATATACATCGAATAGTAAGATTGCAAAAGAGTATGGACAAGCCATATTCGAACTCATGAACGAGGCATACAGTCCACTATATGGCTATTCGCCTCTTTCGCAAAAGCAGATCGACCAATATGTAAAAATGTATCTACCCATCGTCGATTTACGCATGGTAACGTTGATTACCGATAGCGAAGATCAATTGGTAGCTGTAGGTATATCGATGCCCTCGTTATCTGAAGCACTGCAAAAATCGAAAGGTAGACTTCTGCCTTTGGGATGGTTTTATCTACTAAAAGCATTGTTTATGAAACGACGTGCTAAAATGCTCGATTTGCTTTTAGTTGCGGTAAAACCGGAGTATCAAAATAAAGGTGTGAACGCACTGTTATTTTCAGACCTCATCCCTGTTTATCAGAAATTAGGTTTTATCTTTGCAGAAAGCAACCCCGAACTAGAACACAATGGTAAAGTGCAGGCGCAATGGGAATACTTCGAAACCCAACAGCACAAAAGACGCCGCGCATATACAAAAGCTATTAACTAAGAGATATTTAATAAATAGATATGGAAAAAAATGAGTTGATACTGGAAGAACAAACTGCAACAGTAGCATACACCGACGATAATATACGCACGCTGAGCGACATGGAGCACGTTCGGACGCGTCCGGGTATGTATATTGGTAAACTTGGAGATGGAACACACCCCGAAGATGGTATCTATGTACTATTGAAAGAGGTGCTGGACAACAGTATTGATGAATTTAAAATGAATGCCGGCAAAAAGATTGAAATCACCGTTGAAGACAATCTTAGAGTAAGCATTCGCGATTATGGTCGCGGTATTCCGCAAGGTAAACTGGTGGAAGCGGTAAGCGTATTAAATACCGGTGGTAAGTACGATAGCAAAGCTTTTAAAAAAAGTGTTGGTCTAAATGGTGTTGGTATTAAAGCGGTCAACGCTTTAAGCATCCATTTCGAGGTACGCAGTTATCGTGATGGAAAAGTGCGCATGGCTTCATTCTCGAAAGGCGAATTAGTAAGCGAGAACACGAGTAAAATCGAAACCGGTGAAACGGGAACTTTCATCTATTTTGAACCTGACAATGCATTGTTTACCGGATATAGTTTTAATAAAGACTATATTGAAACAATGCTGCGCAACTATACCTATCTAAATACAGGGTTGACCATTGTTTACAATGGGCAACGCATTATTTCGCGCAACGGATTGGAAGATCTGTTGAACGACAATATGACCTCAAACAGCCTTTATCCAATTATTCATTTAAAAGGCGAAGATATTGAAATTGCATTTACTCACACGGGCCAATATGGCGAAGAGTATTATTCGTTTGTAAACGGACAACATACCACGCAAGGGGGTACACATCAGAGTGCCTTTAAAGAGCACATTGCCCGCACAATAAAAGACTTTTTCAATAAGAATATGGATTTTGCCGATATCCGTAATGGCTTGGTAGCAGCCATTGCAGTGAATGTGGAAGAGCCGCTTTTCGAAAGTCAAACAAAGATTAAATTGGGATCGACCAATATGTCGCCGGGGGGTGTTAGTGTGAATAAATTTGTTGGAGATTTCATTAAAACCGAAGTCGACAACTATCTTCATAAACATACCGACGTGGCAGAAGTAATGCTACAAAAGATACAAGAATCGGAAAAAGAGCGTAAAGCCATAGCCGGTGTCACTAAATTGGCTCGCGAACGTGCTAAAAAAGCCAATCTACATAATCGTAAATTGCGCGATTGCCGTTTGCACCTGAACGATCCTAAAGGCAAAGGTTTGGAAGAAAACTCTTGTATTTTCATCACCGAGGGCGACTCGGCAAGTGGTTCAATCACAAAAAGCCGTGATGTGAACACACAAGCCGTATTTAGTCTTCGTGGTAAACCGCTTAACTCGTATGGACTGACTAAAAAGGTGGTTTACGAAAACGAAGAGTTCAACTTACTGCAAGCGGCACTTAATATTGAAGACGGAATTGAAGGTTTGCGCTACAACAAGGTGATTGTAGCTACCGATGCCGATGTAGATGGTATGCACATCCGCTTGTTATTAATTACCTTCTTTCTTCAGTTCTTCCCCGATTTAATAAAGAAAGGCCATGTGTATATTCTTCAAACACCACTATTCAGAGTGCGCAATAAAAAGAAAACACTCTATTGCTATAGTGACGAAGAGCGTATTAATGCCATTAAAGAGTTAAATCCGAATCCTGAGATCACTCGATTTAAAGGTTTGGGCGAAATATCGCCTGATGAGTTTAAGCATTTCATTGGGAAAGATATTCGATTGGAGCAAGTTTCGCTCCGCAAAAACGACCTTGTAAAAGAGCTTTTGGCCTTCTACATGGGTAAAAACACAATGGAACGACAAACGTTCATTATCGACAATCTGGTAGTGGAAGAAGATCTGCCGGAATAAAATATTACATATGAAAAGAGCTATTTTTCCGGGAACTTTCGATCCCTTCACCATAGGACATTATTCGGTGGTTAAACGTGCCTTAACCTTTATGGATGAGGTAGTAATAGGCATTGGTATCAACGAAAACAAAAACACTTACTTTCCTATCGAAAAGCGCGTAGATATGATACAGAAACTATATCAAAACGAACCGCGCATCAAAGTAGTGCCTTATGGATGTTTAACCATCGATTTTGCAAAACAGATGAATGCTGAGTTCATTGTTCGTGGCATTCGTACGGTAAAAGATTTCGAATATGAAGAAACCATCGCCGATATTAACCGAAAATTGGCCAATATTGAAACTATTCTATTATTTACTGAACCAGAGATGACCTGTATCAGTTCTACCATAGTGCGCGAACTCTTGGGATATAATAAAGATATCAGCATGTTTTTGCCCGAAGGAATGGAAATTTAATCCAAATCATCATGAAGAAGTTTATTACTATTGTATTTGCATGTTGTGTGGCAATCGGCTCACAAGCGCAAAGACCGGGAAACTCGGCTATGCAAAAACTCAATATGGCAGAATATGCCATCGCCAATCTATATGTTGATCCTGTAGATGAGGATAAACTGGTAGAAGAGGCAATCATTAAAATGTTGTCAGAGCTAGATCCTCACTCTACCTACTCATCGCCCGAAGAGGTAAAGAAACTAAACGAACCTCTACAAGGCAACTTCGAGGGCATAGGGGTACAGTTTCAAATGATGGACGACACGCTATTGATTATTCAACCCATTAGCAACGGACCTTCCGAAAAGGTAGGCATACTATCGGGCGACCGCATCATTGCGGTAAATGACACCGCTATTGCCGGTGTAAATATGAGCACCGATCAAATCATGAGTAAACTAAAAGGACCGAAAGGCACTAAGGTAAACCTATCGATCAATCGAAGAGGTGTTGACGAACCCCTCCAATTTACTGTGGTACGCGACAAAATTCCGATACTTAGTTTGGATGCGGCGTATATGATTGAACCTAAAGTAGGATATATACGCATCAATCGCTTTGGTGAAAATACAGCCGAAGAGTTTACAGCTGCCATGAAAGAGCTTCAAAAGAAAGGTATGACCGATATGATTCTCGATCTACAAGGCAATGGAGGCGGATATTTAAAAGCGGCCATCGACTTGGCAAACGAGTTTTTGGGAGAAAAAGATTTGATTGTTTACACAGAAGGACGTGCAGCGCAACGCAATGATTTTTTTTCGAAAGGCAATGGAAAGTTTCGCAAAGGCAAATTGGTGGTACTGGTAGATGAGTATTCGGCTTCGGCTAGCGAAATTGTATCGGGAGCCATTCAAGATTGGGATCGCGGTGTGATTGTGGGGAGACGCTCGTTTGGTAAAGGGTTGGTGCAACGTCCTATCGACTTGCCCGACGGATCGATGATTCGACTGACTATTTCGCGCTATTACACCCCGGCAGGTCGTTGTATTCAAAAGCCATATGAAAGCGGTTTAGATAATAAGAGTGCGAAAAACAATGGCGAAGAGAATAGAGAAAAATATCACAATGACTTAATGAACCGCTACAACAATGGCGAACTGACGAATGCGGATAGCATTCATTTTCCCGATTCATTGAAACGTGAAACACTACGATTGAAACGTACCGTTTATGGAGGTGGAGGTATTATGCCCGACTATTTTGTACCGATCGATACGACCATATTTACCGATTATCATCGCAAACTGGTAGCCAAAGGGGTAGTAATAAAAGATGTGTCGAGATATATTGATACCCATCGCCAAACGCTAAAAAATAAATACAAAAACTTCCAGTCGTTCAACGAGAAGTTTGAGGTGGATGAGGCGATGCTGGAACAACTCAAAGCGTTGGCCGACAAAGAGGGGATAGAGTGGAATGAAGAGCAATTTGAAAAATCGAAACCGCTCATTAAAACTCAACTGAAGGCACTGATTGCTCGCGATTTATGGGACATGAATGAATATTATCAGGTGATGAACTCTACCAACGAAAGTGTGATTAGAGCACTCGAAATCTTAAAATCGGGAGAGTATAATAACATCATTAAATAACAGAACAACAAAAAGTCGGCGATAACTGCAAAGAGTATCGCCGACTTTTTATTCATACAATAGCCCTACAATGAGCTATGATTCTATTTTGATTGATTCCGATTTTTAATTAATCGTTCTCGATTCTCTTTTCTAACTTTCTCCATCGTTCGGTCTAAACTCTTACCGGTTATCCCAAAATCGTGTTGATCGCAAACTGTTTTTCCTTTTTTCACTTTATTGGTACAACCGTACAACCCACAGGTATCATAGTCGTTCCACAAATCGAGCATCGTACTGCATGAGCAAGCCGCAATAAGCATAAAAGCCATACAAACATAGGCAAAAAAACGGGTTGTATTTTTCATGATAAATAGATGAAGTGATGAATAAATGGAGTTTAGATAAACCTTAACAAAGCAGATGTAAACGATCAATATTTATCGCGTTAGTTGTTGATAAGTATCAGATAGATTGTTAACTAATACCGAATGACTTTTGGAGTTTTCTCCCAACCAAACAACCAACGATTCAGTGCGCGGTTCACATAGATATTCATGACAGCACACCCGGCTCCGATAATAGCACCGGCAAACACGTCGGATGGATAGTGAACACCCTCATTCATACGCGAAAAGCCCACCGAACATGCCCATAAAGCAGAGGGAGCAATGACATACCATTTGGGATAACGAATACTTAAAGAGGTGGCCACCGAAAAAGCAGCTGCAGTATGAGATGAAGGAAATGAAGAACTTTTTTCGCGACTATAAGGATGCACTCTATCGGGATAACGTTCGTAAGGACGCTCACGATCGATAGCCCACTTAATGCCCGAGCTGATAGCTACGGCTTCAAGCAAGCTAGTACCTACATAAATCGCATCGGCCAATAAGGGTTTATTTTTAGCAATAACACCATAAAGCGCCATGCCTACTGGTATTCCGATTGATAAATAAGGGGTAGACTGCGACATCGCCTTGCTATAACCACGCACAAACTTCCCATCCCAGCTATTAATGGTATGCAACGTATTGATATCCCAGTTTTGGGCAACCGACGGTGTTGCAAAAAATAATATTGACATTATAATAACAAAAAAGTGCTTCATCGACATTTTCTTTAGGTAATGAGAACAAAGATATGCTAAAAGTTATAGTTTATACAAAAAAAACATATCTTTGTATTACTACAAACCTATTACTTTTAGTATAGTTTATGTTTATAGAACAAGCTTGTAAGATATTCTCGGATTGTGCTCAGTGTCCGAAAACGTCCGAAGGAGTCTTTATGTTAAAGAAGCACGATAGAGGCCACCATTACCCGGCCGATAAATGCACGCAAAATTGTATGATCTTTTTATTGCGTGGTGAGCTTCTTATCAACAGTCAAGAGTATCCCGGAACCACTTTTCGTGAAGGCCATGTTATACTACAAGCCATCGGCTCGAAAATCGAAATTCTGGCACTCACCAATGTCGAATATATTGAATTTTGGTTCAACGAACTCCCTATTATATGCGAACAAAGATATAAAAACATTATCTCGCAATCCGAAGAGCCTAATCTTTACAACCCACTGAAAATCAACGATCCTCTCAACAGCGTTCTCCATATTTTAAAAGAATACTTACGTGCCAAAATAACCTGTGGAGTGTATCTTGAGATGAAAGCCAAAGAGTTGGTCTTCGCCTTAATGACATTCTACTCTGACCATCAATTAAGTGAGTTTTTCTATCCCATCAGTACCTACACAGAAGGATTCCACTTCTTTGTAATGAACAATTATGAAAAAGTAAAGAATGTAGAAGAGTTTGCACATCTGGGAGGATATAGCACAACTACCTTTAGACGAATGTTCAAAAACATGTATGGCATACCGGTATACGAGTGGATACTCGACAAAAAACGTGAAAGCATACTCGACGATCTTCAATATAGTAAAACACGAATTGGCGAAATAAGCAACCGTTATGGTTTCGATTCGATGTCGCACTTTGCCCATTTCTGTAAAGCATCATTTGGCGATACACCGCGCTCGTTGCGCAAACGTGCGGCAAACGGTGAGAAAATAGTCTTTGTAAAAAACCCCACCACACAATAACCACCCCCTTTTTCACATTCCATTAATTACACCTATCGATTTATCAGTTAATTTATTGTGCTGCAACCAACCCGGCAAATCAGAGCAACAGCTATGCTGAAGGCTATTTCATGCGATGAGATAGAGCTTCAAGCCACAACCCAATGAAGGATTGCAGATATAAGCCAAATGATTAAGGAATAAATTCTTTAATTCTTTGGTTAATCGACCTAATTCAACTACTTTTGCATGGAATTTGTCTTTACATTACGAGATTATATAACACTAATAATTAAATAACTTAAAAATCAAACTTTTATGTGGTTAAGTAATTCATCTGTAGGAAGGAAAGTTGTGATGAGCGTTACCGGTCTTGCACTTATCCTTTTTCTAACATTTCACATGGCGATGAATCTTGTTGCGCTTTTCTCTGAGGAAGGTTATAACTTGATTTGTGAGTTCCTTGGCGCCAATTGGTATGCCCTTGTGGCTACTTTAGGACTTGCGTTCCTTTTTGTTGTTCATATCATTTATGCATTCTGGTTGTCAATGATGAACCGTCGTGCACGTGGTACAGAACGTTATGCGGTAGTTAGCACTCCTAAAATGGTAGAGTGGTCTTCTCAAAACATGTTAGCTCTTGGTATCATTGTAGTAGCAGGTTTAGGACTTCACTTGGTTAACTTTTGGGCTAAAATGCAGTTACCCGAAATTCTTCACAATGCAGGGGCTCATGTCGATGTAACTTACGCAGCTAATGGCGTGTATCACATCCGTGAAACATTCTCTAATCCTGTATTCGTAGCACTTTACTTGATTTGGTTGGCAGCTTTGCTTTTCCACCTTACACACGGTTTTTGGAGTTCAATGCAATCATTGGGTTGGAACAACAAACTATGGATCAACCGTTGGAAATGTATTTCTAACATCTACTCATGGGTAATTGTACTTGGCTTTGCGGCAGTAGTAATCGTATTCTTCTTACGCTCATTATGCCCAGCTTGCTAACACCTGAATTCTAAACAGATAAAAAGTAAAATCATTATGACTCAGATAGATTCAAAAATTCCAGAAGGCGCACTAGCCGAAAAATGGACCAACTATAAGAATCACCAAAAATTGGTGAACCCTGCCAACAAACGTCGCTTAGATGTAATCGTAGTAGGAACCGGACTTGCCGGAGCTTCTGCTGCTGCATCGTTGGGCGAAATGGGATTCAGAGTATTGAATTTCTGCATCCAAGACTCTCCACGTCGTGCACACTCTATTGCAGCACAAGGTGGTATCAACGCAGCAAAAAATTATCAAAACGATGGTGACTCTGTGTACCGTCTTTTTTACGATACAATTAAAGGTGGTGACTACCGCGCTCGCGAAGCTAACGTTTATCGTTTGGCCGAAGTATCGAACGCTATCATCGACCAATGTGTAGCACAAGGTGTACCTTTTGCTCGCGATTACGGTGGCACACTTGACAACCGTTCTTTCGGTGGTGCTCAAGTATCACGTACGTTTTACGCTCGCGGTCAAACCGGACAACAATTGCTTTTGGGTGCTTACTCAGCATTGAGCCGTCAAGTTCAATTGGGAACAGTGAAATTGTTCACTCGTTACGAAATGCTCGACTTGGTAATTATCGACGGTCGTGCTCGTGGTATCATTGCTCGCAACTTAGTAACAGGTAAACTTGAACGTTTCTCAGCTCACGCTGTAGTAATCGGTACAGGTGGATATGGTAATGCTTACTTCTTGTCGACAAACGCAATGGGCTCTAACGGTTCGGCAGCTATCCAATGTTACCGTCGTGGTGCTTACTTTGCTAACCCATGTTTCGCTCAAATTCACCCAACTTGTGTACCTGTACACGGCGACCAACAATCAAAACTTACTTTGATGTCGGAATCGCTTCGTAATGATGGTCGTATTTGGGTACCAAAGAAAATAGAAGATGCACAAGCACTTCAAAACGGTACTAAAAAACCAACCGATATTCCTGATGAAGATCGCGACTTCTACTTAGAGCGTCGTTATCCTGCATTTGGTAACCTTGTTCCTCGTGACGTAGCATCGCGTGCTGCTAAAGAACGTTGTGATGCAGGTTTCGGTGTAAACAATACAGGTTTGGCAGTATTCCTTGACTTTAAATATGCTATTCAACGCCTTGGCGAAGATGTGGTACGTGCTCGTTATGGTAACCTTTTCGATATGTACGAAGAGATCACAGACGAAGACCCATATCACGTTCCAATGATGATCTATCCTGCAATTCACTACACAATGGGTGGTATCTGGGTAGATTATGAATTGATGACATCAATCCCTGGTTTGTTCGCTATCGGTGAAGCTAACTTCTCGGATCATGGAGCTAACCGTTTGGGTGCATCTGCATTGATGCAAGGTTTGGCCGATGGTTATTTCGTATTGCCATACACCATCCAAAACTACTTGTCAGATCAAATTCAAGTTCCACGCTTCTCGACAGACCTACCTGAGTTTGCTAAAACAGAAGCTGAAGTACAAGCTAAAATTGATAAAATTAAAGCTGTAAACGGAAAATCATCTGTTGACTCTATCCACAAAAAATTGGGTCACGTAATGTGGGATTTCGTAGGTATGGCGCGTAGCTCTGAATCATTGAAAAAAGCGCTTGAAGACATCAAAGCGGTTGAAAAAGATTTCTGGACAAACGTTCGTATCCCAGGCGATGTAAACGATTTGAATATCGAACTTGAAAAAGCACTTCGCTTGATTGACTTCATCGAAGTTGGCAAATTGATGGCTTTAGATGCACTTGACCGTAACGAGTCATGCGGTGGACACTTCCGTATCGAGTACCAAACTCCAGAAGGTGAAGCACTACGTGATGATGCTAACTACTCTTATGTTTCTTGCTGGAAATATACAGGCGAAGACAATACACCTGAATTATTGAAAGAAGATTTGAACTATCAGTTCGTGAAAGTACAAACTCGTAACTACAAGGCATAAGCTCGTCGAATCAATTTAAAGGAAAAACTAAAATGGATAAAAATATATCATTCACGCTTAAGGTATGGCGTCAGAAAGGTCCTAAAGCAAAAGGCGGATTCGAAACATACCCTATGAAAGATATCCCAACCGACACTTCTTTCCTTGAAATGTTGGATATCTTGAACGAACAAATTATCAACGACGGTGGCGAACCAATCGTATTCGATCACGACTGTCGTGAAGGTATCTGTGGTATGTGCTCTTTGTACATCAACGGTCGTCCTCACGGACCTGCTACGGGTGCTACTACTTGTCAAATCTATATGCGCCGTTTCAACGATGGCGACACCATTACTGTAGAACCATGGCGTTCGGCTGGTTTCCCAATCATCCGCGACTTAATGGTTGACCGTGGTGCATATGATAAGATCATGCAAGCAGGTGGATATGTAAGTATCAACACAGGTGCTCCTCAAGATGCAAACTCAATCTTAATCCCTAACCCGATTGCTGAAGAAGCTATGGATGCAGCGGCTTGTGTAGGTTGTGGTGCTTGTGTAGCAGCTTGTAAGAATGGTTCGGCAATGTTGTTCGTATCGGCGAAAGTAAGCCAATTGAACCTACTACCTCAAGGTAAAGTAGAGGCTCACCGCCGCGCGAAAGCTATGTTGTCGAAAATGGACGAACTTGGTTTTGGTAACTGTACCAACACACGTGCGTGCGAAGCAGAATGTCCTAAAAATATCTCTATCAGCAACATCGCTCGTTTGAATCGCGACTTTATCATCGCAAAACTGAAAGACTAAGCTTTTTGGCTTTTGATTAATAGCAGAAATCCCTCTGAGCTACGGCACAGAGGGATTTTTTTTACGTATCAGACTATACTTTGTAAGTATTCTATGGTCGAAGTTTCGCCATCCAATCCCATATGTTTGCGCAATCGATAACGTGCCATATTCACAGCTTTTAAATTCGATCCGGTAATCAAACATATATCTTTTGTCGACATTCCCAAACGCAAATAAGAGGCTAGTTTCTTATCCGTTTTACTCATGCCCGGATGCAATTCCTCTAAACGGTTTAAAAACTCATCACTATATTGATCAATCTGTTTGGCTATCATTACTTGATTATCATCCGATTTGAGATATTTATTAATCATAACAATTATCTTTTTCAACTCTTTCACCATTCCCTCTCTATCGCTTTGATAAGTGGCTTTGATTTGCTGTTTTATTTTATCAAACAGATCGGTTCTACTCTTTATATATTCCGAAAAGGTGGTTAAATCGCGGACGCTGGTATCAAGTTGCGACTCCATTTCATTTTTTTCCATTTGTTCTTGCTCCAACTTTACAGCCAAAAGCTGCGATTCACTTTCTTGAAGCTCTAGTTTTGTACGATAGATCTCACTTATCTGTTTCAATTTTTGCCTTTTATATAGGGCATATAGCGCTATAACAAGCAAAATCAATCCGAAAACAAAATAGAATAGAGTATTGTATAACACTTTTGTCTTATTCTGCTCATTGAGCATCCTTATTTGATTTCTCTTTTTTTCTAACGTACTCTTTGCAATCATACGTTCAATGTTTCGAATGTTTGCTTCCGATTGTATATTCTTTTCAATCTTTCCGCCCTCAACAGAGTAATAATAGGCTTTATCATAAACTCCTAAACTATCATACATCCACGATTTATATTTATAGTTATCACTTACAATCTCTTTAGCATCGGTGGCAATAGCATATGTATATGCCGTATCAAAAGCTTGTAATGCCATATTATATTGCTTATTGTAAAAATATTGTAAACCCAAGTTATTATAATTTTCAGCCAAACTCCAGATTCGATTATATCTACGATTGGTTGCAATAGCCTCTTTTAAATGAGAGATTTTTTCGGGAGGATTTTCATTATACATCGACATATTATTCAAAACAACAGCAATACTTTTTTCTAATTCATGCTTTCGATATATATCGAGAGCTAAGTGAAAAACAGAGTCAGCCTTACTATTGTGATCTTCATTAACATGTATTAATCCTAATATATTGTAACAGTTTGCTATTCCAATTTCATTGTCCAATAGTTCATAGTTATCGAAAGCATCATGGATGTGTTCTTTAGCCTTTACCCTATCATACAAACAATTATATAATGCAGCCAATCGATGATGAAGTATCGCTTTATATTTCGCATCATCGATTCTACAGAAATCGAGACATTCGCTTAAATATAATACTCCCAAATCGAAATCGCCTTGAAGATCATAAGAATTACCAATCAAAACATAAGTTTGCATCACGATTTCATAATTATCAGGAAGATTTCTATCAATCGAATCTAATAACATAATACAAACTTCCTCT
>DKPN01000002.1:33740-34036 GCA_002471195.1 Bacteroides sp. UBA7333
ATAATACAAACTTCCTCTGCATATTTAGGATCCTCATACAATTTGGCCCTAGCTTTATTAAGCATTTGATTCATATCAGCAGAATGTGTTATCAAACAATTTAAAAGGAGTATTAAAAGAAATTTAATTTTCATTGCTATTTTGAGTCTGTAGTTTTAAAGTTGAGATGAAAGCGATTACATAAATCTTATTTAAATATACTATCTAAATATTGCGCAATTGAGATATCGCTTGCTAGCCCTAAATGCTTTCTTAATCTATAACGTGCCATATTTACAGTTTTCAAATTAGAGCCA
>DKPN01000002.1:34294-34561 GCA_002471195.1 Bacteroides sp. UBA7333
CAGTTTTACTTATTCCTGGATGCAGCTGTTCCAGACGGTACAAAAATTCATCACTTACCTGATCCATTTGTTTAATCATCATTGATTGTTCACGATCTGTTTTTTCATACTGATTTATCAAAACAATTATTTTTCTCAATTCCCTCACCATTTGTTCTTTTTCATAGTGATAAACCGATTTTATATGATTCTTTATGTTAGAAAACAGTTCATTCCTATTTTTTATATAATACGAAAAATTTGTCAATTCTTTTGTACTGGCATCCA
>DKPN01000002.1:34759-122396 GCA_002471195.1 Bacteroides sp. UBA7333
TCTCCATTTCATTTTTTTCAATTTCCTCTTGCTCGAGTTTAATATTCAATAACTCAATATTGTTTTTTTCTAACTCCAATTTGGCTTTATAAAGTTCATTTTGTCGCTTTACCTTACCCTTTTTATAAAGTATAAACATAACAATAATCAATATGAACACGCCAATAAACGAAAATATTAATGTATTAAATATAATAGTACTTTTATGTATTTCATTCATTAAACGTATTTTGTATTTCTTCTTATTCAAAGCATTTTGAGCGATAATACGTTCTATATTGCGAATGTTTTCTTCTGATTGAATCTGTTTCGTTATTCTATCAGATTCAGTAGAATTATAATAAGCTTTATCGTAAATCTTGAGTTCATTATATAACCATGATTTATATCGATGATTATCACTTATCAGCTCTTTTGCATTAGTTGCAATGGCAATATCGTAAGCTATATCTAGTTTTTTCAATGCCTTATCATATTGCTTATCATAAAAATATTGTAACCCCAAATTATTATAATTCTCAGCCAAACTCCATCTTCTATTATATCTTTTATTGATGGCAATTGCATGTTTCAACATCTCTATTTTTCTTGGAGGATCTTCGTTATATAAAGCCATATTATTATAAATTACAGCTTTATTGATCTCCAAATTCAGTTTTTGATGCAACGCTAAAGCCAAATTAAAGATTGAATCAGCCTTAACATCATCTTTTTTATTGACATATATTAATCCTAAGATATTATAACACAAAGCAATACCTACCGTATCTTTTACTTCCTCATAGTATTTTATTACATCTACTACCAGTTCATTAGCTCTATTAACATCATACAAACAATTATACAATGTTGCCAACTCATGATTAATCAATGCTTTATTTTTTGTATCATTCATGTCACAATAGTCTAATGCCTCTGTTAAAGCATATATACCCAAGTCAAAATCTCCTTGGAGATCATAACTTTTTCCCAACAAAATGTATGTTTCCATTAAGAGAGTATGATTTTTTATATCACTTTTATCCAAAAAGTTAATAATATCAATACACTTCTTTTCTGTAGTATGAGGATCTATATATAATTTTTCAGCTGCTTTAGCCAGATTAGATCTCTGTGTATATGAAAATAATAAATTGCTATTTAATAAAAGTAATAATATCAGTATCGGGTAGCGAAGCATAGTTGTTAATTCTATTCAATTAATTACAAAATAAGCATTTTTAAGTGGTTTTCTAATAATAAACACAATAAAAACTTCTTACAAACCGAACTTTACATTAAAAGAGTCATAATCTTCTAAAACGCATTTTGTAGTACATATAAATATATTAAACATCTAATTTACAAGCTTTTATTTTTTAATTAGTAGATTAAAAACAGTGCTAAAAAAACACTTTGTAGACTCTATGTTATTCTCTAAAACATACATTTGAGTGTTATAGCATATATGTTTGCATAAGATTTATGACGCATCCAATTTAAGTTGAAATGTATGCATTTATCAATAATAACATAATTTCTAAATAGATTGTTAGATGAACCTATTAAAAATTAAAAGGCTGTTCTACACATGTAAACATTTAAAACCAAGTGAAAAAGATAGAATGTATATCATCATACTATACGCCAGCATCACCATTATTGTAGTGTTGCTCATTGTATTACTTGTATTGACTTATATCGAATTACATCGAATCAATAACGAGATAATATATTGTTCATAGTGATTCAATAAAACAAATATCATAAAAACAACCCCAATACTCATTAAGAGGCTTAGCAATGAAAAAACTATTTCTGTTCATATCATTTATCATCATCGCCAACTGGGCTGATTCACAGAATGTAGGTATTAAAACCAACCTTTTGTATGATGCTGCTACGTCAATGAATTTAGGAGTAGAATTTAAGATGGCACCCAAATGGACGATGGAGCTGTCGGGTATTTACAATCCATGGACATTTTCGGAGAATAAAAAAATAAAACATTGGATGGTACAGCCCGAAGCCAAATGGTGGCTTTGCGAAAGATTCTCGGGTCACTTCTTTGCTGTTCATGCACTGGGCGGACAATTTAATGTTGGAGGTATGCTCCCTTTTGGTTTTAAAAATGGAAAGATGTTCGGTTTTATTTCCGACAACAAAATCATGAACAACAGATATCAAGGATGGATGTCGGGAGCGGGTATAGGATATGGATATCAATGGATCTTAAAAAAACGATGGGGCATTGAGTTAAGTTTAGGATTAGGATATGCTTATTTAAAATATGATAAATATAAATGCACAAAATGTGGCGAAAAACTCATGAGTAGTCATAAAAACTATTTCGGTCCTACCAAGATAGCAGCAAGTATTATTTACATCATCAAATAATGTAACAACAGTCATTGAAATGAAAAATATATATATCATATCACTATTTCTTCTCGTGTTCGTATTGAATATTAGCGTGGCTAATGCACAAAACGAGTTAAAGGTTGTATCGCATCACTTTACTCAGGCAGACGACTCATTATATATTACATTCGATTACGAACATCCCAATATGAATGTATCTGCCAATAAAGCCATCTATTACACGCCTTTCATAGGCGATCAAGAAAGAATAAAAGAGTTGCCTTCCATATCGTTGATGGGTAAATTCTATTTAAAAAACTATGATAGAAAATGGGCGGTGAAAAGCAAAAAACAAAAGAGAGCATTTGTTGCAAACGGAAAGACTCAGGTTTTAACCAACAACAAAAAAGGGCAAACATATACCTATAACGCTGGTGTAGCATACGAGCCTTGGATGAAAAACGCCTCATTGTATATTCGAAATGAGGATTGTGGATGCGGCAAAGTGATAGAAAAACAAACCGAATCGGTGGCTCGTATACAGCCTCAACAACAAGAGTATACACCATCATTTTTTACGGCTTATATAGTGCCACAGATAGAGACGGTAAAGAATCGTTCGGTAGAGTGTGAAGCGGTATTAGATTTCATTGTAGGCAAGTCCGATTTAATATTGGACAGAAATAATAATGCCGCCGAAATGATGAAGATCATCGAAACCCTTAACTCCATTAAGAACGACGATAAAGTGAAAGTTACCGCTATCGACATCTACGGATACGCATCGCCCGAAGGAAATATTGAAGCCAACCGATTACTATCGGTAGATAGAGCCTTGGTGCTGAAAAGCTACCTCATGTCGCAATATACTTATCCGGCTTCATACTACGGGGCACACTTCGGATACGAAGATTGGGATGGATTGATAAAAGTATTACAAACATCGGGCAAGCCTTATGCCGAAGCAATCATCAACATTATCGAAAACACCGACGATGTATATACGCGCAAAAGCTTAATCGAAAAATACCAAAACGGCGTACCCTACAAAGAGATGTTGCAACTCTATTATCCGCCATTACGCCGTGTAGTGTTTAAAGCATCGTTCGAGGTAGATGCCTTCGATATTGAAGAGGCCAAAGCATTGGTACATACGCAACCTCAATATGTGAGCCTAAACGAACTATACGTAGTGGCCAACAGCTATGATCCACATTCGGCAGAGTTTAAAGAGATGTTTGACATTGCTGCCAAAACATATCCTACCAACGATGTGGCCAATATCAATGCAGCCATCAATGCCATTGAAAATGACCATTACGAACAGGCGCAGCAATATTTATTGAATGTAAACGCTCACAACACCCTGCCCCAATATATCAACGCCAAAGGTATTATAGCCTGGAAGCTCTACCAAGACATAGATATGGCACGTAGACTGTTTGAACAAGCAAAGGTAGATGGGCTTAAAGAGGCCGAAAATAACCTGTGGGAAATAGAAAAAATAGAAAACAATCAATAAAAATATCATTTAAGAAATTCGTTAATCAAAATTAGTTTAAGTATGAAAATTAGATCATTTTTTGTGTCAATGTTAGCGATAGCTGCTTTGGCAAGTTGTAGCAATAACGATGAGTTCGACAATTTAGTTCCCGAGCAAACCAGCGGAAATGCATATTTAGCACTTTCTGTAAACATGCCTCAAGGTGGATCAACCCGTGCAAACAGTGGTCCTACTATAGGCAACGGAACAGAGCAAGAATCAAAGTTAACCAGTATTTATGTGGTAGGTCTAAAAGACAATGCAATACGTGGTGTATACCAGGTAAACGGAGCAACAGCTGAAGCATTTAAAGTAGCGTCAGATATTAACAAAGTATTTGTAGTAGCCAACCCATCGACAAAAATGTTGGCACAAATGAAAGCAGCTGCTTCGTATGCAGCAATGAATCTTGCCATTGCTGAATCGGTAAACGAAGTTGCCAAAACAAACAACTTTATGATGACAAGTGCCGGTGTTAGTCCGGCTGATAAAGGTCTTACTACGGTAACACCCGTAGTTGCAACAAATGAATCGACTGAAGCCATTAATGCTGCCAAAGCAACCGCCCTTACAAATAAGGCAACTGTCAACATTGACCGTGTTATGTCGAAAGTTTGGTTAAAATCGGTAGCTCGAAATGCAGACAAATCGGTTGTAGCCGAAAATGGTAAAGCAAGCGTAGATACATGGTTATTGAATACCACCAATAAAAACTATTATCCATATGCCGAGTTAACAAATTATACTGTTTCTGGCACACCTGCAAAATATCGAGTAGATACCAACTTTGAAAAGTTAGATATGGCTGCTGCCACAAATGCTTTCAACTGGTTGAGTAATACTAAAGATAATGGAACTTGGAATCAATGTCCAAATCCAGAAGTAGGCCCAGCAATAGCCGCACAATACTGCCTTGAGAACACGATGTCGGTTGCAGGTCAAGTATATGGCAATACCACAAAAATGGTTGTAAAAGCAACATTTACACCCAACGGTATTGAAAACTTTACAAGTTGGTTCCGCATGGGTGGTGTAGTCATGACATTCGATCAAGTAAATGCTTCTTACGCAACCGCATCGACAGCAGATAAAGCAACTTACAGCCTGTTTCTTGACAAATTGTTAACTGCATCGCGTACAAAAGGATGGAAGGGCGAAGGTAAAACAACGGAAGTAACTTTAGCAGATCTTGATGCTATTGGAAAAGGTGGTTATCTAGCAGCTACTGTAAATCCTTATTTAATTGAATATTTCCAAAAATCAGTATGTTATTATGATATCCTAATTAAACATGATAACCGCGTACAATCAAAACTATTGGGTCGTTGGGGTGTAGTTCGTAATAACGATTATCATGTTAACATCACTAAAATCACAAAACCCGGACTTCCTTATATTCCAGATCCAACCGATCCAGCTATCACGGACCCATCAAAACCAAATCCAGAAACTCCTAATGACGAAACATCTTCGTTTATCGCGGTAGATATCGTTGTTAATCCTTGGACTTCATGGGAACAAGACAATGAATTGTAAGCATAAACTATTTTATCAAAAATAATGAAATAGATAAAGCCTTAGAATAATAAATAGCGGCAGATAGTTGAGAGTTCTGCCGCTATTCAACCTTATGAAGCCATTAAAAAAAGACCTTGTTCTTTCAAAATCTATACCAGCAGTTCTCTTTTTACATGTATTGCCATAAATAAAAAGAATATGAAACGAAGTCGTATACATAAAATACAATTAATCATTGCATCGGTTGTTGTGTTGTTAAGTTCATGCAATATATACGAAGACAATAGTGATTGTCCGATGTATGTCACATTTAAGTATGATTATAATATGTTGTACGAAGACCTGCTGCAATCACAATGCGAAAGAGTAGAACTTTTTATTTATAACCAAAACGGAATATTACAACATATCATCGACAAAAGCCAATCATCCAACAAGTATGATGCATTTAAGATACCTCTCAACCTATCTGCCGGTACATATACACTCATGGCATGGGCCGGAAGAAAAGAGTCGTATCAAATTAAAAACAATATCATCAATACATCTCGAATAGAAGATTTGATATTGTCGATGAACGATCAAGACGGACATTCATCTCACGAATTAGAGCCGTTATGGTACGGAACGCCCATTACATTTACTATCAAGCAGGCCTATGGCCATAAAGAATTGATCGATTTACATAAAAACACAAATCGTATCACCATCAGCATTACCGATTTAAATCAAAGTATAGATAAAGATGATATTGATGTAATCATCAAGGCAAAAAACAGCACCTACGATTATAACAATAATACAATCGAAGGCACTACTATACAATATCATCCTTTCGAAAACAAAGAAATTGAAAACAATAAGGTGGCATATACTTGCGATGTGCTGCGACTAAGAAACAGTGAGAATACATTTTTGTCGGTGATAGACAAGAAAACTCAAAACTCTTTATTGCCCAAAGATAGTATCGATATGGTAGAGCTATTGATGAAAACCAAGCCTGCACACATGTCTCAACAAGAGTATCTTGACAGACAAGATATTTGGAATATAGATTTGTATGTGAAAGAACAATATATAGCCGTCATGATTCAAGTGAATGAGTGGACGGTATGGATTCAAGATAATGAGTTATAAACCTACAACTATGAGAATGAAATCTATAATATTACTAGTAATAGGAATGGTGTTATTCATTTCATCGTGTAGTGATGATCGCAACGAATTAGATCATACTACCCAATATGCCATCATTAATGCCGATATCACATCATTCAACAAAAATATCCCAACAGACCATCTGTTGTTGGGAGAGGCTGAGTACGTGATTAGAAGAGCCCGTCTCTATGCTTTCGATGGCAATAAATTGGATAATATGGTATACATAGATAATAATACGAGTGTGGCAAACATCCTAATGAATTTGAAGGTAAAGCAAAGTAGCTCGAAAACACTTTATATTATCCTAAACGAACCTTTACAAGGAGAGTTTCAACATAAATTGGCGCTAATTAACCATCCCGATGCTTTCGAATTAATAGAATACGAGATGGCCGAATATATAACAAAGGCATACAACTCTGATGCGACGTTTACAAAAAATGACTTTTGTCTGCCCATGTTTGGAGTAAAAGAAAACATTAATACTACAACAAGCAATGCCATCCTACCCATCAAGGTAGAGATGGATGTCACCCGTTCGATGGCAAGAGTTGATGTTATGGTGCAGAAATTAAGTAGTGTTACTCATGCAATCACTATCGATCAAAACACAGAACTGTCTATTATTAATAATAGTACAAAAGGTATGCTTGCCCCTTCTATAATAAAATACCTTAACTTGGTCAATCAAGAATCGGCTTGCAAAGGATCGACAACTCCACTGATAGTTCCAATAAAAAATAGTTCAAACAACGAAAACTCTATACGAGCCTTTAGCTTTTACACACCCGAAAGAAGATGTGATACACCTAGCAAACTTCTTGGCTTTAAGCTGGGCAAGGTTAACTATAATGGAAAAACATATGATTTTGATGTGACCATTGGCAATCAACCGGGAAACACATTAAGTTCAATAGAGCGCAACAAAGTATATTCTATTTATTGCACTTTTACTCTCAAAGAGATAGATGTAAATATTCGTATTAAAGATTGGATCGAAAAAAACATCAATGGCAACATAGAGGGTAGTAAGTTGAATTTTTCGCAAAGCACCATTAATATGGATTGGGGACAGTTGAACAATAGCTATACGGCATCGTTAAAGGTTGCTTCGGATGGAATTATTACTTTCGAAGGGTTTGAATATAGAACCATAACAACTTTAGATGGAAGCAACCTGCCCGAATGGTTGCCTCGATCATCCATTACCGGATTGCCCGATGGCAAAGGAAAAGCTCACAACATTAAAATGAGCTATAAAGTGATCGAAATCAATGATAACAGTATTGTTAAATTATGGTTTAAGACAGGAAGCATAAAAAAGTGCGTTACTGTAAACTATGATAACGGATTTATACCGAACGAAATTTTAAGAAGCGATGCGCTTTATCCATGGACTCAAAATTTACCTCCAAATGGCATACAGCTAAATAAAACAGGATGCGTACATCCAATGGATAAGGCCATAGCAGAAAAAGCGATGTTATGGTCGAGCGATGTAACGACCCTTACATTTGATATTTCAAAAGAGGGAAAACATGGGCATTTGCATGGTAAGGGTCCTTACAATACCGATTGGATGGAATATACATTTATACAAGCTTTTTCGGTGGCAAGAATATGTCGCGAAATAGGCCCCAACTGGTATGTACCCTCTATCGATGAGTTAATAACCGTGCGACGTTCGCAAGTGTATTTAGGAAAGTCATATAGATTCCAAAGCACTGTTTATTGGAGTTCTACCGCATATTATAGTGATAATAGATATATGTATGTTAGTAAAGATAATGTATTAACACAGCCTCACCTAGCTATTAAAAATGATCCAAGTTTTTTATTGAGATGCTTTCGCAATGACTAATTATAATAATGTATACCATGAAATATAACCATACATGTATATTTGCGCTACTATTGCTACTTACCGCATGTACAGAGCAATATTTTGATGAGTCACTCTCTGTATCGAAACAAGGTACCGATATTATCATTCATATCGATGAACCACTCGAGGTGATCACTCGTAATGCTACTCCCAATGAAAATTCGATAGACGATTTGTATGTACTTATCTTTGATAATTCGGACAATTTTATTGCAGGCGAAAAGGTAAACGTAAGTACTCAAATTATAGATACCGATTTGCCGGCAAAAAAAATTATTAAATCGCAACTCCCTATAGCATTCGGCAACAAAATAATGATACTTATCAATACGGGGGTAAGTGAATTGCCCACCGGATTAACATACAACAATATCAATGATAAGTTTCCGTCTACCAACTGGAATTTAAATCAAGCAGATGTGGCAAGTGGTAGAGGTTTGCCTATGTCGAGTCATTCTACTTGGGACAATTCTCCCCGATATGAAGTTTTACTCAGTAGGGCCATCGCAAAAGTTCAATTATCGATAGACCCATCTACCAGTTATGCACCAGGTGTTGTACCCTTTGATGCAAATACAACTACTTGGACAATGGCTTTATATCCCGACAAAGGATCGATTTTTAAATATGATTTTTTTACATTTCCCGAGATGTCGACCCTCACATTTAAAACTCCCGAAGCGGCTGATTTTACAAAATATGCCATACAAAGTAACTATAAAAATGAGAAACTAGCCTTTTATAGTCCCGAGTATCGCTCATCGGTTTATGCTAAAACCACCGAAGTCTATAATTATAGATTTCATAAAGACAGAATGTGCATGCTGATAAAAAACAATGGCAAATTTTATCGACTCGATTTTTTTGAATCGGGAAAATGGATCGATGTAATAAGAAACTATAATTATAAGTTTGTTATCAATAAAGTGCTATCAAATGGGTACCCTACAATTGAGGACGCATTAATCAATCCGCCCAGCAATGTTTTGTACTCCATTGTGTCCGATGATTCAGATACACAAAACAGTTGTATCATCAGCAACGGGCAATATGCCTTGACCTACGAGTTCGATCAGTTGGAAGCCTATAGCTCGCGTAGTACTGAGTTTTCTTTGACTGCAAAAATTTTGCTTCCACCTACAAATATAGAGGTGCCTCGCAACAATTCAATCACCGGAAACGGTATTACAATTACCAATGGTGTAAAAGCAGTAGACACGAAAAACACAACGATTAAATTTAAATTAAACGAAAACAATACTGGATTGAGCGGTAGCATAAATATTACGGTAGGCAATATAAGCAAAACCATACCAATAAAAGTTATAGAAAACTTTTTGGATGCGCATGTGCAAGAGAAAAAATATATAGGAGATTATAGTTCGGTAACATGGACTAATATAAACAATATGCGAATTCACAGTATCACTCCTACCGAGCTAACAATAAGATGTAAAGATAATGTAACGCCCGTAAAATGGATTATACCGGCAACAGGTGCTACTTCGAACAAAAGCGTGCCCGAAGCCGAACCGGTGTTCGAAGCTAAAACAACAGAAGGATATAAATGGAGCAACACAGGTAGCAACGTTTATACAAAAGTGATTATAACACAAGTTCCTCCCGATTATGCAGGATGGGCAGGAGGAGAACCTAATCAAACAGGAGCGACCTATTATTCGAAAAGACTGGTGGTTGAAGCCATTGAAGAGTCGGCAACCTACCTTCCTTGGGCAGCAGTAGACTATGTGACCGGAATTCAAGATTTAGAACGAGGAAAAGCCAATACATTGCAACAATACAATAAAGGTGACAGCTATAAAGCAGCTGTTGAGTGTTGGAAAAAGAATGACAAAAATTTCGACAATTACATTGATGCAACCGAGATCGGTGATAATCCGTGGTATGTGCCTGCATTCTATCAAATGCAGGAAATATGGCTCAGTTATCCAAACTTCAATAACAAATTTAGAAACGGATATTACTATTGGACTTCGACCGAATACAAGACTCATAATGAATATGCCTTCGTGTGCCGATTTGAAGAAGGATATATGCATTACGGATATAAAACAACTCAATATCTTGTGCGCTGTGTCAAAGATTTACCCAATTAGAATTTAATATTATATACCTATGATTAAAATTATAATTTATCTCATTATTCTATTTAATTCATGTACCAGTGTGTGGGCACAGTATGTAAAAACCGTGGGAAACTATATTGTGATTGACTGTACGGCAATGCCTTATCAATCGAAAAGAGTAGAAGCTGTAAAAACACATAATGAAAAAAGTTTAGACAATAGAGTACCTGCTCTATTGGCCATTGCACCTAAAGATGCTCTAACCACTTCGAGTATATGGATGGATGCAAAAAATGCATGTGCCACATACGTAGGTCCAAATGGAGGAGAGGCTGGAAAATGGAGACTTCCCACACAACGAGAGGCCATCCGAATGAACATATTAAAATCGAAATTGGAGGCTACAAGAGGGTTTACCAAATTTACTATCATCGCCAATACCGAAGTGATGTATTGGACCTGTACTGAATATAGCTCAATGAGCCAACATGTATGGGGTATCCGGTTTGATGAGTATGGTATTACTACACCCAACCCCGATGGATATATATATAATTATGGTTATGCAAGATGCGTGAGAGATTTTTAACCTTAAATAGTATGAACACTTTTTCTTTTAAATTACTGGTTGAAAGCTGAAGGTTAGCGATTAATATTCAGTTTTAATGATATAAAAACATGGGGGTGTTTTATATCATTACATGGGGATGTAGTATACCATTACATCCCCATGTCGCATTTTAATACACCCCCATGCAACGGTATCCGCCATAAGAACTCATCGGTGCAATTATCCTTTACTAGCCAACTCAAAATCAATATCAAGCGTTGTGTAAAACAATAAAATTCTTGTCGTTTAACATTAATTACACAAACAAAAACATACACTCTACGAAACTTTAGTAGCTTTACGAATATTTAGTAACTAGATAATCATATAAATAAATCATATATATGGAAAAGCTAACGATACAGGAAGAAGAAATTATGCTCTATTTCTGGAAAAAAGAGGCCCGATTCATTAGAGACATTATAGATGAAATGCCCGAACCTCGACCTCCTTATACTACCGTAGCATCGATTGTAAAAAACCTAGAGCGCAAAGGTTATCTCCATGCACAAAAGGTAGGCAACACTACCCTATTTGGGGTAGCCATTGAGCAAAACGAATATAAACGCCACTTTATGCGAAACGTAGTAAGCAACTATTTTACCGGTTCGTACAAAGAGTTGGTATCGTTCTTTGTGAAAGATCAAAAAATAAGCAAAGAAGAGCTACACGAATTGATCAGCCTCATCGAAAACGAATCGTCGAAGAAAGGAGGTGATTCCTAATGTTTTATTCAACCCTCAACTCGATATTTCATTATCTGATACAAGCCAATATCTTGCTGATTGTGTTGTATCTGTTTTATAAACTATGCCTAAGCAATGATACATTTTTTGCATGTCGCAGATTCGCTTTATTGGGCATCGTTTTGGTAGCGTTTGTGTTACCCTTGATCCCTTTTAGTGCAATTGTGACGTCGGCAGTTGAGCCCATCGACGCTTTTGTAGCTACCATTACGCTTCCCGAAACTCTTACGGAAGCAACTGTCGACAGTAGACATTTCTTATCGTGGGTGTTATGTTCGTATATCGTCTATATCATAATAGCGGCATTTTTTGCTCTGCGCACGATAATTTCGCTGATGCACATTAACTATATGCTGATTCGATCGAGAAAAGAAATAGTAGAAGGTATCGATGTACGATGGCTACGAGGTGCAATGCCTCCTTTCTCATTCTTCCGATGGATCTGTTTGCCCGATACGGTTTACGAAAAAGGCGAATTACACGAAATTTTGCTTCATGAGAAAGAGCATGTCACACAATATCACTCAATAGATATTTTGATCATGCAATGGCTGATTATGGTATGTTGGATAAACCCTGTGGCATGGCTTCTGCGCAAAGAGGTACGCATCAATCATGAGTATCAGGCCGACCAAGCAGTAATCAATGGTGGAGCCGATAAGAAAGGCTATCAATATCATCTGCTCAATAATCACTATCCACAAATGGCTGCAGCAAATTTATATAACAACTTTAATGTATTACCCTTAAAAAAACGAATTATGATGTTAAACCAACCGCGTACCCATAAAAATGGGATCAGAAAGTATTTGCTTTTCATCCCCGTGATAGCTTTGCTATGTATGATGATAAATTGTACTTCGGCAGACAAAAATGATGCCATCGAAACCATAGATGCAACGGCTACAACACCTGCCGAAATGTTAATAGACAACAGTCAGAAAGATGAATCGAGCCAAATGGTGAAAGATAAAGTTTATGATCAGGTAACAGAAATGCCCGAATTTCCGGGTGGAATTTCGGAACTAATGGCGTTTCTTTCTAAAAACATCAAATATCCTGAAATGGCACAAAAGGCACATACGCAAGGGCGTGTGATTGCGCAATTCATTGTTAATACCGATGGTTCGGTATCGGATGTTACTATCGTCAAAAGTATAGATCCTGAATTGGATGCAGAAGCTAAACGTGTAATAGAGTCAATGCCTGCATGGCAACCCGGGAAACTCAATGATAAAGTGGTTAGAGTAAAATATACCATTCCGGTAATGTTCAAACTCAATTAATCAGCTTTATAAATTCTCTCTTTCTTAAACATTCAAAGAGGCTTCACCCTGCGGTGAGCCTCTTTGAACATGATCAATATACACAGACACGATTTTAGATACGATTTACAGTTTTAAGGACGATTGCGCACAGCGCGTACTTTGTGCTCGGTCATTCTGTCGTCGGTCAATAAACTATAATGGGGTGCACTATAGCAAAAAGCACTCACATTATCATTGCCCGCATTGGACGACCAATAGGTGCCTTGAAGTGGGTATTCCTGATCGATAACCAACGAACTTTGATCGGAAGAGGGTAAGTACCATTTCATATTCGCTTCGATTAGTTTAGGAAAATACATCACTTGTCCGCCCTCTTCTACCTTCTCTTTTATGAATTTATTCAACTTTAAAGCTTCGAAAGCGGCATAATTGCTAGGTACATATTGTGAACCCTGCTCGAATGTTTTCTTGAACTTTCCTCCCGATAAAGAGGTATAATCAATACAAAACTGCTCTATTTCATCAATTGCAGCATTGCCTCCTGTATAGTTAAAAAGATATTTGCTGTTTATCAGTCCATCTACGTCGTTAGCGCCTTTCAAATCGGAAAGCTTTGAATAATCGATTTCTACTTTAACCCATTTATAAATTAGTAAATCCAATATTTCTGCCTTATAATAGGTGCCCTCTCTAGAAAATCGGCTATCAAATATCCAAGCCAAGAAAAGATTAAAACCACTAAACTCATATCGCACCTTTCTATTCCACTTAAATCCCCAAGGGTAAGTATTCGTATCTTCTATTCTTTCGCAACCGAAAGTGCCGTTCCAACTGGGGCACAACTGCGATATGGTAAAAGTGGTAGCAGTAGCGGTTGGTTTATCGGTAGGTCGTAGCTCTAAAGTAATATTTCGAGTGGTCTCTGATATATTTTCTTCAAGGAAAGCATACACCGTAATGTTATCGGCCGATGTACCGCTTATAGAGGTTGTTCCTCTATCTTCGTCAATCCAATATCCTTGTTGCTGCAAATCGGTTAAGGCAGTGGTCAATGTAACACACGGATCGGTAGATGTTAGTGTCCACCCTCCGGGTAAGCCTTTGGCACTGAACGTGATGGGATACATCACGTAGTGAGCATCTTGCAAGGTAGGAACAGTATTGAATATCAAATCGTAGCCTTGCGAAATGGATAGTTTGTAGGTTACAGTTTTTCCGATAGGCCACTCGGTGTTGGCAATCGTTCCCGAAAGAACACGATCGGTTCCGGTGGTACCATCATGAAACAATACTTCTACCTTAGCATCGGCACCAAGTAGTTGAGGCAACATCATAAAGGTTCCGTCAGAAGAGGTGACATCACTCCCTGACGATTCGCTGCCGTTAAGATCTTTATTCAACATCTGAATATAATCGGCAGTTGTAGCATGGAGTGTCCAGTTATGCGTGGTCATATCATAATCACCACTATTCTTAATACCTTTGAGTGTGATACTTTTTATTGTGCCTGTCTCCACATCATTGCCCACTACAAAGCGAACAGCTGTACAAATATGTTTAAAACTGAGTGGTACTTGTGCGTTGACTCCTCCGGTAATATAATCGGTAGCTGCCACAACTATATCTTTTTGCTGATTGACATCGGAAGGTACTGTATAGCTTAGTTGGGTAGTTTTTGTATTGACCGGAGCTGTGATATCGATGTCGGTAGGAGCATATGCAAAAAATCGCAACCGGTAGTCGGAGGTAGGCCAAAAGCAATCCCCCTGCGTTTGCCATACACCTCTGATACAGTTGCTTACGTTTTCGTTCATATAAAAACTTTCAATCAGCTTGTTGCCCAACATACAATAGGCTAAGACATTGAAATTGCCATATTCGTCGATTGTACTAACCGGTTGAGCACGAGTGACAGCATCATCACGATGCAAACCCTTTTTATATATAGCATCGGTTATCACCGCACTAACACACAATGTATCGCGCGTATCGACCGATCGCAATACGAAACGAGAGTGAGCCGGGGCATTATCATCATTCATCTCAACTCTGGTTTGAGCATCTGTTGCCGATACAATGCCGAAACTAATCTTTTGACCTGCACTAGAAAGTACATTTGTATCGATGAAAGAATCATTATTGCAAGCAATAAATAAAAAGATGAGGCTTATTGCCATCCACCCTTTGGCTGGTATAGACCGATTCGTATGTTGTTTCATTTTAAATACGTTTTTAAAGTTGAGCAACTTGTTGGTATTGAAGTTGCCTTGTGAGTGTAAAAGGAGATTCAACCTTTTATACCCTATTGCGCCATCATAGCTAAAGCCATCGCCCTGTTTCGATGAAGATAAATTAGCGACGATTTTATGGGGAAGTATACTTATGAACAGACTATAAATCTGTTCATAAGTATTTTATTTACGGTATCGAAAGCATGTCTATCAATCAATTGTTTTCTATTACACCCCCTTCAATAGGGTCCCATGCTTCGACATCAGTTGTAAATTCAATCGGATCGAGTTCGGTTAAGTTGCCACTAATAAGCAGATTGTAAGTTAGTTTTTTACCCATTTTCCAGATTTCTGTACCTTCGGCATTGGTACTTTATATAGGAATGGTGATGACTGCATAGTTATCTGCATCGCCTTTCAAGAAAACTTTTTCAGTATCGGAGAGTTGTTGGTATATTTTACAAGATATGGTAAGATAAGCACCTGTTCCTTCGCTCAACGCTGCGAACTGTTGAGGTGCATGAGGTGCATTTTCACTCCATGCTGCGAACTGTTGTGGCAAAAGCATCAAAGCATTATCGGCTGTGCCTATTGTTTTATAACCTGTAGAAAGACCTGTATATTCACCGGTAATAGCTTCACTGGTTACGGTATAATTGGCCGGAGTCGACAAATTACTCCAGCTTGCATTTTGCGCTGTGTTTAGCGATAATACACCGGTTCCCATCACTTGGTTGATTGCTACACCATTCGCTTCAATATCAATTTTCAAACGCTCGGCTTTGGTCGCAATTCTAAAATGCAATTGAGTTAAAGCATGCTTAAAAGGCATATTCACAGAATTGCCACTAGCAGGTTTTCCAACTGCCATTGCCGATGCATACATCACATCTACTTGATCTGCTTCGGCAGCAGGCACAGTATAATTTAGTGTCATACCTGCTGTTTTATTAAATGTAGTAGTAATGGCATCATTCCCAAAAGGAGCATAAGCATAGAAGTCAAGCGTTTCGCTTTTCATAGGCCAAAATGCTTTTTCGTTTTCGTTAGCATACCCCCAATTGGTTCCGTAAATAATTTTTGCACCATGATCAGCATATCCCATATAAGGAGATGTAATCCCTTCGGTAGAAATAAATGCAGTCACGCCAAATGTATTGCCCACAGTCATAAACTCATTGTTATTATCTACCGGATTCCCTCTGGTTACTGATTTATATGTACTAAACCCGATGGCATTGCTCTGTTTCATCACTTCGCTATCAATAACACTCTCTTGCGAACAACTTGCGAATATAGCAGCTGCTACCGCAAACATAAATAAACGATTCTTTTTCATTTGATTGGAATTAAATAAATTATTATTATTCTTTTTAGATTGGTAAATCTACCTCTATGTCGTCCCACTCTTCAATATCGGGATCGAAAGCCCCGCCACCACTACCAATAACTTCGGGTATTTCGATTGAGGTACGAATTTTATGTACATTCTGAAAACCGTCATGGTAACATTCTATCAACTCGGTTACATCGAGCTCGACTACATAAGTTTCGCCATTAATAAGCACAAAACTCATTATTAATTTATGTGGATAAGTTAAATCGGCCTTTGTTTGAGTATGCAAACCAAAATTGATCATCTTTTTGCTAATTCTACCCAACTTATTGTTATCGGGATCTATCACCCTGTTGTTTAATACAAACTCATGGGTCACCACGTCTTCATGCTTTTCTCCATTATTTAATCGATAGCCTGCAGCTAAATCAGTGAGCTGTGAACGAGGAGCACCAGCAGCCGAATTTAAATTCATTACTTCTAGTTCAATATCAATCAGTTCGGTCACTTGTTGCAACCGGGCATTCACCGTTTTTGATAATAATACTGTGTTTACATCGGGTTTATCATGATAATAGACAATGTCTATTTGGTCAATCGTTACATTGCGAACAATATCATATGCCAACTTATCACAATCGGATATAAAGCAGTTATCAGATTTAAACTGTATACCTTTAAACTTTGATTCGGTTTGTGCAGTAATCATCGCACAAAAGTTATTCAGATTTTCTATACCTTTAAATTCAATGTTATTGAGTTCGTATTCTGTATCATTCACCACCAATATATCATAATTTCCCATCGGCAATTCTATATCAACCCATTCAGGTTTCGAACTGATAACACATTCGCTCACAGCCCTTCCGCTTACATGATCGAATGCGTAAGCCGATACACCATTAGGGGTCAAATGAGTATTGCTCCAATCGATATTTATTCTGACAACTGCCACATCACCATATGAATAGTATAAATGATCATGATTGCATGAAAAAATAATAGATGCCAGACTGAGTATCATTACAAAATGCTTAATGTTCATCTCTTTTCCTCCTAATGTTTTGTTGATTTATAGTTGATCAACCATACCAATGATACTTTTGCCGAGATAGGGCCTATCCAGTTGCGACGTTTTGTAATCCACGGATAATCAAAAACCTTAATATTGCCATATTGAGTATCTTCTACCTCGTGATATACTTTATAATCGGTCTGTGCATAACCCAGCCCTAAAATATATTCCATTGTGAAATGGCGGCCCACACGATGTGCATAACCTAACTGAGCACCCGCATCCCATAAGTGACCTTGACGACCTGTTTTATTAAAAAATTGTCCGTCGTATTTTCCACCACCGGCAGTAACTCCTACGCTCCAACCGGTTAAGACACTCTTTTCGTCTCGATTGCCTAACCAATACTTCACCGCACCATGACCGGCCATTATTCGCATGGTCCAATCAGCTTTAGTCGATTTCATCCAAGGAAAAATATACTCACACGAGATAGACCATTTTTTGCCAATGGGTAGTTCCAATTCAAGATTGAATGCAGTAATGGCATCATAAAGTAAGTTTGTTTTTATTGCGAAAAGCGGATGTACAGATGATGGAGTTGATATTTCGTCTACCACTGGCATATCTATGGGTTCGGGAATCGATTTAACCACCACCTCTTCGATAAGCGGTTGTTCTACCACTGTATCATTTATAGAAGTTTGATAATAGACCTTATAAGAAGCTACATTACGCAATTTACTAAGGTACAATCGTTTCATGTAGCGCCAAGCTGCACCATTGGCTATTTGTTTCAAACGCCATTCTTTGGTGGCAACATTTATATCGCTATCAATCACATCTAATACTTTTTGTTGTTGAGGCACTTGAGCATCACTTGCAACAAATTGCCTTAATCCTTCCCAGTCTTCTCCTAAATTGGTGTATTTTATATCGCTTTGATTCACCAAGGGATATCGATTGATGATATATTCACGAATAGACATCAACCGATTTTGGGCCAGTTTCTCATTATACAGAGCATTTCCATCGGGAGAAGAGGATGCAGTGATCGAAATAGAGTCGGGCAACGATGTATGAGACGCTTCGGAATTCAATAGTGCATCTAGCTTTTGAAGTGAAATATGATTTTCCATATAGCTGCTATCTATGGCGTAACTATCAAAGCAAAAATACATTTTGAAATCGACAATAGTATCAACCTGAATTGATTGAACTTGTGCTCTAAGTTGAATGGAAAATCCTAATAAAAGAATTTGAATCAATCTCCATAGCTTGATTTTATGAATAAAGAATTCTATCATATCAAATTTTTGTAATCTTATTTATTGCACTTCATTATGAAGATCGTATCGAACGACCTATTTTGCACTGGTTTTAGTTAATCCGGCCAATTTTTATAGTTTGAAAAGCCTATTGATTGGGTGATTATTCCTGATTTCAAAAGTAGAGAGGTTGTAATAAACGAAAGAATTAAAATATAAGACAAAAAGTGGACAGAAGAATATAAAACAGATGTCCCTCTACAGAAAACACTGTTATTCAATGAAATACAATTGTAAAAAGATGCTATTTATTTTGAAAGACAATCTAAAAAAGTACTCATAATAGTATAATGTCCACCAATTGTCCAATTATTTTATTGCATATTCATTTTAAAATAAAGTGTATTTATAAAAATAAAACATACAATCACTCTAAAATTGATATGAAAAATAAACGGTCAATAAGTTGTATATAATGTTCATATTCATTAATTTTACATAAGAATTATACAACTTAAACCTGTGCCTCATTATTATTTTTGTTATGAAAAAAACATTACAACCCTTAAAAGTGCATTTGTTGATATTTATATCAACTTTAATGTTCCTTCCTTTATCTGCACAAAACAGACCATTAGAAGAGTTAGAGGTATCCTATCAAAAATGCAATACCATAAGTAAAAAGAAGATTGATTTAGCCAATGAGATAGCCTATGCCATTCATTGGAAGTCGCCACAACTTGCCGACAAATATATTGAGGAAGCCCTTCAAGAATCGAAGGAATTGGGGTACGCCGAAGGAGAATCGACCAGTATATGGTTAAAAGGTATTACGTTTACTCAATCGGATCGGAAAAAAGCGCTAGAATTATTTGAAAAGGCATATGCTATCGCAGCTAAAGCTAAATACTATAAAGGAATTTGTAACACCTCAATCGGTATAGCAAATATCAATATTGAGTTTGGACTCATCGATAAAAGTGATAGCATATTAAAAAGTTGTATACCCATTGCAGAAAAGATAGATGACAAGAGTATCTTGTCAAAAATATACTATACCCTTTCAAGAAATAGCGAACGTGAAGGCAGATATTCGGAAGCCATCGATTATCTGAATAAGGTAATAGAAATGAGCCAAATCACGAATGATAAGTTTATGATTTCAAGATCCTATGGAGGAATTGCCATAAATTATCAACGTCAAGGAAAACTAAATGAAGCCTTAGAAAGTGGAATCAAAAATCGATTAATATGTGAAGAAATAGGTGATAAGAAGGGAGAAACCACATCAATTGTAAACATTGCAGGAATTCTCTACATTCAAAAGGAGTATGATAAAGCCATAGAAGCATTAATGGAGGCCTATTTGATGGCAGAAAAAATGGATGATAGACAAAAGATGGCCATTTGTATGCTCAACATTGGAACTATTGAGAGTGAACAGAAAAAACCAACTGCATTGCAGTCATTAAAAAAGGCTTTAGAACTTTCTGATGGAGATAAACTCGATCAGCAAATTTCGATTCTGGAGCACATAAGCTCATATTATATATCGCAGAAAAATTTTGATGAAGGAATGAAATACTTGTCGGAGGCTCAAAAAATAGCAGAAGAGCTACAAGATCAAAGAGTATTAGAGTCGATATGGATGAGATATGGCGAATATTACAATCAATCCAATCAACCGCAAAAAGCGATACCTTATTTAAACAAGGCATTAAGCATTGCATTAGACCGTAAGTTATTTGAATCCATTAGAAGAAATAACCTTTTATTATCGGACAGCTATTATAGATTAGGTGATTATAAGAAATCGTTAGAATACTTCAAGGAGTATAAAAACAACAATGACAGTATTTTTAATGCACAAAACATCAGGCAATTGGCATTAACCGAAAGTCAATACAAATACGAAAAGCAGAAACATGAATATGAGCTGAAACAAGCCCATCATGAGTTAAAAATTAAGATCCAGCGACAAATCATTGCAGCTATTGTTTTGCTATTAGTTCTGATTTTAATACTTCTCATTACCATTTATCGATCGGCAAAATTGAAAAAGCAAGTACTGCTCTTAAAGATAGAAAACATTAAACGAGAGGCCGAGTTGAGAGAAAAAGAGATGGCGGCAGCCAAACTCAAATTGGTACAGAATGCAGAAAGAAACACTCAATGTTTAAAACTACTAGAAAATATTGAAAGCGATGTTGAGTCGGGATCGAAAGGAGATATGCGTTCATTAATCAATTACTACAAACATCAATCCGACGAAAACAGTTGGAATGAGTTCGAAGCCTTATTTATCAAAATAAGCCCCGAATTCTATAAAAAGCTCAACGAAGAGTATCCCACGTTAACACCCAATGAAAGAAAGCTATGTGTATTTTTAAAACTGAATATGAGCAACAAAGATATTAGTAAAATCACATTCCAATCGGACGAAGCTCTTAAAAAGGCTAGATTAAGATTACGCAAAAAACTCAGCATAGATCGAGAAGTCAATCTGGCTACTTTCATGCAAGACTTATAAATGCTTTATTGAAGAAGTTTGTACATGCCTCCCGCCATTACCTTGAGCAATCCCTTCATCTCCATTTCAAAAAGAAGAACGCTCATTTTATGCACCGGCATATTGGCTTCAACCACCAACGCATTGATTTGCTGATCGCCAAACTTCCGAAGAATATCGACGATTCGTTGCTCCTCTTCATTTAAATCGACAAATAGGCTACGTTGTATCGTTTTCGGAACTTTGGCACTATCCTCCCACCCCATTGTCTTTACAAAGTCTTCGGCATTGAGTAGCAATGAGGCTTTATTGTCGCGTATCAGCTGATTGCATCCCAATGAAAGCGTATCGGTAGTACGAGCCGGAAAGGCAAAACAATCGCGATGATAACTTTCTGCAATATCGGCAGTGATAAGCGAACCACCTTTTGAAGCCGATTCCACCACAATAGTAGCATCGCACATTCCTGCAACAATACGATTTCGACGTACAAAATTATGTCTATCAGGATTGGTTTCGCTCATAAATTCGGTCAATAAACCTCCATTTTGAAGCATTTGTATAGCCGTATTTCGATGAGTAGACGGATAAATACGATCGAGGCCGTGCGCCAATACCCCAACAGTAGGCAATCCATTGGATAAAGCGGCTCGATGTGCATGAATATCGATACCATAAGCCAATCCACTTACTACCAAAACATCAGGACACATGGATTGTAAATCGCGTACAAACGTTTGGCAGAGTGTTTTGCCATATTCGGTAGCATGCCGAGTGCCTACCATACTCACTATACGAAGTGCATTCAGATCGGCATTACCTTTAAAGAAAAGCAGGGTTGGAGCATCATCGCACTCACGCAAACGCGATGGGTAGGCCTCATCGGTACACGTCAGGCAGGTAATACTGTTTTTTTCGATAAACTCATATTCACGTTTGGCACGCTCCCAAGCATCAGGACAATCGAGCATTCCAACCAATCTTTCGCTCACATCTTGCAAGATAGTAGGAAGTTCGCAACGATTTTCGAATACAGCCATAGCACTACCCATGCCGTCGATGAGTCTTTTAGCACCCATTGTTCCAATGCCGGGCACCAAATGTAGTGCCATGCAAGCGATACGTTCTTCCCTACTACTCATGATGGATTATAGAAAGTCTTTAAACAACTCTTCAAACAATACACATTCGCTCAACCGTCCGTTGACCACACAAACCGTTTCGACAGTAGCCTTAACAACTATTTTCTCGTCGGCTTTGCGGAAGATGTCTTGATAGAACACATATTTTATACCCTCTTTCTTTAAATAGAGTCGTGACACAAATTCATCGCCACTTTTCAAAGGAGTTTTGAATGCCATGTTGATGCGCGCTACTACCGGGTCAATGCCTTGTTGATGTAAGGATGCAAAGTCGCCTCCCGTAGAAGCTAAAAATTCATGACGCGTATGTTCTAAATAGTGTTGATAATTGGCATTATTTACAATGCCCTGAAGGTCGCATTCGTAATCGCGTACTTTCAATGTTAATTCGTAGATATATTTTGACATGTCTCTATTTTTATTCTTTCCAAATTCCGTTTTTATACAACTGATACCATTTATCGATAGCCATTTCATCTTCGCATTGCAACATCCTCATTATTTCGCGGGCAAACTCAATGGGATAAACTCCACCTGCGGTGATTATTTTATGATCGGCAATGGCTGGTACATCGACATAATATTGATCGCCAACATAATCGGCAGCAACCCATTGGAGATAGCATAGGGCATTGCTCGTATGTTTTATCCCATTCAACAGGTGTAAACGAGCCAGATGAGCCGTTGCACCACATATGGCCGCAATGCCTTTGTTCAACTCATACAATCGATGTATCATCGAATCGATAGGCAATGATGATGACTGCTCCCACAGAGGGCCTCCCGGCAAAATAAGTAAATCAACATCATCGATATGAAGATCACCAAAAGCAGCATCGGGCACAACATCCAATCCTCCCATTGATTTAACAGTTTTGCCATCATCCGTGAAATAGACCAACCGACAGTGATTGTTTTTCATCAATTGAGGCGTAATATATGCCAATTCCCAATCGGAATAACCGTTAAACAAATATATGAATATTCTTTGCATTCTATTGTTTTTTAGATGGTTTAAATAAAAAAGGAGTCGAA
The DNA here is from genome assembly GCA_002471195.1 of Bacteroides sp. UBA7333. Taxonomy (GTDB): domain Bacteria; phylum Bacteroidota; class Bacteroidia; order Bacteroidales; family Bacteroidaceae; genus Bacteroides. The sequence continues at coordinate 58,454 of DKPN01000002.1, forward strand.
CTTTTTCTATTTATCGTTCCACTCCTTTCATTATTTTCGGTTCTGTATTATCTCTCTTTTCCCCCTTTAAACTTTTTCAGTTCTTCGGTCGACACCAATTTATATAGCTTATCGCTCGGACGAATTTTCTCATCGACCTTAAACGAGCAACGTTCGCCTTTATTGGCTACTTCAACAGGTTTTAAATCGACACGAATCTCTTCGACAGTTGCAAACACCGCGCCGGTAGTAGGGCCGGTAATCAAAATCTTTTCGCCTACATGCAGTGGAGCCGCTTCAACTAAAAACTCGGCCACGTTAAGATTGCTAAAGTAGCGGATGCCTTTGCCTACATATATTTTACGTTCGGTAGCTTCCGAGCCGTAGTTGGCGCTCCACTCTCCAAGACGTTGTCCGAGATAGTAACCATCCCAGAATCCACGGTTGAAAACCGTTTTCAATCGTTCGTCCCATTGTGCAATCTTATCTTCAGTGAAGTCGTCGGCCATATAGGCTTTGATCGCCTCTTTATAGCATTCTACCACCGTACGCACATACTCAGGTCCACGAGCACGTCCTTCAATCTTGAATACACGTACACCGGCATCAATCATCTTATTCATAAAATGAATGGTCTTCATATCTTTGGGCGACATGATGTATTGATTGTCTACCTCTAGTTCGATATCGGTTTCTTTATCTTTCACAGCATAAGAGCGGCGGCAGATTTGCGTACACGAACCTCGATTGGCCGATGTATTCATTTCGTGAAGCGATAGATAACATTTGCCCGATACCGCCATACAAAGCGCACCATGACAAAACATTTCGATGCGTACTTGCTCGCCGCTAGGACCACAAATATTATCGTCGCAAATGTGTTGATAGATTTCGGCTACTTGATCTAAGTTTAACTCGCGTGCCAACACTACTACATCGGCAAATTGCGCATAAAACTTCAAAGCCTCCACGTTCGAAATGTTTAGCTGCGTGCTAAGATGCACCTCTTGACCAATGCTACGGGCATAACTCATTACCGCAACATCGGCCGCAATTACTGCCGAAATGCCTGCCTCTTTGGCTGCATCGACAATGGTTTTCATCAGTGCGATATCGTTATCGTAAATAATCGTATTGACAGTCAAATAGCTCTTCATGCCGTGCTCATCGCAAGTAGCTGCAATTTCGCGTAAGTCGTCAATTGTAAACGTGTTGGCCGAGCGGGCACGCATGTTTAAGTTTTCGATGCCGAAGTATATTGAGTCGGCTCCCCCTTGGATAGCAGCCGCCAATGACTCGCGAGAGCCTACGGGTGCCATTATTTCAAAATCTTGTAAACGCATATTCAAATAATTATTATAATAAGCTAAAGCGCTATGTTTAAATAATAAAAAGCATACAAAGGTAAGCCTTTTTCTGTATTTTTGCAGCTCAATAAGATTATTTAAAGGTATGTAAACGATAGATGCGAACATGTAGGTTAGTGATATCGTAACTTCACAAATGTGATATCGTTGATTCACAAAAGTGATATGGCTTATTCACAAGTGTGAAATGGCCTATTTCACAAGATAGATAGCAACAATCAGCCTCATAGATCAACACATTGCTTTGCATAGCCTGTATTGTTTAAAAAGATAAAATGAAAATAAGAGATATAGATTTAGGCAAATATCCGGTGCTTTTGGCACCGATGGAAGATGTTACCGACCCCGCTTTTCGCTTGATGTGCAAGCGTTTTGGTGCCGATATGGTGTATTCGGAGTTTGTATCGAGCGATGCATTGATTCGTGCAGTCAACAAAACTGCTCAAAAGCTTGATATCTGCGAAGAAGAACGCCCTGTAGTGATTCAAATTTACGGCAAAGAAACCGATGCAATGGTAGAAGCGGCACGTATTGTAGAGGAGGCAAAACCCGATATACTCGACATAAACTTTGGTTGCCCCGTAAAACGAGTGGCTGGTAAAGGCGCAGGAGCAGGTATGTTGCAAAACGTACCCAAAATGCTTGAAATAACCCGTGCGGTGGTCGATGCTGTGAAAATTCCCGTTACCGTAAAAACCCGATTGGGATGGGATAGTAATCAGAAAATCATTGTCGATTTGGCCGAGAAAATACAAGATTGCGGTGCTGCTGCATTGGCTATACATGGCCGAACACGTGCACAAATGTATACCGGCGAAGCAGATTGGACATTGATTGGCGAGGTAAAAAACAACCCCCGCATGCACATCCCTATTATTGGCAACGGCGATATCACGTCGGCCGAAAAAGCAAAAGAATACTTCGATCGTTACGGGGTAGATGCCATCATGGTAGGTCGTGGCACCATTGGTCGTCCTTGGATATTCCGCGAAATTAAGCACTATTTACAGACCGGCGAGCATTTGCCTGCCGAATCGTTTGCATGGTATATGGATATTCTTCGCCAACAGGTAGTCGATAGTGTACATCGTCTTGACGAACGTCGCGGCATACTTCATATTCGTCGTCATTTGGCTGCAACACCGCTGTTTAAAGGCATTCCAAACTTTAAAGAAACACGTATAGCAATGCTTCGAGCCGCTACGGTAGAGGAGCTATTTGAATTGTTCGATAAAATTAATCAAGAACATGGATCAACACAAAAGCCAATCTGTTAAGATTGGCTTTTGTGTTGTAATGTATGATGATGAGTAGGTTTCGAAAACCAATATTTAAACATGGCACTAACCATAAAGTAAATGATAAATGCAGTAATCATTCCGGCAATGGCATCGATCAGATAATGAGCTTGTATATATACGGTTGCACAACACAATAGTATGTAGAAAGGCGACAAACAAGCAAAAAGAATTTTATTGGCACGCCAAGCCAAAATCATTAATATAGTAGATATCCCAACATGAGAGCTAGGGAAAGCAGCGGTAGGACGTTCGCCTACTTGTTGCGATCCTTCTACCAGTTTATAAAAGAAACCATCGGCATATCCCGGTCCCGGAAGCAACTCGCGGTTATTATTAAAATAATCGCCTATCGATGTAAATATACCTTGTTCGGCGTTTTCCATACCAATGGCCGGAAAATAAAACTGTGGACCTGCCACCGGCACGAAAATATAAATGAGATAGTAGATAAAAAATGAAGCGGTGATAATGAACGATACTTTTTCGAACTGTGCAAAACGGGTGAAAAAGTAAAACAAAACCACCAAAAAAATCATAGGGTAATAAGAGAAATAGCCCATATTAACCGCCTCGCTAAACCAATTGTAGTTCATGATTTCGCAAAAGTGAAGTGCCGGTTGCATGCCAAACACAGCATGTTCCCAATGAGCAAAGATATGATCTAAGTTGGGGAAAAAGCGATTGAACTCATAGGTATCGGGATACCAGTATGACAGCAAACTCATTTGCACGGCAATGCGCACAAATGCCGAGAACTTACAGGGTGCCAATCGATACAGATACATCAATAAAAATGTCATTCCGGCAATAATAATTCTGTCGAGCAACATATTCATGGGGTTAACCAATTGTCCGAACATCACCAGAATCAATATCGAGGTTAACAAGTTGTATATCAATGAAACCTTTTCGACGGCAAAAAGTCCTTTGCCGGTTTCAATCTTTTTAAATAAGTCTAAAGCCATCCTTCTTTTTTATACCATGCAATGGTCTCTTTTACTCCGCGTTCTAAGTCATATTGCGGGGCATATCCCAACTCATCACGAGCAGGAGCGATGTCGCATTGCCAGTTTCTTTGTTTCATTATTTTATACTTGTCCGAATTCAGTGTACTACTCTTTCCTAGTAATCCGGCACTTTTCTCGGCCAGCAAAGATACTACTTTAAGTACAATTAACGGACATTTGATGCGAAGAACAAACGATTTGTCTAACTCTTTTTGAATTAAATCAGAGAATTGGCGACTGGGGTATACATGTCCGTCGGATATAAAATAGCTTTTCCGCACAACTTTACGGTCGATGGCAGCAAAAATGGCCTGTACCATATCTTTCACATACACAAAAGTAAGATCTTGACGACGATAGCCTACCGAAAAATCTAAATGATTGCGAATCGACTTGGCCATTAAGAAGTAATCGGCTTCGCGAGGACCATACACCCCTGTTGGTCGGAATATAACATAAGGAAAATCAATCAACTGACGAAGATACTCTTCCGATTTTAATTTGCTCATACCATAAGCAGTATTGGGTTGAGGGGTATCGCTTTCGGTAATGGGAGTATAGTCGGTTTCGCGTATAGGACCATATACACTGAGTGTACTCACATACAAAAATTGCTTCGGCACCATGTTTAATGCTTGCAATGCCTCTACAAAATGGGTAGTTTGCACAAAATTAGTCTTATCAAACTCGTCTTTATTGCGACACTTTGTGGTGCCTGCACAATGCACAATATAGTCGAATGCGCCATATTGGTTTTTATGCTGCTGCAACTGTTCGCGAAGCTTCATCGAATGGGCAAAATCGAGCTCAATAAAGCGAGTGTCATGGTGTTGCAAATAGCGTTTACTACTACTTTTACGCATACCGGCCCATGTATTAAATCCACGTTTCAACGCTTCATCTACAATAAAACTTCCGATAAAACCACTTGCCCCAGTTATCAATATGCTCGCCATTTGTTCGCTATTTTTATAGTCAATTAATCGGCACAAAGTTAAACGATATGTTAGGCTTTGCAACAAATAGTACTCAAAAAGTGAAGTGACAGATAGAAATAGACCATTTAAATAGGGTGAAATAGAGTGTTGACTGTATTCTTTTGTAAAGAATAAAAGCCCGAAATGAACGAACAACTCATTTAAATTGTTTTACTTTGTGAATAAATATATTTAGATTGAAAAGTTATGGCTAAAAAGAAAGAAAAAAAAGCCGGTAAACGCATGGGAAAAAAGGAACTGGCTAATCTGGTGATGAACTTTTTTCAGGACAGACCAGGTGAAGTGATAGGATTGAAATATCTATTCAACGAACTTCGCCTTACTACTCATCCGCTCAAAATGCTCTGTACTGACATCTTATACGACTTAACAGCCGACGATTATATAAGCGAAGTTGAAAAGTTTAAATATAAGCTCAACACCAGCGGCAATGAACTGATAGGAACCTTCCAACGCAAAAGCAACGGAAAAAACTCGTTTATACCCGAAGATGGTGGTGAAGCCATATTTGTGGCAGAACGCAACTCGGCACATGCCATGAACAACGACAAAGTGCGTGTGGTATGCTTTGCAAAACGCAAAAACCATGACAAAGAGTGCGAGGTGATTGAGATTATCGAACGCTCGAACGATGTGTTTGTAGGTACTCTCGAAGTAGGCAAAAATTATGCCTTCTTAATTACCGAAAACCGCACCTTGGCCAATGATATATTTATTCCAAGAGATAAACTAAAAGGGGGTAAAACCGGCGATAAAGCCATTGTAAAAGTAACAGAATGGCCACAAAAAGCTAAAAACCCAATCGGACAAGTAGTCGATATACTGGGAGTAGCAGGCGATAATACCACTGAGATGCATGCCATTCTTGCTGAGTTTGGCTTACCCTATATCTACCCCGAAGCGGTGGAAAAAGCTGCCGATCGCATTCCTGATGATATTTGCCCCGAAGAGATTGCCCGAAGAGAAGATTTTCGCGGCATCACCACCTTCACCATCGACCCCAAAGATGCGAAAGACTTTGATGATGCACTTTCGGTACGCCAACTCGAAAATGGATTGTGGGAGATAGGTGTACACATTGCCGATGTATCGCATTATGTACCCGAAGGGGGCATTATCGATAAAGAGGCAGAGAAACGCGCCACATCGGTTTACTTGGTCGATCGTACCATCCCAATGCTACCCGAACGTTTGTGCAACTTCTTATGCTCGCTTCGACCCAACGAAGATAAATTGGCCTATTCGGTAATCTTTACCATGAACGATAAAGCCGAAATAAAAGATCATCGTATTGTACATACTGTAATACACTCGGATAGACGCTTTGCTTACGAAGAGGCACAAGAGATTATCGAAACCGGTGAGGGCGATTATAAAGAAGAGATATTAAAGCTAGACGCTTTTGCAAAGATTCTTCGCGAGAAACGTTTTGCATCGGGAGCTATCAACTTCGACCGCTATGAAGTGAAATTCGAAATTGACGAGAAAGGTAAGCCGGTAAGTGTATATTTCAAAGTATCGAAAGATGCGAATAAGTTGGTGGAAGAGTTTATGCTATTGGCCAACCGAACTGTAGCCGAACATGTAGGACGTGTACCAAAGGGCAAGAAGGCAAAAGTATTCCCTTATCGTATCCACGATCTTCCCGATCCTGAAAAGCTCGATAACTTGGCACAGTTTATTGCTCGATTTGGTTATAAACTGCGTACCAGCGGTACAAAAACAGATATCTCTAAATCAATTAATCGCTTGCTCGATGATGTAGCAGGAACGAAAGAGGAGAATCTGATCGAAACCGTATCGATACGTGCCATGCAAAAAGCACGCTATTCGACACACAACATTGGTCACTATGGCTTGGCATTCGATTATTATACACACTTTACATCGCCTATTCGTCGTTATCCCGACTTAATGGTACATCGCCTACTCACAAAGTACGATGATGGTGGACGTAGCGTTTCTGAAAAGAAATACGAAGACCTATGCGAACATAGCTCGACCATGGAACAAATTGCTGCCAATGCTGAACGGGCATCGATTAAATACAAGCAAGTAGAGTATATGAGCGAATTCATTGGTAAAACATTCGATGGAGTTATATCGGGAGTTACCGAATGGGGCTTATATGTAGAGCTTAACGATAATAAATGCGAAGGTATGGTGCCTATGCGCGACTTAGATGACGACTACTACGAATTTGACGAGAAAAACTACTGTTTACGCGGACGTCGTAAACACAAAACATACAATTTGGGCGATGATATCACCATTAAGGTAGCACGTGCCAACATAGAGAAAAAACAATTAGATTTTGCTTTAGTTGAGAAATGAAAACCCTTGAAATTAATGATAAGCAGCGAGTAGATGAAATCATCTCTCGCTGCTCTATTTGCTATGTCGGTATCACCGATTTGGAAGGCAATCCGTATGTGATACCAATGAACTTCGGATATAAAGACAACACAATTTACATTCACTCAGGACCTACCGGCAGCTGCATCGATATGCTGAATAAAAACAATAACGTATGCATCACTTTTTGTAGTGATACGGAGTTGGTACATCAACATGCACAAGTAGCTTGTAGCTATCGTATGAAAGCACAAAGCATTGTATGCAAAGGTAAGGTGACTTTTGTTGAAGATATGGACCAGAAACGCGATGCACTCAACATATTAATGGGACAATATGTAGAACGCGACTTTACCTATTCAGATCCGGCAGTACGCAATGTTAAGATATGGAAGATACCTATAGATAGCTTGACGGCACGCGACTATGCTGTGCCGCATCAGAAAAAGGCAATTATGTAATATATAAAAAGGTGTTTTACTCGAAAGTAAAACACCTTTTTAGTATTTCAGTTTTACAGAGGATATCCGTTGACATCGAATAGTGGTGTCGAAAGATATCGTTCGCCAGTATCAGGCATGATAGCAACAATCATTTTACCTTCATTTTCGGGTAGTTTGGCTATTTGAGTAGCTGCCCATAAAGCTGCTCCCGATGAGATACCTACTAATAAACCTTCTTCGCTTGCCAACTCACGGGCTGCACGAAAGGCATCATCGTTCTCGACCCCTACTACCGCATCGACAATAGATGCATCGAATATTTTAGGAACAAAACCGGCACCTATGCCTTGTATCTTATGCGGACCCGGTTTACCACCCGATAATACTGGTGAATCGATAGGCTCAACGGCTACTACTTTGATAGCAGGACTATGTGCCTTGAGGGCTTTTCCCACTCCCGTAACCGTACCACCGGTACCAACTCCGGCTACAAAAATATCAATCTGACCATCGGTGTCGCGCCATATTTCTTGCCCTGTAGTGCGTTGATGCATAGAGGGGTTGGCCTCATTTTCGAACTGTTGCAATATGAGAGCATTAGGAGTCTTCTCTTTCAACTCATTGGCTTTGGCAATGGCTCCTTTCATCCCTTCGGAACCGGGTGTTAACACAAGTTCGGCACCAAGAGCTTTCAATAGGTTGCGACGCTCTATACTCATAGTTTCGGGCATGGTGAGTATCAGTTTATATCCTTTGGAGGCAGCAACAAAGGCAAGACCAACTCCTGTATTTCCACTGGTAGGCTCAATAATGGTTGCTCCTTGCTTTAATATACCTTTTTCTTCGGCATCTTCGATCATAGCCAAGGCTACCCTATCCTTTACGCTTCCTGCCGGATTGAAGTATTCTAATTTTACAATGAGGCGGGCCTTTAAATCGTGTAATTTACTATAGTTGTTCACCTCCAACATGGGAGTATTTCCTACTAAATCGGTTAGTTTTTGTACAATCTTTTCCATTATCTACCTATTTTATATGTTACTAGATATACTAAAAACACAAATATATTAGAAAATAGAATAAACCCAACTTATTTATGTAAAATATTGATGATTAGGATAAAAAGAAAGCAAGCCAAACATGACTTGCTTCCGTTATGCGTGATTTTAAAAGTTTACTTTTGGTGGTGTAACATCCAATTTCACCGATTTGGCTTCTTCGTGTAACACCTCTTTGATTCGTTGACGCACCGACACACCTGCACTATCAACAGGGCTCTGGCGTACCGACTTTTTCATATCCTTATATTTGGCTTTGGTGATTCTAAATTTAAAATCTTCCATATTGCCTTTAATATCGACACCTACATTAAATGGAATGGGCGATTTGAGGAGTGACACATGATAATCGTAGGTCATATCAATGTTGTGTTTACCACCTACAGCAGCCAAATAGCGGTCCATTCCTATCAAGAACGGATATATCTCGATCTGTCCATTACGTACAATTAAATCGACTGCCACACTATCGATAACATTGCGTTCTTTGTTTTTGAAGCGTAGCATCTTTGATATCTCAGAGAATGTTTCGCCATCCATCAAAACCAAACGATTGCCTTTAAGACGGGCAGCAGCTTGCACAGAAGCAATATCGACCGACATCGTTGTATCGAGCTTGGCTTCGGCAGCTATTTGAAAATTCACTGTTCCATCGAGCGAGCGAAGCATTGGAACCAACGAGTCGAGGGCAGGAATAAACTCTACCAACTTACCCACTTGAATGTCTTCCATACGGATATCGAATCCTGTATAAGCCGAAGTAGAATCTTTGGTGGTATATACAAGAGTTGTATTCATATCGGCTGCCATGGTATGCAAATTCAGATCGGCCACTTCGATACTTTGGTTACGAATAAGCATTTCGCCCTTAATATTTTCGAGTTCGATCTTACCAAACAACACCTTTTTAAGATCAACGTCGAGGGTAAAATCAATACCATCGGGCACTATAAATAATGACGGTTGGGTAGTGTTGTCGGATGCAACTGTCGGTGTCGGCTGGTTTAGCATGTCGGCACTGTTTTCAACCGTTGATTCTTGGTTGATTTCGAGCGCTTTCATAATCTCGTTGCAGTTGATAAAACTAGAATAGATATTCATTTTACCATATAGCATAGCACGATCGAAAAATACATTTTTCAGATTTGAGATACTACCTGTAACCGACATATCGGAACTTCCGATTTTCACTTTGGCTTGGTTTAAGCGAATAGCATCGTCGACCAATGAAAGTTTTGAGGCAGGCATACTAATGAGTAGCGGAAAGGCCGGTGTAAACATCTTTAAATTTCCAAAACCAATGCTTCCCTCTGTTATCCAATGTTTGGCATTGGATTCCGATTGTTGACTATTCACCTCGAAACCTGCAATTTGCAATGCTACAACATTGTTTCCTGATGCTGCATATACTGAGTCGAATTTCAAGGTAGAACGAATATAAGGAAGTTTATTGTTGCGTTTAGAAGGTTCGATAGCAAAGGTTGTTTGCGCCTTCTCAACATTCAATTTTACGGTATCGCTGAGTGTAAGGTTCATTTTAGAAAATCCAAACTTAGCCTCCATCGAAGCAATCGAAGTAGTATCTTTTAAAGGAGATGTTTTAACTTGCAAAGTAGCATTATTCATCAAAGCTTGCAAACCGCCTCTTGTTTGAACATGCAATCCGTCGAAACCGATAATAGCGTTTAACAATGAGGTACCTTGTGCCAAAGTAGTATCGACATGGTTGGCTCCAAATGCTAAACCTGCTGTTGCAACCCTCAAATCGAAAGTATCTTTAGGGCTAATAATGGCTACATCAGATAGTTTTAATAATCCGTCAACGCCTAGTTTCCCCCAGTTTTGCTGTTTAATGTCAGATAGTAATACATTTGCTCGTAGTTTACTGTCAACTTTGCCCTTCAACTCAACACCCTCTTCGAGTGGAAACGTTTTAGCCAAATTGTCGAAGTCGATATTGGCATCTACTTTCATATTGATACGAGGATTTCCGATGGGGTTAACTACTTCGCCATTGCAAATTAAAGTAGAGGATGCTCCTTCGAAACGAAAATTATGAAGTTGAACATAAGAGTTCTCTTGCTCTTCGAAATTAATATGAGTTTGAAGATCAAGATCTAAACGATCGATACCGTAAGCCATACCCTTATATTGCGCCGAAGCATTGTCTATTTTTGCTATAGCATCGAATACGGGCAAACGATTAGATCCGTATATACCTTTCAATGTACCATTTACCTCAACAGCTCCATTAGCTTTCATATCAACAGCTTCGTTCACAATAGAGGTAGGTATTAAATCGAGTACGGTTTTCAACTCTGGCACTTGTAGTCCAAAGGCGAAATCTACATCCAAATTGTTCGACGCGGTATCTTTTCGTAGTGTGCCGTTAGCCGACATTTTGATTCCGTTTACATCGAGTGAAGTGTCGTCGAGTTGATACAACAACTCTTTTCTGTCGATCATCAGACGAGTATCGAAACCAAAGCCTAACTTATTGACCAACAATTTACCTTGTTGCCACAGTAGAATATTCTTGGCATCCAGGTGAAGCTTAACTTGATTCTTTACATCAGATAGTGATCCGGATAGTTTAAAGTTGAAATTACGAAGGTCGGCAAATAACTCTGTTGAACGATCGTCGAAGGTTACATTAGCTTGACGAATCTCGATGTTTCCTATCTCAATAGAGCTATCAAAGCCAGCGCTATCGGTTACTACAGTATCGGCTGCTGCTTGTTGGTTTAATGCAACAATATCCCAATTGGCAATACCGTTTTTGTTTTTGTAGGCGTAAATAGTCGCCTCATCAATGAGTACTGTATGAATATTTACTTGATTGGATACTAGAAGCGCCAAAGGATTGGCGGTAACCAAACATGTTTTAAACTGTAATAGTGAATCTTGGTAGGTTTCGGATAAAGAATCGTTGGCAGTGTGCGATATCACTGATCCATTTTTTAACCGTATACCGATACGAGGGAATGTACTGAATACGGTAATATCTACCTCATCACACAAAACTTGAGCATCTAAATGTTTATTGGCTTGCTCTAAAACAATAGGAGTGAGCTTGGATGGTGTAAGAACAAAGTTTACCACAATAGCTGCCCCTATTAGTAAAATAGCGAATAATGAAGCAATGACTACAAGTGTATATTTAAACCCTTTTTTCATATTGAATTGCTTTATATTTGGTTTATATTATTTGCGAATAGCAAATGAGATACAAAATTAAGAATTGATTTCTATAATCTTTTGTATCGCACTCTGATTTTAAAAGTGAATGAGATTGTATGAGATTTCTTAACTTTTATTTAATTAGAAAGTTGAGTATTTCGTATTTTAATCATCATCTGTCGATGACATACAACAAAAAATATAGCCGAAACAAACTGCATTGTGAAGGAGAAGATCATTAACCATTGAGTGGAAACATCATATAAGATTCCGCAAATCCAACTACCTGCAAATAGAGATATTCCCCAAAACACATTAATAACACCAAAGCCTTTGGAACGATTTTCTTTCACTACCAATAGAGTGATTGTTGATTTCAATATGGTTTCCATAGCTCCCACACCGATACCCCAAATTAAGATGCCTATGACCAATAAAGCTACTTTGTCTTCTCCAAATACAAAAAATGCATAGGAACATGATATGAATGTAGAAAGAGCCAATGACAGTAATTTTACCTTATCAAATAGATGCCCAAAGTAGAGTGAAGCAAAGGATGAAACAAGCATAGCTCCTGAAAAAAACAATGGCAAATATTGTGTTTTTATAGATGAAATCTGCGACAAATGCATCGTAATTAATGGAAAATCGAGCATGCCCAAACCAAAAAAGAAGATACCTACTGCAAATAATATATATATCTTATTTGAGTGTAGCACCGGTTGATTGGCCGGATTTATGGATTCAAATGTTTCGGGATGTGAGAATTTTCGTTTAGCGAAAATAATGAATAATAAACCTATGATGGCTGGGATACCTAAAAAGACAAAACACAGTTGATAACGATGTAACAAAGGTGTATCGCTTTTTAAAAGCAGTATCACAAACAGCATTAAAGGACCCAAACAGGCACCTAACTTATTAAAAAATCCTTGAATGGAAAAGGCTTTACCCTGACCTACCTGTGATGATGCGAACGATATTAATGTATTTCGTGATGGTTGCCAAAAAGCTTTTCCAATACGCTCGATAACAATTAAAAAACATGCAATGATCCATCCATGTTGTGAAGTTAGCGCCAAAGCTGGTATAGTAATGGCACAAAACAGATATCCCACAAATGTCATGGTCCAATAATTATGCCGCTTATCGGCTATGTAGCCAGTTAGTAGACTAAAGGCATGTGCTGTAAATTGTGCTAAGCCACTGATAAAACCAATGGCTGCTGCAGATGCACCAATATAACTCAAATAGGCTCCATATATACCTTTTGCTCCTGCATGCGTCATATCGCAAAACAGACTTGAAAGCCCAATAAATATGATAAATATTAAAGCTTTCTGTTTTAATTTATTGTTATTTTCCACAACCGATTGATTGTTTTGAAATAAGACAAAACAGACGTCATTTTGTTTAAAATTTCAATGACATTAATATCTATTTATCATCATCTACTCTATGCCATACATTCATCTCAACATAAAAAATTGTCCATAGAAACATATTGTTTCTATGGACAATCTAGGTTTAGGTCAAAGTTTTTGCATTATTTTACCGTAATAATCCCATCGACATCTTTAGTGATAGATATTTCGATCTCGTTGTTTGAGTTTCTCAACTCAATTTCATATTCTTCATCGCCATTATCAGCTACTTCCATTTCAATTTCGCATACATCTTCAATAGTATACATTTCTAATGCATTAATAGCTTCAATAGCCGCTTCTTTTACATCAGTTGGAAGGAAGTCTAAATTAGGATAGTTATATTCCAATTCAACAACTGTGATATTACCATCTTTTTCAGTCAGTTCAACTTCGATAATAATGTTGTTGTGGCATAGGTCTAACTCATGTTCCAACTCACCATCTTCCATTTCACCTTCATAGTCTAATATTTCACAACCTGGGAACATATCGTTTGCCCATTTCATAATGTTCGAAGGGATTTCAAGCGGTGTTTCATCATCGGCCTCTGTAACTTCATACTCTTTCAAAAGAATACCTTGTGCATCGTAGATTAATACAACCTCAATCTCTTCAGAAGAAACTGTTTCCATCTCAATACGATATGAGGTTGCACCATCTTTTTCTAACAAATAGATGTCATCTACGTCCCATATAAGCGGATCACTATAACGGGTATTAATTAAAGAATTGTCTGAAATTCCACTCAATGGGCGACAAATAGCTTTTCCGAAAGCCTCTTTTACAGAAGCAGGAAGACTTGCAAAAGAAATTTCTTCTTTTACTAAACGCATCGCATTGTTATCACCAAACCATACATTTACAGTATCAATTTTGGCTGCTGCTCTGGTTTTTTCAATAGTAAATGTCGCGATATCATACTTATTATCTAGACTTTTAGCCCAAGTTAAATTCTGTGCATTTGGATATTTACTAAGTAAAATTTGTTGTTTGTGGTCAAAACTTTCTCCATCATGATCGTTATTACATCCTATTAATAGACCAAACATCATAAGCATTAAAAGCCCTGGTAAAATTTTGTTTCTCATAAAAATAATAATTTGTTAAACATAATTAAGTTGCTGCAAAGGTAGATTGCAATTCTAAAGAAATTCTGAAGAATGTTTTAGGGCTAATTAATGCTTGTATTTTTAGACACTTATATTATAATTATTACTTTTGTTCAAAAACTATCATGATATGAAGATTCTGATTGTTGAAGATGAAATAGAATTGGCCACATCTATTTCTAATTACCTAAACTGCGAAAAGTATATCTGCGAAGTGGCTTATGATTATAATAGTGCTGTCGATAAAATAGAGAGTTATAATTACGAATGTATTATACTTGATTTAAACTTGCCCGATGGTAGTGGATTCGATATTATCAAACTCCTTAAAATGAAGCAATCCAATAGTGGTATCATTATCATATCTGCACGAAATGCATTAAACGACAAGATTGAAGGGCTTGATCTTGGTGCCGACGACTATCTGTCAAAGCCCTTTAGCCTATCTGAGCTTAATGCTCGATTGAGATCGGTGATACGTCGCCGTAATTTTGAAGGGCAAATTGAATATAAATACAATGAAATAAAGATTCAACCCGACATTCGTAAAGCTTTTGTAAACGATCGTCAATTAGAGTTGACACGTAAAGAATATGATCTATTAATTTATTTAATAACAAATCAGCGTCGCGTACTGTCTAAAGAAACGATTATCGAACATTTATGGGGCGATTATATGGGGATTGAAGCAGATTCTTACGATGCTTTATATACTCATATAGGCAATCTGCGAAAAAAACTTCAAGAAGCAGGCGCAAAAGATTATATTGAAACCGTATATGCTGTGGGGTATAAATTTAACTTAGATAAATAATGAAACTGGTTAGAATATACAAACGCCATACCCTGTTCACCTTAGCATTGTTCATCTTGTTGGGGGGTATTTTATTTTACAATATCATCATCTATTTTGTACATCAATCTGACAAACATACCTTATTAGAGTTTAAACGGAATTTAGAATTATATATTGATCAGAAAGGGAAATTGCCCGGTAACAATCTTCTGAATAAAGGGAGAATAACCCATAGCATCGTAGAAGATGAGGTGTACATCGAACCCATATTCTCGGATACGATAGTGTATAGTGATTATAAAAAAGAGGAGGTGATGTATCGAATTTTAAAATACACACATAAGGTACCTCAAGGCAATGCTCTAATCACTCTTTGGCAATCATCAATGGACTCGCAAGATTTAGCATCGGGCATAATACTCTCTTTTTTAGCCTTTTTCTTTTTGTACACATTATTTTCATTATGGTGGAATAGATGGTTTATGAAAAGGTTGTGGAGCCCCTTTTATTATATCGTTAGACAGTTGAGAAGTGTAGATCTTTCGAAAAAGCACATGATAAAACTTGAGAAATGTAATATCGATGAGTTTAATGCGCTAACCAATGTAATTAATATGATGTTAAAGCGAATTGACGATGACTATACAACGCTGCGAGGATTGACCGAAACAACATCACATGAGCTACAAACTCCACTTTCGATTATAAAAGCAAAGATTGAGTTAATACAGCAAAACGAAAGTTATACTCCAAAACAACACGAAGAGATCAAAACATTAGAAATGTCAGTCGATCGTTTAATCCGTTTAAATAGATTTTTACTAACCATTGCACGTATCAACAACAATCAATTTCCTGCCTATAACTCGATATCAGTCAATAAATATATTGATGAATTTATTGATTCCTTCGATGATATCATCGAGTTAAAACAGATCACTATCCACAAACATTATTCGAGTGATTTTATAATTAACATACATCCTCAATTGGCCGAGATACTGATATCCAATCTTCTATCAAATGCCATTCGATATAATATCAAAAAAGGAATGATCGATATTTATGTTAATAAAGATACAATTAAAATTGTAAATACCTATGGCAATATAATACCTCCTGGCAATCTGTTTGCTCGATTCAACCGATCAATTCAAGATAAAGATTCTACTGGTTTGGGCTTATCAATTGTAGAGAGCATTTGTAGAAAAAACAATTTAAAATCAGAATTAAATATCTCCGAAAAGTTATTCGCCATTACTATAAGCAAAACCGACGAATATAAGCTCTATATGCATTAAATAATTGCAATAGCTTGTTAGATGTTGAATCAGAAACATTCGACAATAACCGAATAGCTTACAAAGTCTTAAAAAACGAACCATTTACGTTAACATACCAATGAATAAAACCATATTATTTATAGTCATAAAATATTAATCCGTATCTTTGCCATCGAAATAGCATCTTATTGGTGACACCTATTTCATTAATTATTCGATTATTACAAAAGATTTAGATATAGATTTATGGCATTACAATGTGGTATTGTAGGACTTCCAAATGTTGGCAAGTCAACTCTTTTCAACTGCTTATCGAACGCAAAAGCGCAAGCAGCCAACTTTCCTTTCTGTACAATTGAACCTAATGTAGGTGTAATCACTGTTCCCGACGAACGTTTAAATAAATTGGCCGAATTGGTAAACCCTCAAAGAATTCTTCCTACAACAGTAGAGATTGTTGATATTGCAGGTTTGGTTAAAGGTGCCAGCAAAGGCGAAGGTCTTGGCAATAAGTTCTTGGCTAACATTCGCGAAACCGATGCTATTTTACATGTATTGCGCTGTTTCGATGATGAAAACGTAACACATGTTGACGGTAGTGTTAATCCAGTTCGCGATAAAGAAATTATCGACTACGAGCTACAATTAAAAGACTTAGAAACTATCGAATCACGCATTCAAAAAGTTCAAAAACAAGCTAAAACCGGTGGTGATAAAGTTGCCAAGCAAACTTACGATGTTTTAATGCAATTCAAAGATGCTTTAGAACAAGGTAAGTCGGCTCGCACCGTTCAGTTCGAGACAAAGGACGATCAGAAAATAGCATACGAATTATTTTTATTGACATCAAAGCCTGTAATGTATGTATGCAACGTAGATGAGAAGAGCGCTGTTAATGGCAATAAATACGTTGATATGGTTCGTGAAGCCGTAAAAGACGAAGATGCTGAGATTTTGGTGGTTGCCGGAAAAACAGAATCTGACATTGCAGAGTTAGAAACTTACGAAGATCGTCAAATGTTTTTAGAGGAGGTAGGATTGCAAGAGTCGGGAGTATCACGTTTGATTCGTTCTGCTTACCAACTTTTAAATCTACAAACCTACTTCACTGCCGGTGTACAAGAGGTACGTGCATGGACCTTCGAAAAAGGATGGAAAGCACCACAATGTGCAGGTGTTATACATACCGATTTCGAAAAAGGCTTTATCCGCGCAGAAGTTATTAAATACGATGACTTTATTAATTATGGTTCAGAAGCTGCTGTAAAAGAAGCTGGTAAACTAAGCGTTGAAGGAAAAGAATATGTTGTAGAAGATGGTGATATTATGCACTTCCGTTTCAACGTATAAAATTTAATAAAAATAAAAGAACACACATGATCACCCCATTACTATCAATCAATTGGAACCCCAACCCAGAGATATTCAATATCTTTGGTGTATCGGTACGCTATTACGGCTTACTTTGGGCTTTAGGATTCGGTTTGGTTTACATGATTGTACACTACCTATTCCGTCAGAAACACATACCTGAAAAAACATTCGAACCCTTGTTCTTTTACTGTTTCTTTGGTATATTGATTGGAGCACGTCTGGGACATTGTCTATTTTATCAACCCGATTATTATCTCAATCACTTTTGGGAGATGATCTTACCATTTAAACAATTGCCTCAAGGCGGTTGGAAATTTACCGGATATGAGGGGTTAGCTAGTCATGGCGGTACTTTGGGATTGATTATATCGCTATGGCTTTATTCTAGAAAGATGAAGGTGAATTATGTGGAGTTATTAGATATGATTGCCATTTCAACTCCTGTTATGGCATGTTGCATTCGTTTGGCAAATCTTATGAATTCAGAAATCATAGGTATCCCAACCAATGTACCATGGGCGTTTGTATTCGAAAGTGTTGATATGGTTCCTCGCCATCCGGCACAATTATACGAGGCCATTGCCTACTTGCTTCTATTCTTTGTTATGTTCTTTATATATAAGAAATTCGATAAGAAGTTGCATCGCGGCTTTTATTTCGGACTCTGTTTGGCGGCTATCTTTACATTCCGCGTATTTGTAGAGTTCTGGAAAGAAAACCAAGTAGGATTTGAAGATGGAATGACCTTTAATATGGGACAATGGTTGAGTATACCATTCGTTATTATCGGTTTTTATTTCATGTTTTTTTACGATCGGAAAAAAGTATCTAAAAAATAACATATCATATAGAGGGATTGCCTAGAGGTAATCCCTTTTTGTTAGTGACAAGCATGCTATGCTAAATCCAAAATCGTATTTGATAAAGGATGAATGCACAGCATGCTTGTTTTTATTATAGCAGAACCCGTTAGAAGCACTAAACAATCGCTTATCCGTATTGTTGTTATCATAAATATTATCCATTTTGCAAGAAATCCGTCCTATTTAACACCCATTATTGCAAATGAGTTAATACGAACCTATAATTCCACAACGATATGAGAATAAAAGTATTAGTGGCATTCTTTGTGTTATCAGCCACACTGTTTGCACAAACTCCTCAAGTGTTTATTTCAGACAATGCTTATGCGGTAAATAAACGTTCATGGTATATTGGTGCCACAGGTGGCATGCCTTATGGATGGAGCAATTTCAGCTCTTTATCTGATGCGAAAACATACGTTGGATGGACTGTCGGAGGCTTTTTGGGCTATCAGTTCAATCCGGTATTTTCGCTCGAAGCATTTGGAAAAGCGGGGTATGTAAACTTAGGTCCAAGAGGATGTCAGCAGTTATCAATAGGGATTGAAAATGGACAATTTTATTATCCGGAATGTACTTCAAGATGCGATGGTTTCAATGATTTGAAAAGCAAAGTGCGGCTTCAACAATACGGCCTAAGAGCCAACATCAATGTATTAGGTTTCTTCCCATTAACCAAATATTCACGCCTAAGTATCGATTTATCACCTGCCATTAGTGCCATGGGTACAAAAGCCACCATTAAGCGTACACAAACCAACGAAACACTGAAAAGTGAAGACCAAAATTGGCATGTTGCACTCGGTGGTGATATTGGTATTAACTACCTTATCGGAAAACATTTCGTTGTTGGTTTATATACAGGCATGGAATATTTAACAGGCAGCAAGTTTGACGGACTCCCCAAAAGCCATTATAAAAGCAATTACATCTGGGAAAGTGGTATAAAAATTGGGTGGCGATTTAGAGCAAGAAACAAAGTATCTAAAGTGATAGCCGTACAAGAAACCATTGTACCGATTGAAGTAGTTGAAGAGATTCCGATCGAAGTAGTAGTGGTTGAACCACAGCAGCCTAAAACCAATCCTCAGCCGCAAATCACATTCCCGGTGATATATTTTCCATTTAATATTTCGATAATTGAACCCGAAGAAATAGCAAAAGTAAAAGAGATAGCCGATATATTGAAACAAAATCCTACCATCAATATCTTAATAGAGGGCTATGCCGACAAAGTAGGAACACCCTATATCAATGAACTGATATCAACCAGAAGAGCAGAAGCTGTAAAAGCAATGCTCGTAAAAGATGGCATCGGTAGTAGCCGTATATCTACCATTGGTAAAGGAGTTGATGAAAATGCTTCATCCAACCATTTGGCACGCAAAGCAATAGTGATAAAAGCCTTATAAGTAGACTATTACTAATCACAATTACCATATGAAAAAGTTTATATACATATTACTCATTGTTTCGACCTTTGTGGTCGACATAGCAAGTGCGCAGGATATGGTGATCGGAAAGCCGCAGTATAGATATAAAAACCAATGGTATCTCGGAAAAGATGGTGGCATACCTTTTGGCGTGTCTAATTTCAGTTCATTTGGTTCGGGAGATAATAAATGCGGATGGTCGGCCGGCATGTATGGAGGTTACTTTTTCAGCAATGCGTTTGCGCTCGAAGCATATATGCTTACCGGAAAAGTGAAGTTAACCTCACAAGACAAATACGCTAACCTCTGGTTGAGCGCCGATAATCAATGCTACACACACCAACCGCCCGAAGGTCAAAGCTGGCAATACGCTAATCTAAGATCGTGTGTAAAACTCCAAATGTATGGATTGCGTACCAATATTAATCTATTGGGATTTATCAATCACCCGCGAGTAGATAGATGGATAATAGGATTAATACCCCAAATATCACTGGTTGGAACAAAAGCCTATATATATAGTGTGAATCCTAACGAAAAAGTGATGAAGCATGGCACTCAATGGCATTTTGGCGCCGGAGGCAATATAAACGTGGGCTATAAGATAGCCAAACAATGGTCGTTAGCATTATATAGTGGAATCACCTATCTCACAGGTGCTCAAATGGATCATATCCCACACAAAGCCTTTGGTAGTTCAAACAATTGGAAAACCACGAACTATATTTGGGAATGTGGGCTTCGCATCAACTATATATTCCGGCCTAAACCACACTTAGTTAGAAAAGTTGAAAGCTATTTTGATGCAACAGTACGCCTTTTCGAAGGCGAACCGGTAAATGAAAAAATAGTAGAAGGCGCTACAGACCAAGGTATTCCCTACGAAATAGTAGAGTTTCCAATCATTGAATTCCCTACCAATGGTATAGAAATTGACAAATCGCAACAATCTAAAATGAAACGTATTGTTCGACAAATCAATCGTTCGAACCATAAAGGAATTAAAGTGACCGGTTATGCCAATGATGGAGAGTCTATCGAAGTAAATCGTAATAGAGCCTTACAACGAGCCAAAGCCATAAAGAATCTGTTAACTCAAGCCAACATTGATGAAACCCTCATCGAGATCGTTAACATAGATGATAACCAACTACAAAACAGTGGTAATAGGGTAATGATAGAGATGATAAAAGTGCAATAAAACATCATCTATAAGTAGTGCCAAACAATATGTTGTTTGGCACTACTTATAGACTATTTTCCTTTTACTATTTTCTTAATATCATTGAGCTTATTCAAGGCTTCAATAGGAGTCAAATTATTGACATCAAGATTAAGTATTTCATCGCGAATCTGGCAAAGAATAGGATCATCCAACTGAAAGAAACTTAGCTGCATACCTTCGCGCTGTTCGCTTACATCTGTCAACGATTTGCTCGATATATCTTGTTGTCGATTGTCAGTTTCGAGTTGTTTCAAAATATCGTTTGCACGTTTTACAATGCTCTTAGGCATTCCAGCCATCTTCGCTACGTGTATACCAAAAGAGTGTTCGCTTCCACCCCGTTCTAGTTTGCGCAAGAAGATCACTTTATTGTCTACCTCTTTCACCGATACATTATAATTCTTAATACGTTTAAACGATCGTTCCATTTCGTTTAACTCATGATAATGAGTGGCAAATAAGGTACGCGCTTTTGCTTTAGGATGTTCATGAATGTGCTCTACAATGGCCCATGCAATACTGATACCATCATAAGTAGAAGTACCACGTCCTAATTCATCAAAAAGAATCAAACTTCTATCGGATATGTTGTTCAAAATATCGGAAGCTTCGTTCATCTCGACCATAAAAGTAGACTCTCCTACCGAAATATTGTCGCTCGCCCCTACACGAGTAAAAACCTTGTCGACCAAACCAATACGTGCACTATCGGCAGGAACAAACGACCCGACTTGAGCCATTAAGGTGATTAATGCTGTTTGACGAAGCAAAGCCGACTTACCCGCCATATTAGGACCGGTAATAATAATAATTTGTTGCGAACTACTATCCAACAAAACATCATTTGCAATATACTTTTCGCCAATAGGCAGTTGTTTTTCAATGACAGGATGACGACCTTGACGAATATCCAATACATCGGAGTCATCAATCTGAGGACGTATATAGTTGTTCGTTCGGGCCACATTGGCAAACGACAGTAAACAGTCTAACCGAGCGATTAAATTAGCGTTTACCTGAAGCGCAGGTATATATTCGGCCAACGAGAGTACTATATCATTGTACAAACGAGTTTCGAGTGATAAAATCTTATCTTCGGCACCCAAAATTTTCTCTTCATACTCTTTTAACTCTTGTGTAATGTATCGTTCGGCATTCACCAATGTCTGCTTACGAATCCACTCTTGGGGTACTTTATCTTTGTGTATATTTCGCACTTCGATATAATAGCCGAAAACACTATTGAAAGCTATCTTCAAACTTGGAATACCGGTTATTTCGCTTTCGCGTTGTTGAATTTGCAATAGATAATCTTTTCCTGAGTATGCTATACGGCGCAACTCATCGAGCTCTTCATTGACACCCTCTTTCATCACTCCCCCTTTATTGATTAACAAGGGAGGATCATTGTTTATTTCGCATTCAATACGTTCGCGTATGATGGGACAAAGATTCAACTGTTCGCCAATCATGTTGAGGCTGGCATTATCGGCCGCCATACATGCTTCTTTGATAGGCGCAATGGCTTGCAATGCAATTTTCAGCTGTACCACCTCTCGAGGCGAAACACGTCCTACAGCCACTTTCGAAAGAATACGTTCTAAATCGCCTATACGCGAAAGCTCTTCTTCGATTAACTCCTTAAATTCGGGTTTACGAAAAAAATACTCCACTACATTTAGTCGATCATTAATTGGTTTCTCATCCTTCAGCGGAAACACCATCCAACGTTTCAACAAACGCGCACCCATTGGACTAATGGTTTTATCGATCACATCAATCAATGAGCTACCTCCTTCGTTCATGCTTCCAATGAGCTCTAAGCTACGCACTGTGAACTTATCCAATCGCACAAATTTATCTTCTTCGATACGTGCTAGTGAGGTAATGTGTGCCACTTGTGTATGTTGCGTCATATCAAGATATTGCAAAATGGCACCGGCAGCAATAATACCATGCGTCAAGTGTTCGACTCCAAAACCTTTTAAATTTTTTGTTTCAAAATGTTTTAAAAGACGTTCGCGAGCCGATGTTTCGGTAAAAACCCAATCCTCTAGTTCGAAAGTAAAGAATTTAGTACCAAAGTTTCCTTCGAACATCAATCGTTTAGCACGTTCAAAAAGTATCTCTTTGGGAGCAAAGTTATTGAGTAGTTTATCAATATAGTCGAAAGGCCCTTGAGCCGTTAAAAACTCGCCTGTTGATATATCTAAGAAGGCTACTCCGCATGTTGCTTTTCCAAAGTGAACAGCAGCCAAGAAGTTGTTTTCTTTGTAGTTAAGAATGTTATCATTGATAGATACCCCCGGAGTAACCAACTCGGTGATGCCACGTTTTACCAATTTTTTTGTTGCCTTCGGATCTTCTAATTGATCGCATATAGCTACACGTTTGCCGGCACGTACCAATTTGGGCAAATAGGTATCGAGTGCATGGTGAGGAAAACCTGCCATTTCAATCGTTTTGCCTTTACCGTTGGCCCTTTTGGTTAGTGTTATCCCTAATATTTCGGAAGCAATAATCGCATCGGTCGAGTAGGTTTCATAAAAGTCGCCACATCTGAACAGCATCACTGCATCAGGATGTTTCGATTTTAAGTCAATAAATTGCTTCATCATCGGGGTAAGCTCAATATCATTCATGCTCACGTGTAGTATCTCCTTATATATTTATTCGATATTCTATTGATATAATAGGCAAATTTAGTTGAAAAATCCGAGTTATGAAATGCTCTCATTCAACATTCTATATATTTAAAATACGATGTGATTACTTTATCTTATTTACCACATAACTCTAAATGGGCATAGCAAGTCGAAATGTTAAATAGACTTCTAAATATTAACAACAGGGGTTAAAGTGCTAACAAACCGCATAATTGTATTAAAGACTGTTATAAAACATACTTTTTTTCTTGTATTTCTTGCAGGTATCCGAAAAAGCCGTACATTTGCAATGTGT
Organism: Bacteroides sp. UBA7333; assembly: GCA_002471195.1. Classification (GTDB taxonomy): domain Bacteria; phylum Bacteroidota; class Bacteroidia; order Bacteroidales; family Bacteroidaceae; genus Bacteroides. Next base: position 82,613 of record DKPN01000002.1, read on the forward strand.
TTTTCATAGTATTAGATTTAAGGTTAACAAAGGTTGGAGTCAGGCGTGACTCCTTTTTTTTTGCCCCTACCCCAAATTCACTCTGCTAAATAATTATAATTGTCATTTTAATGACATAAAAACGTAACATCTCCTCCAAACATTTTTAATATCGGCTTGTTTTATTGTTATAAATTAAACCGAAAATTTAATCTCCAATTCTATGGATAGAAAGTTGCATCGCCCGGAAGAAGTAAGGATGCGTCAATCCGAAAAAGACAGAAATCCTTATAGTGACAGTCAAGCATTGAAGCATATTGACTATAATAATGATGATTTCGATGGAGAAATTGAAGAGCGTGAAAAAGAAATTGAAGAAAGAAACGACACAGCCGGCGGTTTAGGCGCATGGGGTGGATCGTAATTTTTAAGTTTTATATAAACTTACCAAAAGCGGGCCTGAAAGTATTCTTTTCAAGCCCGCTTTTCCTTTTAAAAAGTGAATTATACCAGAAAAATTAAATGCTAAGTGCGCTTAATAATCCTTGTATAATATCAAACTATAAACCTTTTTAAAAAATACAGCATTATCACATCAGGAATCCTTATTCTCTTTCTTATATGATTTAAACCATCTATATCCTACGATACTCGTCCATGCAAAAGCAAACGCAGTAGAATATATAAAAGCATTTTTCATATCAAATTTTCCCGAAATGAGTATACTGGTTATAAAATCTATGCAAACATAAAAAGGCATACATACTATAAATATAATCACTAATTTTACAATTTTAATTTTCATAATTTACTTTAATGTTGAACACCCCCAATAAATACAACTACAAACCATTGTTTGAAAAAAACTTTTACACATCAAGATATTACTCTCGGAAAGCTCCGACTGCTTTAGCACATTATTTATTTTTTCTGAATATGAAGGAATTTCATCCAATGGAATGTACATTGGAAACAATAATATAACATTCTTAATGAATATACTCATAAATTTTGCATCTTCTTTTTTAAAACTTGCATCATCATAAAGAGAATGCTCTATTTGACTGAATACGGCATTTATATGCATTTCATTAGCCGATAGACTATTTAATAATTTTATTATACGGTCAAAACATTGGCTTATTTTTTGTTTTAAAATTTGGTCCACATCTTTATATGGATAATTCAAATCTTTCAATGTTTGTTTATAGTCAGAATAGAAAAGTTGAAAATCGATTATACCATTTGATATATATTTTTTATTGTTATTCATCATAAATGCATTCAAAATTTCATTATGCATATATCCTATAGAGTCATGAAAAACCTCAGGTAAATTGTCACAAAAAAGGAATGAGGTAGTTGTATATAAATTATTTACTCCTCGTTTTTTTCAATATTTACATATTTATATTCAGAGAACCCAGCAACCTCTTTCGCTGCCTCTTCTTCCTCTGCCTCTTTTATTTCTTGTAACTATTCGTGATATAAGGTAGATGCAGCAGCACTAGTAAGCCATCCAAAAGGTCCACCAACAGCTTCCCTAAGACGATCTACCGCAGCTATTACAAGCCACTCTGTAGCCCCTGCAACATCCTCTTGAGAAATTCTAGTATTGATATTCTGATATCCTTCATTGATTTCAATAATATTTTCAATAAACCTATTTTGATATTCGTCAATCAATATTTCAGCATTGGCTTTTTCACCTTCAGTCTCTTCCTTTATAGAGACCTCAGGTTCATTATTTGAGCATGCTATGAATAAAAAAGAAGTCAGAAGTGTAAAAAATAGATTATAATTCCCCGTATTAAAAGTTAATAATATGCAAATATATTAATATTATTAACATATTTGCATATTACCTAAAAATTAAACATTTATGCGCATTGTTTAAAAATTAAAATAAGTAAAAACAACTTTTATATTATAGAGCATCATTTTTGCTAAGAATATTTATCATTAGAACAATATTAATATCTAATTATACGAATACTTCATTCTTATTAAATAATCCAATAATAACGACACGATTGGTTGTATCGTTTTACCATCAATACATCTCCATGTAGCTATGCAATACACCCGCATCTAGCAAACCTCTACACCTCCATGTAGTGTATCGATACATGGGGGTGTAGAGGTAAGCCAAAGCTCAATAGAGAGGCAATTATTTAGCGGTTTGTTTGCGTACTGCCATAGAACTGATGTACACACCTAGTAAAATGATGATAATGGCTACCGGCTGATCCCAATACAACTTATCCATTTTGAAAATAATGGCAAGGATAGTGGCCAAAACAGGTATCAAATTTTGATACATCGACACCAGTTGATGCCCTATTTTCTTGATAGATTGCGGAATGAGCAAGAACGATATAAAAGAGGGGAATACAATAATACATAGCAATATTAATATAGCATCGACATTAGGATGGTGCAGCAAGGGTGCTTTACCTAAAAATACAATGCCCAATGGAATAGCACCGATCGAAGCAGCTAAAAAAACCCAACGCAATAACGAAACCGGATGATACTTGTTGGAGCAATTGCGCATAGAAAACAGATAGTAAGCATACGCCACTGCACTAATGGCCGCAAACAGATTGCCCAACATATCGCGACCGGTTCCGGCTCCTTTTTTACCTATTAAGATCAGGAAGATAGCACCTGCAATCGAAAGAAACAACCCAAAGGCATTCATAGCCGAAATCTTTGTCTTATCTACTAGAATAGAGATGAGTACTACCAAAATGGGAGGTGTAGTCATGATAATAGAAACATCGATCACAGAGCTATATTGAAGAGCCAGATTAAAAAATACCATGAAAGGAAACAACCCCAACAAACCACTAAAAAAAATGGTGAGTCGATCGGTTTTATCAATGGCACTGTTTCTTATAAAAAAGGAGGTAATCCAAAACAATAGCATCGCTCCTACAATACGAAAAAAGGTGGCATCGAAACCATCCATCCAACGCGGCATCATGTACTTGAGCATGATGAAGTTGAAGCTGAAAAACACAGTAGCTATAAACATCAACAAATGCCCTTTTGCAAATTCACGATCTTTCATAAACGTTTTTTTAAAACCTAAAAGCGGGTTATTTATTAAAAACATTGAAATGATACTTTTGTTTCGGACGATTTAATTTGAGAAAAGAGCTTCTTTTTTAAATAAATGAGCATGAAAAAGCATTGTGTACATCTTATAATGTGAAAATATTGATGTATTTTTGTCGTAATTATCAGTCAGAATATAATAAATCACTATAAACAAAAGGATTATCGCTATGGAATATAATTTCAGAGAGATTGAAAAGAAATGGCAACAACGTTGGGTTGATGACCACACTTACGAAGTGAAAGAAGATCCTTCGAAAGAGAAGTTCTATGTATTGAATATGTTTCCTTACCCATCGGGTGCAGGACTACACGTAGGACATCCTCTGGGATACATTGCATCGGATATCTATGCACGCTATAAACGTTTGAACGGATTTAACGTACTCAACCCTATGGGATATGATGCTTACGGACTTCCAGCTGAGCAATATGCTATTCAAACAGGTCAACATCCGGCAATTACCACTATCAATAACCTGAATCGCTATCGCGAACAATTAGATAAAATTGGCTTCTGTTTTGATTGGAGCCGCGAAATTCGTACGTGCGATTCACAATATTATCATTGGACACAATGGGCATTCATCGAAATGTTCAACAGCTTTTATTGCAACTCGTGCGGAAAAGCAAAATCTATTAATAAACTAATAGAAGCCTTCGAAACTAAAGGAACCAAAGGCTTGGATATTGCTTGCAGCGAAGAGATGACATTCACCGCCGAAGAGTGGAAAGCCATGTCTGAAAAAGAACAACAAGAAACATTGATGAACTACCGCATAGCCTACTTGGGCAACACGATGGTAAACTGGTGTCCCGAACTGGGAACCGTGCTTGCCAATGATGAAGTAGTAGATGGTGTTTCTGAACGTGGTGGCTATCCTGTGATTCAAAAAGTAATGCGCCAATGGTGCTTGCGTGTTTCGGCTTATGCACAACGACTACTCGATGGTTTGGATAAGGTAGACTGGAGCGACTCTTTGAAAGAGACACAACGCAACTGGATTGGACGCAGCGAAGGTGCCGAAATGCAATTCAAAGTAAAAGATAGTGATATTGAATTTACCATCTTTACTACACGCGCCGACACCGTGTTTGGAGTAACCTTCATGGTATTGGCTCCCGAAAGCGAACTGGTAGCACAATTGACTACCACAGAGCAAAAAGCCGAAGTAGAGGCTTACTTAGAGAGAACTAAAAAACGTACTGAACGCGAACGCATGGCCGATCGAACAGTAAGTGGTGTATTCTCGGGAAGCTATGCCATCAATCCTTTGACCCACGAGGCTATTCCTGTATGGATCAGCGATTATGTATTGGCAGGTTATGGCACAGGAGCAATTATGGCTGTTCCGGCACACGATAGTCGCGACTATGCTTTTGCAAAACATTTTGGTTTAGAGATACGTCCTTTAATTGAAGGATGCGATGTAAGCGAAGAGAGCTTAGATGCAAAAGAGGGTATCATGATGAACTCGCCTCGCGAAGGTGCTGATCAAGGTGGTTTGGTATTGAACGGACTATCGGTGAAAGAGGCCATCGCTAAAACAAAAGAATATATTCAGAAAACAGGCTTAGGACGCGTAAAGGTTAACTTCCGTTTGCGCGATGCTATCTTCTCACGCCAACGTTATTGGGGCGAACCATTCCCAATCTATTATAAAGATGGAATGCCTTATGCAGTAGAAGAGGCTTACTTGCCTATCGAACTTCCAGAGGTAGAGAAGTTTCTTCCTACCGAAAGCGGAGAGCCTCCTTTGGGACATGCTAAAGTATGGGCTTGGGATACAGTAAATAATAAAGTGGTTGAAAACAGTAAAATTGACCACGCTACTATCTTCCCACTCGAACTAAATACAATGCCCGGCTTCGCAGGATCATCGGCTTACTATCTTCGCTATATGGATCCACGCGATAATAAAGCATTGGTATCGCCCGAAATCGATCAGTATTGGCGCAATGTAGATCTCTATGTAGGGGGTACAGAACATGCAACGGGACACTTAATTTACTCTCGCTATTGGAACAAATTCCTTCACGACATCAATGTGTCTTGTGTGGAAGAGCCATTCCAAAAATTGGTGAATCAAGGTATGATTCAAGGTCGAAGCAACTTTGTATATCGTATTAAAGATAGCAATACGTTTGTTTCGCTTCACCTAAAAGACCAATACGATACAACGGCTATTCATGTAGATGTAAATATCGTATCGAACGATGTGCTTGATATTGATGCATTCAAAGCATGGCGTCCTGAATTTGCTACGGCCGAATTTATTCTCGAAGATGGCAAATATATCTGCGGATGGGCTGTTGAGAAGATGAGTAAATCGATGTACAACGTGGTAAACCCTGATATGATTGTCGAAAAATATGGTGCCGACACATTGCGTATGTACGAAATGTTTTTAGGCCCATTGGAGCAATCGAAACCATGGGATACCAATGGTATTGATGGTGTTCACCGTTTCTTACGTAAGTTCTGGTCGCTTTTCTACAACCGCGAAGGACAATATATTGTAGTAGACGAAGCTGCCAACAAAGACGAATTGAAATCGCTTCATAAACTCATTAAAAAGGTTAGTGCCGATATCGAGCAATTCTCATACAACACATCAGTGAGTGCTTTCATGATTTGTGTAAACGAACTTTTCACATTGAAATGTAGCAAAAAAGAGATTTTAGAGCCACTATTGGTTGTTTTAGCTCCTTTCGCTCCTCACATTTGCGAAGAGTTATGGCATACTTTAGGACATGAAGCTACTATATGCGATGCTGTGTGGCCCGAATACAACGAAGAACATTTAAAAGAGAGTGCCATTAACTATACCATTTCTTTCAATGGCAAAGCTCGTTTTACAATGGAATTTCCTGTTGAAACGGCCAACGATGTAATAGAGGCAACTGTGTTGGCCGATGAACGTGCACAAAAATGGATCGAAGGTAAAACACCTAAAAAGGTGATTATTGTACCAAAGAAAATCGTTAATATTGTTCTTTAATTAGCAATAACATACACAACATGTACAAACCAACAAAAGTAGAACTGATGAGAGAAGGCAGAGACTATCTTTTCATCACAATTGGTCTTTTTATTTATTGCATGGGATGGGCAGCTTTTCTTATCCCATACGAAATCACAACAGGAGGTACTACCGGTATTAGTGCTATTATTTACTACTCTACCGGATTTCCTGTGCAATGGTCGTATTTTATCATCAATATATTCTTGATGGCTTTTGCAATCAAAATACTTGGACCACGCTTTAGTATTAAAACTGGTTTTGCCATTTTTATGCTTACCTTCTTATTATGGTTTTTGCAAAAGGTAGTCAATGGTGCCGATGGAGTACCACCATTGGTATTGGGCGAGAATCAAGATTTTATGGCGTGCCTTATAGGTGCTGCCATGTGTGGTGTTGGCTTGGGTGTAGTATTCAATAGCAATGGAAGTACAGGAGGTACCGATATCATCGCTGCTATTGTAAACAAATACAAAGACGTTACGCTGGGACGCATGATTATGATATGCGATGTGGTGATTATCACCTCGTGTTATTTTATATTTCAAGATTGGCGCAGAGTAATCTTTGGTTTTGTAACGCTCTTTATTATTGGCTTTGTGCTCGATTATATCGTTATGAGCGCACGTCGTTCGGTTCAGTTTTTAATATTCTCGAAAGAATATGATAAAATAGCCGACCGCATCACTAAAGAAACGCATCGAGGTGTAACCGTACTCGACGGTACGGGATGGTATAGCAAAAAAGATGTTCAAGTATTGGTGGTAATGGCATCAAAAAACCAATCAGTCGAAATCTTTCGATTGATTAAAGACATCGACCCCAATGCTTTTGTTTCGCAAAGTTTTGTAATCGGCGTATATGGCGAAGGCTTCGATAGAATCAAAGTAAAATAATAGTATCCTTCAATATTTTTAAAAAACCTCCATAGCCAAATTGTTATGGGGGTTTTTTATGCTTCTATCATTTGCATCGATAGAGTAGAATATAAAGATTTATCGAACAGCATAAACATATAATAAATTTACTATCATTTTTTATCTTTTGAGGTTATATGAGAGAACTGCATACATGGTATAAAAGTTGCGCGTTATTCTTTGAAAACCGGATGAATAATCTTTGAAAATTAATGATGCCGGAATAAATGCATATTTAAATATATCATAAAAGAAAAGGTGTATTTATACCCTATTATACTTTGCCGTTTGGCTCATAAAAACAAGATAAATAACAGATAATTTAGCTTTAACAACTAAAAAGATTAATATTATATAGAAATTAATTATCTTAGCACTGTTAAGTTTATTTTATATACCTGCACCATTTTACGTTGCAGCCATTTTATTATCCGAACAACCTATAATACAATCCTTTATTAAGTAAAATCTTCTAATATGAGACTGAGAAACCTGATTTATCTATTTATTTTATCATCTTTCTTTTCGCTTGGACATTCTCTCTTTGCACAATCGAAACAACGTATCGACCTTCTTGAACGCCTAAAATGGATTAACATTGAGGCACTAGAATTAGCCATTAACGACTTGCAAAACGAAAAGGGATTTGATGTTGCTAAAGCAAAACAGAACCTTGATTATATCAAGAAAAACTATGCTTCAGTATGCCAAAACATTAATGGTGCTGATAGTATAAACGCACTTAAAGAGGCACAAATACTCTTAAACAAACAACGCGAAATTGTCATGTCAAATCCGTTGTTAGACTTTGACAAAATCATTACAACACGCTTTACACTGAACAATAGAGCTCGATTTGCTACAACCAACGAAATGTGTATGCCATCGGCCAACTATATGGGCCTGATTGAAGTTCCGGCTTCTGGATACAATGCGGAGATTTGCGAATTTACATCATTAAAAGATGAACAACCAACTCGCAAAACAGTATTCAAACCACAAAGCGGTGAAGGTATTGCCGATTTGCATATGCATTGGAACGGTGATAAAATGATGTTTGCCATGTCTAAACCGGTAGTAATTGATGCATTCTATAACCAATCTTATCCTCATTGGCATATTTTTGAAATTGGTACAGACGGACAAAACCTAACTCATGTATCCCAAGTTCCCGAACCTGATTTAGAGTTTGCCGATCCTTGTTATCTGCCTGATGGACGTGTTTTGTTTACAACAAATATCGGTTATAATGGTATTCCTTGCGAACATGGCGAACGTATCATCATGAATCTGGCTATTTATGACCCAAAAGATAAATCGATGCGCAAAATTGCATTCGATCAAGATTGTAACTGGTCGCCTACGGTTATGGAAAATGGTAGAATAATGTATACACGCTATGAGTATACTGATTTAACCCACTATTTTACACGTATTGTAATGCACTCTAACCCCGACGGAACCGAATGTAAAGCTCTTTATGGCAGCAATTCGTACTGGCCTACGAGTGTATACGACATGCAACAACTTCCTAAAACGAATAATAAATTTATAGGTATTGTATCGGGACATCATGGTACACCAAGATCGGGTAAACTGATTGTTTTCGATCCAAGTGTAAGCCGCACTGAAGCCGAAGGTGTTGTACAAGAGATTCCTTTCAAGGATCGCAAAGTAGAACCTATCATCCGCGATCGATTGGTAGATGGAATCTATCCACAATTCTCACGTCCATTCCCAATCAACGATAAATATTTCTTGGTTACAGCTAAACCGCATAAAGATGCATTGTGGGGTATCTATCTGGTAGACGTTTTCGACAATATGGTTCTTATTGCCGAAAGTGAAGGTGATGGTTATTTAACACCTATTCCGGTTAAAAAGCGTCCTATTCCTCCGGTAATTCCCGATCGCATTGTTGAGGGAGATAAAGAAGCAACAGTATTTATACAAGACTTATATACGGGTGAAGGGCTTCATGGAGTACCTATGAATACCGTAAAAAAACTAAGGGTATTCGCCTATGAATATGCTTATATGAAGTCGCCATCCGATTTTGATGCTTTGGGTGTACAGTCGGGTTGGGACTTAAAACGTGAGCTAGGTACAGTCGATGTAGAATCGGATGGTTCGGCAATCTTCAAAATTCCAGCAAATACTCCTGTTTCACTACAACCATTGGATGAAAACGGTAATGCGATTCAATGGATGAGAAGTTGGTTTACTGCAATGCCCGGCGAAGTAGTGTCGTGTATTGGTTGCCACGAAAATCAAAATATGGTGCCAATGCCTAAAAGAGTGATTGCATCGAACAAAAAGCCGGCTCAGCTTCAAGTTCCTGAAGGTGGTGTTCGTCCTTTTTCATATGAGCTAGAGGTTCAACCGATTCTAGATCGCAACTGTGTGAGCTGCCATAACGGAACAAACGAATTGGCCGATCTAAGTGGTAAAACAAAAACAGAATATGTACGTTGGGCTATTTATACCACTCACCGCCATATGAAAGACAGCTACTTTGTTCTTCATCCATTGGTATATCGACAAGGCCCTGAAGCTGAGATTAAGGTATTGAACCCTTACGAGTATCATGCTTCCAACAGTGAATTAATTCAAATGATTGACAAGGGGCATCATGGTGTTAAATTGAGCGATAAAGACTACAACACACTTTGTAAATGGATCGACTTCAATGCACCCTACTTTGGTGATTTCGAAATTGCAGGACGCTACAAAGGAACATTCGAACAATATCCTCGTCGCCAACAATTAATGCAAAAGTATGCTAACGTATCGACCGACTGGAAAAGAGAATTGAGAGATTATGCCAAATATTTGAAAAACGAAGAAGAGACTAAACCTGCTAAAATGGCTACAGCATCGAATACCAAATCGGCCAAAAATAGCAAAAAGCAGAAGATTAGTATGCCTAAATGGGGTTTTGATGAGAAGACTGCTAAAAATATGCAATTGGCTTCGAATAGCAGTATCTTAAAAAACATTGAAATAGCACCGGGTATCAACATGGAGTTTACTTGGATTCCCGAAGGTCAATATATGATGGGCGAAGACAAAGGAGGCAAGCATGCCGTAAACCATAAAGATGTAACCATCGACAAAGGTTTCTGGATGGGTACTATTGAGGTTTCTAATACTCAGTTTAATGCCGTTTTCCCAGAACACGACTCACGTTTTATCGGCCAGCAATGGAAAGACCACACAACACCCGGTTATCCAGCTAATGAACCAGAGCAATCGGCTATTCGTATGACGTGGGATAAGGCGATGGAGTATTGTAAAATACTTAGCCAAAAGACAGGTTTAAACATAACACTTCCTACCGAGGAACAATGGGAGTGGGCTTGTCGTGCAGGTAGCAACAATGATATGTGGTATGGCGATCGTACTGTCGATTATTCAGCATATGAAAACTTAGCCGACTTTACCATTAGGGATTTAGCTGTTTATGGTCTTGAGCCTACTGTACCGATGCCATACAACTTCTTCTGTAGAGAGTTTTGGGATTATTTGCCACGCGATAAATTTGCTGACGACAAAAGTTTGATTAGCACGAAAGGTGGTCAATATAAAGCCAATCCATGGGGATTGTATGACATGCAAGGCAATGTAGCAGAGTGGACACGCAGTGATGCCAAAGGAAATGAAAGATTTGCCGGCAATAAAGTTGTTTGCGGCGGATCTTGGAGAGATCGTGCCGAAAAGGCAACTGCTTCAACACGTAGATTCTTTAAACCATGGCAATCTCCCTTTAATGTAGGTTTTAGAGTTATCATTGAAGGCGATGAAGCCCCACAATACACCATGCAGCTGGAACAGTAAGAAGAGAAGCTACGCGCTAAACCTTTTTTAGATACAAGACATTAGAGTTGGATTCTCATGGTAGAATTCAACTCTTTTTCTTTTGCCCAGGTTGATGAATAATAATATTGCTATTCAACAATATCGATCCATTAATCGTTTGTATTAATATAGATTCTATTCAACCTCAAATAAAATAAATTATGAAAAAGCTATTGTTTCTTTTCATCTTTTTACCGATTTACGCACATGCTCAATGGAATGTGGGTGTTGAAGCAGGTGCCACCTTCAACTATTTACAATCGAACTTCGATACCAGCAACAGTGCTCAAGTGGGTGCAAAAGCAGGTGCATGGGTATCATACACTACCGATTACTACCTCTATCTTGAAACCGGATTATCGTATTTAGGAAATGTGGGAGGCAAGGTATATGAGTTTGATATACGCCACGTTGCACTCAACACGATTAAAACCAAAATGCAACAATTACGTCTGCCCATCAGTATGGGGTATGTGATAAATATCACCGACAATTGGGCTTTTGTGCCTCGTATCGGTGGATGGATGGGTGTAGGTGTAGGCGGCCGAAGCCATATTGAAGCCAAAGATGAAAGAGGCAATACAATCGTGAAAAGCATTTCGGCTTTCGACAGTTATGAATATACTTTCGATAAAAGAGATTATCAGCTCAACGGTTTTCGTCGTTTCGATGCAGGGGTAAGCATCGGCATCGATTTTAGATATACTCAATTTATAGTAAGAGCCAAGTGCGACTTAGGTTTATGCAACCTCAATACATCACTTGGCAATCCTCAAAGCCGTTGCTACTCAGTTAGCTTAGGCTATACGTTTTAATTTCTGCGTCCACCGCCAAAGATCGATAATACGAAAAGAAAGATATTTAAGAAATCAAGATAGAGCGATAGTGCCCCTATCAAAGCAATCTTTTGATTGGTTTCGTTATTTTCTTGCCCGATAAGCATCTTCAACTTTTGTGTATCGTAAGCTGCCAGACCCACAAAAACGATGACTCCAATGTAAGATATAATCCAATATAGGGTTTGGCTATGAAAGAAGAAATTGGCTATCGATGCGATGATAATACCAAATATGGCCATGATAAAGAGATTTCCCCACGAAGATAAATCTTTCTTTGTGAAATAGCCAAAGATACTCATGGCCAAAAACATGCCGGCGGTAATAAAGAAACAGATAGCAATCGTACCGGTAGAGAATAGCAGAAATATATAAGAAAAGGTAAATCCACACAGCACCGAGTATAAAATAAACACAATGGAGGCGGTTTGCAGTGTCATTTGCATAATGCGTGCCGAAAGATACCACACCACACCAAATTGAAAAATCAATAATACCCAAATACCCCAGTTAGAACCGGTTATAAAACTCATAATAGCTTGATTGCCCGAAACTACATAGGCTGTTAAGCCCGATAATGCCAAGGCAATACTCATCCAAAAATAGACTTTCCGGAACAATAACATTTGAGTGGAACTCGCTTTTTCGACTGAATCGTACATCATTATATTCAATTTAATAGTTTATAAGTGCTAACTACAGCTTTTACAATTTGTAAAAACCATTATATTATTAACATTACTGAATAACGATTGTTCAAGAACGATTACGAGCCTTTTAACAAAAATAGCAATGCCGCAAAGACGATGATTATCCATCTATCTTTGCGGCATTGATTGTATTAAAACCTATGGGTAGGGTTGCCTTTGTTAGTTAGAAGCAGATGCACTGATCAGTTGTTTTGCCCTTTCGATAGCTACATTAATGTTAGGGCAGATATTTTCTTCACCCAACAGTTCGTAGAACCCTGAATCTTCCAATGTTTTGTGAACTTGCGTGTTGACACCCGAAAGAATAATAGTAATCTTCTCTTTCTGCGACATACGACAAAGATTGGTGAGATTATTAATACCTGTAGAATCGATAAATGGAACTTTACGCATTCGGATAATACGAACTTCAGGACGATCGCCCAATTGAGACATCGTTTCTTCAAACTGATTGGCAATACCAAAGAAATAAGGGCCATTAATTTCGTACACTTCTACCCCTTTAGGAATCACGATATTGTCTTCATGCATGTCAATATCCAATTCGTCATTCGGGTTTATTTCGTCGGTAATAACCGATATTTTAGTCGTCTCCATCACACGTTTGATAAACAAAACGCAGGCAATCAGTAAGCCTATTTCGATAGCAATGGTCAAGTCGAAGATGATCGTCAAAAAGAAGGTGATCAGCAAAACACTAATATCCGATTTAGGACTTTTCATCAATGCCTTAAAGGTGCGCCATCCACTCATATTGTACGATACTACTACCAAAACACCTGCCAAACATCCCATCGGAATATATTGTGCCAAAGGCATTAAAAACAATAATATCAATAATAGAACCACGGCGTGTATGATACCTGCTATCGGAGTTTTACCACCATTGTTGATATTGGTCATGGTACGTGCAATAGCACCTGTTGCCGGAATACCTCCAAAAAGAGGAGTTACCAAATTGGCCAAACCCTGAGCTACTAACTCCGTATTCGAGTTATGGCGATCGCCTATTACACCATCGGCCACAGCAGCCGACAATAACGATTCGATAGCACCCAGCAATGCAATGGTCAATGCCACCGGAAGAAGATTTTGAATAGCTTCCCAATTAATCACCGGTAGTGCAGCATCGGGCAGTTGCGATTGAATAGTAAAACGGTCGCCAATGGTGTCGATACAATCAATACTGGCATAAGTTTTCATCAGATACACCGCCAGTGTTACTACAATAATGGCAACCAGCGAACCGGGAACTTTTTTCGAAAAGCGTGGCATCACCGCAATAATCACTACACTTACAATGCTTACCAGTGTATTCCACCAGTTGATGGTACCGAAGTGCTCAAAATACATGGCCCACTTGCCGATGAAATCGCCCGGTAGTTTCGCATCACCAAAGGTTAAACCAAACACATCGGCTATTTGAGTGGTAAAAATAGTAACGGCAATACCGCTGGTGAATCCCACAATAATAGGATACGGAATAAATTTAATAACGGCACCCAGCTTAAATACTCCCATTAAAATGAGCATTACACCGGCCATGAGTGTAGCAATAATAAGACCTGTTTCGCCATATTCTTGAATAACTCCGTACACGATAATAATGAATGCCCCGGTAGGGCCGCCAATCTGTACTTTGCTACCACCAAAACACGAAATAATAAAACCTGCAATAATAGCCGTTATAATACCTTTCTCGGGCGATACGCCCGAAGCAATACCAAAAGCTATAGCTAGCGGAAGAGCTACGATACCAACAATGATACCGGCCATGAGGTCGGACATAAACGTAGCTTTAGAGTAGTTTTTTAAACAAGAAACCAACTTGGGTTGTAAATCGAATGCTTTCATATGAGTATGTGTTATATCCTGCTTACGAATGAGACTGCAAAATTATATATTAATATGTTATACAACACGTTTATATAGATTTAATTTTAAGATTTGTATCTTACCGAAGATTCGACTGTCGAAATAGAAAATATTAAAACGGATACAACTAAATCGGAGTAATAACTGTTATTATTAATAAGAGCTAATTCAAATATTTAAATTCTTAATATTATGGGTCAAAGTGTAAAAGGTACAGAAACCGAAAAAAATTTATTGAAATCATTTGCTGGCGAATCGCAAGCACGTATGCGTTATACCTACTATGCTAGTGTTGCTAAAAAAGAGGGGTACGAACAAATTTCAGCTATTTTTCAAGAAACAGCCGATCAAGAAAAAGAACATGCCGAACGTATGTTTAAGTTTTTAGAGGGTGGCGAAGTTGAAATTACCGCTTCTTACCCTGCAGGAGTAATCAGCAATACTTTAGACAATTTGCGCGAAGCTGCAGCCGGCGAGTATGATGAGTGGTACAATCTTTATCCTTATTTTGCTGATGTGGCCGAACAAGAAGGTTTTCCGGCTATCGCATTGATGTATCGCAATATCATGGTTGCCGAAAAAGGACATGAAGAACGTTATCGAAAATTCATCAGCAACATAGAAAATGCTACCGTATTTGCAAAAGAGGGCGAAGTGGTATGGCAATGTAGAAACTGTGGATATATTACAGTAGGAAAAGAGGCTCCTAAAACCTGCCCTGCATGTTTGCATCCGCAAGCTTACTTCGAAGTTAAAAAAGAGAATTATTAAGAGATTCATAAATCTACTCAAAACGGCTATCTGCAATACATCTATAATTGCAGATAGCCGTTTGATTTTATAGCCCATTTAATCGGAATGAATTTACTGCATCAGCCTATGCAGTAATACTGTATGCTTGATGCAGTAACGCTGCATACGTAGTGCAGCAATGCTGTAGATGCAATACAGTAATGCCATGTATAGTGGCCATCATGGTATGTTAATAAGATGCGGTAGCCGAAATGCCCATAGCAGTTAACCGATCGATAATGGCATCTAACTCTTGATGTGTAGCTTTTTGTAAATGATGAGCCGGTGTTTCGCGATCGATTGTATAAATCATCACTTTGCTGGGAGCAATATATTTTACCGCTTCCAACCAAGGTTCAACATATTGATCGGATAGGTTTCCAACATCCTTTCCATCGAATGTGCCGTGCATAAACATGGTTTGCACAATACAGTGTCCTTCGAAAGCTTTCATTCGTTCTATCACCTGTTTCACATCATATTTTGAGGTAGGACGATCTACCGCTTCAATGTAAACCTGGTTTACGGTATCGAGTTTCACGATATTATTGTCTACCTTCAATAATGCTGCAAAAACATTGTCGCGCCCCAACATGGTGCCGTTGGTCAACACACTCACCTTGGCATTCGGAAAAAACTCATCTCTTAGTGCCAATGTATCATCAATGATCTCTGCAAATTGCGGATGAGCTGTCGGTTCGCCATTGCCGGCAAATGTCAATACATCGGGCGATGGACCGTTAGCTTTCATCTCTTGCAACTTGGCACGAAGGGCACTCTGCACCTCTTGGCGTGTAGGTAGCTTTTTAGTGGAGCGGCGATCTTTATTGAAACCACACTCACAATAGATACAATCAAAAGAGCAAAACTTACCGTCGGCAGGCAATAGATTGATACCTAACGATACACCCAAACGGCGCGAATGTACAGGACCAAATATAGGAGAGGGATAGATTACTGTCATAACTAAATCATTTTTAATGATACACAAAGATAAATTAAAACTTCACACACAATAGCATTTGTACATCGGCTTTTTGGTAGGATGATATTAAATCGTGACCACTACCTATCATCGCTCTATCGAAATAAATGGTTTGTGCCATCTTTATCATTGCCATCCATTGTTTATTAAAATCGCAACGCGCATATGCCATCCATCTTCCTCCATGTCCATAAAATGAGGGGGTATAAAAGGCATACAACATCTGTCGTTCGGTGATGTAAACTCTCGAATCATAATCGCCCGTATTGAAGTAGCTCATTTGAAAATATAAATGCAGAGGAATACGCTTCATATTAATCGCCAATGATTGGGTCATTCGAAAGCCGTGACTCGTCTTTGCACCCACCTCTGTGAACTGATTATAATCTACCGTAGTACGAAATTGAAACAGTTGATTGAGCAAATAGTTCGCCTTGAGCCGAAGTCTGTGTTGTTGAGTGATCAGCGTAGTAGCTCCTTGTGTGCCCGATGCATCGCGATCTCTTTTTTTGAAACGATAGTGAACTTCTATATTCAAAGGCAAACGAGGATGATAAGTAAGTCGCCATTGTGTATCGATGCCTTGCGAAGGCCGACTAATTCGATACTTCATCCAAGGAAAAGAAAACAGATCGAGCGATGCAAAAAGATTGAAATATTTGATCGGTGATAACTCTGCACCCAAATACCAACCATTTTCGTTTTGTACTGCTCCTCCTTCGGAAAAGGAATTAGAATACATCCCCCAATAATCGTGCGAATAGTATCGGTGCAACAATACAAACCGATAGTTATTAACAAGCTCATAATGCAATCGATTGATAGTAGAATAGCCTTTTTTCCCTTTAGCCGTTTCGCCCGAGAGGAAGAAATCGCGATACCGCCAAGCGTAATCAATGCCAAAATTATAGAAACGATTTCCATTGATTTGGTATTTGCGATAACCGGTTAACATCGGTTGATAACTCTTGTTCATAACGTAGTAAATTCCTGTTACACCGAATCTTACATTGTTAACATGGCTGTTAATATGTGCACCTGCCAATTGCATGTTTACAGCACGTTGTTTGAGGTGCTCTTTCTCCGTTCGATGCAAGCCGGTTTTATAAATCGAGGTCAACTCTCCCCATTCATTGATGCTACCATCCAATCGCCTATGCGAATAAAATGCACTTACATCAACATAGTTATGAACAGCTATGGTAGTAGCTACTCCCTGAAAATAATTGTACTCATCAGTCGAAGAGTGTTTCTTGATAGATGGGGCATTATTGAAGGTAGTATTCAAGTAAGCCGACTTCCCTAAATTGAATCCGGAGTTCAAAACCAATCCCTGTCCGAAGCTTAATTGATAGTTTCCTATTAACAGGGTTTTCAACACTCCTATATTTTTTATTAACAGGTAAATCGAGTAATAATCGTACCCTTTTTTGTTGTGCAAGGCAGCAAAAGGTTCACCTTCATCTTTCTCGCCTATGAATCCTAAATATAGCCTTTCAGCACTTCTGAAGCTATATCGCAACGATTGATATAGGGCCGGACCCAAATATCGATCTTCATATCCTTTGCGTTTATAGAGAGGAATATCGAATCGGGTGGTAAGTTCTTGTTTTGGGTTTTTCAACAGGGTTTTCAACAATGGTTGATGAACGTTATCAACCGGTTTGGTTTGTACAAAAGGCAATAAATATTCAATCGTATTGCGATCCATATCTTCGACCAACATCAATTCTGAAGTCGATTGCATCTGTCCGTGAATATAGATATAGGCCAAGATATTCTCGATTTGTTGCGGTGTAAGGAAAGGAAATATTTTTAAATCGTCGAGAGTAGCGGAATTCAAATTAATAGGCTGTTCTATTTTCTCGTAAAGATCATTGATTATAGAGCTCCAATCGATCTCTTCACCATCATAGTTATTAACCGAAATATCTTCTAACATATCCTCTACAACACTCACAACGGGTATTTGTGCGTTATTAACAGCAGTTATCAACAACATGTTAACAACCACAATATAGCGTAGAAGCCGTGTTTTTCTCATATCGATTTATAGCAAAAGTAGTCGAAGTTAATTTAAATAGGTTAATCCACAAAGTATTAAGCAACAATATATTAAATATCTCGTTATTTTTGTAACATGAATAAATGGGGCTACATATCGATTTTTGTATTGTTACTGACCGGTTTTAATGGGGTATGCTACTCGCAAAGTACTTCTGCAACGCCCAATAAGTATATTGTACCCATGTGCAAGTTTATGGGCGATACCATTCCATGTGTGCAATTGCCTACTATATATATATTTAAACCGCTGGTATTCAAAAACAATAAAGAGCGAGATGAATACTATAAGATGGTGCGAAACGTAAAGAAAGTATATCCTATTTCGAGAGATATCAATCGGATTATTATTGAAACGTATGAGTATATTCAAACGCTTCCCAACAATAAAGCCCGACAAAAACATATAAAAGCGGTTGAAAAAGGACTGAAAGAACAATATACCGCACAGATGAAAAAGCTTACTTTTTCGCAAGGAAAGTTATTAATCAAGTTGGTCGATCGGCAAAGCAATCAGTCGTCATACGAATTAGTGAAAGCATTTATGGGACCCTTTAAAGCCGGTTTCTATCAAACATTTGCGGGTTTATTTGGTGCGAGTCTTAAAAAGAAATATGATCCGGACGGAGAAGATCAATTGACCGAACGGATCATTATATTATATGAGAATGGACAGTTATGAACCGGTTGATAAAACTTATGAATGCAATAAGTTAAACACATCCCATATCACAATACCGGCCGTAACCGATACATTTAATGAATGCTTCGTTCCATATTGTGGAATTTCAATACATCCGTCGGAATGGTTAATCACCTCTTGTTGAACTCCTTTCACTTCATTTCCCATCACAATGGCATATTTCTTGCTTTTATCCAACTTAAGATCGTTCAATAAAACGCTACCTTCGCACTGTTCGACCGAATAAACCACGTATCCTTGTTCTTTTAGTTTATCAACAGCCTCAACAGCATTTTCAAAATATTTCCAATCTACTGTATCTTCGGCACCCAATGCAGTTTTATGTATCTCAGCATGAGGAGGTGTAGCTGTAATACCACACAAATAAATACATTCTACTCGAAAAGCATCCGATGTACGAAATACCGATCCTATATTGTGCAAACTGCGAATATCATCTAACACTACAATTAAAGGAAGTTTATCAGAAGATTTAAATTCTTCGACCGATATTCTGTTTAATTCATTGATTTTGAACTTTCTCATGCGTTATATGTTATAGTTTTTTATGTTCAGCAAAGTTAGCGGTTTTCTGTTAATAGCCTTGTTAATAGCCGTTGAAAACTTGTCAATAACCGGATAAAAGAATTTTAAAAAAAGTTCTTGCATAATTCATATCTATCACCAATAGAGTTATTGAATGAACAAAACAAATTTTAATAATGCCATTTACTAGTCATTATTGAACATATTTTTCAGCACTTTTCACCCTATTTGTATCATAAAGTTTTTAACTTTGCAGCTTATTAACATCGTGTTAATAGCATATCATATTGTGCTTATTTTCAATAGATAAGTGTTTTTAAAATCGTTAATAACCCTTTAATAACTACATATCTATATACTAATAACTTAATATGCAAGAAAATAGATGTTTTCTTTCCAACACTATTAACAGACCATCATTACTATCATAGATTTATTTTTAAATTAGAAGAAGAAATAATATTATAATGAATGAACTAATAAAGGCTATTGAAAAGCTAAAACAGGAAAAGAACGCTGTTATACTGGCACACTACTATACCGAAGGAGAAATACAAAACATTGCCGATTTTGTGGGCGATAGTTTAGCTTTGGCACAATGGGCCAATAAAACCGATGCCGATGTTATTGTGATGTGTGGTGTACACTTCATGGGCGAAACTACAAAGATTATCTGTCCCGACAAAAAAGTATTGGTTCCTGACATGAATGCCGGTTGTTCATTAGCCGATAGTTGTCCTGCTGAAAAGTTTTCTGAATTTGTATCTCTGCATCCCGACCATACGGTTATTTCGTATGTCAATACAACGGCTGCTGTAAAAGCGGTAACTGATGTAGTGGTCACATCGACCAATGCGCGTCAGATAGTAGAAAGCTTTCCTGCTGACGAGAAAATTATCTTTGGCCCCGACCGTAACCTTGGTAATTATATTAATTCAATAACGGGCCGCAAAATGCTATTGTGGGATGGTGCTTGTCATGTACACGAAAAGTTTTCGGTCGAAAAGATTATAGAGTTGAAACAATCTCATCCCGATGCTTTGGTGTTGGCTCATCCCGAATGTAAAAGTACCATATTGGCTTTGGCCGATGTGGTAGGATCGACAGCAGCTTTATTGAAGGCCGCCATTCAAAGCGATAGAAAAGAGTTTATTGTGGCTACTGAATCGGGTATACTACACGAAATGCAAAAACAATGTCCCGAAAAGACATTTATACCAGCTCCTCCCAACGATAGTACTTGTGCGTGCAATGAGTGCAGCTACATGCGATTAAACACGTTAGAAAAGCTTTATAATTGCTTAAAAGATGAGTCTCCTGAAATAATAGTGGATCAAGAAACAGCAGATAAAGCCATCAAATCGATTAAACGAATGTTGGAAATATCAGAACAATTAGGATTGTAATTGTTAGAATTAAAATAGAATAGTGGTTGATTTTACTTTTATAGTTTAGTAAAATCAACCACTATTTTTTTTACATCGATTTTTATATGGCTGCTATTATGCCAACCGTCAATTATTAGGCTCTGCAATCGTCTTCATTACACCACATATTAACTCTTACAATTATACCGATAGACTGTTGATAACTATCATGTAGTTTGTTGATATTTATAAAATAGTTTGTTGATAAATATATTCACCATTTTATACCCACTCTTTTTTCTTTATCGAAAAGAGAGGAATGCGTTTAAACCTTTTCGAATCAATAATAGGTTTCTCTAAATATTTCCACGACACAATCGATATAAGAGTAGTAATGGCCAACGAACCGAAAAACGAGAGATAAAAATTGTATTCGGTAATATTATAATGAATAAATATTTGTATGATGGGATAATGAAATAGATACATTCCATACGAGATATTTTCGTATTTGCGTAAGAAGAAAAAGTATTTCAACAGATAAGCCGATCCTATGATAATGGCTGCAAAAGCAATAGGCTCTAGTTTTAAAAATATAAAATTATCGGTATATGAAAGCCCATATATGAGCATAGAAAGAGGAAGTAAATACTTTAAATATTTGATGAAATAATTAAAGTATAACAATATGAATGTACCCGAATAAAAGTACATAAATTGACTCCCGATCTGTTTTCTTATTAATAGAAAAATTTCATTTCTGGTTTGCTGAAATAGCTCATAAAAGAGGGCATCATAAAGATAGGCAAATAAAAAAACGGTAATAATTACATACAATTTATTTACCTTTCGCATGCAGTAAAACACAATGGGTACACTCACGTAAAACATGATTTCTACCTTCATTGTCCATAATGAACCATTCACCGCATGAATTGGATTATCTTGAAATACACCCGGCAATGTGGGGTGTAGAAAGTTCATAAAACTTAAATTGGATAATAGATACTTATAGGTATCGGTGGATGTGAAATATTGATACGGATGCAAGTTCGAAACCAACGAACAAGTTAGCACGCATAGCACTATTACTAAAATATATGGAGGCAAAATTCGGCGGACTCTCTTTTTAATATATAGGCTTAATTGTGGTTTTTTTATATAGGTATAAAACACTAAAAAACCACTAATAATGAAAAATGCTTTTACCCTAATTAAACCCGAAATACACCACCATGGACGTTCTATATCGTTCAGTACATAAAAGTGGCTGATAAATATAGATAAGGTTAATAAGTACCGTAAAAAGTCAAATGCATTTTGTCTTTTCAGTAGCTCAATAGATTCGTTATTTAACATAGTAAATTATTTTACAAAAAGGATCTTTGTAACGATACCCTCTTTTCCGTCTTTATTGGCAGCCAATACAAAATATACGCCCGATACCACTTTATGTCCTTGCATATTTCGTCCGTCCCACGAAAACTGTCCACCCAATGAACTGCCTTCATATATCAACTTACCGCTGATATTGGTGATTTTCACATCACTATCTCGCATTAACCCCGTAACGATAATAGTACCGTTATAGTCGGGATGCACCGGATTAGGATAAGCATAAACATTATCCTCTTCAAAACGATCTTCTCCTTCGGTGGCTTCGCTTTTATAAGTAACCAATCCTTTTAGAGTGCCTATATAAACCACTCCGGTTTTAGGATGAATGGCAATACTGGTGATAGTATTACAAGGCAGAGGGCTATTGTCTTCGGTAAAATGATGAATGGTTTCTAATCCGTCAGGGCTTACTAAATAGAGACCATTACTTTCTGTACCCATCCATTTTCTATTGCCTCCATCAATGGCGATATCATTAATTTGCTCATTTACTAAAAGAAAATCGGCCAAGTTTGTGCCATCATTTCTTGGTACTTTTATTTGAGTGCAGTTATATCCATCCATAAAAAAACGGGTGGGATTGTTCAACACAATTGGTCCTTGTCCTGTACCTACCCATATTGTTCCATCATGATCTTCTACAATACAGTTCATTCCTTTATGGGTCAATAATGTACCATCTTGATTGGTGAAACTACCGATAAATTTATGTTTATCATCCGCCACATTATCTATCGTTCCATTATAATTTAAACAAAACACTCCATTATCGTAGGCATGCGATGAGATAGCCCAAAAGTTACCATTCCTATCGAATATTGATGATTTAAAATTGATTGGATTTTTAAGAGAAGAATACGACAACGACTTCCATGTGTTATCGGATTTTAAAACATGAATCGGATGATTTTTTGTGGCATTCAACATCCATAAATTATTATTTTTATCATAATTCAATCCGTTTATTTTCACATATCTATGCGCGGCTTGATCATCGGGTAAAGCACTTTCTAAAGGGCTATTATCCATTGAGTATCTTTTTTTGAATTTGCCATCATGAAATTCGTATAACCCCTCACCAAATGATGATGCAAAATGATGTTTTTCATCTCTGGGATCCTGAACAATACACGAAATATTAATATAAGGCACTCCTGTAGTTTGCTCTATATTCTCTTCTTGAAAATAGGTCCATTCGTTATTTTGAAATTGCATGATAGTACCTTTTCTCTCCTCGCCATGTTTGGCACCGCATGTAATCAAAATTTTATCTCCATTAATATAGATATAGTGCGGAAGATTTCG
This sequence comes from Bacteroides sp. UBA7333, assembly GCA_002471195.1. Classification (GTDB taxonomy): domain Bacteria; phylum Bacteroidota; class Bacteroidia; order Bacteroidales; family Bacteroidaceae; genus Bacteroides. The sequence goes on from DKPN01000002.1 coordinate 106,073, forward strand.
GATAGGGCTATTCGGTACTATTGACGATACCACAACTTTAAATGTATTATCGGTATCATTTAGCTTATAAGCCATTAATCCCTTTTGCGTATGAGCAAACCAAAATGTACCTCCACTTAGTTGCAATTGATTAATGTCGAAACCAATATTAATGTATTTGAATTGTTCTATAGAATCGAAAATAGCAATCGAGTTGGAATTGTAAGCAAGCATTTTATTATCGCCCAATGTAATGAAAGGATAATGTCCTGATATTAATAACCGATTGGTATTATCATTGGTGTTAATAAGGTTGATACCATTTTGAGGTACATTGCCTATAAGCGCATTATTAAAGTTGACAAGATGGCTATATACTACATCCGAAACCATTTTCCAGTTGTTAATATCTAAAAGATTATCAGAAAGTAGTCCGGTATATAATCCATTGCTAGTGGCCGCATATAATACATTATTATATATAGCACAGTCGTTTACATTGACATGCAAATTATACGAATTGCTTATCTCTTTTCTTTTTAGATCGATAACAATAATACCAAACGCTGTGGATAAGTAGGCATTATTATCGTGCAAGGTTATGTTATTGATTTTTTTGCTGTAAGCAACGTTTTTATCTTTATAATCGGACAAATTAAATACCGATTCATCATTTATTAATATATCGATATTGAAATTAGAATATACAATCAATAACGTATTCGTTGCTTTATGATAACGGATATGGGTGATGTCGGTGTCGTTTAACAAGTTATTTTTCCAGTAAGTGCGTACACTTTCATCGTCTTTATCGAATGAGAACAGACCTCCATTTCCAACTGCATAGATTAAGTTTCCGGCAGGTTCGACCATAGTGGCATTGTGATATGAAAGGTAACTTTGCCAACTACCGATGGCTTGTTGTGCTTGTGTATAAGCGAAAAAACTAAGGATAGAAAGTAATATATAACAGCTTAATCTCTTCATATTTTGGAAAACAATGATTATCAAAATTATTAATATAGTTTCATTCTACAACGAATGATAGTTTGATGAAATATCTTTTTGCAGATACTTCATCAAACGAAACTATATGTTTATAACTTGTTTATAACTTGTTTATTGTATGGAATTCAGGAATTTGCATAGTTTATGAACTGCCCTGGCACGATGGCTGATTGTATTTTTAACTTCATTGCCAAGTTCGGCAAACGTTTTATCATACCCTTCGGGAATAAAGATAGGGTCGTATCCAAAACCGGCAGTACCTTTTTTATCGGTTATAATGCTACCTTCAACAATGCCTTCGAAAAGATATTCTTTGGCATCGATAATTAATGCTATCACTGTTCTAAACTGTGCATTACGGTGAACATTACCTTTTAGTTCGGCCAGAAGTTTATTCATATTGGCCTCTGAATCGTGGCCCTCTCCACCGGCATATCTTGCAGAGTATACACCCGGTGCACCATTTAGAGCTTCTACCTCTAATCCTGTATCATCGGCAAAACAGTTTACGTTATATTTATCATATATATATCGAGCTTTTAATAGTGCATTTCCCTCGAGCGTATCGGCCGTTTCGGGTATGTCATCATTGCAGTCGATATTTTTAAGAGATAATAGTTCGATATTATCGCCAAGTATTTGAGATACCTCTTCTAACTTATGTGCGTTATTGGTAGCAAAAACTAATTTACTTTTCATTTTATTGTCTATCTATTTTAAAAAGGATAAATGGTTTATTTATATACCCTTGTGCTATTGATGGTGCGGATAGTCAATGGTATAGTGCAATCCGCGACTCTCTTTTCGTTCCATCGCTTGGCGCATAATGAGATAACCCACATTAATCATGTTGCGGAGTTCGCAGATATCTTTCGAAGCATGGCTACGTTTAAATAACTCTTCTGTTTCTTCGTAAATCAAGTCTAAGCGCAGCCAAGCTCTTTTTAGTCGTAAATCGCTTCTTACAATACCTACATACGAACTCATTATTTGATTTACCTCTTTCATGCTTTGTGTTACCAATACCATCTCTTCGTTGGTATGTGTACCCTCTGCATTCCATTCGGGTATTTGATCGTTATAGTTTAGGTTATCAATGATTTGTAATGAGTGTTTGGCTGCAGCATCGGCATAAACCACCGCTTCAATCAATGAGTTAGAAGCCAAACGATTGCCTCCGTGCAGCCCTGTACAAGCACATTCGCCCACGGCATAAAGACGTTCGATTGATGACTGTCCATCTAAATCGACCAAAATACCGCCGCATAAATAGTGAGCTGCTGGAGCTACCGGAATATATTCTTTGGTAATATCGATGCCTAGACTAAGACATTTTTCGTAGATGTTTGGGAAATGTTTTTTAGTCTCCTCGGCATCTTTATGCGTAACATCAAGATATACATGATCGTCGCCACGATTCTTCATTTCGTTGTCGATGGCACGAGCTACAATATCGCGCGGTGCCAACGATAATCTTGGATCGTATTTTTGCATAAATTCTTTTCCATCCATCGTACGAAGAATACCTCCATATCCACGCATAGCCTCGGTAATAAGGAAAGAAGGGCGATCGCCCGGATGATAAAGAGCGGTAGGATGAAACTGTACAAATTCCATATCCTTAACAGTGCCTTTGGCTCTATAAACCATCGCTACACCATCGCCGGTAGCTACCAACGGATTGGTAGTGGTTTGGTAAACAGCTCCTACACCACCCGTTGCCATCAACGTTGTTTTAGCCAAATAGGTGTCTACTTGGCCGGTAGCGTTGTTCATGATGTAAGCTCCATAACATTGAATGTCGGGTGTCTGACGAGTCACTGTAACTCCTAAATGATGTTGAGTTAATATTTCGACGGCAAAATGATTTTCAATCACTTCGATGTTGGGATGTTGCTGAACCGCTTTAATGAGGCTATCTTGTATTTCGGCACCCGTGTTGTCTTTATGATGAAGGATACGAAACTCTGAATGTCCACCTTCGCGATGAAGATCAAACTCACCATTGTCATCCTTGTCGAAATTAACACCCCAGTTAATAAGTTCCTGAATCTGAGCAGGAGCTTCACGAACTACTTTTTCTACTGCCATCCGATCGCTAATCCAGTCGCCGGCTATCATAGTGTCATCAATGTGTTTATCAAAATTGTCGACCAATAGATTGGTGACAGATGCCACTCCGCCTTGAGCGAAGTAAGTATTGGCTTCTTCTAAGGAGCTTTTGCATACCAATGCTACGCTACCTTTGTGTGCTACTTTTAACGCAAAACTCATACCGGCAATACCCGATCCGATAACGAGATAATCGTATTTTTTTATCATAAACTAGATAGTTTGTCGCGGCAAAGCTACAAAAAACCTTATTTCGCTGTAACAATTGTTGTTATTATTTGTGGGAATTGCTAACTTGCCAAAAAATATATGATAAAATGAATAGAGTGTTTTATGCACGTATTGCCTGGTATCAATATGTGATGTTGATATTGCTGGCTACTACCTTAATCGTTTTTTTATGGTATAAATATATCGTTCCGGCTATGTTTCTGATATTTATATTGGTAGTGTTAATAGAACAGATTATTCATACCACTTACACTATTACGAGCGATAACCAACTCATTATATCGTGTGGCCGATTTACTCGTAAAAAAATCATTCCGATTCAAACCATCACCCATATTTTAAAACATAACTCTATGCGCATAGCGGGCCGTTCGGTTACCAATTATGTTTTAATAGAGTATGGGCAACGTAAATTTGTATCGGCTATGCCTATTAAAGAAGATGAATTTATAGAGCAACTCTATCGGAAAATGGAAAAACTTACAACCTAATCAATCAATAAATCTTTGCTTATGAAATACCAAGTAATCATTGTAGGAGGAGGCCCTGCCGGATATACAGCGGCCGAAACAGCCGGAGCAGCCGGTTTGAGTGTATTACTCATCGAAAAGAACAATATCGGTGGCGTTTGTCTGAACGAAGGATGTATTCCTACAAAAACACTTCTTTATTCGGCTAAAATACATGATAATGCTAAGCATGCCTCTAAGTATGCAATTAGTGTGGGCAATGTGGCATTCGATCTTCCTAAAATCATAGCTCGCAAAAACAAAGTAGTACGAAAATTGGTTTTAGGAATCAAAGCCAAATTAACAACTTGCAATGTTGAGGTGATTCATGGAGAAGCCATGATTGTTAATGCTCAAACGATTTGTGTGGGCGATAATCTATACGAATGCGATAATTTGATACTGTGCACAGGTTCCGAAACGTTTATTCCACCTATTCCCGGTATCGATAAAGTAGACTATTGGACGCATCGCAATGCGCTTGATGTAAAAGAGCTTCCTGCCTCGTTGACCATTGTTGGCGGCGGAGTGATAGGTATGGAGTTTGCATCTTACTTTAACAGTTTGGGCACAGAGGTTACCATTATAGAAATGCTCGATGATATACTTCAGGGTATGGATAAAGAGCTTGCAGCACTGTTGCGAGCCGATTATGCAAAACGGGGTATAAAATTTATGCTAAAAACGAAAGTTACATCGATAGCACAAACTGATGAGGGGATAACTGTAAATTATGATCAGGCCGAAGGAAATGGAACCATTACCTCCGAAAGGTTGTTAATGAGTGTTGGTCGAAGAGCTGTTACTTCGGGTTTTGGTTTAGAAAATCTAAAACTTGAAACCAATGAACGCAATCATGTTGTAGTAAATGATAAAATGCAGACATCGATACCAAAAGTATATGTTTGTGGCGATTTAACCGGTTTCTCTTTGTTGGCTCACACGGCTGTGCGCGAAGCCGAAGTAGCCGTACATCATATCTTAGGAAAAGAAGATAAGATGAGTTACCGAGCGATACCCGGAGTAGTATATACCAATCCTGAATTTGCTGGTGTAGGAATGACAGAAGAAGTGTTACAACGCTCGGATACAACTTATAGAGTAATAAATATACCAATGGCCTATTCGGGACGCTTTGTTGCCGAAAATGAAGGTGTCAATGGTTATTGTAAACTCTTTATATCGCATGATGATCGTATTTTGGGTGCACATGTTTTAGGAAATCCCGCATCCGAAATTATATCGTTGGCAGGAATGGCAATCGAACTACAACTCACCACTTCGGCATTTAAGCGAATGATAATTCCTCACCCCACTGTGAGCGAAATATTTAGAGAGGCTTTGTAGTTTGTTTATTTAGTGAATGACCTGTGTCACAACAGTGAATGTGCTTTATCACTGTTGTGACATAGGTCATTCACAAGTGTAAGTAACCTAATATACCTTGTGGCATTGCCCCATTGTGTTTCACATTCAATAATGGCGATGCATCGTATTTGTTCTTTAACTATGAAAAGTTTTCATTGATTTAATTAACTGTTTTGAAATAAATATTTTTGATGAGATTTAGTGTTTTTGTAATTCTTTCTATCCTCTTTTCGTTTGAGCTATGTGCTCAAACCTCATTTGCCACATCTATCGATTCATTGATCTCAACACTCCCACAGGAGTCGGAGGTTGGGATCGCTGTTTACGACTTAACTTCCAATGAAATGCTTTATACGTTTCGCGACCATAAGTTAGCACGGCCGGCTTCTACCATGAAACTATTAACTACCATTACCGCACTCTCCTATCTGGATGTCGAAAAACCTTTTCACACAGATGTTTGGACAAAAGGAGTGATCGAAAACGATACTCTAAAAGGCGATTTATATGTGTTGGGCGGTTTCGATCCTGAATTTGACGATGAGGCTATGAATGCTCTGTTGGGCGAGATTTCTACGCTTCCTTTCAAAGTAATCACGGGCAAAGTTTATGGTGATATATCAATGAAAGATTCACTTTATTGGGGAGCTGGATGGCTTTGGGATGACAATCCCGAAGCATTTCAACCCTATCTTTCGCCATTGATGTTCAACAAAGGGATGATTACGGTAGGTGTGACACCTGCTAATAGTAAGGGTGTAGCTCCACAAGTTGCAATCACTCCAAAATCAACCTATTACACCGTAAACAATAGTGCCAAAACACGTACGCCATCTGCAGGAGCGTTTAAGATTACTCGCGACTGGATGAATAATAAAAATGAAATTCTAATCAATGGTAATTTAGCACAAGCACAAAGTCGCGATCTGAATGTCTATGGTTCGAGCGACTTTTTTATGCATACTTTTTTAGAGCGACTTCAGGCAAATAATATTTCTGTATTGGGTGGATATGATTATAAAACGTTTCATCGCGATTCACTCTCTACAAAAATAGCGAGTTATCATACCTCTTTTCAGAAGGTAATTGACCAAACTCTGAAAGAGAGTGACAACCTTAACGCAGAAGCACTATTGTATAGAATAGCTGCCAAAACAACTTCAAAAAAACATGTCAGCGCGAAAGATGGATTGCAGGCTGTGAACCGCCTTATCAAACAAATCGGATTAAATCCGTCGGATTATAAAATAGCAGACGGATCGGGGTTGTCAAATTATAACTATATATCGCCTGCTTTATTGGTGGAGTTGTTAAAATATGCCTATGCCAATACCAATATATTCGGGCGCTTATATAAGGCATTGCCTACTGCCGGTATAGAAGGAACGGTGAAACATCGGATGAAGCCGGGAAAGGCATTTAAAAACGTACATGCCAAAACAGGATCGTACACGGGTATCAATGCATTGGCAGGATATGCCAAAGCTGCTAATGGGCACTATCTTGCATTTGCCATTATGAATCAGAACATTTTATCAGGGCGCAAAGCACGTATTTTCCAAGATCAGTTATGCGAGATAATGTGCCAATAAACATCTATCTTGTTTTTTAGAGATATAAAAAAATGCATTACTGATACACAACCAGTAATGCATTTCTTATATGATAAATATGGTCTACCCAATTAAATATGATCCGACCAATTAACATTGCGCATATCACCGCTTTTTTCTAGTTCGGCATGCATTCCTAATGCCGATTTAATGGAGTGAGGCGTTTGTGTTTTAGCACCCGAAAGTTTGAAGTAATCCCAAAGGATCTCTTTATAATCAGGGTGTGCACAATTTTCGATAATTGTCATGGCGCGTTCTTTAGGACTTTTACCACGTAAGTCGGCTATACCTTGCTCAGTAATGATAATGTTGACCGAATGTTCGCTATGATCTTCGTGTGATACCATTGGTACGATAGCACTTATTTTTCCATCTTTAGCTACTGAAGGACAAGTAAATATAGAGATGTAAGCATTGCGAGTAAAGTCGCCCGATCCGCCAATACCATTCATCATTTTAGTTCCGCTGATGTGGGTTGAATTTACATTTCCGTATAAGTCAACTTCAATAGCAGTATTAATAGAGATAATACCCAATCGGCGCACAATTTCGGGGTTGTTTGATATTTCAGAAGGACGAAGTACTAACTTATCGCGGAAGAAATTGATATCTTCGTAAATGCCATCTAAACAGTCGTTAGTAACGGTCAATGAACAAGTACTGCCGAATTTAACGCGACCTGCACGAATCAAATCAATAACAGAGTTTTGAATTACTTCTGTGTACATTTCGAAAGCTGGAATTGATTTTTCACGGCCCAAAGCACCCAATACGGCATTGGCAATATTGCCCACTCCCGATTGCAATGGTAAAAATGTTGAAGGAATGATTCCTCTTTTCATATCTGCAGTTAAGAAGTCGGCCACACGCTGACCAATTTGATCAGTTACAGGGTCTGAACCCGCAAAATCGCGTGCTTCATCTTTCCAATTCGTTTCAACGATACCGATAATTTTTTTCGGATCTACTTGTATATAAGGCAAACCAATACGGTCGCTTGGTTTGAAAATAGGAATTTCGCGACGGTAAGGAGGATCTTTAGGTTCATAAACATCGTGCATACCCATCATATTCTTGCTGTGAGCACTGTTTAGCTCGACAATTATTTTGCTAGCCATATGACAAATAGTAGGTGCAATACCTCCTGCAGCAGTCAAGTATATTTTACCATCTGCAGTGACTTCACATGCTTCGATAATAGCTACATCGATACCACCAAAGAAACCGTAGCGTAACTCTTGTGCCATTTGCGACAAGTGAATGTCATTGTATGCAATTTCGCCACTGTTTACTGCTTTTCTAAAATCTGGGTTGGTTGTGTAAGGCGCACGATAACGAATTGCTTTTGCTCGTGCCAAAACACCATCACATGAATCGCCGGTAGAAGCTCCTGTAAACACACTTACTTGAAAAGGATTTCCTTTGGTATGTTCTGCTTCAGCTATTTTAGCCAATTCTGCTGTCACGGCTTTGGCTGTACCTGCTGGAGTAAATCCGCTCAAGCCAATGTTATGACCGTGTTTGATGATACTTGCAGCTTCTGCTGCTGAGATAAAATTAAAAGCCATAAAATTATAATTGTATTATTTCTTGATAATTAGATTAATATTTTCGCTGTAATATTTCCGACCAAATGATTGCCTTTCGCGCTTCTTCGATAGTGTTTATTGAAAAGTCGGATTCCTCTTGAATAGGATTTGAATTGACAACCGATGTTTGTTGTTGGATGGATGAGTGTGAAGATTTTTCAATATTTTTCTTATTGATCTCTTCTTTTTCTTTGCGTTGTTTCATTTGTGCCACCGTTTCAACTTTTGTTTCCCTCTTTTTTAGAGGTTTATTGTCAATCGGTTTTGCAGCCGGAGTAGGCATATCTAGAGATGTCTCAGAATTATCAGCTTTTTTCTTTTTATTGATTTCGCCATAAATTCCGAGTCCTAAGACAACAGCTAGTAAAATATATTCCCATATTTCTTTCATGGTAAATTATTTAATTGGGCCAAAGTTAATTATTTAATCTGATAGCGTTTCTTTTTTAGTGGTTTAAACCTTCTATATATGTTAATAAAAACAAAAAGGGCAGCTTCACAGCTCCCCTTATTTTTTAACCTAAACCTTAACTATGAAAAAATCTAGTGTTTCTTTCATTCCACAAATTTGTGAAATTATATTGATTAATGCAATACAATAATCAAAATAATCAATAAATTAACAAATATTATATAGCAAAAAAAACTTAATTATCCAACAGTTTCATTTTTTGTTCTAAATAAACCTATCATAGTAAGATTAGAACAAGTAACTTTGTACCGATAATTTAAAATTAATTTTATATGAACGAATTAACGGGAGCGGACTTTAAATCTGCAACTACAGAAGAAAACAAAAAGCTATTTATTGAGACTTATGGTTGCCAAATGAATGTAGCCGATAGCGAAGTAATAGCATCGGTAATGCAAATGGCCGGTTATACCACAGCCGAAACACTTGAAGAAGCCGATGCAGTGTTTATGAACACTTGTTCGATTCGCGATAATGCTGAGCAAAAAATTTTAAATAGACTTGATTACTTCTATTCACTTAAAAAGAAGAAAAAACATCTTATCGTAGGGGTATTAGGTTGTATGGCCGAGCGTGTTAAAGAAGACTTGATTGAAAAACATCATGTTGATCTTGTGGTGGGTCCTGATGCATATCTTACACTCCCCGAATTAATAGCATCGGTTGAGGCTGGTCAGAAAGCTATTAATGTAGAACTTTCGACTACCGAAACGTATCGTGATGTGATTCCTAAACGCATATGTGGAAATCATATTTCAGGTTTTGTTTCTATTATGCGCGGATGCAATAACTTTTGTACCTATTGCATTGTGCCTTATACCAGAGGACGCGAACGAAGCCGAGATGTAGAGAGTATCTTAAATGAGGTAACCGATTTAATGAACAAGGGTTACAAAGAAATAACACTACTTGGACAAAATGTAAACTCTTATCGTTTTGAAAAAGAAGATGGTGAAGTGGTAACATTTCCCATGTTGCTTCGCATTGTAGCCGAAGCAGCTCCATCGGTTCGTATTCGATTCACTACATCGCATCCCAAAGATATGAGCGATGAGACATTGCAAGTAGTTGCCGAAGTGCCCAATGTATGTAAGCACATTCACTTACCTGTTCAAAGTGGAAGCTCTCGTATTCTAAAACTGATGAACCGTAAATATACACGCGAATGGTATTTAGAACGTGTTGAAGCTATTAAACGTATCGTTCCTGAATGTGGTATTTCTACTGATATATTTTCAGGTTTCCACTCTGAAACCGAAGAAGATCATCAAGAGTCGCTCTCGCTGATGGAGATTTGTGGTTACGACTCGGCATTTATGTTTAAATACTCTGAACGTCCTGGTACTTATGCCTCTAAAAACCTAGAAGATAATATTCCAGAAGATGTAAAAGTGCGACGACTTAATGAGATTATCGCTTTGCAAACACAACTATCGGCCAAAGCCAACCAGCACTGTGTGGGAAAAGTATATGAAGTATTGGTTGAGGGTGTTTCTAAACGTTCGAAAGAGCAATTGTTTGGTCGTACAGAACAAAATCGGGTAGTTGTGTTCGATAAAGGAACACACAAAATTGGAGATCTTGTTAATGTTAGAATCACCGAAGCAGGTTCGGCTACTTTAAAAGGAGAAGAGGTGTTTTCTTAAATATTGATTTCTTATATAAAGCCTTATGGCTTTATGATCATATAATTAATGCCTATATTAAAAGAGGAGTCTATTTAAAACTTCCTTTTAATATAGGCATTGCTCTTTTATTTTATGATAAATCATCCTTCATTTTGAATCTTTCTTATTAAACATGTCGTTAAAGAATATTAATGAGAAACTCGCATAACATTTTATTTGTTTCTTTGCACCAAATTTGGGTGTATTGTTCCCATTTGTAAACAAAAACATTTAGATATAAAGTAAAATAATGAATAAACTCTTCATAAAAGAATGTCCGTTATGTGGTAATTCGAAGCTAGAAAGTACAATGAGATGTACTGATTTTTATGCTACCGGAGAGGAGTTCGATATCGTTAGCTGTACGGTTTGCGATTTTACTTTTACTCAAGGTGTTCCTGTCGAAAGCGAAATCGGAAAATACTATGATACACCCGATTATATCTCGCATTCCGATACCCAAAAGGGATTCATGAATGCTATCTACCATCGTGTACGCAGATATATGTTGGGCAAGAAAGCCCATATCGTAGAGCGTCAATCGGGATTAAAGTCGGGGCGTTTATTGGATATTGGTACCGGTACGGGTTATTTCTCTTCTATGATGCAGCAACGCCATTGGCAAGTTACGGCTATCGAAAAGAATGCGTCTGCTCGTCAGTTTGCAAAATCACATTTTAATCTTCATGTTTTGCCCGAAACCGATTTATGTACATTAAGTCCCAATTCATTCGATGTTATTACACTGTGGCATGTCATGGAGCATTTAGAGCATCTACATGAAACATGGGATTGCCTTCATCAACTTCTGTCAGATAAAGGAGAATTAATTATTGCCGTGCCCAATCGTAAATCGTATGATGCCAATAAATATAAAAAATATTGGGCAGCCTACGATGTGCCTCGTCACCTTTGGCATTTTGGCCCTAATAGTATTCGTTTATTGGCCGATCAACATCATTTCCAATTGGTCGATAGTTATCCTATGCCTTTCGATGCCTTTTACATATCTATGTTGAGCGAGAAGTATCAAAAACACTCCTTTCCAATGTTAAGAGGTTTGTATAGTGGTTTGGTAGGAGGTATCAAATCCTTTTATAATAAAGAGAGAAGCAGTTCAATGATTTATGTATTTAGAAAGAAGAATCAATGAAACCACAAAAGCGAAATAAAAAGATACTTGATATGCAGTTTATTACTGCAAGCATCAGCACTACTATGGTTTTAATACTATTAGGGCTGGTTGTTTTTTTTGTATTGGGAGCTCACAATCTATCGGTTTATGTCCGTGAAAATATTAATTTCTCAGTTATCATCAGCGATGATATGAAAGAGGGTGATATCTTGAAATTGCAAAAGAAATTTGATGCAGAGTCGTTTGTAAAAGAGACGTTGTACATCTCAAAAAAACAAGCTCTTCAAGAACAAACCGAAGCTATGGGAACCGATCCTGAAGAGTTTCTCGGTTACAATCCTTTTCCCGCTTCTATCGAAATTAAGTTGCACTCACAATACGCCAATGCCGATAGTATTGCAAAGATTGAGAAGTTTATCAAGCGAAACAATAATATTCAAGATATACTTTATCAGCAAGAACTTGTCGACATGGTCAATGATAACATTCGTACCATTAGTTTGGTGCTTCTGGCATTGGCTTTTATTCTTGCACTTATCTCCTTTGCGCTCATAAACAACACTATACGTTTAACCATTTATTCTAAACGTTTCATCATCCACACCATGAAGTTGGTAGGTGCCAATTGGTCATTTATTCGAAAACCCTTCTTGGTTCGCAATATTTGGAGTGGTTTACTTGCCGGTATAATAGCCGATATCATACTTATTTGCGGCGCTTATTGGTTATTGCGTTACGAAGCCGATTTGTCAGAAATTATAACTCCCGAAGTAATGATCATTGTTTGTTTATCAGTGATTGGTTTCGGTTTGCTTATCAGTTTTGTCTGCGCCTACTTATCTATCAATAAGTTTTTAAAGATGCGTGCATCCGAGCTACATTACATTTAAATTAATCATAAAGAAAATATAACATCATGTCTGAAAAACAAAAAAGCGCTTTTGACAAAATGAACTTCATCTTACTGGGCATTGGTATGGTGATTATTATCATTGGTTTGTTATTAATGACCGGACCATCATCTACCGAAACCATGTTCGAACCCGATATTTTTAGTGTTCGACGCATTAAAGTAGCCCCTGTAGTGTGTTTCTTCGGATTTATATTTATGATATATGCCGTAATGCGCAAACCGAAAGACAAGAAGTAGATATCAGCATAAACAGAATACAAATACAAATTAACAATGGAATGGTTTGAAGCTCTTATCCTTGGTTTAGTACAAGGATTTACCGAATATTTGCCCGTTAGCAGTAGCGGTCATTTGGCTATTGGGTCATGGCTCTTTGGTATTGAACCCGAAGAGAATTTATCGTTTACAATCGTAGTACATGTGGCTACCGTGATGAGTACATTGGTTATTCTATGGAAAGAGATTGATTGGATATTTAAAGGACTCTTTAAGTTTGAGATGAACGATGAAACGAAGTATGTTATCAACATCTTAATTTCGATGATACCTATTATGATAGTAGGTCTGTTTTTCAAAGAAGAAGTAGAACAAATATTTGGTTCGGGGCTAACAATAGTGGGTTGTATGTTGTTGCTAACAGCCACTTTACTTGCATTTTCATATTACTATAAACCCACTCAAAAAGAAAACATTACCCGTAAAGATGCGTTTATTATAGGTATAGCTCAAGCATGTGCAGTGATGCCGGGTCTTTCGCGTTCGGGAAGCACCATTGCTACCGGTTTGCTTTTGGGCGATAATAAAGCCAAGTTGGCCCAATTTTCATTTTTGATGGTAATTCCTCCTATTTTGGGTGAGGCGTTGCTCGATGGAATAAAGTTGATGAAAGGCGAAGCTCTGACCGATTCTATTCCTGCTATATCATTGATCGTAGGTTTTGTAGCGGCTTTTGTGGCAGGGTGCATTGCATGTAAATGGATGATTAATATTGTGAAAAGAGGAAAGTTAATCTATTTTGCTATTTATTGCGGCATTGTGGGTATTACAACCTTAATCTTTTCATTTATACATTAATAGTTGATGAATTTTAAAGAAGGAGAAGTTCTTAGTTTTAACAAACCGTTAGGTTGGACATCGTTTAAACTAGTAGGACATGTACGTTATCATATGTGCAAAAAAACGGGAGTAAAAAAGATGAAGGTGGGTCATGCCGGCACACTCGATCCTTTGGCTACCGGAGTGATGATTGTTTGTAGCGGTAAAGCTACCAAACGCATTGAGGAGTTTCAGTATCAAACCAAAGAGTATATTGCAACCATTGCATTGGGAGCAACAACACCATCGTTCGATTTGGAACACGAAATTGATGTTACCTACCCTACCGAGCATATCACTTGTGAGTTAGTAGAAGAAACATTACCAAAATTTATAGGCGAAATTCAACAGATACCACCAGCCTTTTCGGCTTGTAAAGTCGATGGTAAGCGAGCTTACGATTTAGCGCGTAAAGGCGAAGAAGTTGAACTCAAACCCAAGTTGTTGGTTATAGATGAGATAGAGTTGCTCGAATGCAACCTACCCGAAATAAAGATTCGCGTAGTATGTAGCAAAGGCACATATATTCGTGCTTTAGCTCGCGACATTGGTCAAGCATTAGGCAGTGGCGCTCACCTTACGGGTTTGATTAGAACACGTGTAGGCGATTTTAAGTTAGAAGATTGTTTAGATCCTACCGAGTTTGCCGAGTGGATTGAAACACAAGATGTTGTAAAATTTGAAGGATAATTAATAAATATAAGGAATATGAAGCTATCACAATTTAAGTTTAAACTGCCGGAAGAAAGAATCGCTTTACATCCGACAAAGTATAGAGATGAATCGCGTTTGATGGTACTTCACCGCAAAACCGGTGAAATTGAACACCGTTTGTTCAAAGATATTCTAGAATATTTTGACGATAAAGACGTGTTTGTCTTTAACGATACAAAAGTATTTCCTGCTCGCCTTTATGGGAATAAAGAAAAAACAGGAGCACGCATTGAAGTATTCCTACTCCGTGAGCTTAACGAAGAGTTGCGTTTATGGGATGTTTTGGTAGACCCTGCTCGTAAAATCCGTATTGGCAATAAACTATATTTTGGCGACGACGATTCAATGGTTGCCGAAGTAATCGATAATACTACATCGCGCGGACGCACATTGCGTTTCTTGTACGATGGCCCACACGAAGAGTTTAAAAAAGCATTGTATGCTTTAGGCGAAACACCGATTCCACGTTCTATCGTAAATCGTGATGTAGTGCCCGAAGATGAAGAACGTTTCCAATCAATCTTTGCGCGCAACGAAGGTGCTGTAACGGCTCCTACTGCCAATCTTCACTTTAGCCGTGAGTTGATGAAGCGTATGGAAATCAAAGGTATTGACTTTGCCTATGTTACATTGCATGCCGGTTTAGGAAATTTCCGTGATATCGATGTTGAAGATTTAACAAAGCACAAATCAGATTCAGAGCAAATGAAGGTCGATTCGAAAGCAGTAGAGATTGTAAATCGTGCTAAAGATGCCGGACGCAATATTTGTGCAGTTGGTACTACTACGATGCGTGCTATCGAAAGCACAGTAAGCACCGATGGGCATTTAAAAGAGTACGACGGATGGACCAATAAATTCATCTTCCCTCCTTACGACTTTACGGTAGCCAACTCAATGATATCTAACTTCCATATGCCATTATCAACCCTGTTGATGATTGTAGCAGCATTCGGGGGTTACGATCAAGTGATGGCGGCATATGATATCGCTTTAAAAGAAGATTATCGCTTTGGTACTTATGGCGATGCTATGTTGATTATCGACTAATAAAATGCGAGTTTATTTAAGTTTAGGAACCAACTTGGGCGATAAAGAACAGAACTTAAAAGTGGCTGTTCAACAGATAAATGAGCGGATTGGGCACGTAGCGGCCCTTTCCGCTTTTTACATTACCGAGCCTTGGGGATTTGAGTCGAGCCACTCTTTTTTGAATGCTGCTTTGATTGTTGATACAGAGCTTTCTCCACTTCAAGTACTTGCTCTCACGCAAAGCATCGAATGCCAATTAGGGCGAACACTAAAGTCGAACGATGGTGTTTATCACGATCGGCTCATCGATATCGATCTGCTGATGTGCGATGACATGGTGTATCGCGATGAGCGGCTTACGCTACCCCACCCTTTGATGCACGACCGACTCTTTGTGTTAGAGCCACTTACGCAGATTGCACCCGATGTGATGCATCCGTTACAAAAGCTCACAATAAAAGAGTTAATGTTAAAAAAACAGGTCAAATAGACTTCAGTATCTATAAAACAATTATCTTTGTACCCGAAAATACGATGTGGAAAGATTTGAGTAGCTTGCAACCACAGAAAAAAATGCTAAAACAACATTCCTTTTCGGCTTATTAAAGCAAAAACGCACCTACTCACAACACTTCACACATCCGTTATTTCATACGTTTAATTCATAATTCATAATTTTATTATGGGATATTTATTCACATCCGAATCGGTGTCTGAAGGACACCCCGATAAAGTGGCCGATCAAATATCGGACGCTGTACTTGACAAACTGTTGGCATACGACCCCAGTTCGAAAGTAGCTTGCGAAACAATGGTTACTACCGGACAAGGAGGGGGTTTTTGGGGGGAAGGGAAAAAAAAAAAAGAAAAAAAAAAAACACCCACAT
>DKPN01000018.1:0-91762 GCA_002471195.1 Bacteroides sp. UBA7333
CCAACTGATTATAACGACGAAAAATTTTAATCATACCATTCAAAAGGTGTGTTAATGATACGTGTATTATTAACACACCTTTTTATATTCTACATTATGCCAAATCTCATTGTACTTATTGGACCCACTGGTGTTGGTAAAACAGAACTTAGTCTTCGACTAGCCGAATATTTTAATACCGATATTATTTCTGCCGATTCAAGACAATTATATGCCGATTTAAAAATTGGTACCGCTGCGCCTACTGCTCAACAATTAGCAAGAGTTCAACATCATTTAGTCGGAACGCTACAACTTACCGATTATTATAGTGCTGCCAAATACGAAGAAGAGGTTTTGCATATACTTCGTGAACTGTTTCAAACCAAAGACACGGTTATTCTGACCGGTGGATCGATGATGTATGTAGATGCCATATGCAAAGGTATTGATGATATCCCTACGATTGATGAAGAAACAAGAACCATGATGCTCGAAAAGTATCATGAAGAAGGATTAGAGAAGCTTTGTGCCGAACTGAAACTTATGGATCCTGAATATTATAAAATTGTAGATCTGAAAAACTATAAAAGAGTGGTCCATGCATTAGAAATTTGTTACATGACAGGACGTACATATACCTCCTATCGCACGCAACAAAAAAAAGATCGCCCATTTCATATTGTTAAGGTAGGCCTCATTCGAGATAGAGAAGAACTATATGATAGAATCAATCAACGAGTAGATATTATGATGAATGAAGGTTTACTCGACGAAGCAAAACAGTATTTCGATTTAAGGGAGCTCAATTCATTGAATACCGTAGGATATAAAGAGATTTTTAACTATTTAGATGGTACATGGGAACTGCCATTTGCTATTGAAAAAATAAAACAAAATTCGCGCATCTATTCACGCAAACAGATGACTTGGTTTAAACGCGATAATCAAATCCAATGGTTTCATCCAGACCAAGAAAAAGAGATTCTTGAATATTGTAGTCGCATGATTAATAAAACCATATAAAAAATAATCCCGAATGAAAACATAAATGCTTCATACGGGATTTTTTATGCGTCAATATTAAAATGACTGGCGCACAAACTTACGTTTTTTCTGCTTGCGCAGTCGTTTTATCCATAGATAATAACCTGTTATAGGAAGAATAGCACCCATGATAGCAGCAATCAAATAGATTATTTTTGTGAGCATACCTCCAAAATCTCCCACATGCACGGAATATATCCATCCACGTATTTTCGATGATTTAGGTTGATTACTATATAACTCAACATCATCTATTTTTCCTGTGGTGTTATTAAATATATACTTATCTGAAGCACGTTGGTTACCCCATTTATTAAACGAAATTGCAACTATACCATCCGAAACCGTAACATATTTGTAATTACGATTTAATGCCACTACTTCGTCCATTGCTACCTGCCAATGCATAAAAGTTTCATTACCATTCAGATCTACCAATGTTATTGTTTTCGATTCATTCTGTTTACCCTTTCGTTTAGCATGCTCCACTGTATTTTCTTTATTCGGGTTATTATTATTGACTAGCAATTTTTGAGATGGCGCATGCAACGATGAATTTTGTATCATCTCCACTCCAAAAACCTTATAAAATGCTGTTCGATACCATGGAAACGACCATGTCAATCCCGTTAAAGCCATGATCAACAGTAAAGCTGTAGCATAGAACCCACCTGCCACATGAAGATCAAACCAAAAACGATATGCGTTTTTATTGGTAACTATCTTTAGACGATTTCTCAAACCACGAATACTACGAGGTATCCAGATAAACAATCCTGTTATCAGAATTAAAACAAATACCAGCGTACTAAAACCTACTATCAGTTTCCCCCATGATATACCATTTCCCGGTTTCACACTATCAAGTAACCATCGATGCAGGCGAAACATGAAAGTAAAAAAAGGTAACCGATCATTTTTCGAGAGAATTTCACCAGTATATTGATCAACGAAAAGCGCAGCCTTACGGGGTTTAGATAAATTGAATTGAACAGTTCTTTCAGGATTAGATGAAACCACTACACTTGTGATAGAAACAGAGTCGGGCAAACTGCTTTGAACCGAAAACGCCAGCCGATCTAAAGGAATAGATTTATCCTTTATCTGCTTTACAAAATAACGTTCGTGATTAACTATTTCGTTCACTTCAGATTCAAAAATTAAGGTTGCACCTGTGAAACACACAATAGTGATGATAATACCAAAAGGAACCGATAACCAAAGATGAAGTGTAGTGAATATTTTTCGCATTTTAATAATAATGTAGTTGATGGATAGATACAAAACATGCAGTTATTTTATCTATTTATTTACGCATGCAAAGTTCACTTTAAAAACACTCTCATACAATAGCTATTTATAGGTATATTCAATTCTTCAATGATTAAGAATAGGTATAGAAAAACAAAGGGTGCGTTCCAATGAACGCACCCTGTCAAACAATTAAGAGAGAGAGTATAATGAAACCGAGTAAATCTCGGATGATATTAACATAACAAACAGAGTACTACATTAAGTTCAAGCATTTCAATATTTTTCTATATAATAGTTAGCTTTTAAGAAAACTCGAACAATACATTACATATTTACAAATTATTAGTTTTATATGTTACAATATATAAATATATTTGCAAACGAATAACAGGTAGATATTTAATATTTTTTTAATAACCATACATGAACAAAATCAAATCGCATTTGTTTTATAATTGGTTTAATCCGTAGTTTAACTTTTAGATTTTTAAACATGAAAGAATAACACACATAAAAACATTATTACATTATATACAATATACACTGTTGCAAAAGACACATGGCAATGAAAACGAAGCTATTAATTATATTGATCTATCTATTTTCTCCTATTATATATATCTCAGGAGCTGATAAGTTAAATGATAAAATTACCGTCAATAATTTAATTGAGAGTACTCCATATCTACACCAAGACGAAAATAGTTATCTGATTGCATTTTCAAAAGATGTCACTAGAGCTTTAATGGATGTCATAGAACTTCCATTTTCAATCGAAAGTAACAAAATAGAAAATAATGAGGATGAAGATGAGTTGAATAAGTACAATTTATGGATTATATCCAATTATTCGAACATCAATGATATTACAACCAGTCTCCCCTTTTTAAAGATAAACTATGATATCCTAACCACCGATACCATGCACTATCATGATTATTCGGATTTAAAAGATAAAAAAATTATCTTAAAAAGAACTCCATTTGCATCGAATGTAATCGATCCGTTAGGAGAAAATTATTTTAAGCATATTATTTACACGAATAATGCCTATTCTGGAATCAAATTATTAACCGAAGGATATGGTGATTATTTCATAGCAGACGAGATTCTGTCAAAAAACATTTCTGATGAAAAATCTAAATATAATATAGTTACCTACAAATCGGAATTACCTCCATTCGAATTATATTATGCCTCAACAGATGAAAATCTGATAAAAAGTATCAACAGAGGTTTAGGTAAATTGCACAGTGACAAAACGTTTGATTATATTTATGACAAATGGTTTGGTATAGAAAAAACAAAATCAAAAACTTGGTATATATATCTTTCTCTCATACTCATTATATCTATATTAATATTGGTTTGGATTGTAATATACATTTATAAGAAATTACTCAGAAAAGCGATTAATAAAAACAAAAAAGCTTACAACAAGATATATGAACTCAATCAATCTTTAAATTTATTAGCCCGAAGCAGTCATCTCGAAATTTTCATGTTCGATATACATGAACAAATGTTGTATTATCTCGAAAAAGGCGAATTCACCAAAAAACCTTTAAGAGAAGATCAATTATTAGAAGATATCCATCCCGAAGATATAAAAAAATACCAAAACGATTATCTAAGATTCTTAGAAAACGATATTGATATAATGACCGCATCTTTGCGTGTTTATAATAAAAAACAAAAAAAATACAACTATTATGAGTATGTATTAAAACCGCTAAAAAAAGATTTTACCGGTAAAACCTATCGCTTCATATTTTCAAGAAAAAACGAAACACGCAATCAAGAAAAAATCAAAAAGCAAAAAGATATCATCAAGAGTCTTAATTTAGCTCTAAGATCGGCCAGTTTAATCAGATGGCAGTATAACATCAAGAAAAATACCCTGAAGTTTATAAACAGCAACTATATTGTTACTGAAATGTCAGAAAGTGATTTCTATGAAAATATCTGTCTGGAAGACAGAAATAAATTCAGTGAATATCTGATCAAGGCATCTATGTACAATGAGGTAGAAAACATCATTATCCGAATAAAGATGTTCAATTCGGAAGAATATAAGCCATTTGAAATAAGCTCATTGATAAAATACGACAATGAATTTAACCCCATTGAGGTGTATGGAATTATGAAAGATCTTTCAGAGATGAAATTCTATCAAGACAAAATATATGAATTAAAAAATAATATAGAAATAGCCATTGTAGCCGGCAACATGTCAGTTTGGAACTATGACCGTATTGAAGAAACATTCATAATATTAAATGGTCCGGGCATTAATGGTGGAAAAATGACCAAAGAGGAATATTTATCCTTCTCGCATCCTGAAGATAAAAATATTTTGTTTGGTGCCATGCAAGATATATTCGATAAAAAGATTGATAAAACCACTGTTGAATTTAGACTTAACATCAATGACACAGGTTGGAAATGGTATTCTTGTTCTCTATCATCCATACCTACCGACCAATCGAATAGATACGTTACCGGTACTCGAAAAGATATCACACAAGAAATTGAAGATAAACTGCTTTTAGAAAAAACCAACATTGAATTAAAGAGAAGCAATGAGTTGCATTTTAAAAACAAAATGCTTTTAGAATTAATACTCAACCAGTTGCCGATACCCATCTACATAAAAGATCCCATTAATGGTACACTTAGATATATTAATGAAGAAGCAAAAAAACTATTCAATATTACCATCGAATCGCCCGACTTTGATTTTTTAATTGAAGACTATGCTGTAACCTGTCGAGAAATTGATAAAATGATTCTTGAGAGCGGAGACAATTATATCGCCAACGAATTGCTTTATCTAAAGAGTGGCGAGGTGAAAAATACATTTGTGAAAAAAATTATCATAGAGATAAATGATGAAAAGCGCTTATTAGTGGTAAGAACAGATTTGAGCCAGCAATATAAATATCAAATCAAATCGGATATTCTATTAAAAACACTCTCATCATTAAATATTTATGTTTGGAATTATAACACAAAAACAAATATTATCAATTTTGGAGACATCTGTTTAAACACCAATAGAGACTTAAAAGCTTACGATGGTTTATCATCTTTCTTGAATTTAATTCACCCTGATGACAAAGGGGCAATATCAGAAATGATTGCCGAATACCTTCAAAAAGGAACTGGAGAATATAATTTTATATATAGAATGGACATCCTCGAAGATGGAAAATATGAATGGTGGGAGAGTAAATCGGTTGTAGAAACTAAATTCGATGATGGCGAAGAATACATATTTATCTCTGGGGTAGAAATGAATATAAATGATAAAATTCTCTCTCAACAGAACAAAATCCATGCACCTTTTGTAAATAAAGAGATAGGTGACTCAAATCATTGAGCGCATATTGTTGATTCATAAAATATTTATTTGCAATCTATCGTGTCGATATGGAAAATGTTAATGAAGAGATTTGCCCAAAATCATGGTTAGCTCAATCTATATTAGTAACCATATTCTGTTTTCTACCCTTTGGTATCGTTGGTATTGTTTATGCCAGCAGAGTAAAACGACTGTTTAAACAAGGGCAATATGTAGAAGCAAATGATGCTAGCCGGCATGCTCGTTTATGGACTTTAATCGGATTTTGGTTGTGGCTGAGTATCCTACTACTTTATTTTGCTTTTTGGGTGGGTTTAGGCATTGCAATTATCAAACTGTAACATTACCTTATAAATGATTATATAAAATATCCATTAATCGATTCATCTTTATGATATAATGAATCGATCAATGGATATTTTCTTTTGCCACTCGATAGTGGCCATTCATTTCATTTATAATTTTATTTTCTTATCGACCGCATCCGATTCGTTGTGTAGCCTGTCTAAAGCAGTAACTACATAGCGATATTTAGTTTTACCATTCTCGTAAGGCAACTTATAAAAACAATTGCGTGTGATGGCCACTATATGGCTTGGATCAGACAGATCGACTTTTTCTTTTTTATCAAAACGATAAACCACATATTGCACTGCTTTATCCATTTCGTCGTGAGCCTTCGGAGTTGTCCAAAAAAGCATGTATCCATCTTCCGTCCACACTCCTTTTAACTTCTTTACTTTACCCGGAGCTTCATTATCCATAAAATCGAAAACAGGAATCAATGCAGGATACTTATGGTATTCATTTTTCAGTGCATCTTTATATTTGCCCGCATTTTCGACTACGGCACTTGCAGGCCATTGACAACTACCACCAATGGTTTTATAAGCTCTTTGCAGAGCCATTTTTCGAGGAAGTTGATTCATCGATGCGTTATAAGGATCGGCATTTTGTACCGAGTTCATGACCGATTGTCCGATAAATAAAGGGCGATTTCCAGTATTATTTGCCCACCATTTTATCAAGGTTTCATAATCGGCACGTGTATGACCTATCTCCCAATATATTTGTGGAATATTATAATCGATCCATCCTTCACGAGCCCAAAGAAGAACATCGGCATATAAATCGTCATAATTCTGCAAACCATTGGTATCACTACCCATTGGATCATTTTTCTTGTTTCGATATATACCAAATGGGCTGATTCCAAATTTCACCCACGGCTTCACTTCGCGTATGGTTTCATGCAGTTTCTTGATCAATACATTCACATTGCTGCGTCTCCAATCGGCTCTACTTGTAAAGCCACCGCCATAACGCGCAAAGCTTTCATTGTCGGGATAATCGGTCCCCGCTACCGGATAAGGATAGAAATAGTCGTCCATATGAATTCCATCCACATCGTATCGTGATACGATATCGCTCACAACTTTACAAATATGATTTCTACTTTGAGGCAAAGCCGGATCAAAGTACAACTGGTTGCCATACGTAACAAACAATTCGGGATTTGAGAAATAGATATGTGCCGGCGTTAATTCATTTCGCAGATTTGTTTTCGTGCGATAAGGGTTGATCCATGCATGAAACTCCATGTTGCGCTTATGACACTCTTCAATCATAAATTGCATAGGATCCCAATAAGGTACAGGAGCTTGTCCTTGTACTCCGGTCAAAAAACGACTCCATGGTTCTATACTCGATGGATAAAAAGCATCAGCTTCGGGACGAACCTGAAAAATAACGGCATTAATTCCGGCCTCTTCGAGTGCATTCAATTGGTCGGTTAGCACCTGCTTTAACTTTTGTGTCGACATGCCTTTAAATTGGCCGTTTACTGTTTGAATCCATGCTGCACGAAACTCTCTCTTGGGATGTTTTGTTATAGACTGTCCGGAAGCGGTGAGTGTGCATAAAAGAATAATTACGAACAAAAGATGTTTCATCATTTATTATTTTATTAGTATCTAAATCGTTTGTTTTGGCAAAGATAACACAATCTAACAGATAGTCAACGGTTGGATAAATGTAATTAAAATATCATACTTCTTTGCTTGTAAATGATAATTACAGCAGATAAATTGATTAATTTTGTAAATTGTCTAATTTCATGAAGAGAATAGCTCATGTCAGAAACCAAATATATATCCATAAAGGGAGCGAAAGTCAATAATCTTAAGAATATTGATGTAGACATTCCCCGCAACAAATTAATTGTCATTACCGGTTTGTCGGGTTCCGGAAAATCGTCATTGGCATTTGATACACTTTATGCCGAAGGCCAACGCCGCTATGTAGAGAGCTTAAATAGCTATGCGCGTCAGTTTCTAGGTCGTATGAGTAAGCCCGAATGCGATTTTATCAAAGGAATTCCACCGGCTATTGCCATCGAACAAAAGGTGAGCAGTCGCAATCCGCGTTCAACAGTAGGAACTTCGACCGAAATTTACGAATACCTACGTTTGCTTTTTGCCCGTATTGGCAAAACGTATAGTCCGGTGAGCGGTCTTGAAGTTAAAAAACACTCCATCGAAGATATCGTAAACTGCATGCTTTCGTATCCCGAAAGTACTCGTTTCACCGTATTATCACCTATATTTCTTCACGAGAACCGTACACTCGAAGAGCAGTTGGACATTGATTTAAAACAAGGTTTTACACGCTTAGAGGTAAACGGCGAAATGGTTCGGATAGACGAATATACTCCTAACCCTACCGATACCATCTACCTCATGGTAGACAGATTGACAGTTCAAAACTCCAAAGACGCCATCAGTCGTTTGGTCGATTCGGCCGAAACAGCGATGTACGAAGGCGACGGCACTTGTTTATTACGTTTCTATACCACTCAAGATAGCACCGAACTCAAAACCTTCAGTACCAAGTTCGAAGCCGATGGTATTAAGTTCGAAGAGCCATCCGACCAGATGTTCTCGTTTAACTCTCCGATTGGTGCATGTCCTACATGCGAAGGTTTTGGCAAAGTGATAGGAATTGATGAGCATCTTGTGATTCCGAACCGCTCCTTATCGCTCTATGATGGAGCGGTAGTATGTTGGCGCGGCGAAAAGATGGGCGAATGGAAAGACATGGTGATTCGTGGAGCCGAAAAAGCTGGATTCCCTATATTCACCCCTTACTTTGAACTTACCGAAGAGCAAAAACAGATGCTTTGGGAAGGAACCAGATACTTTGAGGGTATCCATGCATTTTTCAAGATGCTCGAAGAGAACCAATATAAGATTCAATACCGTGTAATGTTGGCTCGTTATAGAGGCAAAACCATGTGTCCCGATTGCAAAGGAACACGTTTAAAAACCGAAGCCGGCTATGTACGTGTAGGCAACAAAAGCATTTCGCAATTGGTCGATTTGCCCATCACCGAGTTAAAAGAGTTTTTCGATCATCTGGAGTTGAACGATCACGATACTGAAATATCGCGACGCATATTATTAGAAATCAATAGCCGCATTCGCTTCTTAATCGATGTAGGTTTGGGCTATCTTACTCTCAATCGTTTAAGCAACTCTCTATCGGGTGGCGAAAGTCAACGCATCAATCTAGCCACCTCGTTGGGCAGTAGCTTGGTGGGTAGTTTATATATTTTGGATGAACCTAGTATCGGACTTCACAGCAGAGATACCGACCGCTTGATACATGTACTCCGTCAGTTGCAAGAGTTAGGCAATACGGTGGTAGTGGTAGAGCACGATGAAGAAATTATTCGTGCTGCCGATTATATTATTGACATCGGTCCCAATGCAGGAAGACTGGGCGGAGAAGTGGTTTACCAAGGCGATATGAACGATCTTCAGAAAGGAACCGACAGCCACACGGTAAGATATCTACTCGAAGAAGAGGTGATACCCGTACCTAGCTATCGTCGTCCGTGGAATAGTTATATAGAGATAAAAGGAGCACGCGAAAATAACTTGAAAGGTATTGATGTGCGTTTTCCACTCAACATAATGACCGTAGTAACGGGAGTATCCGGGTCGGGCAAAAGTACCTTGGTGCGCGATGTATTTTACAGAGCTGTAAAACGAGAGTTAGACGAATGTACCGATCGTCCGGGCGAATTTTCAGCTATCGAGGGCGATGTTCGCAGCCTACGCAACATTGAATTCATTGATCAAAACCCTATCGGAAAATCATCGCGTTCGAACCCCGTAACCTACATAAAGGCCTATGATGAAATAAGAAAACTATTTGCCGAACAACCGCTGGCCAAACAAATGGGATTCACCGCCGGCTTCTTTAGTTTTAATAGCGAAGGAGGGCGATGCGAAGAGTGCAAAGGCGACGGAACCATTACGGTAGAGATGCAATTCATGGCCGACTTAGTGCTTGAATGTGAATCGTGTCACGGCAAACGTTTTAAGACGGATACCCTTGAGGTAAAATTTCATGATAAAAACATTTTCGATGTATTAGAAATGACCGTAAACCAGGCGGTAGAGTTCTTTAGCGAACATGGACAGAAAAAGATCGTAAAAAGATTGACTCCGCTTCAAGATGTAGGTTTGGGCTATATCAAGTTAGGACAATCCTCTTCTACCCTATCGGGAGGTGAAAATCAACGTGTCAAACTAGCCTTTTATCTAAGTCAAGAAAAGGCAGAGCCTACTTTGTTTATTTTCGACGAACCCACTACAGGACTACACTTTCATGATATCCGAAAATTATTGGATGCTTTCGAAGCATTAATACGAAGAGGACACACCATTGTGATCATCGAACACAATATGGATATGATAAAATGTGCCGACCACATTATCGATTTAGGTCCCGAAGGTGGCGATAAAGGTGGATATATTCTTGCTACTGGCACACCCGAAGAGATTGCCGCATGCGAGAAGAGTTATACCGGACAATTCTTAAAAGAGAAACTGCACTAAACTCCATCTGCAACCGATACAATATATCGAAAAGCTATTTACTAAATCTGGTAAATAGCTTTTTTTCGTTTTACTCCAATCAATTGATATCCTTTATCTACTGTTTTGGGTTTGTGATATGTAGTGTTCACAAGTGAGATATCGCAGCTTCACAAATGAGATATCAGAGCTTCACAAATGTGAAATGCCGCATATCACAACTTAATTCTAAACAATTGGCATGCTTGTTTCACTGAAATGGGCATATTCTTTCCGCTTTTCATTGCCTCTTCGGTCATCTCTATTTTTCGATGCAAGCAAACAATGCCCTACCCCTTTGAATAAATTTACACAAAACATAACAGAACCAAAAGCCCGCTTGATATGTTATTTATACTAAATAATTTACAACTTAATTGATTACCATTATGGAAGATTTAAATTTTAGAAAAGGGGATGCAAAAACCAATGTATATGGTTCGGATGAAATGCTTCAGCCCGCACCGGTAGATAAAATTCCTTTAGGCCCTACTACTCCCGAGATAGCCTATCAAATGGTTAAAGATGAAACTTTCTCTCAAACCCAACCCCGTTTAAATCTAGCAACATTCGTCACTACCTACATGGACGAATATGCTACCAAACTAATGAATGAAGCCATCAATATGAACTTTATTGATGAAACAGAATATCCTCGTGTAGCCATCATGAGCAGTAAATGTATCAATATCATCGCCAATTTATGGAATTCTCCCGAAACCAATAAATGGAAAGCAGGTGCTCTAGGCATTGGTTCGAGCGAGGCTTGTATGCTAGGTGGTATTGCAGCTTGGTTGCGTTGGCGCAAAAGAAGACAAGATGCCGGAAAACCTTTTGATAAACCAAACTTGGTAATGTCATCGGGCTTTCAGGTGGTATGGGAAAAATTTGCACAACTATGGCAAATCGAAATGCGTCAAGTTCCTTTGACATTAGAAAAAACCACACTCGACCCCGAAGAAGCATTAAAAATGTGCGACGAAAACACCATCTGTATTGTTCCGATTCAAGGTGTTACTTGGACAGGCTTGAATGACGATGTTGAAGCTCTCGACAAAGCGTTGGATGCTTATAACGCCAAAACCGGTTACGAAATTCCGATTCACGTGGATGCTGCCAGTGGTGGTTTTATCATGCCATTCTTAAACCCTGAAAAGAAGTGGGATTTCCGCTTAAAATGGGTACTTTCTATCAGTACATCGGGACATAAGTTCGGTTTGGTTTATCCAGGATTGGGATGGACAGTGTGGAAAGACAAAAAGTATCTACCTGCCGAAATGTCGTTTACAGTAAACTATCTGGGTGCTGAAGTTACACAAGTAGGTTTAAACTACTCGCGTCCTGCTGCTCAAGTGCTTGGCCAATATTATCAATTCATTCGTTTAGGATTCGAAGGATACAAAAATATTCAATATAACTCGATGGAGATAGCGAAATATCTACACGAAGAAATTGGTAAAATTCCTCAATTCAAAAACTATGCTTCCGACGTGGTAAATCCATTATTCGTGTGGTACATGGACCCTGAATATGATAAAACAGCCAAATGGACCTTGTACGATGTTCAAGACAAATTGGCTCAAAGTGGTTGGATGGTGCCTGCTTATACACTACCTGCTAATCTTCAACAGTTTGTAGTGATGCGTGTTGTTGTGCGTCAAGGTTTCAACCGCGACATGGCCGATATGCTATTGGGTGATATTAAAAATGCAGTAGCTGCATTAGATAAACTCGAATACCCTACTCCTACTCGTATAGCTTTCGAAAAACAAGAGGCTGTAACCGAGAAATTCAACCATAATGGTCGTTCGAGCAGTGCTAAATAAGATCGTATAAACTCTTTACAATAAGGTGGCTTGTGTCATTTCACATTCCACCTTATTTTTTTAAAATACTAAATGTTATGATTAAAACAATATCAAAATCTCAAATCAAAGAGGTAGCACAAGAGGCTTATGAAGTTGTAAAAAAAGAAAACGGAGGAGCCAATGCCAATTACATCCCCTATTTAGCCAATATCGACAAAGATTTATTCGGAGTAAGCATTTGTTTGATGGACGGCGAAATTATTAATATCGGAGATACTACATTTAAGTTTGGCATTGAATCGGTGTCGAAGGTGCACACAGCCATTCTTGCTCTTAAAGAGTATGGAGCCGACAAAATACTTGAGTTGATTGGGGCAGATGCTACTGGTTTGCCATTCAATTCGATTGAAGCTATTTTGTTAGAAAAAGATCATCCCTCAACTCCATTGGTCAATGCAGGGGCCATTGTTGCATGTTCTTTAGTGAAGCCTTTAGGAAATTCGGATGAGAAATGGGCGGCCATTGTTCAAAATATCACCGATATAGCAGGCTCGGCACCGGTATTGATTGATGAATTGTACAAATCTGAATCGGATACCAACTATAACAATCGTGCCATAGCATGGCTATTGAAAAACTACGATCGAATTTACGATGATCCTACCATGGCACTCGATCTATATACACGTCAGTGCTCATTGGGTATTACTACCGAACAGTTGGCAATATCGGCAGCAACGATAGCCAATAATGGTGTAAATCCGGTGACGCATAAAAACGTATTCGACGCTTCACTAACTCCTCCTATCACCTCACTGATTGCTTCTGTAGGCTTTTACGAACATACAGGCGACTGGATGTACACATCGGGCATACCTGCTAAATCGGGTGTTGGCGGTGGCATCATGGGAGTTCTACCCGGTTTAATGGGAATATCAACATTTGCTCCTCCACTCGATAGTGCCGGCAACTCAGTAAAGGCCCAAGCAGCTGTAAAATATATCATCAACAAACTAGGAATCAATATATTTAGCGCTACACAAGTTACGATTAAAGAGTAGTCGATATTTTACTATTAACGAATGTTTATATATGGATTTTTAATCATCAATAAACATATATTCACTATTTATGTTATTAGTTAATATAGATATATTATTAATAAATTTCAAAACATTAATTGATTAAAAAATAAGTATGGCAAATATTAAACAAGCGGCTAAATTGGGAGTATTCACTTTAGCCATTATGAATGTCACAGCCGTAGTTTCTCTTCGCGGTCTTCCTGCCGAAGCAGAATATGGTTTAAGTTCGGCTTTCTATTACTTGTTTGCTGCAATCGTATTTCTTATCCCGGTATCATTTGTGGCTGCTGAGTTGGCTGCAATGTTCTCGGATAAGCAAGGAGGTGTATTCAGATGGGTAGGCGAAGCGTATGGAAAACGTATGGGGTTTTTAGCAATATGGCTGCAATGGATTGAAAGTACAATATGGTATCCTACTGTATTGACATTCGGTGCTGTATCATTAGCATTTATTGGCATGGACCACACCAAAGACATGAATCTCGCAAGCAATAAGATATTCATGCTCATCATCGTGCTCGTCATCTATTGGTTGGCTACCTTCATCTCATTAAAAGGGATGGGATGGGTAGGTAAAGTTGCCAAAGTAGGTGGTATGGTAGGAACTTTAATCCCTGCGGGCATCCTAATTCTGTTGGCTATTATCTATTTGGCTACCGGTGGTCAGTCACAAATGGATTTCCACAGTAACTTTATTCCCGATTTCAGTAAGTTTGATAATCTGGTGTTAGCATCGAGTATTTTCCTATTCTATGCTGGTATGGAGATGGGTGGTGTTCATGTGAAAGAGATGGATAACCCAACAAAAAACTATCCAAAATCAATCTTTATCGGTGCCATACTAACCGTTATCATATTTGTATTCGGAACATTTGCTTTAGGAATTATCATCCCTCAAAAAGACATCAATTTAACTCAAAGTTTATTGGTGGGTTTCGATAATTATTTTTCATACATACATGCATCATGGTTATCACCTATCATAGCTGTTGCATTGGCCTTTGGTGTATTGGCCGGTGTATTAACATGGGTAGCAGGCCCCTCAAAAGGTATATTCTCTGTGGGCAAAGCCGGTTACTTACCACCCGTATTGCAAAAAACAAATAAAATCGGTGTTCAAAAAAACATTCTATTTATACAAGGTGGCGTGGTTACTTTATTGAGTTTGTTGTTTGTGGTGATGCCTTCGGTACAAAGTTTTTACCAAATATTGTCGCAACTTACCGTTTTATTATATCTGATTATGTATATGATGATGTTTGCCGGTGCTATCAAACTTAGATATAACATGAAAAATGCGAACCGTCCTTATCGAATTGGTAAAAAAGGAAATGCCATGATGTGGATTGTAGCCGGTGTTGGTTTTGCAGGATCATTGTTGGCGTTTGTATTAAGTTTTATCCCTCCAAGCCAAATTTCTACGGGTAGCAACTTCGTGTGGTATGCTGTATTAATTGCAGGTTGTGTTATCATGGTTATTTTGCCATTGATTATCTATTCTAGACGCAAACCCAATTGGGAAGATAAAGATTCTAATTTTGAACCTTTCCATTGGGAAGAACAAGCAGCAAATGAAGTACAGGCTAGTCAAAACGCTGAGCCGGTAGCTGCTGCTCAACCAATCACTCCCAATCCATCGATCATGCCTAAAAGCACAGACGAATTGAATTTACCTAAACCGGATGAAAAAGATTAGATAAATATCTAAAACAGTTCTATAAACAAAGCTCCCAAACCACTATCAAATGTGCTTTGGGAGCTTTATTTATATAAATAGCATACAATGAGTTAGTACATAAAAAAACATGAGTCTGGTTTCAAACCAAACTCATGAAAATTAAACTAAATAATTAATCGTACAACTGTGCAGCTGCTTAGACTATTTCTTTATCACCAACTTCATTGCCGAGTCGTTGACTTTTAGAACATATATTCCGTTTGGCAAATTCATTCCTAAAATATCAACTTCAACCTTTTTACTATTCAATAGAGTTTGCTGATATACACGATTTCCCACAATGTTGGTAATACTAATATTTACTATATCCAATTCTTGAGGAAGCTCAATATAAAGTCGATCAGATACCGGATTAGGATAAACATGGATGGATGATTGCACTTCGCTATTGATGCCCGTATCATCTTTGATGCCAATACCTGAAAGAGGTACAAATTTATCATCGGCACCGGGTGTACTGATTCGTAAACTTGCCGAATGTGTTTTTACTGCATCGGGCACAAAGGTAACAAATACATTTCCACCTACAGAAGATAAACTTGTAGTCGATATTTCGAATGATTGTGCATCATTGCCTACCAATGAAAGGTTAAAGTTGCTGGAAATATATTTTCCAGAGATATTGATAGGCACAGCTTTCGATCGATCAGATAATTTGATATCACCAAATGCGATATCGGTTCTTGATGCATTGATCGTAGATTTTAATGAGAAACTTTCTGTCAAAAAAGCAATTCGTTGTTGCACATATGTCTTTAATGACAAAACAGACGTTTCATATCCTGTTTTATTCCACAAAGTATTGTTGCGTTGTACCGATGCACTTGTTAATCGTTTGGTATCATCAATATATTTCAATAAAGACGATGTTAATGTACCGTCAGCTATAATTTGTTTCCATCGATCACTCACGGCCTTTTTAAACCAATCGTCTTTCCACATTTGGGTAATCCATGTTTTAGGTTCGTGTGCATGCTCACGCATCAATTTGCGTGTTGCATCGCCCAAACGACTATCATTATTGAAAGCAAGATCAAAATCCCATAAAGGACCAAAATAGAATTTATCAATATCTTTATATTTATAAATATAAGTGCTCCAAAATGAATCAGGATTGCCCATTAATTCGCACGCAATATACCAATTGATTAATGAAGCCTCATCGACCAGCGAACGATATCCTCTCACAGGATCAGTAAAGTTGGGCGAAAACAAAGCATTCTCGAAACGCTGAGTAAAGTTTTTTATATAATTGTATTGCTCGGTCGACAAAACTTTATCATCAGGCGATTTAATAGTAATCGGTATACCTGCATTGGTACGATACCAAAAGGGTTCGCTTGTAGCAAATCCATCCACTTCTATTAAGTAACCACCCGTAATAGCCGGCAAACCTACAGCGTCAATCGGTTGCTCTTCGACTGCTACCCTATCGGGATGTACTTGTATGTGATCGGTAAGAAGATAATTGCCGACATATCGATTATTCAATACCAAATCGACAAAACGAGCCGATGAGGTAAAGGGCATTCCTACCTTCTTACTAATTTCAAAACCTAATGCATTCCGCATTAATGTATTGTCGAGATCATTTGCAATCAGATTCCAGTTTTTAGCGTTAGCAGGGTTATTCATTATCTGCTTTTTCTTTTTTAGCTTTATGCGATAAGGCTTTTTTTCTGAATTATTCCAAGTGGAATTTCCTCTTCCTCTAATTTCGGTAACCACATCTAAATTTTCAGTTGCATCAGAACTTTTAATGACGATTTTGCCTAACTGATATATTTCTGTACTGGTGGGGTCTTTCCCATCATCTGTATTTATATATATGGTGGGAATGTTGGTTAATTGAGTTTGAGCCGACAATAAAGTGGGCAATAAAAAAATAGATAATAGAAATAGGTAGATTTTTTTCATAATCATATTATTGTGTTTTCATTCAAGTATTAGTAATGCTAGTTCTATATAAATAACTATTTTATTAATATAAGCATAAACAAAGGTATAATAAATAACCAAACTATCAAAATACATTATATATAAAATAATATTTAATAATTATAACAATATAAGAATTCAAAAAAACCGAACAGCAAATTCTAAATAGATATATTACAAACCTGATTACTAGATCTTCGTAACTACTGAAATATATTTTCATGAAAACAATGATTAAAATAAAGTGTTTTAAATAGAAAAATAATACAATTATGATTAAGACGATTCAAACCGAAAGGCAGGATGTGTATCCGGGATTCATTACCGACACATTTCTTACAGAAAGCAATATCGAGCTAAATATCACTTTTATTAAACATGCAAGTATGATACTCGATTTTGCAGGCGTTAAAATATTCGTCGATCCGGTTTCAACTTATGCCGATTTTAATCAATTTCCAAAAGCGGATGTAATATTAATCACTCATGAACATTACGACCATTTAGATGCCAAAGCCATTTCTGAAATCAGTAAACCCGAAACGGTTATTGTAGCCAACAAGAACTCTTGCAAAATTTTAAAAAAAGGACATATCATCATGAATGGCGAGCAATTTGAATATAATTCTGACATCCAAATTTTAGCAGTGCCCGCCTACAATATTACTCCTGCACATCTGATGTTTCACCCTCGTTATAGAGACAATGGATATGTATTAACCTTGGGCAATAGCAAAATCTATATATCGGGCGATACAGAAAATATTCCTGAATTAAAGCAACTCAACGATATTGATATTGCTTTCATTTCGGTCAATCAACCCTATACCATGACTATAGCAGAAGCTATTGATGCAGCTAAGGCAATTCATCCGGCTATATTGTATCCTTATCATCTTACCACAACCAATGACGAGGAGTTAATGAAACAGTTACAAAAATCGGGTATAAAAGTCATCCGTGATAGAATGATGCAATGATACACGATTAACTTAAGTCATTGAAACAAATCATAATATGATTGATAAAAAGAGATAAAATGCAATTTGATAAAAACAAATATTCAATAGGATTAGTTAATAACTTGATAAACTAAAAATGTAAAATATCATGAAGAGAATAATTTTATTTTTCGCTGTCATCTTTTCAATGATGATCAGCCTTTCAGCGCAAGATTGGAAAAGTGGTGATAGCAGCGATTCATACTATGGACCAGGAATGATGTGGGGCAATGGTGGTGATTATGGTCCTGGAATGATGTGGGGTGGAAATGGATATGGTCCCGGGATGATGGGTGGATATTGGATGGATAACGGATGGCATGATTATGGAAAATCATCACTAAATCTAAACAAAGGACAACAGCAACAATGGAGCAACGTGGCTAATAACGGTAGACAAAATCAAAAAGCTGTTAACGACTCTATTAATTATTATGTAAAAGAGATACAAAGATTGCAAAAGGCGAAATCATCAATGGTACAAACCGATTTAAATGAAATTAAAAAGGTATTGACACCACAACAATACACTCAATTTCTTGAAAAATTAGTATCTGGAAACCCATATTAAATGAAGATACTTTTATTATTGTTATTTATAGTAAAACATCTAATTATTTAATATATATATCATAACTTTGCGGTATCATAATGATTATTTTAAACATCAATCAATTACTTTAACAGCGTTTTTTGAATCAAAGACCAATCATTATGATACCGTAAAACTATTATTAACAATCTTCAGAAATATCATTTACGATATTATTTAATGAGAGAATACATTAATGAGTAATCATAAAATACCATCGCCGCTTGTATCGTTTATTCCAGTCATCGCATTGGTCATATTGTTGTTTGCTACCATACGCACTTTCGGAAGTGATGCATTGAGCGGCAGTAGCCAAGTTTCTTTATTAATGGCTACGGCAGTTAGCATTTTCATTGGTATCGTATTCTATAAAGTAGCATGGACCGATATAGAACTGGCTATTATAAACAATATATCGGGGGTATCACCGGCAATCATTATTTTACTGATTATAGGAGCCTTAAGTGGGGCATGGATGGTTAGTGGTGTAGTACCAACTTTGATTTACTATGGAATGAAGGTAATACATCCCAGCTTCTTCTTAACGTCCGCCTGTATTATCTGCGCTTTAATATCGATTATGACAGGAAGTTCTTGGACAACAATCGCCACCATTGGTATCGCTTTTATGGGAATTGGTAGAGCACAGGGATTTCATGAGGGTTGGATTGCTGGTGCCATCATATCGGGAGCCTACTTTGGCGATAAAATGTCGCCCTTATCAGACACCACCGTATTGGCTGCCTCCGTTACGGATACCCCTTTATTCCGACATATTCGCTACATGTTGATCACGACTGTACCATCCATGATTATTACGTTGATTATTTTCACAGTTGTAGGGTTATCATTCAAAAGCGAAAACATTGCACACATTGATGAGTTCACAACCGCATTGGCCGATAAATTCACGATCACCCCTTGGTTATTGATAGTTCCTATAGTTACCGGCATATTAATAGCCAAACGTCTGCCTTCAATTATTACACTATTTATATCAACTCTATTGGCAGGAGTGTTTGCTCTCATATTTCAACCCGACTTATTAAATGAAATAGCATTTGCTAATGCTGACGGCAATACAACAAATAGCACCTTTAGAGGTTTAATGCTCACCTTTTATGGAGGCACACACTTACAAAGTTATGATGCTACACTAACCGAATTGATTGCCACACGAGGAATGTCGGGAATGCTTAATACCGTATGGCTAATTTTATGTGCCATGTGTTTTGGAGGATCAATGACAGCCAACGGAATGATAGGTAGTATTACCTCTATTTTTCTTCACTACATGAAGAAGACATTTAGTCTGGTAGCCTCTACCGTTGCTGCCGGAATATCATTAAACCTTACCACTGCCGACCAGTATATCAGCATCATTTTGACAGGCAATATGTTTGCAGATATATATGCTAAAAAAGGCTATGAATCGAGGTTATTGAGCAGAACCATAGAAGACTCTGTTACAGTAACTTCCGTATTAATCCCATGGAATACCTGCGGCATGACACAGACCACAATATTAAACGTCTCTACGTTAACTTATCTGCCCTACTGCTTCTTCAATTTGATAAGCCCACTGATGAGTATTATTATTGCATCAATAGGTTATAAAATTATTAAAAAGGAGTGAACAAAAATATATACCAGTTGTTTTTGCTATAAACGAACGATGATTATTAAACCTAAACAAAAAAAAATTAAAATCATGAAGAAGTTTATCGCATTATTAGCATTAGTATTGGTAAGTACATCTACAGTAATGTACGCACAAGAAACTCGTAAACAACAAAGAGAAGCTGAAAGAGCAAAAATTAAAGCGCAAGATCAAGCTGCAAGTATGGCATCTTATCAAGAAGCGATTCAAGCCTTACAAGGTAAAGAATTCGTTCTTGAAGCAAATCAAGTTGTTTTCCGCAACGGACAAAGCGTTTTTGTTACATCAAACACAAACTTTGTATTAGTGAATGGTCAAAAAGGTACAGTTCAAATTGCTTTCAATACTCCTTATCCTGGTCCTAACGGAATTGGTGGTATCACAGTAGATGGTACAATTAGTGACATGCAAATGAACATGGATAAAAAAGGCAATGTAAATTGTAATTTTACAATTCAAGGTATTGGTATTTCAGCGCAAATTTTCATTAATATGACAGCAGGTGGAAACAATGCTACTGTTACTATTAATCCTAACTTCAACTCGAATACAATGACTTTGAATGGAACAATTGTTCCTCTTAACCAATCAGACATTTTCAAAGGTCGTTCTTGGTAACATAAATAGTTATAATTAATTTTTAGCGTTATAAATGACACATAAGAAAAACTTATGTGTCATTTTTTATATATCTCATATCAATTACAAAGAACTATTTTTATACTTTTGCAGCATATCAAACTACCACAGAAATGAAATTTAAGCATCAAATACTAATTTTCTTCTTTATCATATCATCCATTGTAAGCTTTATAGGGTGTGGCGTAGATAGATGGCCGGAGTATGCATCGCAAACCGAACGAGATCAGTGGATCGACAGCGTGATGAGAGAAAATTATTTATGGTACAATACCATCCCATCGAGTAAGACATTAAATTATTTCTTACCTCCTGCCAATTTTCTTCAATCGCTTTTATACAAAGCTCAAGACAACAATTATTCTAAGGTAGATACAATATATATCGATCCACTGCCAACCTATGGATTTAATTATATACTACAGAAAAATCCAGCAAGTGATACAGCTTATTATGCATTAATCAACTATGTATTGCCACAATCACCAGCATCGGATGCCGGACTAGAACGTGGTAACTGGATCATGGAAGTAAACAATACACTTATCACCAAAAAGAATGAAAGTAAGCTATTAAAATCATTCGAAGCCTTAAATCTAACATTGGGCGAATATACGATTATCCCTGCTACTGAAACAGAAAAACAGAGTTGGACCGTAAAAGAAACTAAAGATGTAGAAGTGGCAACAATTCGACCCGTTGAGATAAACCCAATACATTACTATACAACCATCACTACCCCCACAGGAGTGAGATTGGGATATTTGGTTTATAATGAATTTCTTGCAGGAACATTTCAAAATCCCGAGAAATACAATCAGCAGCTATTGGAGATATCAAAATACTTTGCCGGCCAAAACATTACACATTTTGTTCTAGATTTACGTTACAATACCGGAGGATCATTTGATTGTAGCCAACTGCTTGCCACTATTTTGGCACCTCAACATGCATTGGGAACTACATACGCTACACTAACCTACAATGATATTAAAAGTGATAAAAACAAAAGTGTCACTTACGATCCCGATTTAATAAAAGAAGGCAACAACTTAAATATTCAACAAGGATTTATTATCTCGAGTTCGCAAACATCACCATCGATAGCGGGTGTATTTTTGAATTGCATCAATCCACTCAAAAGATGGGCGTTGGTAGGCACAAGTATCAATTGCTGGGGAGTAGCTACAGAGTTTTTTGACAATAGAAATCTTTATTGGGGTGTAAGTCCAGTGGTATGTTTTGTTGAAAACAGCGAAAATATTACTGGTCAGAATGGTAGTTTTAAACCCAACGTATCGATAACAGAAACAAGCAATCTTTCCACATTTTTACCATTTGGAAATCCACAAGAAACCTTATTGAACGAAGTCATCAATATGATTGACGGTACATCAAACAACTAAGAATATGATATAAAAAGAATGGCGATTTGTAGAAACAAATCGCCATTCTTTTTATATTTTTAATCGCTTATTAAAACGGTAAATCATCTTTAGCATCATTGCTCATGATGTTAGGAGCCGCCGAATAATTTGGCATTCCTGCAGGAGCCGCTGTATTATCTGTAAATGGTTGAGGTGCACTGCTACGCTCTACTTTCCAAGCTCTGATTCTGTTGAACCAACGATCTTGCCATTGATTAGCATCAATATCAAAAGATACAGTCATTTCTTCACCCAATTGAATGTTAAATTGATCGATTTTGTCAGCACCAAAAACCTCAAAACACATCTTACGAGGATATTGATCATGATTTTCAATTACATATTCTTGTGCCTTCCACTCGTTTCCAGTCGACTTAGCTACGCCTCCTTTGGCAGGAAGAACTGCGATAATTTTTCCAGTAAAATCCATTCTATAAATATTTAATTTTGCTGCGAAGTTACATTTTTTTGGACATATTTGTTTCAGTCCCATTTGTTTTTTTAGTTGATTTATTAGATTTGCATAATTAATTTTGTAAATTTGTACATTCAATTAAATTAAAATCTATAAGGAGTGAACCATATGAAATTTATTGTCTCAAGTAATACTCTATTTAGTCATTTACAAAATATAAGTCGAGTTGTCAATTCTAAAAACACATTACCAATTTTAGAATGTTTCCTTTTCGAAATAGAAGACGGCACACTTACAGTAACAGCCTCTGATAGTGAAACTACTATGATTACTTCACTTGAAGTAAACGACAGCGAAGAAAATGGTCGTTTTGCCGTAGCTTCAAAAACACTATTAGACGCATTAAAAGAGATTCCTGAACAACCATTGTCTTTCGAAATTAACATGAATAATTACGAAATTACTGTTCAGTATCAAAATGGTAAATATAGTTTGATGGGACAAAATGCAGATGAGTTTCCATTGCAACCCACATTGAATGACACAGCAGTTAGAGTTCAAATTGATGCGAATGTTTTATTAAACGGAATCAACAAAAGCATTTTTGCTACTGCCGATGACGAACTTCGTCCGGTGATGAATGGTATCTACTTTGACATTACAACCGAAGATATGACCTTTGTTGCTTCTGATGGCCATAAATTAGTGCGTTGCAAAACAGTAGCTGCAAAAAGCGATGAAAGAGCAGCATTCATTCTTCCTAAAAAACCAGCTTCAATGCTCAAAAACCTTCTCCCTAAAGAGGCAGGAGTTGTAATTATTGAGTTTGATGAAAGAAATGCAATTTTCACTCTCGAAAGATATAAAATGATTTGCAGATTAATCGAAGGTCGTTATCCTAACTACAACTCGGTTATCCCTCAAAACAACCCACATAAAATCATCATGGATCGTTTGCAGTTAATCGGTGCATTGCGTCGTGTATCTGTATTCTCATCACAATCGAGCAGTTTAATTAAATTGCGCATTGAAGAAAACAAGTTGGTGATCTCAGCCCAAGATATCGATTTTTCGACATCAGCAGAAGAAACACACACTTGTCAATATGATGGAACTCCTATGAGTATTGGTTTTAAATCGACATTCCTTCTTGATATTCTGAATAATATTAGCGCTAGCGAAATTATGATTGAATTGGCAGATCCTTCACGTGCAGGTGTTATTGTACCTGTTGAACAAGAAGACAATGAAGATTTACTGATGCTATTGATGCCTATGATGCTTAATGATTAAAAAAGTTAAAGCTTTATCATAAAAGGGACACAGAGTTATTATTCTTTGACAAAAGAATAGATTGATTACTCTGTGTCCTTTTTCGCAATAATTAATACAAGACATTATGAAACTAAATTTAAAGAATCCGATTGTTTTTTTCGATTTAGAAACAACCGGCACCAATATAATCAGCGATAGAATTGTAGAGATTTGTTATCTTAAAATTCATCCAAATGGTAATGAAGAGTCTAAAACATTAAAAATAAACCCTGAGATGCATATACCCGAGGCTTCATCGGCTATACATGGCATTTTTGATGAGGATATTGCAGACTGCCCTACTTTTAAGGAGGTAGCACAAAGCATTGCCAACGATATAGAAGGCTGCGATTTAGCGGGCTTCAACTCCAATCGTTTTGATGTACCTGTGTTGGTGGAAGAGTTTTTGCGTGCGGGTGTAGATATAGATATCAGCAAAAGAAAATTTGTTGATGTTCAAGTTATCTTTCACAAACAAGAGCAGCGCACATTATCTGCTGCCTATAAATTCTATTGCGAAAAAGAGTTGGAAGATGCACATACCGCCGAAGCCGATACAAAAGCAACCTATGAAATTTTGAAAGCGCAGTTAGATCGTTACCCAGAGTTAGTAAATGACATGGCTTTCTTATCTGAATACTCTAGTTTTGGAAAGAATGTTGATTTTGCAGGAAGAATGGTATACGATGAAAATGGCATCGAAATATTCAATTTCGGCAAATATAAAGGACAGCCCGTGGCCGATGTATTGAAGAGAGATTCAGGATACTACGGTTGGATTTTAGGCAATGACTTTACCTTGAATACCAAAGCCATGTTAACGAAAATTCGTTTACGCGAGATGAGTAATCTTACTACTAAATAATTTCTTGTTTGTATGTTGAAAGGGAAAAAAATAATTCTTGGAATCACTGGAAGTATCGCTGCTTATAAAGCATGCTATATTATTCGAGGATTGATTAAAAAAGGAGCCGAAGTACAAGTGGTGATAACACCTGCCGGAAAAGAATTTATCACACCAATTACACTATCTGCCTTGACCAGCAAACCTGTAATAAGCGATTTTTTTGGACAGAGAGATGGTTCATGGAACAGCCATGTTGATTTGGGATTATGGGCGGATGCTGTTGTTATTGCACCTGCCACTGCATCAACCATCGGAAAAATGGCCAATGGCATTGCCGACAACATGCTTATCACCACCTATTTATCGGCTAAAGCACCCGTATTTGTGGCACCTGCTATGGACCTTGACATGTATGCTCACCCTTCAACCCATGCCAACTTAGATAAACTCCGTTCGTATGGCAATTATATTATTGAACCCGGATCGGGTTTTTTAGCTAGCCATTTGGTTGGTAAAGGCCGAATGGAAGAGCCCGAGAATATCATTCAAGTATTGGAAGACTATTTTTCGCAAAGCGGAGATTTGGCTGGAAAGAATGTAATGATAACAGCAGGTCCGACTTTTGAAAAGATAGATCCGGTTCGCTTCATTGGAAACTATTCATCAGGAAAAATGGGATTTGCACTAGCCGAAGAGTGTGCTTCAAGAGGTGCCAATGTATACCTCATTTCGGGACCAGTATCATTGAAAACTCATAATAATAAAATTCAACGCTTCGATATAGAGTCGGCAAGTGAGATGGCCGAAAAAGCAATGGAGCTATTTCCAAAATCGGATATAGCCATTCTATGTGCTGCCGTAGCCGATTTCACCCCTCTTACTAAAAGCAGTTCTAAAATAAAAAGAGAAAAAGACAATTTGAATATCGAGTTAAAACCGACTCAAGATATTGCCGCTTATTTGGGAAGCATTAAAAAAACGAACCAACGCATGATAGGTTTTGCATTGGAAACCAACAATGAGTTTGATAATGCTACCGCAAAATTGAATCGTAAAAATCTTGATTTCATTGTTTTAAATTCATTAAACGAAGAAGGAGCAGGATTTCAACACGAAACAAATAAAATAACAATCATCGACAAGAAGGGGAGCACCCATTTTGATTTAAAATCAAAGAGTGAAGTTGCAAAAGATATCATCGATTATTTAATTAATTCTCAAGCATGAAAAAAATCTTTATTCTTTTCATATTAGTATTGAGCTGCTCATCGGTATTCAGCCAAGAGCTAGATTGTAAGATTAGCATCAATCATCAGCAAATACAAGGAACAAACGTTCAGGTGTTCAAAACATTAGAGAACTCTTTGATGGAGTTTATCAATAATAGGAAATGGACATCGGCACAATATGAAATGAATGAAAGAATTCGTTGCTCATTTAACTTAACCGTAAAAAGCTACGATGAAGCCGAAGGCAGATGGGAATGCGATATGGTGATACAAGCCACTCGCCCAGTATACCAGTCAGGATATCAATCGGCCACTTTTAGTTTCAAAGACCCAGATGTAAATTTTAATTATCGAGAGTTCGATCCGTTAGAATTGCGTGAAAACCAGATTGATAACAACCTATTGGCTGTTTTAGCTTACTATGCCTATATGATTATTGGTATTGACATGGACTCAATGTCGCCCAAAGGGGGTACCGAAATGATTGTATCGGCTCAAAACATTGTTAACGCATCGCAAATGCTTAACGAACGAGGATGGAAAGCTTTCGACGATAGCAGAAACCGTTATGCTTTAGCCTACGATTATTTAGATGAAGGCATGAGCCCTATGCGCCAGCTTATCTACGAATATCATCGCAAAGGATTAGAC
Organism: Bacteroides sp. UBA7333; assembly: GCA_002471195.1. GTDB lineage: Bacteria > Bacteroidota > Bacteroidia > Bacteroidales > Bacteroidaceae > Bacteroides. Next base: position 26,911 of record DKPN01000018.1, read on the forward strand.
GAGATGTCAACCAATGCCAACCGTGGTAGGGCTAGCATCACCCAAGCCATTGCTTTGTTAAAGAGTGCACGCGATAATAAACCCATGTCATCGCTTCCTGTCATTTTTTCGGAAATCAAAAAAGATGAATTGATAAATATCTACGGACTCACCTCTCCTTCATCGCAAAGCGAACGCGATGAAATATTTAATATCATGTCGAATATTAATCCATCGTTAAATACGGATTGGAATAAAATAAAATCTAAACAATAAATGCTAAGCTCGCTACACATTCAAAATTATGCACTCATTGAAGAATTAGATATTGATTTTTCTTCCGGCTTTTCGGTAATAACCGGTGAAACCGGTGCAGGTAAATCAATTATTTTGGGTGCTATCGGGTTATTATTAGGTCAAAGAGCCGATGTTAAATCATTAAGACAAAATACAGCAAAGTGTGTGATCGAAGCACATTTTAAAGTCGGAAATTATGGAATGGAACCGTTCTTCCATCATAACAATTTCGAGTATGATGAAGAGTGTATTTTGCGTCGCGAAATTTATGCTACCGGCAAGAGTCGTGCATTCATCAACGACACACCTGCTGCTCTATCGCTAATGAAAGAGATTGGTGAACAATTGATTGATATCCATTCGCAACACCAAAATCTGCTTCTCAACAAAGAGGGATTTCAACTGAATGTACTCGATATCATAGCACACAATGAAGGCGAGTTATCCAATTATCAGCAACTCTACAAAGAGTATAAAAAGACAGAGGCCGAATGGAAAGATATCATCCAACAAGCCAATCAAAGCCAGGCAGATGAAGATTATATTAAGTTTCAATTAGAGCAACTATCAGAAGCTCATTTGGTGGAGGGCGAACAAGAAGAACTAGAAGAGGAAGTAGAATTGCTGAGCCATGCCGAGGAGATAAAAGCTACCCTTTATAAATTGGAACAACTTTTTTCGTCGGACGACAACGGACTTGCTTCGCTTCTTAAAGAAGGTATTAGTACCCTATCGAATTTACAAAAGATATATCCGTCATCATCCGAACTATATGATAGAATGCAAGGGGCATACATCGAATTGAAAGATATATTCGATGAAATAAGCAACAAAGAAGAAAGCATCGAATACAATCCGCTACGTCTGAATGAAGCCAACGATCGTTTAAATACAATATTTGCTTTACAGCAAAAACACCGGGTTAGCAACATTGGCGATTTAATCAATATTTTAAATGATTATGAAGCGCAGCTAAATAAAATCACTTCGTTCGAAGATAGAATCGAAGAGTTAAAACAGTTGAAAGAGAAACAATTTGGTCTCGTAAAAGAACAATCGGCAGTACTTACCCGTTCTCGTTTACAATCGGCTCAAGCCATTGAAAAAGAGATCAGTGAACGATTGTCAGTATTGGGTATGCCCAATGTTCAGTTTAAAATTGAAATGGGCAAACGCGATGAAGTAGGTGTTCATGGTGAAGATACAGTGAACTTCTTATTCTCGGCCAACAAAAATGGTTCTTTGCAAAACATATCGACTGTTGCTTCGGGAGGAGAAATAGCACGTATCATGTTGTCGATAAAAGCATTGATTGCCGGGGCCGTAAAGTTGCCTACCATTGTGTTCGATGAAATTGATACCGGTGTATCGGGAGAAATAGCCGATAGAATGGCCGATATCATGGAGGAGATGGGTAAAAGAGAAAGACAAGTGATTAGTATCACACACTTGCCTCAAATTGCCTCGCGTGGGAAAGAGCATTATAAAGTATACAAACTGGATAATGAAAACGAAACGGTGAGCCACATCAGAAGCTTAACCACAGCAGAGCGAATTGAAGAGATCGCTCATATGCTGAGTGGGGCCACCATTACAGATGCTGCACTCGAAAATGCCAAAGCACTGTTAAAAGAAAAATAATTAAGGAATATATTACAAAGATTATGGATAAAAATGAAATGATATTTGGCGTACGCGCCGTTATCGAAGCAATTCAAGCAGGTAAAGAAATTGATAAAATTCTAGTAAAAAAAGATATTCAAAGCGATTTATCGAAAGAACTATTTGCTGCTATTAAAGGTACTTTCATACCTGTACAACGCGTTCCTGTAGAACGTATCAACCGCATTACTCGCAAAAATCACCAAGGAGTGGTAGCTTACATCTCGAGTGTGACTTATCAAAAAACTGAAGATTTAGTTCCATTCATGTTTGAAGAAGGAAAGAACCCTCTATTTATTATGTTAGATGGAATTACCGATGTGCGTAACTTTGGTGCCATTGCTCGTACATGCGAATGCGCCGGAGTAGATGCCATCATCATACCTGCAAGAGGCAGTGTTACTGTCAATGCCGACGCAATGAAAACATCGGCAGGAGCACTTCATACGCTTCCTGTATGCAAAGAACAAAATCTTAAAAACACATTGCAATATTTGAAAGATAGCGGTTTTAGAATTATTGCGGCTACCGAAAAAGGCGATTACGATTATACAAAGGCCGATTATACCGGTCCTACTTGTATTATCATGGGATCGGAAGATACAGGTGTTGCATACGAAAACCTAGCACTTTGCGATGAATGGGTACGAATTCCGATTCTGGGAACAATCGAGTCATTAAACGTATCGGTAGCAGCCGGTATTTTAATGTACGAAGCGGTAAAACAAAGACAAGAATAACAAACATAAATTATACCATGAAAAAATTACTATTATTACTCATCATTTGCCTGACCACACAACTGGCGAATGCACAAACGCCTAAATGGCTCGAAAAGGCTAAAAAGGCTGTTTTTTCAATTATCACCTATGATAAAGACAACAATATTCTAAAAACCGGTAATGGTTTTTTTGTCACGGAAGATGGTATTGCATTATCCGATTATTCGTTGTTTAAAGATGCATACAAAGGTGTTATCATCAATGCCGATGGCAGACAGATGTCGGTAGAGAGTATATTGGGTGCAAATGATATGTATGATGTAATTAAATTCAAGGTATCAATTACTGACAAAAAAGTTGCGGCATTAAATATAGCTTCCCATCCTCTTGCGGTAGGTGCCGAAGCATATTTATTGCCCTATTCTACTCAAAAAGATAAGACCATTGCCATAGGAACGGTGAAGGAAACTAGCAAAATCAATGATAAGTATAACTACTATACATTGAACATCCAAATGAAGGATAAAATGATCAGTTGTCCGGTGTTAAATTCGAATGGTCAAGTATTTGGTATTGCACAAAAAGCTACCGGAAAAGACTCGTTAAGCATCTGCTATGCAGCAAGTGCCGCATTCGCTATGTCGCAAAGCATTAGCGGTCTTTCGATTAATGATATTGCACTCAACAATATTCATATTAAGAAAGCACTTCCCAATTCAGAAGATCAAGCATTGATTTATCTGTTTGTAGCCTCCTCGCAGTTGCCCGTGAATGATTATATGGCATTATTGAATGATTTCATCAGTACCTATCCCAACAATCCCGAAGGATACTCAAGAAGAGCATCGGCAACCATCTACAACGAAAATAATCAAGAAGGCTTTAACAAAGCTGCCCAAGATTATGAAAGAGCGTTGAAAGTAGCTTCTAAAAAAGAGGAAGTTTACTACTCATTGGCAAAGCAAATTTACAATTATCAATTAGAAAAGCCCGAAACAGTTTACAATGACTGGACATTTGATAAAGCCATTGAAAATATTAATAAAGCAATAGCGATCAACCCACTACCCTTGTATATGCAAACGGCTGGCGATATCTATTTTGCGAACAAAGATTTTGAGAATGCAGCCCAATGGTACGACAAAGTAAATACCACCAATTTGGCTTCATCGGCCAGTTTCTTTAGCGCAGCAAAAACGAAAGAGATATTAGGCAGAGAAGGCAGTGAAGTGATTGCTTTGATGGACAGCTGTATTGCACATGCGGGAACCCCCGTCACAGTAGTAAACGCACCCTATCTATTGGAGCGTGCACAAATGTTGATGAACAATAATCAATACCGTAATGCAGTTAAAGATTATGATAGTTATTATGAAGCCGTGAGCGGTCAAGTAAACGATGTGTTTTACTACTACAGAGAGCAAGCTGCCCTACAAGCGAAGCAATATCAAAGAGCGTTGAATGACATCAACGATGCGATTCGATTGAATCCGAATGAACAAATGTATCAAATAGAGCTAGCAGTTATCAACATCAGAGTGGCTCGATTCAAAGAGGCGGTAGAAGTATTAAATACCATCATTGCCAAAGACCCTGCATATGGAGAAGCTTATCGATTGTTGGGCATTTGCCAAGTGCAATTAAAAGAGACTGCCGCTGCATGTAAAAACTTTGCCAAAGCAAAAGAGCTAGGCGACACACATGTGGATGAACTCATTCAAAAACATTGTAAATAATAAAAAAATATTCCCTTTATCGTAATTGATAAAGGGAATAATACGAAGATATATTTATTTATATCTTTCTTCTTGAATAGTTAAGATAGGTTGTATATTGTTTATGTGTATAAGCTCTTGTTTATATATTAAATGCATCCATTAACGATTTACTGCATCGAGTAGTATGGTTTTTATAAAAAAAAGAATAATACTCACTTAATATATTAATATTCAATCAAATATTATTAAAATAAATAATTCGAAAAAATGAAAAAAGTTATTTGCAGTCCAAAAGCACCCGGTGCTATCGGACCCTACAGCCAAGCTATCGAAGCCAATGGAATGGTATTTGTATCAGGACAATTGCCGATCAATGCCGAGAATGGAGAAATGCCAGAAGGCATTGCTGCACAAGCTCGTCAATCTTTAGAAAACATGAAAAGTATCTTAGCAGAGGCAGGTTTAACAATGGCCAACGTAGTTAAAACAACCGTTTTCTTGCAAGATATGTCGCTTTTTGTAGGCATGAACGAAGTGTATGCTACCTATTTCGAAGGCGATTTTCCTGCAAGATCGGCTTTTGCTGTTAAAGCCCTTCCAAAAGACGCTTTAGTTGAAATCGAATGTATCGCGGTGAGATAATAAATCGGCTACGATAAAAGTACTGCCTCCTACAAAGATCACATCTTCGGGGAGGCTATTTTTTTGTGCCGCTTTCACTGCCTCTACAACAGTAGGATAACTATCACCTTGCAAATGATGCAGCTGCGCCAGCTCTTTCAACTCCACTTCATTGAGAGCACGCGGAATACTTGCCTTGGTAAAATAATAGTGTGCATCGCGAGGCAAAAGAGCCAACACACCAGTAACATCTTTATCGTTCACCATACCAATTACGATATGCAGCTGGTGATATTTTAAAGCCGACAATTGCTTCACAATATATTTAATTCCGGCCGTGTTGTGGCCTGTATCGCAAATTGTCAAAGGCGATTGTGCCAGTACGTGCCAACGCCCCATCAAACCGGTGAGTTGACTTACATGACCAAATCCGTTGCATACGGCCTGTTGATCGATAGTATATCCCAATCGTTGCAACTGCTTTATTGCGTTCAATATGGTATTGGCATTGATGATCTGATAAGTACCGCCCAATTCACTTTGAAAAGTACCGAAGCTTTTCGTTTGATAAGTAAAGCCATGATTCATTTCCGAATACAATATTTCTATATCGTCTTCGGCAAAGATGATGGGCGCCTTTTGGATTTGTGCTTTATAGGAGAAAACTTGTCGGGTAGCTTCGGTGGTTTCGCCTATCACAACAGGTGTGGCGGCTTTAATGATACCTGCTTTCTCGGTTGCGATATCGGTCAGTGTATTGCCCAAAAACTGAGTATGATCGTAACTGATGTTGGTAATCACACTTAAGTCGGGCGAAATGATATTGGTACAATCCAATCGGCCTCCCAAACCCACTTCAATAATAGCAACATCTACGTTTGAATAGGCAAAATAATGAAAAGCCAACGCGGTGGTCAACTCAAAAAACGAGAGTTGCAGACTTTCGAAATAAGACCTATTTCGGTGTACAAAATCGATTACATACTGTTCGGGAATCATATCACCATTTATACGAATACGCTCTCTAAAATCGATTAAATGTGGCGATGTATATAGACCTACTTTATAACCGGCCGATTGCAATATAGCTGCAATAGTATGCGAGCAAGAGCCCTTCCCATTGGTTCCTCCTATGTGAATAGAGCGAAACTTACGATGCGGATAACCGAAATGTTCATCTAAGGCATACGTGTTTTCCAAACCCTCTTTATAAGCCTTTCCGCCAACTTGCTGAAACATAGGTACACTATCGTACAAATATTGTATTGTTTCTTGATAATTCATACATTCATTTGCCATATTTTACGCAGTATAAAACAAAACCATATATCTTGATTGTTTATATAGTAACAATCAAATTTAATTGGTTGCAAATATCAACATTTAAATTCAACGAGCATATGGGAACAAAGAAAAACTTCATTATCGATACCAATGTTATTCTTCACGATTATAACTGTTTGAAGAATTTCGAAGAAAATGACATCTATTTACCAATCGTGGTATTAGAAGAACTCGATAAATTTAAAAAAGGAAACGAACAGATCAACTATAATGCTCGTGAATTTGTGCGCGAACTCGACTTGATGACAGACAACAATCTATTTAGCACCGGAGCTTCGTTGGGTACGGGCTTGGGTAGATTATTCATCGTTACCGGAGATGTAGAATCGCCATTGGTAAACACTTCGTTTCCCGAAAGAAAACCCGATCATCAAATCCTTGCAGTAGCCGATTATATCGCTAGAAAATATCCGAAGATGCAAACAATCTTGGTCACTAAGGATGTTAATTTGCGAATGAAAGCACGCTCCATAGGTATCGATTGCGAAGATTATATCAATGACAAGGTAACCAATATTGATATTTTTGAAAAAACCAATGAGGTGTACGAGGGAATACCTGCCGAAATGATTGATAAAATTTACGCTTCGAAAGAGGGAGTGGATATTGATGAATTTGAAATTAAAGATCTTGTATCGCCAAATGAATGCTTTATTCTAAAAAGCGATCGAAGCAGTGTATTGGCACGTTTCAACCCATTTAAACATGCGATTGTCAAAGTCAACAAGGTTAAAAATTATGGCATCGAACCCCGCAATACCGAACAAAGTTTTGCATTCGAAATATTAAACGATCCCGATATTAAGTTGGTGGCTCTTACCGGTAAAGCCGGCACCGGCAAAACATTGCTGGCACTTGCCGCAGCTCTTAATAACTTAAATGTTTATAAGCAGATATTATTGGCGCGCCCTATTGTTGCCCTATCCAACAAAGATCTCGGTTTCTTGCCGGGCGATGCAAAAGAAAAAGTAGCCCCCTATATGCAGCCTCTATTCGACAACTTGAATGTTATAAAACACCAGTTTTCGGCCAATTCGCCAGAGATTAAACGCTTGGATGATATGCAAAAAAGCGAACAGTTGGTAATTGAGGCATTGGCTTACATCAGAGGACGCAGCTTAAGCGATACGTATTGCATCATTGATGAAGCCCAAAACTTGACTCCACACGAAGTAAAAACAATTATTACACGTGCCGGAGAAGGTACTAAGATGATTTTTACAGGCGATATTCAACAGATTGATCAACCTTATCTTGATAGTGAGTCAAACGGTTTGGTATATATGATTGATAAAATGAAAGGACAAAAAATATTTGCGCACATCAATTTAATAAAAGGCGAAAGAAGTCAGCTCAGTGAACTGGCAAGTAACTTGTTGTAACGAGTAGAAATATTGAATACTAAAAATATAGTTGTCATTGCGAACGAATGGGCGAGCAATGGCAACTTTTTTATGCTTTTATATATAAGCACAAAAGCAAAGCATGGGTCATGCCCCCATTTTATAATTGTAGATATCTACATGTTTAACTATTAACTTTTTAATGGATAAATATTAAGGTTTCACCTGCAAAATACAAAGAAGATACTCATAGGTTTCTCCCTAATTTTATAAACAATAAATAGCGACAAACAGAGCAATGACAAGCAACAACCGAAGTTGATATTTTAACAACCATATCGACACACACCTTTACTAACGAAACAATTCTCCAAACAAATCGACATCCTACTACTAGCATAGCGAAACAGATAGATTCATTGTATACCATCTACAGAATGGACAACGGTGATGGCATCATTGATTGCAAACGCAACTATAATAGCCCTACAAAAATCGTATAATTTCTAAAAGAAAAACACATTGCATTAATATACAGCTGATTATAAAATTTAGATCTTCATAATGTATACATCAAGGTATGTTCAACGGGTATTGATGTATACATTAAGGGGGGCAAATGTTACATTTATGCCACAAAGAAAAGAAAAGAAAAGAAAAGCAAATACATCCCCCTCTATCCCCCTTTATTGAAAGGGGGAGGTGAAGGAGGAGGAAATATTTTTGAAAGTTTGAAAAAATCATTTGGAAATCACAACAACAACAGCTTATCTTTGTGAAGCAATAAATCACTATCGTTACAAACCACCGCTCACCATTCGAGCACCGAGATCGATTGCTGACAGCCAACCGATAGTTTTTATTATTTTGCGAAAGTGATTCATCCTTAAAAACAAGTTATAACATGAAAAAACTATTATTAGCTACAATGGCTCTGTTCATGGCGTTGCCTTTCTACGCCGCTAAAGTAGACACTGTGAACGTGAGAAGCAGCGTCATGGATAAAGATATTCAAACGGTGGTGATTGTACCCGAAAAAGCATACGGTAAAAAAGCAGCCAACTGCCCGGTGATTTATTTGCTGCATGGCTATAGTGGCAATGCCAAAACATGGATAAACTTGAAAACCGATCTTCCTAAAATTGCCGATGAGAAAGGCATTATTTTTGTTTGCCCTGATGGCCAAAACAGTTGGTATTGGGACAGTCCTGTAAACAAAGATTCGCAATATGAAACATTCATTTCGAAAGAATTGATCGAATATATCGACGGCAATTACAAAACAGTAGCCGATCGACATGGCCGTGCCATCACAGGTTTAAGCATGGGAGGACATGGCGCTTTATTTAATGCAATGCGACATAAAGATCAGTTTGCCGCTGCCGGAAGCACAAGTGGAGGTGTCGATCTTCTTCCCTTCCCTCAAAATTGGAATTTACAAAGTCTTTTGGGTGAAATGGCCAACAACAAAAAGGTATGGGATGCACATACGGTAATAAATCAGTTGGATAAAATACAAAACGGCGACCTTGCCATTATTGTAGATTGCGGCGAAGACGATTTCTTTGCTGAAGTAAACAAGAAACTACATACGTATCTGAATGCACGCAAAATAGATCATGACTTTATCATGCGTCCGGGTGCACACAATGGACCTTATTGGAATAACTCCATCGACTATCAAATACTTTTCTTTGATAAAAATTTCAAGAAAGCGAATCAATAATCAAGCCGTCATAGGCCAAATGCATGCCTTGAGGTAGACTTCGTTCTACCTCGTTGTGCAAGCCCACTTGATGAGACATATGAATAAAATAGGTTTGTTTAGCACCAATACGTTGAGCCACTTCAATGGCTTTATCTAATGTTTGATGTGTTGGATGTGGCTCTTTGCGCAGCGCATTGATGAGGAGCACATGAATGCCTTCCAATTCTTTATAATTAGATTCAGGCATCTCAGTCATATCGGTGATATAAGCCACATCATCTATCCGATAACCTACAATAGGGGTATTCCCATGCATCACGCGCAAAGGCATAACTTTCATATCACCAATATAAAAAGGAAGATTCGGCGCTATCAGATGCAACGTCAGTTTGGGTGCACCGGGATAAGTACGATCGACAAAACAGTAGGGCATGCGAATACAAAGGCTTTGCGACACATTCGATTCGACAAACACAGGAATCTCACCCAGTCGTGATATCGGTCGCAAATCGTCTAAGCCGCTTACATGGTCGTAATGATCGTGTGTTATCAATACAGCATCGAGTTTTTCGAAAGGCAATGGTAGCATTTGCGCCCGTAGATCGGGTCCACAATCAATCAATATTCTTTGATGGTGGTTTTCAATCAAAACCGATGAGCGTAATCGTTTATCTTTCGCATGGGTCGATGTGCATACCTGGCAAGTACATCCTATTTCGGGCACACCTGTCGATGTGCCACTACCTAGAACTCGCAATTTCATACTATATAAAAAGTAGTTAGATGATATTCACCTCAGGATGAATCTTTATCTTGAATTTATCGAATACTGAAGCCTGAATTGCAGCCGACAAAGCCATAATGTCGGCACCCGTTGCTCCACCTTTATTGACTAATACGAGTGCTTGTTTGTCGTAAACGGCCGCTGCACCCATCGACTTGCCTTTCCATCCACATTTATCAATGAGCCATGCAGCAGGTATTTTAATCTGATCTTCCGATATTTTGTACGACGGAACATCGGCATACATCGCAGAGATCTCTCTATAGTGCGCCATCGATATGATGGGGTTCATAAAGAAACTTCCGGCATTGCCTAACTCTTTAGGATTGGGTAGTTTTTGTTCGCGAATGTTGATGATTGCACTTCGAACAGTCGACAAGGTAAGTTCATCAAAACCATCTAAGTTATCGCGAATGGCACTATACTCTAAATTGAACTTTCGAATTTTACTTAGCTTGAAGGTAACGTATGTTACAAACACATTTTTCATTTCAGGCTTTTTAAAAATACTGTTGCGGTAGGAGTATCCACATTCACTATTTAAATAGTTCTTTCGCTCGCCATATATATTCATCGTGTCAACCGAAACGATAACATCTTTTACCTCTACACCATATGCACCAATATTTTGTACCGCACTGGCACCTACCTCACCCGGTATTAACGATAGATTTTCGATACCATACCAATTGCGATTGACACAATATGCCACAAAATGATCCCAATTGATGCCTGCACCGACTTTGAGATAAACATCCTCAACCTCATCTTTTAATAATTCAATGTGACCGATGCGCGAATGTAATATCGTACCGGCATAATCTTTAGTAAACAAGATGTTGCTACCTTCGCCTATATGCAGATAAGGCTCTTTAATTTCGCCGTTTAATATTAAATTATACAATTCATCTTCTGATGAATATTCAACAAACTTATGGGCATTCACATTGATTCCAAAAGTATTGTAATGGATGAGTGAGAAGTTAGATTGTATCATATGTTGAGTTTTTATATTATATACTTACATCCTCAAATTTATATAATTTCCACGAACTATTTTTATTGGGACGTTTAAAATATAATATGTTAGAAAAACCATTTCCTATTCCCTTCAATGCGATTATCTTTTTATTAGAACTATCGTCCATTCGCTGGCCGTAGTTGATATTGGATAACTTAATATGAGGCAACTCGGGTTTGAAAGCCAACCATTGATTCAAGTCGAGCGAGGTTTCGATAATCGAAAAATCATCATCAGGATCGGCAGTAACAAAGAGTAACGGGTTTTGAATACGTGAAATTTGGAAAATACTATCATTGGCAAACTGAGCAAAGAAGTCGATAAAGTTTTCGTCTTTACTGCTTTTAATCGAGTCGAAGTTCAAAGAGTCGAGTGTCCAAATCTCATTATTTCGACTGAAGAAGTACTTTTTGATGGCTTTTTCTTTTAAATAAATCCATTCAATTTGAACTTTGGTCAGTGAAGTATCGCCCACAAGATCCATTTCGTTTTCACGATCGAACAATAGGGTGTAATAGTTTTGGGTAGTAAACAACTCATCATGCTCCCATTGGTCTTCGCTAATGGTAGATTTTACATTGTTTTTAGTATAAGGCAGAGGAAAATGAATGCGTTCGAGTTGTAGCTCTTGATTCGACGCAAAGTTATACATGAAATCATCAAAAGACTCATCCATATCTTCTGATAGAGAGTCGATGTCAACATCATCTATCGAGATAGAATCGATACTGCTTTGTATCGATTCCACCTCGTTAGCAAATTCAATGTCATTTGTCTTGGTTTTTCTTTCACCACAGGAAACCAATAGACAAACAAACAAAAATCCTGTGACTAATTTCTTCATTATTTCAATTTAATTCGTAATTTTTCTAGCATATCCTTGGTCATACTATCAAGATCGAATTTAGGATTCCATCCCCACTCATTGCGAGCACAAGTATCATCAAGACTATCGGGCCAGCTATTGGCAATACTTTGTTTCAATGGGTCTACATCATATTCCATTTTAAAATCGGGAATATACTTGCAGATCGATTGATAAATCATTTCCGGATCAAAGCTCATGGCTGCAATATTAAATGCATTGCGATGAACCAATTTCGCAGGATCTGCCTCCATCAGGTTGATAGCCGCATCCAAAGCATCGGGCATGTACATCATATCCATAAATGTTCCGGCACCGATAGGACAAACAAATTTTTCGCCTTTAACTGCCGAATAATAAATATCAACAGCATAATCGGTAGTTCCACCCCCAGGAGGTGTTACATTCGAGATAATGCCCGGAAAACGAACTGAACGAGTATCAACACCATATTTATTATAATAATAGTCGCTCAAAAGCTCGGTTGTTACTTTTGATATACCATACATCGTACGAGGTCGTTGTATCGTATCTTGAGGAGTGTTTACATGAGGTGTATCCTGACCAAACGATCCGATTGAGCTAGGAGTAAAAACCGCACAATTATGTTGGCGGGCTACCTCTAAAACATTCCACAATCCGTCAATACCGATTTTCCATGCTAACAAAGGCTTCGATTCTGCTACAACAGATAAAAGGGCTGCAAGGTTGTAAATTGTATCGATTTTATATAATTTTACAACATTTTCTATCATTTGAGCGTCAGTAACATCGACTATTTCACAAGGACCACTCTCGCGTAGTTCACTTTTCGGCTCGGCCCCTTTAATATAACCGGCTACTACATTTTCGTTACCATAGCGCTTACGCAATTCAATTGTGAGTTCCGAACCTATTTGTCCGGTAGCTCCAATTACCAAAATATTTTTCATTTTGCTTAAGTATATATCAGAATCTTATTATAAATGGTATGCAAAGTAAGTACTTTTTTTCCATTATAATATGAAATAGTTATTGTTTATTTAATGAAAATTGATGTCCTTTGTACTATAATTATAAAACGGGAAAACGCATGTATAGTAAAATGAAAGATCATCTTTGCAAAACCCTTGCAGAGATTAAAGAAGCGGGACTTTACAAACAAGAACGTCTGATTGAAAGTCCACAAAAAGCAAATATAATAGTAAAGGGTAAAGAGGTATTAAACTTTTGTGCCAACAACTATTTAGGACTATCAGATAACGCTCGCATTATTGAAGCGGCAAAGAAAGCACTCGATTCAAGAGGTTATGGTATGTCGTCGGTACGTTTTATTTGCGGTACTCAAGATATACACAAAGTATTGGAGAAAGAGATTGCCGATTATTTTCAAACGGAAGATACCATTCTTTATGCCGCTTGTTTTGATGCCAACGGAGGTGTGTTCGAACCGTTATTGACAGAAGAGGACGCCATTATTTCGGACTCATTAAATCATGCCTCGATTATTGATGGGGTGAGACTTTGCAAGGCAAAACGTTATAGATATGCCAATGCCGATATGGCTGAACTTGAAAAATGTCTTCAAGAAGCACAACAACAACGTTTTAGAATTATCGTAACCGATGGTGTATTTTCGATGGATGGAAATGTAGCTCCAATGGATCAGATTTGTGATTTGGCCGATAAATATGATGCATTAGTGATGGTTGACGAATCGCACTCGGCGGGCGTTGTAGGCCCCACCGGACATGGTGTGAGCGAACTGTACAAAACATATGGTCGTGTAGATATATATACAGGCACACTTGGCAAAGCTTTTGGTGGTGCTTTGGGTGGTTTTACTACCGGCAGAAAAGAGATTATCGATTTATTGCGTCAACGTAGTCGTCCATATCTATTCTCAAATTCTTTGGCTCCTTCGATTGTAGGGGCAAGTATCGAAGTATTTAGAATGTTGAAAGAGAGCAACGAACTTCATGATAAGTTGGTAGAGAATGTAAACTACTTCAGAGATAAAATGCTCGAAGCCGGTTTCGACATCAAACCTACTCAAAGTGCAATCTGTGCCGTAATGCTTTACGACGCAAAACTTTCGCAAGATTATGCAGCCAAGATGTTAGAAGAAGGTATCTATGTTACAGGTTTCTATTATCCGGTTGTACCAAAAGATCAAGCACGTATCCGTGTTCAAATATCGGCGGGCCACAATAAAGCCGATTTAGATAAGTGTATCGAAGCATTTATTAAAGTGGGCAAAGAATTAGAGGTTTTAAAATAACTCGAATGATTATGCAAGAACTTACATTAACAACACCCGCATTACTTTTTTCGGCTGTATCGCTTATACTATTGGCATACACCAACCGATTTCTTTCGTATGCCCAGTTAGTTCGCCAGCTGAGAGATCACTACGTTAAAAATCCCGATGATGAAATAACGAGTGCACAAATAGAGAATCTTAAAAAAAGATTGAATCTGACACGAATGATGCAAGGTTTTGGCATTGCCAGTCTGTTTTTATGTGTTGTTACTATGTTCTTAATCTATATCAACTTGATTGTAATCTCTGTTTATGTTTTTGGAGCTGCACTTCTTTTATTAATCGTTTCTCTTGGCGTATCGTTTTGGGAAATCCAAATTTCTACTGAATCGCTTAAAATATATTTAAGTATTATCGAACGAAAAGAGCTGAAAAAAAATAAAATCCTATAAATAGAGAGTCTTATATAAATACAGCCCCAAATTCAGATTGAACTTGGGGCTGTATTTCGTTATGTATAGCAATGCTTATACTAATTCATCGGAAGTATAACTTCCCGGCAACTCTCTACAGTTATAGCTCGAAGCCATAATTTCGCCATAGGCTCCTGCTGAGCGTAGTGCTATTAAATCGCCACGTTTTACTTGATTCAAATCAATGGCTTTGCCAAATACATCAGACGATTCACAAATAGGACCTACAATATCGTAAGCCTCAACAGGACCATCCGAAGTAATATTTTCCATCTTATGATAGGCTTGATACAAGGCCGGACGAATTAAGTCGGTCATACCGGCATCAAGAATAGCAAACTGCTTCTTCGTGCCTTGCTTTACATAAAGCACTTTCGATATTAACGAACCACATTGTGCAACTACCGCTCGTCCTAACTCGAAATGCAACGTTTGATGTGGACGCAATTTTAACTGAGTAGCGTAGGTAGCAAAATAAGCTTTAAAATCGGGTATGGGCTGACGGTTAGGATGATCGTAGTCGATACCAAGACCACCGCCTACATTAATGTGCTTGATAATAATATGGCGCGCTTCCAGTTTATCTTGCAATTCGTTAACGCGATTGCACAATGCACTAAAATCACCCATATCGAGAATTTGCGAGCCAATATGAAAATGCAAACCAATAAAATTGATGTTCTTCATTTCTAAAGCTACATCAATCACATGATCCATATCATCCATACTGATACCAAATTTATTTTCGGCTAAACCGGTAGTAATATGAGCATGCGTGTGTGCACCTACATTGGGATTTATACGAAAGGCTACATTTGCTGTTTTTCCTTTAGCAGCAGCCAATTCATTAATTACCTCAAGTTCAGGAATAGACTCTACATTGAAACAGAAAATATTATAATCTAATCCTAACTCTATTTCCCAATCGGCCTTACCAACTCCAGCAAATACAATCTTTTGAGCCGGAAAACCAGCTTTAATAGCGGCACGTATCTCACCTCCACTCACACAGTCTACCCCCATACCGCTTTCGCGAATGATAGTCAATATTTTAGAGTTGGCATTCGCTTTTACTGCATAGTGCACTTCAAACGATTCGTATTTGGAAATTTCTTTATTTATACATGATAATGTATCGCGTAGCACCTTTGTGTCGTAATAATAAAAAGGAGTGCGTAACTCGCGAAATTTATCAATTGGGAATATTCCTTTCATAAAAAAATAATGTTTAATTGTATTGAATCAAAAAAGCGCTTTCATCAACCATCGTGATAAAAGCGCTTTTTATATTGGGCTATTATTTGTTTTCGAACAGCGCTTTGCTCAAAGACTGAAGTGCTGATTTCTTATCGCACTCGCGAATTAAGAACGAAATGTTATAATTACTACCACCATAAGAGATCATACGAACCGGAATATCTCTCATCGCATCCATCGTTTTAGCTTCGAATCCGATGTTTTCCCATTCTAAGTCGCCTACAACACATACGATACACATATCTTGGTCGACGGTAACAGTACCATATTTTTTCAAATCATCTAAAATTTCGTTTAGATGTTTTACATTGTCAATAGAAACAGACACCCCTACTTCGGATGTACAAATCATATCGATAGATGTTTGATAGCTTTCGAAGATTTCGAATACTTTACGCAAGAAACCATGCGCTAACAACATACGACTCGATTTGATTTTGATAACAGTAATGTTATCTTTTGCTGCTACAGCTTTAATTTTTCCTTTTTCAGTATCATTCGAAATCAATGTGCCGGGAGCTTTCGGATCCATTGTATTCAACAATCTAACAGGAATATTTGCATATTTAGCCGGCTGAATACAAGTAGGATGAAGAATCTTAGCACCGAAATAAGCCAATTCAGCAGCCTCTTCGAAATGCAATTGACGTACAGGAGTTGTGCCTTCAACGATACGAGGATCGTTATTGTGCATACCATCGATGTCTGTCCAAATTTCAATTTCAGAGGCATTGATAGCCGCACCAATCAATGAAGCGGTATAATCGCTGCCGCCACGTTGCAAGTTATCAATTTCGCCATATGCATTGCGACAAATAAATCCTTGTGTGATAAATATTTCAGCATCAGGATAAAGCTCTAATTGAGCTTCTAACTTTTCTTTGATATAGATAGGATCGGGTTCACCGTTCTTATCAGTACGCATAAACTCTAAAGCCGGAAGCAAAATCGACTTCACACCGCATTCTTGTAAATAATAGTTTACCATAGCTGTAGAGATCAATTCTCCTTGCGCTAAAACTACTTTCTCTTCGAATAGAGTAAATAGATCTTTAGTAAACGAGCGTATGTAATCGAAGTGTGATTTAACAACTTCCAAACCTTTCTGTTTAAACTCATCGGTAGCATAAAGTTCATCAACATGCTGTTTATATTTAGCTTCCAGCTTATTGATAATTTCGTTAGCACCTTCCGGATTCTTCTTATACAGATAGTCGGAAATTTCAACCAATGTATTTGTTGTTCCTGACATAGCAGATAAAACAACAATTTTTCTATCGCCATCGGTAATCAATTTGGCTACTTCCTTCATCCGCTGTGCAGAACCTACAGAAGTTCCTCCAAACTTTAAAACTTTCATTTTCGTTCCTGTGTTAAAAATTAGTATGTAATTAATTTATATCATTTTCATATTCATCACTTACATCGTGTAAGCAATGATTTTCGCAGCGATATACTCGCCCCGGATATTCTTGTAATAAATGTAAGTTATGAGTAGTCATAATCACTGACGACCCCGATTTACAAATATCATGTAGCAACTCTACAATAGCTTTTCCTGTTTCTACATCCAAATTTCCGGTAGGCTCATCGGCCAAAATAATATCGGGCGAGTTGAGCACTGCACGTGCAATAACAATGCGTTGCTGCTCACCACCTGATAGTTCATTAGGGTATTTATACCCTTTATGGTTCATGCCTACCAACTGTAAAACTTCTTCGATACGCTCTTTTATGGCTTGTTTATCTTCCCAGCCTGTAGCACGAAGCACAAAGTCGAGATTGTCATAAACTGAACGGTCGGTTAGCAATTGGAAATCTTGAAAAACAATACCAAGACGTCGACGAAGTTGAGGAATATATTTACGTTTGATGGTAGACATATCATACCCTAAAACTTGTGCATCGCCTGAAGCGATATCTAGTTCACCATAAATAGTCTTCAACAAGCTACTCTTTCCGGTTCCAACTTTGCCTATCAAATAGACAAATTCTCCTTTATTTAGCTGCAAAGTAACTTCGGTCAGCACGCTTAAATCTTGCTGACGAACTTCAACATCCTTATATGTTATCAGTGCTTCTTCCATGTTGCGCTATGACGTTCTTGCAATTCGCGTGCTAAATCTTCAATGCGATATCCTTTTGAGGTAAGCAATACAATTAAGTGATAAAGCAAATCCGACCCCTCATAGAGTAGTCGGTCATCTGTACCATTAGTTGCTTCGATGACTGTTTCGACAGCCTCTTCGCCTACCTTTTGCGCTATTTTATTGATTCCCGATTGAAACAAACTTGTAGTATATGATCCTTCAGGCATCTCTTGATGACGCTTATCTATAAAATCCTGTAATGCTTTAATAAACATAACAGGTTCTTCATTCTTTTCTCCCCAACAAGTATCTGTACCTGTGTGGCAAACCGGTCCAACAGGATGCACTTCGATAAGTAGTGTATCGTTATCACAATCGGCTTTTATAGAAACTACATCCAAGAAGTTACCGCTCTCTTCACCTTTTGTCCAAAGTCTGTTTTTAGTACGACTGAAAAAAGTAACTTTCCCGGTTTCCATTGTTTTGTTGTAAGCTTCTTCATTCATAAAGCCCAACATCAAAACCTTGCGGGTTTCTTTATCTTGTATGATGGCAGGAATAAGTCCATCCATCTTTTCGAAATTCAAATTCAACATTTCTTTTATTCTAAGATTACATTTATACTTTCAAAGATGATATTGTTTTTGCACTTGATTTGAAACAAAGCAATCAACACTTAGTTAAGTTTCAAACTCTTACTGTAATTTCTTGTGCACAAAGATACGATTTTAAATCGGGAATTCGTATCTCTCCGAAGTGAAAAACACTAGCTGCCAATGCGGCATCTGCTTTTCCTAAGGTAAAAGCATCTTTAAAGTGCTCCATTGTGCCTGCTCCACCCGATGCGATGATTGGAATGGAAAGCCGATTGGACAATAATGAAAGCGTTTCGTTGGCATAACCGGTCTTTACCCCATCATGATCCATGCTAGTAAAAAGTATCTCTCCGGCTCCACGTTCTTGCGCTTCGTGCGCCCAAGCCATCAGCTCTTTATCGGTTTCTATTCTACCACCATTGAGAAAACACTTCCATCCGTTAGGGGTAGATTTGGCATCAACAGCCACCACACAGACTTGCGATCCAAAATGCTTTGCTATTTCATCAATCAAACCCGGGTTGCGGATAGCAGATGAATTGATTGAGATTTTATCGGCACCGGCATTGAGCAAACAGTCTACATCGCTGAGTTCGTGAATACCTCCTCCTACCGTAAAAGGGATATTGATATTGGCAGCAATACGTTTCACTAGTTCGGCAAAGGTTTTGCGCCCTTCGTGACTAGCAGTTATGTCTAGAAATGTCAATTCGTCAGCACCTTGTTCACTGTAGGTTTTACCCAATTCCACAGGGTCTCCAGCCTGACGAAGGTTAACAAAGTTGGTACCTTTTACTGTCTGCCCATCTTTAATATCCAAGCAAGGAATAATTCTTTTTGCTAATGCCATAAGCTATTGGTTATTATTAAAACACATTGAATAAACCTACTATAAGAACATACGTAAATCACGTAGCGTGATATGTCCTTCATAAAGGGCTTTGCCAAAAATCACTGCTGGCACTCCTGCCTCTTGCAGAGCAATGATATCATCCAGGCAGCTCACTCCACCACTTGCTATCAGATAGAGTTCAGGATAGACTGAAAGAATCTCTTTATATAGTTCGATGGATGGGCCAGCCAACATACCGTCACAACTGATGTCGGTACATATCACCTTTTCAATGCCTTTTTGTATATAATCGGCCAAGAATGGGAATAGCTCGACTTTACTTTCGTCTTTCCACCCATTTACCGCAATCTTTTTATCTTTCACATCTGCACCCAAAATAATTTTTTGAGCGCCAAACGTGTTAATCCAGTGCGTAAAGAGTTCTGAGTCTTTCACAGCTATACTTCCACCGGTAACCATTTGTGCACCACATTCAAAGGCTATCCTCAAATCATCATCCGACTTTACCCCACCTCCGAAATCAACAATCAAGGAGGTATGAGAGGTTATTTTCTCTAAAACACCATAATTTACAATATGATGCGAAGCAGCTCCATCAAGATCGACAACATGCAACCGGCGTATACCGCTATCTTCAAACTCTTTGGCTACCTCGAGCGGACTTTCATTGTAGACCTTTTTGCTATCATAATCGCCTTGAGATAAACGCACACATTTACCTCCGATGATATCAATGGCTGGAATTATTTCAATCATTTTATATTATAGGGATTTAGACTTCAGACATTTAAAAAATTCTCTAAGATACGAGTTCCTGCTTCTCCACTTTTTTCGGGATGAAACTGCGTGGCATAAAAGTTATCTTTATGCAATGCAGCACTAAACGGATGAATATAGTCAGTTGTAGCAATGGTAAACTCACACACCGGTACATAAAAGCTATGCACAAAGTAAACAAACTCTGATTTAGAAAATCCTTGAAATAAACCACTTTTCAAATCATCAATTGTATTCCATCCCATATGTGGTACTTTTTCTTCGTGTTTATTGGGAACAAATCGCTTTACCGGAACATCAAATATACCTAAACAATCAACCTGCCCTTCTTCAGAGTAGTTGCACATGAGTTGCATACCCAAACAAATGCCAAGTACCGGTTGCTTTAGATCTTTAATCAGCTTATCCATACCCGATTGATTGAGATGATTCATGGTAGTTCTAGCTTCGCCTACTCCGGGAAATATTATCCTATCGGCCGCTTGTAACTCTTCGTGATTATCCGTAATCACAGCCTCTACACCAATTCGTTTTAAAGCATAGTCTACCGAATAAATATTTCCGGCATTGTATTTCACGATGGCTACCCTCATACGCTTTTAGTTAAATATAACTGTTTTATTTTTATAAGCTAGCACCTTGCGCTCAATGTGTTTTTGCACTGCACGCGAAAGCACAATCTTTTCCAGATCTTTTCCTTTATTGATAAGATCTTCAATAGAGTCTTTGTGCGAGATGCGAACCACATCTTGTTCGATAATTGGCCCGGCATCAAGATCGGCAGTCACATAGTGACTAGTTGCACCTATGATTTTAACACCACGCTCGAACGCTGCATGATAGGGCTTTGCACCCACAAATGCAGGAAGAAAAGAGTGATGTATGTTGATAATCTTATTCGGGTAAGCATTTATCATCTTTTCTGATAACACTTGCATATAGCGCGCCAACACGATAAATGATATATTGTGTTCGGCAAGCAATTTAAGTTCCTTCTCTTCTTGTTCTTCCTTTGTCTCCTTGGTGATGGGGAAAAGATAAAAAGGAATACCAAATCTTTCGGCCACATGCTGCAAATCTGGATGATTGCTGATGATTAATGGAATTTCGACATTCCACTCGCCGGCTGTGTAGCGAGCCAAAATATCAAAAAGACAATGAGACATCTTCGACACAAAAATAGCCATACGAGGTTTCACATCCGAGAAGTATAAACGAAATTGCATCTCGTACTTTTGCGCATAGAGTGTTTCAAAATAGTCTTCAATCTTCTCTTGAGGCACTAAGAAATCTTTCAATTCCCATTCTATTCTCATAAAAAAGATATTTTCTACATGATCTACATATTGATCTAAGTAGATGATATTACCTTTATTTACAGTTATGAAGTCGGTAACCTCTGCAAGGATACCTGGTTTATCGGGGCAATGCAATAATAGCTTAGCGGTTGTCATCATTCTAATTACTATTTAATATATTCGAAGCTTCGAATATTTCAGTCTTACTATATTTAGCCTGCAAAAATAACTAATTATTGCAAAGAACCACATAATCAAATCAAAAAGTTTAGTCGAAAAGGATAATTATAACAGATAGAAAGTGAACAATGACCAAATGGAGAACTTATGAGCTGAACTATTTTAAAATAAAGTCGAAGAAAAAATAGTAGTAACATTAGCAATACGCTGATTCAAACCTTCGATAGATTAGCGAATGGAATATACAGCTTCGAGAGCCTAAACACAGCTGATAAATTTAGTGCGACCTAAAGCGCACTACAGTGCGGAGAGCCTTTCACTACTGTGCGGAGAGGAATGCACTAAACTAGAAAGAGACTAAAAGTTGTGCTACAAAGAGACTAAAAATGTGAGCTATTAAGTAATAAGCAAAAAAACCACAGAGTAAAAGCAACAGTAATAAACCGGTTACCGCCTATTGATTATAGAGCAAAAATATAGCAAAAGAGTGATTTATAAATATACCTACCAATTACTCAACTTAGCAAGCGTTCTTATAAAAAGATATACCATAGCGAGAGTTGATAAAAAATATGCTTTTTTTATTTTAACGGAATACGCTCATAATGAAGCAGTAAGCAAAAGAGACGAAAAATAGTTTTAAAAAAGTTCATCGTATCTCTTGCAGATTTCAGAAAAACAACTACCTTTGCACCCGCAATCGAGAGAGATGCGAACGATTAAAAATTGAAAATTTGGTGCGTTAGTTCAGTTGGTTAGAATACATGCCTGTCACGCATGGGGTCACGGGTTCGAGTCCCGTACGCACCGCACTTCAATAATTAATCACAAATACAAATTTGGTGCGTTAGTTCAGTTGGTTAGAATACATGCCTGTCACGCATGGGGTCACGGGTTCGAGTCCCGTACGCACCGCAAAAAGCTTCGAAGTTTCTTAATTTCGAAGCTTTTTTGTTTTCACCCTCCACACTATCCCAATTTAACTAATCTGCTAACAAGGGCTTTTCATTTTAACATTTCTAAAACAGAAAATGTTATTTGTTCTCAATAGTTCAACTAATCAATACTATAAATACTATCTTTGCATCTATAGCAAAGAGCTAACAAATAGTACTTATATCGATAATATTTTACCTTTTAAAAGACAGAAAACTAAGCCTTAACCAATAAAAAACATCTTTTTGTATATTTTTTTACCATTTTGGACTATTAACAGCATGGCTACAACTAAACGAATTTATCTTTATCTAATGCTAATTTTTGCCAACACCGTAGTAATGGCACAAATGAGTAGCAACGAGCAAATTAAGTTTTCTCAGATATCACTTAATGATGGACTTTCGCAAAGTACAGTCTTTGCCATTGATCAAGACGATCGAGGTAATATGTGGTTTGCGACCTACGATGGCGTCAACAAATATGACGGATACAATTTCACCGTTTATCAACATAACTCTAAAAACCCTCATAGCATTGCTAATGACATAGCTCGCACTATCTACAAGGATAATAAAGGGCGAATATGGATAGGAACACGTGATGGTTTATCATTCTACAACGAAGAGAAAGATAGATTTCAAAACTTTTTTTATAAAATAAACGATAAAAAAGTGCAAGTCAATAATATTATCGACTTTGATGCCGATCACCTATTGATTGGAACAAAAGCGGGTATGGTATTATTCAACACTACAGACACCTGCTTTATCGATCAAAAGTTAGAAGGTAAATTTCGTCAATTACAGTCGACTACCATTACACGTCAAGGAGAAAATATCTATATTGGTACTGATGTTGGATTGTATATCTACTCTATTAAAGATGAGCAATTATACGAACTTACCAAAGCATTAGATAGCAAACGCATTCAGGCTGTATTGCAACAATCTCCTTCGCGCTTGTGGATAGCAACCGAAGGAGCCGGACTATATTTAATGAACCCAATCACAGGTGTTATAAAAAACTATAGACATCAGGCTAACAATGCTAAAAGTATTAGCTCAAACTACATCCGTTCGCTTGCGCTCGATGCACAAAATCGACTGTGGATTGGAACATTTAATGATTTAAATATATATCACGAAGGTAGTGATTCATTTGTATCCTACACCAGCAACCCTGTTGAGCAAGGTAGTCTTTCACAAAATTCAGTTCGAAGCATCTTCATGGATTCACAAGGTGGCATGTGGCTAGGAACTTATTTTGGTGGATTGAACTACTACCATCCACTCAAAAACCGTTTTACTAACATACGTCAAATTCCTTTTCAAAACTCACTAAACGATAATATAGTAAGCTGCATCACCGAAGATAAAAATGGAAACCTATGGATAGGAACCAATGATGGCGGACTAAACTTATATAACCCTCACACCAAGAAGTTTTCGCACTACACCATTGACAAACAGTCTAAAGGAATGGGGTCAAACAACATTAAAGATGTGTACGTAGATGAATCTAAAGGATTGGTTTATGTGGGCACTCATGCCGGAGGCCTAAGTATTATTGAAAGAAATAGTGGCAAAATTGTAGATCATATCAATGTAAACAACAGTCCACTCACTGATGATAATATCTATGCCATATTGCCTGCTGAAGAAAACAAACTGTGGCTGGGTACACTAAACTCTTTAATTTTATTCAACCCCGAAAATAGAACATTTGCTCTTACCAACTGTGAGAAAAATGGAACTCCACTACCAACCAAACGCATCGCAACTTTATTTCGCGATAGCAAACAACGCTTATGGGTTGGTGGCGAAGAAGGTCTTAGAATATACGAAACAAAAAACAATGAGCTACAAGCTGCAAATTTGATAGCTAACACAACCGATTTAAGTCACTCATTTACCAATTGCATTCACGAATCAAAAAACAATCAATTCTGGATTGGCACCCGCGAAGGAGTATATTGCTTTAACGAGAAAAACAACTCACTTAAACAATACACTACAGAAGATGGACTACCTAATAATGTGCTTTATGGTATTTTAGAGGACTCTTTTGGACATTTATGGATGAGCACCAACAAAGGTCTGTCATGTTTTAACCCGGAAACAGGAAAGTTTCGTAACTTCAACCAAACTGATGGAATACAAAGCAATCAGTTCAATTCTGCATTTTGTCGCACGAGTAGCGGACAAATGTACTTTGGAGGTATCAATGGAATTACTTCGTTTAGACCCGAACTCCTTATTGATAACCCATACACCCCATCAGTTACCATCAATCGATTGCGTTTATTCAACAAAACAGTAAATCCTGATGATGAAACGGGAGTATTGACCAAAAATATTAATCAAACTGAAAGCATTACATTAAATGCTTCTCAATCTTCATTCTCATTGAACTTTGTTGTTTCAAACTATATATCAGGACGTCACAATACATTTGCATACAAACTTGAAGGCTATGACAAAGAGTGGTACTATCAAAATGATAGAAACTCTGTATCATATGCTAACTTAAGACATGGTAAATATACATTTTTGGTCAAAGCAGCCAATAGTGACGGCAAATGGTGCGAAACTCCTACGAGTCTAGAAATCATTGTACTGCCTGTGTGGTATAGAACATGGTGGGCATTTCTTCTATTCCTAAGCATCATTATTGGCATCACAATTGCAATCTTCAGGTTTTCATTAATGCGCAAAAGCATGAAGGCAAAAATTGAAATGGAGCGAATGGACAAAGAGCATCAAGAAGAAATCAATCAAATGAAGATGCGCTTCTTTATTAATATCTCTCATGAGCTACGCACGCCACTTACTCTTATTATGGCACCTCTTCAAGAAATAATCAACCGCATTAGCGACCGATGGACGCGAGGTCAACTCGACTATATCCAAAGAAATGCAAATCGATTATTATATTTGGTTAATCAGTTAATGGACTACCGCCGTGCCGAACTTGGAGTGTTTGCGCTACGAGTTTCAAAAGGAAATGCACACCAGTTAATTGAAGACAATTTTTTATTCTATGATAAACTAGCAAAGCAAAAAAATATAACTTATACACTGCAGTCCGAAATAGAAGGTAAAGAAGTATACTTTGATAGTAACTACCTTGAATTAATTATTAATAATCTGCTTTCAAACGCCTTTAAGTATACTCGCGAAAACGAAAGTATTGATGTAGTGGTAAAAGAAAGAGGAAATAACCTAATACTACAAGTGATTGATACAGGTATGGGTATTCCTCTCGATAAACAAGCCAAAATATTTGAACGCTTCTACCAAGTTGAAAATGCTCATGTTGGTAGCGGTATCGGCCTATCGCTTATTCAAAGATTGGTAGAACTTCATCATGGCTCAATAGAACTTGATAGTGAAGAGGGAAAAGGTAGCACATTTACCGTGTATTTACCACAAGATATCAGTAAGTATGCGTCGAACGAACTTGCCATTAACCAAGAAGATAAAGAGATAGAAGTGCATACTACCAACCCAAAAGATATGTATTTCATCGGAGCCGAATCATCGGACAACGAAGAGTCTGAAACTAACGACAAGAAGCGTGGTAACATATTAATCGTAGAAGATAATCATGAAATTAGGCAATATTTAAGTCAAGGTTTATCTGATACATTCAATGTACTGGGTGCTGAAAACGGCGAAAAAGCACTTGATATTCTAAAAGAAAATACAATTGACGTGGTATTGACAGATGTTATGATGCCTGTAATGGATGGTATTAAACTTTGTAAGAACATTAAGCAAAATATTCGTACATGCCATATACCGGTAATAATCTTATCGGCTAAAAACGAAATAAAAGACCAAATGGAAGGTTTACAAATGGGCGCTGACGACTATATACCAAAACCATTTGTACTAGCAGTAGTCATTGCTAAAATTCAAAATATGATGCGTACGCGTCATCGTATGTTAGAGAAATACTCTAAATCAATGGAGGTGGAGCCAGAAAAAATCACCTTCAATGCCATGGACGAAGCCTTACTAAAACGTGCTGTTAATATTGTAGAAAAGAATATGGACAACATCGAATTCTCTACCGATGAGTTTGCACGCGAAATGAATATGAGTCGTTCTAACTTACACCTAAAGCTGAAAGCAATCACGGGCGAATCGACTATCGATTTTATTCGCAAGATACGCTTCAACGAAGCATGCCGGTTATTGAAAGATGGTCGATACACGGTATCCGAAGTAAGTACTATGGTTGGGTTCAATACTCCATCTTACTTTGCTACTAGTTTTAAGAAGTATTTCGGATGCTTACCGACTGAATACATTAAGAAGCAAAAAGTCTAGTTTACATCTCATAAGATGGGTTACAAGACGATATAACCCATCTTACTAAACAAATTCAAAACTGAAATCAACAAATTTAATATCTAAAATTCGTATTTAAACAAAGATAAAACAAGATAGAATATTGAAAAACTGATGTTCGCATATATTTGCACACGTACAATCCTAAAAAACAATATATCTAACATGAATTATCTTTTAACGCATCGTAATCCTCTTATTGCTCGATACAATCAGCAACAAGAGCCTAAGACTTATCTGCATTTGCTAAAGCAAAATTGGAAAAACAACACTAGTAATGTAGACTAAAAACCTAAACTAAGATTTTCAACTAATCAACCTAAAAACAATCCTAAAACAATGAATTTAAGTAATTTAACTTCAAGGTTATTTCTAATCTTGATAGTTTTATCTTTGTCTATTGTTGGTACTTCATGTACCGATACTGAGACAGTAGATCAAACTCCATTTGCAATTTATTATTCAGGAATGACTGATATTGGCCCTTCAATGAGTGCAAATATTAGTGCCCCAACCTACCTCGGTAGTGCTCCCTCAAACTTTACGATTTTCAGAGTTAGTTTAAATGATGCTCCGGTAAACGTAGAGTGCTTCTCAATAGATGCTGAAACTGGTAGCATCGCCATCAGAAATACAAATGAACTAGAAGTTGGTGTATATCAAATTTCGGTATCGTGTGTATCGAACGGAAAAACTTATGAATTTAAAAATGCTGTTTCGGTAAACATGATGCGTCCGGTTCCGGAAGGCATTAAAGTTGAGCCAAACTACTTGACTATTGACTATGCCGATCTGAAAACATCAACGCTTAAAGCAAAGGTGACAACAGAAGGAGAGCATGTGTCAATTAGCCAATATAGAATAGCAGAAGGTGACTATCAAGAATACTTCTCAATCTCAGCAACAGGCGAAGTAAGTATCAACACCAAATATAATGGTGATATTCTACCTGGTATTTATAAAGTGTCTTTAGTTTTAAAGACTGAGGCTGGCGAAGGTATATTTACTGATGCAGTAACGTTCAACATCACTTCTAAACCATTGGCTTTAACCTATGCCCCTAACACTGGAAAAATGGAAGAAGAAACTGCAAACCCTACCTCTTATACAACTAGCATACCTACATTGAAGGGATCACTTGAAGGAGTGGTTTATAGTATTGCAAATGTTACTCCGGCTACTGATAAGTTTATAATTGATGCTGAAACTGGAGTTATCTCTGTGTTACAAGGTCATGGTTTGAAAGCCGGAGATAGCTATTCTATAGATGTTAATGTTAGAAACAACTATAACACAGCTGAAGAAACTGGAAAAGTTTTTGAGAATGCCTTTACATTAGAGGTAGTTGGATTTATCGCTCCTATTGAAAACTTCAAATACAATAACGAAACGAAAACACAGTCAACTTCTTTCGTTATCAACCATACTGAAGATTTCATTGGCGATGAAGTAACCTTTACTCTTGAAAATGTATCAGAAGCTTTAAATGGACAAATTGCAATTGATGCTTCAAACGGAGCAATTAGTGCAAAAAAGGGAAATACAATTCCAGTTGGTACACACACTATTTCTGTTATGGCAAGCAATGCAAAAGGTGAACAAACAACATCGTTTACATTGACTATTGAAAAGAATAAAAACTTCTTTACTTACATTAAGTACGGCAATAATCTTGGTTTGTCTGATACACATGCTTATCAATATAGAATTAACTCTTCGGATGAGCTAGCTTCATTTATAGTAAATGCACCTACAACTGATATTCCAGCAGAGGCAACATCTATAAAATGGGAAGTAGCGAGCAAACTAAATATGGGTGGTATCACAATTGATGAAAATGGAGCTTTAAATCTTTCAGAAGTGGCTTGGGCAAATGCTAGATGTGGTATGGCTATGGTTACAGCGACTACTGGATCGGGCGATGAAGAAGTTTCTGTTAGCGTTCCAGTGTTCTTCCATTTATCATCAGCTGTCAATGGGGTAACAATTAACTATACACCATTTGTTTGTCAAGTAAACCCAAGAACAGGTGGACGCTCGGTAGCTCCGTCAGTTGAAGGAGTAGCAGATATGAATAATCTACTTATGGACTATAGACGTACATTTAGCTATTATAACATCAACGGTAGCGATAGCCATATCAGCGGACAATTAAAGAACGATGGATCAACTGATAGCTTCTTTATTGCACAAGTTTGGCGTAATTTTTATGGTACTGCAAAACCAAACTATGGAGCGAAAAAGCCAGTATCTTACTACGATAATAAGGCAGCATTATCCACTACATTAGCTTATGTAGACCCAAGCGACAAATCAATTGTAGTGAATCCAGGCAAATGGATTGGCGAAGATAAAGTGTATGCTAACGGAGTAATGTGTGGCCAAATCACTTTCGTAACTAACGGAGTAGAAAGCGGAATCAATAATGGATCACAAATATTCCCTATACTACTGTGGTTTGACGAAAAGTTCTAATAAATAAAAACCAAAGACACTACCTAATTATAGGGTAGTGTCGACCTTAAAATAACAAAATAAAAACAATGAATAATTTTATTCTAAATATAACACAAAACAAAAGAGGAGTAATAACTCTTTTGGCTTTGATAATGTCTATTGGGCTATATGCGCAAAATTCAATCAAAGGAGTTGTCATGGATGAGTCTGACTTTCCATTGATCGGGGCAACTGTAATGGAGAAAGGTACTAACAATGGAGCTGTAACTGACCTTGATGGGAATTTTACCATAAAAGCAAAAAAAGGAGCGACATTGGTTATCTCTTATATTGGATACAAAACTGAAGAAATAAAAGTTGGCGAACAGAAAGCATTAAACATCAAGATGATGCCTGATAATGCAGTGCTTGACGAAGTGGTAGTTGTTGGATATGGAGCAATGAAGCGTTCTGACCTTACCGGATCGGTTTCATCTGTATCGGCTAAAAATGTAGAAGGTTTTAAAAGTGGTTCGGTTATGGAAGCGCTTGGAGGACAAATTGCCGGTGTGCAAATTACTCAAACCGATGGTACTCCAGGGTCTGGGTTTGAAATTAATGTGCGTGGTGTCGGTACTTTAACTGGCGATGCTTCTCCACTTTATATTGTTGATGGCTTTCAAGTTGATAACATCAATCATTTAGCAAACTCTGATATTGAGTCTATTGAAGTTTTAAAAGATGCTTCTTCGGCTGCTATTTATGGTGCTCGTGCAGCGAACGGTGTAGTAATGGTTACCACAAAATCAGGAAAATCAGGGCGCCCGCAAGTAAGCTTTAATGGTTCTGCAAGCTATCGTAAGATTTCTAAAACTCTTGATTTGCTAGATCCGTATGAATTTGTGAAACTGCAAATGGAAGTAAATCCAAGCAAATACGCTACAACTTATTATAGACCTGGAGAAGATGCAAATGGTAACCCATATAGATATCAGTCTCTAGAAGATTATAGAGGTGTAGAAGGTGTTAATTGGCAAGACGAAACATTCCGTCCTACATGGTCACAAGATTATAACTTATCTGTGATGGGTGGAAATGACAATACTAAATATTCATTAGCATTTACTCGTTACAACGAAAATGGTATTTTCAACAACAGTGGATTTGATAAAACAACTGGAAAGATTAGAATTAACCAAAAGGTTACTAAAAATGTATCTTTTGACGCTTCAATTAACTATGCTCAAACCAATCGTGAAGGGGTAGGTACAACTGCCGACTCTGGTCGTTTTAATATGTTGGCACAAATTCTTGGTGCACGCCCTACTGGTGGTTTGGCTTTAACCAATGAGGAACTTCTTTCAGCTGCAATTGACCCACTTGAGTTAGAAAGTAGCGAAAGCTTAGCACAGGTTAATCCAATTATCCAAACTCAATCAGTTACTAATAAAAGACGTGCAGAAATGTGGTCGGGTAATCTTTCAGTAAACTGGCAGATTATCAAAGGGTTGACTTTCAGAACTGCTGGAACATACAATGTAACTAACACTCGCAATGACATTTTCTATAAAACAGGTTCTAAAGAAGCATATCGTAATGGACAAAAACCTTATGGACAAAGTCAAATGGGACGTGATCTTCGTTGGACTAACTATAACAATTTGACTTGGAAACAAAAGATCAAGAAACACTCTTATGACGTAATGATAGGACAAGAAATGTCATTTAAAAGTAGTGAGTATTTACTTGGGCAATCTAAAGACTTTCCATTTGATAATTTAGGAAACAACAACTTAGGTATAGGTGCTACACCAAGTAAAGTAGCTACATCATATAATGATAAAACATTATTGTCATTTTTTGCTCGTGGAAATTATAACTACGATAACCGCTACTTGCTAACTGCTACAATTCGTGCCGATGGTTCTACCGTGTTCTCAAACAAACACAAATGGGGTTATTTCCCATCATTCTCTGCAGCTTGGCGTGTATCTGAAGAGAAGTTTATGAAAGATGTAGATTTCCTTTCTAACTTAAAAGTACGTTTCGGTTGGGGTACAGTAGGTAATGACCGCATTTCTAATTATTTATCATTAGACCTATACGAACAAAGTAAATATGGTGTGGGCAACAGTACTATGACTGTTCTTACTCCTAAACAACTTAAAAATCAAAACCTGAAATGGGAAGGTTCAACTACCGTAAACTTAGGTTTTGACTTTGGTTTCTTCGATAATAGACTAAATGTTGTAGCTGATTTCTTCATCAAGAATACAAAAGATTTGTTATTGGCTCAAAGCTTAGCACACGTTACCGGATTTAACTCACAGTATCAAAATATTGGTAAGATTCAAAACAGAGGTATTGAGCTAAGCTTAAATAGCTTGAATATTCAAAAACGCAACTTTACTTGGCAAACCGATTTTAATATTTCGTTCATCAGAAACGAATTGAAATCTTTACAAGATGGTGTACAAGCCATGTATTCTCGCTCTGGTTTTAGCTCTGATTTTAGCGATTATGATTATGTAGCAATGGTTGGCTCATCATTAGGGCTAATTTATGGTTATGAGTTTGATGGAGTGTATCAAAGCTCAGATTTTATCACAACTCCGAATGGAACTTTACAATTGAAGCCAGGCGTTGCACGCAATGATCGATTTACAACTGGACCTATCGAGCCAGGAGTTGTGAAATATAAAGATCAAGATGGCGATGGAGTTATAACAACTAAAGACCGTACAGTAATTGGTAATGCAATTCCTAAATGGTTTGGTGGTATTGGAAACACGTTTATGTTTAAAGGTTTCGACTTAAATATCTTATTCCAATTTAATTATGGAAATGATATTTATAATGCAACTCGTTTGTACTCTACACAAACTCAAAATGAACGCATCAATCAGTTGGCAGAAGTTGCCGATCGATGGACACCAACAAACGCATCTAATCGCGTTCCATCAGCTAAGGGATATGTAAAAAATGAAGTATACTCACGCTTTGTTGAAGATGGATCATTCTTACGTTTAAAGAATGTAACCTTGGGTTATACCCTTCCGAGCACATGGACTAGAAAAGCTTATATTTCTAAATTAAGAGTATATGCATCAGGACAAAATCTATTCTGTTTAACAGGCTATAGCGGCTATGACCCTGAAGTGAGTACTGCAAGCAGCAGTCCAATGACACCAGGACTTGATTGGGGTGCATATCCTAAGAGTAGAGTGATTACATTCGGTATTGACATTCAATTTTAATACAACAACCACATGAAAAAAATATCATTATATATATTAGCAGTAATAATGGGCGGAATGTCGTTCACGTCCTGCTCAGACTTACTTCAGGAAGAATCATCTGTTGAGGTTGATAAAAATAAATATATGAACAATGCTTCTGAAGCAGAAACTGTTTTACTAGGAGTATATCGCAGTTTAGTTGCAGATGCAATGTATGGTTATCACCTATCACTATTGTTCAACATCACTACAGATATTGCACAATGTGAGGGTAACTCAGCCAATAGTTTTCGTGAAATTCCAGCTAACGCATTTACCACTAGCAACTCAAATGTACAGGCTACCTGGTATGCGTTATACAAGGCTATATACAACGCCAATGACTTCATTGAAACTCTAGAAACTAAAATTGGTTCATACACTGCCGGTGACAAAATAATAGCCAATGTGTATATGGCTGAAGCACGTGCACTTCGTGGTCTATACTACTTTGAACTGGTTCGTTGGTTTGGTAATGTTGCCTTAATGACCAACACTGCAATGTCTTCTCAACATCCATCAACATTTGAGCAGGCTGACCCTACAGCAGTTTATCGTTTTATTGAAGATGATTTACGATTCGCTATTGATAACTTACCATATGCTGTAGATGATAAGATTCGCAGCAACAATAGCTTCCGTTTATCAAAAGGTTCTGTGCTAGGCTTATTAACTAAAGTTTATGCAACTTGGGCCGGGGCTCCTGTAAACGACACATCGAAATGGGAAGCCGCAGCTAACACAGCTCAAACATTAATTGAATCGGGTAAACACCAATTACTAAGTGACTATGAACAATTGTGGAAAAACACATGCAACAGCGTATGGGCTCCCGAAGAGAGTTTAATTGAAGTTAGCTTCTATGCTCCTACCATCACAGGTACAACAAGCGAAGATCCTGCTGGACGTATTGGTAAGTGGAACGGAGTTATTGCAAATGAAATAGCAGGTGTTCGTGGTAGAAATGCAGGTAATGTAAAGGTAGTTTATACCTTCCTAAGAGATTGGGAAAAGAAAGAAGACGATTTACGTTGTAACCTTTCAATTGCTGACTATAAATATGTAGGAACTACTAAGACTTATTATTCAACACAAGGTCCAGACGAAGATCAAAAGAACTGGCAACTATTTACTCCTGCAAAATGGGATACTGAAAAGTATGTAGGCCAAGGAAACCAACTTATCAATGCAGATAGATCGAATATCAATTGGTATATATTGCGTTATGCTGATGTGTTATTACTTTATGCAGAAGCATTAAACGAATGGAAAGGTGCTCCAACAGCAGAAGCATATGAAGCTGTTAACAATGTTAGACGTCGTGGCTTTGGTCTTCCAATTTCTGAAACAAGCGAAATAGCTGACTTAACAGCTGGATTAGATCAAACAGCGTTTCGTAATGCCATACGTAAAGAGCGCGCTTATGAATTAGCATTCGAAGGACATCGCAGACAGGATTTGGTTCGCTGGGGCACCTATGTAGATGCAATTGACGAAACAGACACTCAGTTGCGTCGTTGGTACTCAAGCGCGAACTATGTAGCATATGATTTTACAAAAAAAGGGAAGCATGAACTATTCCCAATCCCACAAAGAGATATGGACTTAATGAGTAAGTTCGTTCAAAACCCAGGATGGTAAAATTACACTAAATACAGCAAGAGAGTCTCTGAAAGGGCTCTCTTGTATATTTTTAATAGTATTTTCAACAAAAATAAAAGTACGAATAACCGATTCTAAAGCCTTTTCAACATTCGTACACCATCATTACTTCAATATTAAATAGTTTTGCAATACTGATAAAAGAGTATTAACAACACATATTAAAAAGAATGAATAACATGAGAAAAAAACTTGGTCTTATCGCCTCGATTGCAGTGGTTGCATTTTCTTCTTGCAACACACATTCAAGTGAAGACTATAGCTGGATTAAAAAAGGAATTGATGTTGCATCACACCAACTTATGCTAACAGCAGTAGAAATTGATGGTCAACAACAATTGCCTCGTTCAATATGGACAGGCTATGATATGAACTTTCTTTGTGAGCAATTAGAGAGAGATTCATTAACATTTAAAGACTCACTTCGCGTTAGACCACTATCTAACAAAATAGGACAACGTCGTCTATGTGGTATCTATGATTGGACAAGTGGTTTTTTCCCAGGATCATTGTGGTACACTTATGAACTTAGTGGCAATGAAGCATTGAAAGAACAAGCAATCAAATATACCAATTTACTTAATCCGGTTCGCAGTTATACAGGAACTCACGATCTTGGATTCATGATCAACTGCAGCTATGGAAATGCTTTACGTCTTGCACCAAACGATACCATTAACGCAGTAATGATTGAAACTGCTGATAACCTTTGTGGTCGTTTCGACAATTCAATTAATGCCATTCGTTCTTGGGATTTCGGTACTTGGAACTTCCCGGTTATTATCGACAATATGATGAACTTGGATTTATTGTTCACAGTAGGCAAAATGACCAACAATCCTAAATATATGGATGTTTCGGTACGTCATGCTGATAAAACAATTGATCATCACTTCCGCCCTGATTATACTTGCTGGCATGTTGTTAGCTACAATAATGATGGTACTGTAGAGCGTAAACAAACTCATCAAGGTAAAAACGATGATTCATCATGGGCACGTGGACAAGCATGGGCAGTATATGGATATGTATCATGTTTCCGCGAAACAGGCAATCAAAAATATCTTGATTTTGCAGTAAACATTGCTGATATGATTATGGCACGTGTACAAACTGAAGACGGAATTCCTTTGTGGGATTATGATGCACCTGCAGGAGATGAAACACCACGTGATGCTTCTGCTGCTTCAGTAACGGCATCTGCTTTAATTGAAATGAGCACAATGGTTAAAGATGGAGATAAGTATCTTGCTTATGCAGAAAAGCTACTTAAAAGCTTATCAAGCGATGCTTACCTAGCTCAACCAGGAGAAAATCAAGGATACATCTTGATGCACTCAACAGGCTCACTACCTAACGGTTCAGAAATTGACACTCCGTTAAACTATGCTGATTATTATTATATGGAAGCATTGAAACGCTACATGGACTTAAAAGGACTTACATACAACCAGTTATCATAATTTTATAATCTGATAATATCATGACTAAAACCATTAAATTCATTGCATTGCTTTTTGTAGCTTGCTTCGTAAGCAATGTCAATGCACAAGAACTTAAAACAGAAGTTTTCTCATTACTTAATTTAGACTATCCAGGACTAGAGCAAGTAAAAGCACTACACCAACAAGGTAAAGATGCAGAAGCTGCACAAGCTTTACTTGATTATTATAAAGCACGTACCAACGTGAAGACTCCTGATTTGGACTTGAACAATATAAAAATCAGTAAGCAAGAGCAAAAGTGGGCAGATGATGGAATGGAACATACGTTCTTTGTTCACAAAGGATACCAACCTTCTTACAACTACGGTAAAGATATCAACTGGCAATATTGGCCGGTGCAAGATAACGAATTGCGTTGGCAGCTTCATCGTCACAAATGGTTTACTCCAATGGGTAAAGCATACCGTGTTTCGGGTGATGAGAAATATGCAAAAGAGTGGGCAGCTCAATATATGGACTGGATTACAAAAAATCCATTGACTCCAATGAGCAAAGAAGAGTATGAATTGGTTAGTGCAGGTGAAGTTAAAGGCAATGCAGAAAACGTACGTTTTGCTTGGAGACCACTTGAGGTAAGTAACCGTTTGCAAGATCAAACTAATCAGTTTTCTCTATTCTTACCATCAGCATCATTTACACCTGAGTTCTTGACTGAGTTCTTGACCAATTACCACAAACATGCGGTACATATTCTTGGTAACTACTCTGATCAAGGAAATCACCTACTATTCGAAGCTCAACGTATGATTTACGCCGGTGCTTTCTTCCCTGAGTTTAAGGATGCACCAATGTGGAGAAAAAGTGGTATCAACATCTTAAATCGCGAAGTTGGTGTTCAAGTGTATCAAGATGGTGGACAATTCGAACTTGATCCTCACTATCATTTAGCTGCTATCAACATCTTCTGTAAAGCATTGCGCATGGCTGATGTTAATGGTTTCCGCAATGAGTTCCCACAAGAATATATGGATACTATTGAAAATATGATTGTATTCTATATGAATATTTGTTTCCCAGACTTTACCAACCCTTGCTTTAGCGATGCTAAACTTGGCGAAATGAAAGAAGAACAACGCAATTACAAAGATTGGACAAAGTTATTCCCAAAGAATAAGCAAATTCAATATTTTGCATCAAATGGTAAGAAGGGACAAAAACCAGAGAACTTATCAAAAGGTTTCTTGAAATCAGGATTCTTCACTTTGAGAAATTCTTGGGACAAAGATGGTACAGTAATGGTAGTTAAGGCTGGTCCTAAAGCATTCTGGCACTGTCAACCTGACAATGGTACTTTTGAACTTTGGTTCAATGGCAAAAACTTATTCCCAGATTCAGGTGCATATGTATATGCAGGTAATGGTGAAGTTATGAAGCTTAGAAACTGGTTCCGTCAAACAGCCGTTCACAACACATTGACATTAGATAATAAAAACTTGGAAACTACAGAGTCGGTTACTAAAAAATGGCAGCCAGACGGTAAAGTACAAATTCTTGTTACTGAAAATCCAAGCTACGAAGGCTTGAAACATCGTCGTTCGGTATTCTTTGTAGACAACACTTACTATGTTATTGTAGACGAAGCTGTTGGAGATGCTAAAGGTAAAGTAGGTCTTCACTATCAACTTTGCGAAGGCAATGTAAACGTCGACCCTAAAACAATGACATTGACTTCTGATTTCGAAGGTAATAGCAACGTTAAACTACAATGCTTTACACCTAAGAGCACAACGTTAGATCAAGAAGAAGGATGGCGCTCAACTGCTTACCGCAAACGTGTAGAACGTACAGCTGTAGCATTCAACACTGAAAAGAACAATGACGAAGCAGTACGCTATATTACCATTATCTACCCTACCGAAGATGCATCAAAAGCTCCTAAATTGGAAGCAAGCTTCAAAAACAAGAAGTTTGATGAAAACGGATTAGAAGTAGAAGTTAAAGTAGGTGGTAAAAAACAAACTTTAAAATACAAACTATAACTATCCCTTTCAGATGTATCAATAGATTATGCACTATGGTGCATAATCTATTGAACATCATTTTTTCATTCTCTCAACACATTTATATAACTCTTGTATAAATATTGCAATTGTTGCAATGATGTAAAAAATTACCAACATGAAAAGCAAATCTTCTCAGCTACTTATCCCTCTTGTTGCATTAAGCTTATCTTCGTGCACTCAAAAAAAAGAAGAAGTCAGACGTCCGAATATTATTTTTATGATGACAGATGACCACACTACACAAGCCATGTCATGCTACGGTGGAAACCTTATTCAAACCCCAAACATGGACCGCATAGCCAACGAAGGAGTTCGTTTTGATAATTGCTATGTAGTAAATGCCATTTCCGGTCCATCACGTGCATGCATTTTAACGGGTAAGTTTAGTCAC
This sequence comes from Bacteroides sp. UBA7333, assembly GCA_002471195.1. GTDB lineage: Bacteria > Bacteroidota > Bacteroidia > Bacteroidales > Bacteroidaceae > Bacteroides. The sequence continues at coordinate 65,310 of DKPN01000018.1, forward strand.
GAGAATGGATTTACAGACAATGCCAGTGTTTTCAATGGCGATCAGCAGACTTTTCCTAAATTACTTCAAAAGGCAGGATATCAAACCGCAATTGTTGGTAAGTGGCACCTGATTTCTGAACCTCAAGGATTCGACTATTGGAGTATTCTTAGCGGACAGCATGAACAAGGCGATTACTACTCACCCGACTTTTGGGAAATGGGCGATTATATTCGAGAAGAAGGATATGCCACAGATATCATCACTGAAAAAGCGATTAACTTCTTAGAGAATCGCGACAAATCAAAGCCTTTTTGTATGATGTATCATCAAAAAGCCCCTCACCGCAACTGGATGCCGGCTCCTCGCCATCTTGGTATATTCAATGATACCGTATTTCCAGAACCGGCCAACTTATTCGACGATTATGAAGGACGTGGACAAGCCGCTCGCCAACAAGATATGTCGATAGAACATACCCTGACAGAAGACTGGGACTTAAAACTTCTAACTCGAGCAGAAATGCTCAAAGACACGACCAACCGTTTATACGAAGTTTATAAACGCATGCCACTTGCCGTTCAAGACAAATGGGACTCTGTATATGCCAAACGCATTGCCGAGTATCGTAAAGGCGATCTTACCGGAAAGGCATTAATCAGTTGGAAATATCAACAATATATGCGCGATTACCTCTCTACCCTTTTAGCAGTAGACGAAAACATCGGGCAACTCATGCGCTATTTAGAAGATATTGGCGAACTTGATAATACGATTATTGTATACACTTCCGATCAAGGTTTTTTCTTAGGCGAGCACGGATGGTTTGATAAACGATTCATGTATGAAGAATGTCAACGAATGCCACTTATTATTCGCTATCCTAAAGGCATAGCAGCCGGTAGCACTAGCTCAGCCATCACAATGAATGTAGACTTTGCACCTACTTTCCTTGATTATGCCGAAGCCGAAATTCCCGAAGACATTCAAGGATCTTCTCTTAAACCTATACTAGAGAATGCCGGAAAAACTCCAAAAGATTGGCGTAAAGCTGCTTATTATCATTATTATGAATATCCGGCAGAACATAATGTTAAACGTCATTATGGTATCCGAACTAAAGACCATAAATTAATTCGCTTTTATAACGATATTGAAGAATGGGAACTTTATGACATGAAAGCTGATCCTCGCGAAATGAATAATGTGTTTGGAAAACCGGAATACGCACAAGTACAAAAAGAGATGATAGAACTACTCCGCCAAACGCAACAACAATATAAAGACTTTGACCCCGATGAAAAGGAAAAAGAACTTTTTAAAGGAGATAGAAGATTGTTGGAAGAGAGAAAATAATAGACTAATACAAAAACATTAAATACGATATCATGGATAGAAGAAGCTTTTTAAAAAACACCGGTTGGTCTTTTGTAGGCTTAGCAGCATCGGGTAGTTTATTGGGTGCGTGTGCCACAGACAAAAGTGCTAAAAAAATCATGCCTTCGGCAAACAACCTAAAGATGTATTGGGGCGATTTGCATAATCACTGTAACCTAACTTATGGTCATGGAGATATGCGTGATGCTTTTGAGGCAGCCAAAGGTCAACTTGATTTTGTTTCTGTTACTCCACATGCGATGTGGCCTGATATTCCGGGTGCAGACGATCCTCGTTTAAAATGGGTTATCGATTATCATACCGGAGCTTTCAAACGTCTTCGCGAAGGTGGCTATGACAAATATGTAGCCATGTCTAAAGAATATAACAAAGAGGGTGAATTTCTTACCTTCATCGGATATGAATGTCACAGTATGGCTCATGGTGACCATGTAGCTTTGTGGCACGACTTGGATGTGCCATTGGTAGAGTGCACTTCGGTTCAAGAGTGGAAAAGAACATTAAAAGATAAAGAGGTATTTATTACTCCTCACCACATGGGTTATCAAGGTGGTTATCGTGGATACAACTGGGATTGTTTTAGCGAAGGAGAGCAAACTCCATTTGTTGAGATGTACTCACGTCACGGTTTGGCCGAGAACGACCAAGGTGATTACAACTACCTACACGATATGGGTCCACGTCAGTGGGAGGGTACTATTCAGTACGGTTTAGACCAAGGCAAAAAATTTGGTATCATGTGTTCGAGCGATCAACACTCGGGTTATCCTGGTAGCTATGGCGACGGACGTATTGGTGTTTTAGCTCCATCACTTTCGCGCGATGCGATTTGGGATGCTATGAAAAATCGTCGTGTATGTGGAGTTACAGGTGATAAAATCAACATCGATTTTCGTTTGAACGATGCCTTCATGGGTGATGTAGTACGTGGTAATAGCCGTCGTATCTATGTAAATGTAGAGGGCGAAAGCTGTATCGATTATGTTGACATCATCAAAAACGGTCAGTGCATCGCACGCCTTAATGGTCCGTTAACTCCGGTGGCTCCTCAAGACGATGTAGTACGCTGCAAAGTTAAAGTTGAATTTGGCTGGAACCGCGAAGAAAGATTTGTTAACTGGAACGGTAAATTGTCAGTAGACAAAGGTCGTATTGTAAGTGTTACTCCATGTTTCCGTGGTGCTGCATTTACGTCTCCTCAAGAGGGCGAAACTGAGTTCCACACTCAAGTAAATCGTGTTGTATCGGTTGATGACAAATCAACAGAATTGGATATCTATACCAATAAGAATCCAAACACTACTACTCCTGCAACTCAAGCTGTTATTCTAGAACTAGAGATGCCAAAAGACGGAACATTGACAGCCGACTTCAATGGCAAACAGTTCAGTCATACATTGGGCGAATTATTAGAGGGTTCTCGTTCGCACTTTATGATTGGTTGGTTGAGCGAAGCTATTCTATTTAACCGTGCAATGCCCGAAAGTAGCTATATCGTTGAGCATTTTATGGAAGATAAAGAGCCACAGAAAGATACAGACTATTACTATGTTCGTGTGAGACAACGCGACCAGCAATGGGCATGGAGTTCTCCAATCTGGGTAGAAAGAGTATAATAGCGCATGGATAAAAACTTATATGCAATAGGAATTGACTTAGGAGGTACTTCGGTGAAGTACGCTTTGGTCAGCAACAACGGCAAACTGTATAGCGAGGGAAAACTTCCCTCGCTTGCTGATATATCGGCAGAGGCTGTCATTGGTCAATTGGTTAAAGCCATAGAGGAAGTAAAATCGTTTGCAGCAGCTCATCAATATCATATTGAAGGCATAGGCATTGGTACGCCGGGCATTGTAGACCAAACCAATCGTATTGTTTTGGGTGGTGCTGAAAATATCAAAGGCTGGGAAAAGCTATCTTTGGCTGATATTATAGAAAAAGAAACCGGATTACCTACGCAGCTGGGTAATGATGCTAACTTGATGGGGTTGGGTGAAACCATGTATGGTGCAGGCCAAGGAGCTTCTCATGTAGTATTCCTCACTGTAGGTACGGGCATTGGTGGCGCGGTGGTTATCGATCACAAGCTATTCAATGGTTTCGCCAATCGTGGCACCGAGTTAGGACATGTGCCTTTGATGGCAATGGGCGAAAAATGTGCTTGTGGATCGGTAGGTTGCTTAGAGCATTATGCATCGACTTCAGCACTGATCAGACGATTTACTGATAAGCTAAAGCAGACTCAACCGGAGATAGACGAGAAAATGATTAATGGTGAGTATATCGTAAAGCTATACAAAGCCGGTGATAGTTTGGCTGTAGCCTCAATGGAAGAACATTTCGACTTTCTAGGTCACGGCATAGCAGGATTCATCAACATTTTTAGTCCACAACTCATTGTTATTGGTGGAGGTTTATCCGAAGCAGGTGATTTCTACATTGAAAATCTACGTCAAAAGGCTCATCGTTATGCATTGGCCGACTGTGCTGTGAACACAGAAATTACAGCTGCTCGTTTGGGCAATAAAGCGGGTACTATTGGTGCTGCATCTTTAGTGTTTGCTCAAACTATAGCGGGTTGATTTACTTTAAAAAGTTAACATTATGAAGAAAAACATCAGAATGCTAGCGCTAATCATGGCGTTTTGGTTCACCATTTCATTTATCACCAATATCTTGGGACCTCTTATCCCGGATATCATTCACAATTTTAGTTTGAGTGATTTGGCGATGGCAGGTTTTATCCCTACTTCATTCTTTTTGGCCTATGCCGTAATGTCTATTCCTTCCGGACTCCTTATCGACCGTTTTGGTGAGAAGCCTGTACTCCTTTGTGGCTTTCTTCTTCCCTTTATCGGTACTTTACTCTTTGCCCTGATTCATACTTACCCCATGTTACTAGCCTCTTCGTTTATTGTAGGGTTAGGCATGGCCATGCTTCAAACGGTGTTGAACCCATTGCAACGCACAGTAGGCGGCGAAGAAAACTATGCATTTATTGCCGAATTGGCCCAATTTATGTTTGGTATCGCCTCGTTCCTCAGTCCATTGGTTTACACTTACCTGATACGCGAACTACAAGCTGATACTTATGTAGCGGGGCAAAATGTAGTTGTAGATCTTTTGGCAGAGGTTACACCAAAGGAGATGCCTTGGGTATCACTCTATTGGGTATTTTCAGCTTTATTGCTGATTATGCTTATCGCTGTAGCCATCACCCGTTTCCCTAAAATTACACTTCAAGAAGAGGAGAAGAGTGGATCTGCCGACTCTTATTTTGCGCTATTCAAACGTCGCTATGTGTGGTTGTTTTTCTTGGGCATCTTTTGCTATGTCAGCAGCGAACAAGGGGTTTCAATCTTTATGAGCACTTTTTTAGAGCAATATCATGGCATTAACCCACAAGTAGAGGGTGCACAAACGGTGAGTTATTTTTGGGGACTGATGACGGCCGGTTGCATCATTGGAATGGTTTTGTTGAAGTTGATTGATAGTAAGCGGCTACTTCGTTTATCCAGCTTCATCACATTGGTACTGTTAATTGTAGCTCTATATGGAAATACAACTTTATCGGTTATTGCCTTTCCAGCCATTGGCTTTAGCATATCAATGATGTATTCTATTATCTTCTCTCTAGCCCTCAACTCTGTTAAAGAGCATCATGGTTCATTTGCAGGCATTCTTTGCTCTGCCATAGCAGGAGGTGCTGCCGGTCCGCTTATCATTAGTTGGATTGCCGATGCTACCGACCTTCGATTTGGAATGATGAGCATTGTTGTGTTTGTGGGATACATTGGCATTATAGGTTTTTGGGCCAATCCGCTTATCAATAATAAAACCGTTTCTTTGAAACAACTTTTTACCACAAAGAAATAATTATAAAATCATGAGACACATAACTTTCTGTATATGCCTTATGGCGCTAACTACATCTGTTGGTGGGTGGGCACAAAAGAGCATCATTAAACTTAATGACACAACGCTTATGCACGAGGTTCGTGCTACCCCATCGCCGCTCGATGGCGAGGCTATTGCTATGAATCCTCCACGCTTCATGTGGCCCGATAAGTTTCCACACTTGGGTCCGGTACTCGATGGTGTAGACGAGAAGAATCATAAGCCTCATGTGACTTACCGCATACGCATCGCCGAGGATAAGGAGTTTACTAAGAATGTAATAACTTCAGAGCGTCATTGGGCTTTCTTTAACCCTACAGAGCTTTTCAAACCGGGTACTTACTATTGGCAACATGCCTATGTAACTCCTGAAGGTACCGAAGAGTGGTCGCCGATATATCACTTCACGGTAGATCAAAATGCTTTAGATTTTAACCCTCCTGCTTATGCTCAGGTGTTAGAGATGTTGCCAACTCACCATCCTCGCATCTTACTCGATGCTAAAGATTGGGATAACATCATCGCACGCAATCAAAATAATCCGGAGGCTTTGGCTTTTATCAGCAAGGCTGATGAATGTATGACTCACCCGTTACACCATCTTTCTGAAGAAATAGATACTTCGTTTGTAGTGAAACTGACTAATGTGGTGCAATACAAATCGGCTCTGATTCGCGAAAGCCGTAAAATTGTAGACCGCGAAGAAAAAAACATTGAGGGAATGATACGGGCTTATCTGCTCACACGCAAACCCATCTACTACCAAGAGGGTATGAAGCGTCTAACTGAAATTTTATCGTGGAAAGACAGTAAGTACTTTGCAGGCGACTTTAACTTGGGAACTATTTTATCGATGTGTACCTCGGCTTATGATGCTTTTTATAATGTATTGACTCCTCAAGAAAAGTCAATGCTATTGGCTAGTATTCAAGAAAACGGAGCTAAGTTTTATGAAGAGTATGTGAACCATTTAGAAAACCGCATTGCCGACAACCATGTGTGGCAAATGACTTTCCGCATACTTACTATGGCGGCTTATGCAACCTATGGCGATTTGCCCGAAGCGGACACTTGGACTGATTATTGCTACAACATGTGGGTATCGCGTTTCCCGGGATTGAATGAGGATGGTGCTTGGCACAATGGCGACTCATACTTTCATGTCAACATTCGTACATTGATTGAGGTTCCTTACTTTTATTCACGCATCACCGGTTTCGACTATTTTCAAGATCCTTGGTACAACAACAATGCTCTTTATGTGATTTACGAACAGCCTCCTTTCTCAAAAGCAGGCGGACAAGGCAACTCGCACGAGAATCAGAAGTCGCCTTCGGGAGCACGTGTAGGTTATGCCGATGCGTTGGCTCGTCAGTGCAACAACCCATGGGCAGCAGCTTATGTGCGCTATATTCAAGAGCGTGATCCTAAAATTTTTCAACGTTCGTTCGAGGCTAAACCGGCTGATTTGACTTGGTATAGATGCATTACTGATAAGGCTTTGCCTAACTCTACAGAGACATTGGCAGATATGCCTAGAACGCATACCTTCAACGAAACAGGACTTGCAACAATGCATACTTCGCTTGCCGAACCCGATAAAAATGCGATGTTAACCTTCCGCAGTAGTCCTTATGGTGGAACATCACATGCCTTGGCCAACCAAAATGCATTTAATACATTCTATGGTGGAAAAGAGATATTTTATAGCAGCGGCCACCGCACCGGGTTTACCGATGATCACTGTATGTATGCTTACCGCAACACTCGTGCTCACAACACCATTTTGGTAAATGGCATGGGACAAAGCATTGGTACCGAAGGTTACGGATGGATTCCTCGTTGGTATGATGGCGAAAAAGTGTCGTACTTTGTTGGCGATGCTTCGAATGCTTACGGAGAGGTAACGGCACCGCTATGGCTTGAACGTGCTCGATTGAGCGGCACACAGTATACGCCCGAAAACGGCTGGGACGAAAATAGATTAGATCTATTCCGCCGCCACGTAGTGCAATTGGGCAACTCTGGTATTTATGTGATATACGATGAACTCGAAGGAAAAGAGGCAGTGACTTGGAGTTACTTGCTACACACCACTACTCAACCCATGGAAATCAGTCGTCTTGATGAGCAAGCTATGACTATAACTGGAAAGAACAAGGTAGGTGGTACGTCTGTAGCGCACCTCTACAGTTCTGCACCAATAACCGATAGCATCACAACCGAATTTTTCTGTCCGCCAACAAACTGGAAAAATGTGACTGATGGAAAAGGAAAAGCATTGAAATATCCAAATCATTGGCACTTTTCGGCCATTACTCCAAAGGCTGAAAAGGCTCGCTTCATGACTATTATTGATACTCATGGAAACGAAAGAGCAGCAATGCCGGTAACTCGCAAAGGCAATACTTGGCAAGTTGGCGATTGGAGCATTAAGTGCAACCTTACTCCCAAAGGTGCTGCTAAATTTGAAGTATCAAACAGCAAAGAGAAAACTGCTGTGAGCTATGATGCTCAAAAAAATGAAGGAGTAACTCTTATTAAAGATCAGGTAAAAGGGAAAAAAGTGGAACAGAAGTTATCAGATATTCGTCCACGTTTAGAAATTTAATCAGGATAATACATTTATGATTTGCTCCACCCGGTAAGCACCGTGGTGGAGCTTTTTTTGTGGTACAATGGCTCAGTTTCTACCCCACTCCATGGCATTTGCTTAGTCTCATTGTTTCGTTTAGTTTCAAAAGGCTGGAACCATAGCTCCGAGGGGTTGAAACTTTAGTTTCAAAGGCTTGAAACTAAACGAAACAACTATTGCCGGCAAACACAGTAGCAAAGAATATTGATTAAACCGTAGAGGCTGATAATCTTTAAAAATAAACAATAACTTATTAATCCATAATATTTTTAATTAAGTTTGTAGGAGAATAATTTAATAGCATTAATTATGAAATATATAGGAGCTCATGTGAGCACATCGGGAGGTGTAGAGAATGCTCCCATCAATGCCGAAGCAATCGGCGCAAATGCATTCGCACTATTTACTAAAAATCAGCGTCAATGGGTGAGCAAGCCGCTTACCGAAGAGAGCATTGCTTTATTCAAAGCCAACTGCGAAAAGTTTGGCTTTAAACCTGAGTATATTTTGCCACACGATAGTTATTTAATCAACTTGGGTCATCCCGAAGAAGAGGGATTGGAGAAGAGTCGCAAAGCTTTTTTAGATGAAATGCAACGTTGCGAACAGTTAGGCTTGAAGTTACTTAACTTTCATCCGGGAACAACGCTCAACAAAATATCAGTAGAAGAGTGTTTAGACCGCATAGCCGAAAGTATTAACTTGGCTTTAGAACAAACTCAAGGGGTTACTGCTGTTATTGAAAACACTGCCGGGCAAGGCAGCAACGTGGGTAACGAACTTTGGCACCTAAAGTATATTATAGACCGCATCGACGATAAAAGTCGTGTAGGTGTATGTTTAGATACCTGTCACATGTACTCTGCAGGATATGACTTAACAGGCGATTACGAAGGCACATTTAAGGAGTTCGACGAGATTGTTGGTTTTGAATACCTCAAGGGAATGCACATCAACGACTCAAAGAAAGAGTTAGGTAGCCGTGTAGACCGCCACGATAGCATCGGAAAGGGTACTTTAGGATTTGGATTCTTCACCAAACTAATGAGCGATTCACGATTCGACAACATGCCACTCATATTAGAGACCATAGATGAAACAATTTGGCCCGAAGAGATAGCTTGGCTTCGCGAACAAGCCGCACAATAAGTATGTTTGTAAATTACATAAAAACCAAAAAGCGATATATCTATAGCCTGGTGTATCGCTTTTTTATTATTAACCTAAAATATCAAAAAGTAGAATGATGAATAAGTACTTCATTTTAATGATTGCTACTGTGTTGGCCTCGTGTAGCAGCAGCAACAAAACAGAACAAATGTTAGTGGGCAACTGGATAGAAGTAATGCCTGTAAGTCTTGATATAGTAGAAGGAGTTACCCTCGAAAAAGATGGTAAAGCCTCATCAATTGGCATGCACACATTACTTTATGAAAAGTGGGAAACGAAAGACAGTAAACTGATGCTGTGGGGAAAGAGCATTGGAAATGGACAAACTATTGACTTTATCGACACGTTAAGTATCGTAAGTATTACCCCCGACAGCTTGATTTTAGATAAGTTTGGCAAATACCGCATTACCTACTACAAAGTGGCTTCGCTGGATGATATCAAACCATTCAACGTATTGGATTCATTAAAAGAAGTAGCTCATACAGAAGAGATTGAAACCAGACAATACAATGGGGTAATCCCCAATAAATCGTGTGTGGAGATAAAGAATGAACTTACACTATACAACTATAAAAATTCAGGAGATGGTGTTTATAAAATGACTAGCACTTATTTGCGCCCCAACAACGAACAAGCTACTGATAATAGCTATGGACGTATGTACACCTTGCGTGGCGATGCGCAAAATGTTGATGCCGTAGTTTACCAGTTGGTACCTTTCAAAGGCGATGTAATGACAAACTTTCTATATCAGGGAGACTCATTACAATTGCTAACCTCTGATTTAAAACTTCCTGAAACGAAATCGGTGTTTAAACTTCAATAAAACCTAAAACAATAAAAGTCATATCGCTTGATATGACTTTTATTGTTAAAATGATATCTGGTTTAGCCTATGCTAGGTTTGCGCGCTGCAATGGCTAAAAAGATGCCTAGCACCACACCGAGCAAAGCTGCAAACAAGACACGGGCATCGCCCGGCAACAGAAAGGTAATGGTGTGAGCCGGAAACCAAAAGTAAGGTATGGTTTTCTTAAAAACAAATCCCCATTGTACTTTCCAATTGATGTTTTGTAAGATACGAGCCATGGGAATGGGAGTAAAAAATCCCTTTAAGGTGCCACCCGTCTCGAGGATATGTGTATCGGTAACTCGATGTAGTGTCATAAAAACCGGTGCGAAAATGGTATTCATGGTTACCGATATGGCAAATGCTACTCCTACTTTCTCTAATGAGAGAGACTCCTTCATCAAAGTAGGTGCATTGGTACCACCCATGTAGGAAAGAAAAGCCGGTACCCCATTAGAAAAAACGACAAAGGCTAGATTAATGCCTAAACCAAGAATGCCCCAAACAAAAGCTCTAGGCAAAATACCAAAACCGGGACGATGATAAACTCCCGTACTAATGCGTAAGCCGATAACCTCGCCCAAAGTAGAAAGAATAGCAAACTTTATGAAACTCATCAGCATACCATGAGTGGCATTGAAGTCTTTATAACCTTCGTAGAGAGCATCGCTTAGAAAAAAAGGCAGGAAACAGGCAATAACACATAGAGCAAATACAACATCGTGCTTTTTCATACTTATAGATTCTATTTACAGTTTGTCTGCAAATATACAATAATAAGTCAGATTGCAATGATATCAAACAGATTAATAGATATTTGCCAAACTAACAAGGGGTTCGTAGAGCTTTTCGATATCTTGTGCATTCATCTCTATTTGTACCTGATCGCCCGGTATCAGTGTCACTCCGGTAGGATCAATATCTTTACGGTCGCGATGAACATTAATAATTTTACAGTCTTGTGGCAATTGCAGTGCTTCAACGGTCTTTCCATCCATATACGAACCGGTCATTATCTCAACCGATAAGGTATAGCGCTTTTGCTCCTGGAAAGGGGCTGTTTTAATCATCTCGTCATAAAGAGACACATTAAAGGGCTTAATTTGTAACATCTCGGTAATGTAGTATGTCAAACCACCTACAACAATCGAAGGATAGAATACATCAAAGTGGCCCGTTATTTCTGTAATCAACACAATAGCAGTAAGTGGTGTACGAATGACTGCTACCAAAAATGCCGACATACAGATAAGGGTAACGTAATTGATGTTTTCTACACCAATAATGCCTTTGTTAACTAAAACCAGAGCAATGATACGTCCAAACAAGCCTCCGGTGACCAAAGTGGGAATGAAGCTACCACCGGGAAGTCCTGAGGAGATACTGATAAGCGTAAAGAAAAGGTGAATAAGCATCACCAGTATCAGCCATTTAATCACCATACTTCCATCAGTACATTGATTGATTAAAAACTCTTCGCCACCACCGGTTAAATCGACAGCATATAGTGAAATGGAGAAAGCAATGCACAGCAAATAAAACATTTTAATGTACGAAGGTTGCTTTATCATGGGATAAAACCTACGAAATAGTAAAGCAAGCCATGCATAGATTTTTCCTAAAAAAGAGATAAGTAGTGCCAAGATGACAAATAGTTTTGCCGACTCCCAGAAGTTAAGAATGGGAGCAACAACATCAATGAGCGAATAGGGATTCATTGGAAATAACCAACTGGCCACGCCACCCGCCACTACTCCGGCAAGCAATGTAGTAATGGCTGTCTTTGGAGCATCAAATCGTTCGATGGTTTCGATAACCAATAACGAAGAGGCTAAAGGAGCGGCAAAGGCTGCCGCCAGTCCGGCACCAGCACCGGCAGCAAGCAACTGTTTTCGCTCGCCCGCCAACACATTGCCCCATTTAGCAAATAGACATCCGATGTATGAGCCAATCTGAACAGAGGGTCCTTCGCGACCTAAAGATAGCCCTGAAGACAAAGCCAACACACCACCGGTAAATTTTGAAATTAGCTCTACGAAGGGATGCTTATAGTTAATTCGTCCATTAATGACTCCGCGAGTTTGAGGAATACCTCCTCCGGTGATATAGGGCATCTTCTCGACCAGCCAAGCTACAAAGTTGAGTATTCCCCAAAGCAAAATAAATAAAGGGATATACCAATACCACCGCGGTTCTGAGTCAAAGAAGTCTCTACGAATTTTAAAGAAATATTGAAGAAGATAGTGGTAGGGTACAGCAACTAACCCCGTCAGTAGCCCTACGAATATACTAATAAAGTAAAGACGAGCATCAACAAACTTGAGTTTCCAAATATGCCATGGCCTTACTCCCCTTAGAGATTTTAAATTCTTTAACCGTTCCCACATGTTAGTTTGAATACTATATGCGGTTAAACAATTAATAACCCTAAGATGTTTGTGAGAATTATATATTTCTTAACGAATGAAAGCTTTACCAGAATTTATTTAATTCGGCATTATACTCGAATCCAACCGATTGTAAGGTGTTAATCAGAGTCGATTTATCAATATTCATATCTTCACATAAGTCATCAAGCGAAGCATATTGATCGCGTAGCTTCATGTTGATGAAACTAAAAAGCATCATCGGATCTTGCGGTAAGTTCATCTTATTCAAATTTTGTGCAAAGATACAACTTATACGCTTTTATTGTATTCATGCTACAAAGTTTAGTGGCTATAGGAGCTCGCTAATGATTGGTATCGTTTGCCAATAGTGCATCAGCATCATTTTGATGATCAAGGTGCCTAATATTTGCTCCTTCCATCAGGTAAATGGCTGCTTCCCCAATATTAGTTGAGTTATCAGCTATCCGCTCAATATTATAAATCATGCTATTGATAGAGAGAATATCGGTCATCTCTTGCTTAGAATAACTTTGCCCCGAGTGCAACTTAGGAAGTTTATGACTGATACGATGAAAAAGCTCATCTACCTGTTCATCCATTTCAATCATCTCTTTTGCCAGTTTCACCTCACCATCTATAACAGCCTGTATAGAGTTTTTAGTCATCTTAGTAGCTATCATGAGCATCTCTTCCAACTCCTGGCGGTATTGATTGAATATAGTCTCACGAATAGCAATCTTCTTTAAGAAGTTAGCCACATTCAAAGCCAAATCTCCAATTCGTTCTAGGTAGGCAATAATGTCATAATAAGAGATAATAATGCGTAGATTGGTAGCACGAGGCGTATAAAGCACAATTGTATTAATCACCTCTGTGCGCATTTTTACCTCTAAACTATCAATGATAAGTTCGTTGTTATTGAAAGTGGTATATAGTTCGCTCCGACTATTATCATCCATCATCTGCTTCAACAAGTCGAGTTGCATAAACACTTCGGTAGCCATGAGTTGAAAATTGCGAGTGATTTGATGAAAAACTTTTTCTTTTAAGGTATCCATATCTGTTTAAATCTATAAGATTGAATATTAGAAATAACTATCCAAATTGTTGAGTTAAATACTCCTCAGTACGTTTATCCGCAGGTCGAGTAAACATGATTTGAGTTTCATCGTACTCTATCAGATGGCCCAAGTACATAAACATAGAGTAATCGGAAATGCGAGCTGCCTGCCCCATATTGTGAGTTACAATAATAATGGTAAACTCCTCTTTTAGCTTCAACAATAGCTCCTCTATGCGATTAGTGGCAATGGGGTCTAATGCCGAAGTCGGTTCGTCCATCAACAACACTTCGGGTTTTAAGGCCAATGCACGAGCAATACACAATCGTTGTTGCTGTCCACCCGAAAGAAAAGTTCCTTTTTTAAACAATGCATCTTTGACCTCGTCCCAAAGCCCCACATTAATTAAGTTCGACTCTACAATCTCATCCTTCTCTTTGCGCGAAAGTGAAATGCCATTCAGCTTATACCCTGCTATCACATTGTCGTAAATGCTCATTGTGGGAAACGGGTTGGGACGCTGAAAAACCATTCCGGCAATGCGACGCACCTCCATGGGGTTCATGGCTAGGATATTTCGACCATCAATCAAAATCTCACCGGTTATAGATATGTCGGGGTAAAGCTCGTGCATCCGGTTGACTGCCCGCAGCAAAGTACTCTTACCACAGCCCGAAGGCCCCATTATGGCTGTAATCTTATTGCGTTCGATGGCAGCCGAAACACCCTCAACCGCATACTTACCCGGAGTGTAAGAGATGGAGACATTTTTAAATTGTAGTATGGGATTATCTATCTGTAACATATACTTTTTTTATTGAATGTTTGTAGAATTAATGTATTCGCCACTTAGCGGCTACTCGTTTACCAATGATATTTAGAATAAGTATCAAGAATAACAAAAACAAAGAGGAACTCCAAATCATGTCTACCAAATTGGGGTCGTTATAGAATTGCCAAATCAATAATGAGATAGAGCTAGTAGGTTTGGTAATGTCCCAATTAACAACCGTAGAACCTAAAGCAGTCAGCATTAAAGGAGCTGTTTCGCCCATTACTCGAGAGATAGCAAGCAGAATGCCGGTAAACAAACCACCAAATGCCGAAGGTAAAAGTACCCGAAGGATAACTTTAGTATAAGAAGAACCCAAAGCAAGACCTGCCTCTTTCAAACTACCGGGAAGCATTTTTAGGGTTTCTTCTGTAGAACGTATAATCAAAGGAAGCATCATAATGGCCAATGCCACACTACCGGCGATGGCTGAGTAGCTACTCAAGGGCTTCACCACCCAAGCATATACGATGATGCCCACCACGATAGAGGGAGTTCCTTGCAGTAAATCGGTTAAAAAACGAATAACTCCTGAAAATCGTGTTTTGGAGTTTTCGGAAAGATAGATGCCCCCCAATACACCAATGGGAATAGCAATAATAGCAGCCATAGCCACCATAAGCAACGTACCGGTAATGCCGTTAACAATACCACCGGGTATCAATTCGCCGGCTTGATTGGCTTTCATCGCTGCCAAAGTGGTAGGGGCAACTTCTGTAAAAAAATGAAGATTAATCTGCTTATACCCTTTCTTTACCAACTCCCAGATGATATATATCAACGGTATGGCTGTAAAAGAAGAGAGAAGACAAATGGTCCAAAAGAAGATTCGGTCTTTGGCTCTTCGATAGGTTATGGATGAAGTTTTGGTTTGAGCGTGTATCATCTTATTTATTGAATTTAGAGATAATCATTTTACCAATGAAATTAATGACTGCCGTAATCAAAAACAGCAAGAGCCCTATGGCTATGAGCGAACTAAGTTTCAGACCTCCGGCTTCGCCAAACTGATTGGCTATAATGCTGGCCATTGTATTTCCGGTGGCAGTAAGCGAGGCAGGAATATTATCGGTATTGCCTATCAGCATAGTCACTGCCATGGTTTCGCCCAAGGCGCGACCTAAAGCTAAAATATAGCTGGCGAAAACGCCCGATCCGGAAGCAGGCAAAACCACATGACGAATTACCTCCATACGAGTAGCCCCCAAACTATAAGCACTCTCTTTTAAATCTTTGGGTACCATCGAAATAAACTCAGAGCTGAGCGACGAGGCATAAGGAATAATCATAATGGCAAGCACTATAGAGGCTGTAAGCACCCCAAAGCCATGGGCCGAGAGATGAAGTGAGGTCATGATAGGCCTGAGTGTGTAAAACCCCCAAAGGCCATAGACAATGGAAGGAATGCCCGCTAACAATTCGATGACAGAGGTAATTACTGTGGCAGCCTTGGTTCCTTTAAAATACTCACCGGTGAATAGTGCAACCGGCAACGAAAAAGGAATGCAGAAAAGCAATGCCAAGAAGGCAGTCATAACAGTTCCCACAATAAAAGACAGCGCCCCATATTGTTCGTTATCGGGTCTAGGATTCCACTCGGCAGTGGTGATAAAATGAAATATGCCAAAATGTTTCCAAGCAAAAAGGGAGCCACTGACTAAAGAGTAAATCATACCGGCACAGATTAGCAATACAAGTGCCGAACAAATGAATAATAATGCCCGAAAAATTCTATCTTTCATGGTTTCTTTTTATTCTTTCTATTTTTAGTAAGAATGAATATCGTATTTTCTATACTTAGTATAACAACTTATTTTATAATAGGTTGTCCTTTATAAGTGATAGCGCTTATTATTTCTTTGGCATGACTGATAACCGATGGGGGCAACGGAGAGTAATGCACCTGAGTTGTAGTCTGCTGTGCGATAGAATCGGTCAACCAGCTAAGTAAGTCAACAGTGGCATCGGCTTGTGCCCGACTCCGATTATTGTAATATTGCTCTTTGTAGACCAGAATCCAAGTCATACAAGAGATGGGATAAGCCAATGGGTTTGATGAGTTGGTCAGCATGGCTCGTGTGTCGGGCGGGAAATCACCGGCAGCAGCAGCCGAGATTGTTTCGAGGGTGGGTGTGATAAATATCCCTTCGCTATTTTTTAATCTTGCAGCCGGCATGTGCTGAGCAAATGCATATTCTGAACTAATGTATCCGATGGAGCCAATGGTCTGACTTATGGTACCGGCAGCACCGGGATTTCCTTTAGAGGCGATGCCGGTAGGCCATTTTAGTGACTTGCCACAACCAACTACTTCATAAAACTGCGGACTCACTTTTGAGAGATAGTCGCTAAAAACAAATGTAGTGCCACTACCATCCGAGCGATACACAGGGTAGATATCAATACCGGGTAAGTTTACCGTGCCATTAATGGCTTTCAAACGAGGGTCATTCCATTTTTTTATCTTTCCCAAATAGATGTCTGCCAAGATTTCGGCTGTTAGTTTAAGACTATCTACTCCAGGTAAGTTGTATGCCAAAATCACAGCACCGATACAGGTGGGAATGTGAACTACAGCAGCTGGCATTGAGGCCAATTCTTTTTCAGAGAGAAAAGCATCGGTTGCTCCAAAGTCAACCACTCTGTCTTTCAAGCTTCGTATACCCCCTCCACTCCCGATGCCTCCATAGATTACATTGATGTGCGTAGAATCTTGAAATTGCTTAAAAGCAACATCGTAATAAGGTTGTGGAAATGTAGCTCCTGCTCCTGTGAGGGTGATGCCCGAGGTAGTGGTTTTTGAATGATTGCCACAGGCTGCCAGCAGCATCAGCATCACTAAGATAAAAGTATATCGCATAACGTTGTTATTAGAATAAAAGAGTGCGTAATTGCAGCCACTTTATATTACAACAAAAAACACGGCAAGTAGTTAACTTGTCGCGTTACTATTTTATTCATCATAAACAGAGTGATTATTTCATTTTGTTGAAGGTGACACTTATTCTGAATAATTATCTTAGATTATCTTTAAAACTATTGATACGAGATTAAACAGAGAAGATATCTCAGTTATTATTTGCACTTTTGCATCACATTTATAACTAATAAGAAGAGGGTATTGAAAATGAAGAGATTGGCTTGTATTGCCGTGTTAGTATGTTGCATTGTTGGAGTATCATCGCAAACTTCTATATCGTTTGCAGAGCTTTTTCGGTCGGGAGATATGACTCCTTACATTGGTCAAACGTTGCAACTGACCGACACACTGCACGTAAACGGCTGGGGAAGTCAACCGCGATACATGTGGGTATCCGACCACCGCATACAAAATGAATGCGAACAGGGAAACCTGCCGAGAGAGGTCTACACGTTTTCGATTACCGATAACTCCATCAGCAACCATTTAAGGTTGGGCACCAAACTGGCTAACGTAACCCTGAAAGTGACCACTGCCCAATATGCTACACTGGTGAATAGTGCCACTTATGCAAACCATACACGCCCTACTCTACATCAACCTATTGGCGATTATCATTTAAAAGTATGTGGTTTTAATGTAGAGAAATTCTTTATTGGGATTGATGGATACGAAACCAAAACCATCAAGGTGATTGAAGCATTAAAAAACATTGATGCCGACATCTTTGGTTTGTGCGAAGTTGGCGAATATCCTTCGGCTATGAGCTCCATTGCTTCGAAGCTCAATAAGGCCATTGGTGCAGATATTTATGCCGCCATAGCCGATAATATTAGCGATTCGTCGGCCACCTACAGTAGGGCGGGGTTTATATACAAAAAAGATAAGGTGGTGCCTTATGGTGGATTTACAGAAGCCTCAACCGACCGTATTTACAAAAAACGAAACATCATTCAGGGCTTTGTTGAGCGCAACACCGGCGAGAAGTTTGTATTTAGCATGAACCACTTTAAAGCCAAAGATACCACCGCAGATCAATCAGAGGGAACGCGCATCACCAATGCCTCACACTTGATTGAAACCTTAAAGACTGCCGTTCCGGGTAAATATGCCGATACCGACATCTTGGTGATGGGCGATTTAAACTCATGCACAGGCGAGATTCCTGTTAAGATGCTTTACGACGAGGGCTATAACTGCATCATGAATCGGTTTGAACCAAACGGATATTCGATTGTGTACAGTCAAACGGTAGAGCGACTCGACCATGCATTGGCCTCCTCTAGTATGATGGCACAAATAACAGGGGCTACCACCTATCACATCAATACCGATGAGCGAAAAGACAACACGGAACACAACATGTATCGCAGCTCCGACCACGACCCGGTCATTATCGGTCTTCGCTTAGGCAATCATACTATAGAACCTCCTGTCGAGGGCGAACCGGTAAACATCGTTACCGACTTTAAAAATGGCTTGGCGCCCTTCACACCACAAAGCGTTGATGGCTATCAAACGTGGTTTTCGGATGCCAACTATGGTGCACGCATAAGTGGATATGCCAACGGAAACAACAGCAATACCGACTGGTTAGTTTCGCCTGTACTCAATCTGTCCAATCATGCATTGGCTAAGCTTGAGTTCGACCATGCCATCAATTACGATAAAGACGGCAAAAAAGAAAGCTGCCAAACGCTATGGATATCAGACAACTACAATGACGATGCTGAAACCGCCACTTGGGAGCAATTAATCATACCCAACTATCCCAATGGGATGAACTGGACTTATGCCTCATCGGGACCTATCGATATTCCTCAAAGATATTTGAAAGATAAGATACGCATCGCTTTCAAATATGGTTCAACAACCACCGAGAGCAATGCCACTTGGCAAATTACCGATTTCAGCTTAGTAGGCACTTATGCTCCAACGGATATCTCGGCCATCGAAACCTCAAATCAATACACGGTTTATGCCCTCAACAAAACGATATATGTGGTGAATCTGTGTGATAATGCCCCTGCTAGAGTCGAAGTGTATAATAGTAATGGCAAGCTACTAGCGTCGCAGCAGATAACCGATAGGTTTGAGTTTGCTACCAACGACACGGGAGTGTATCTTGTAAAAATGGGCAATGAGGTTTATAAAGTCGTTGTCGCTTAAGAACCTCACACTGCTCCAATATCACCTTCGATGCTTTAGGCAATAACCAAAGAGTAAGTACTATCACTGCCCAACATATCGCAGCAATGTTGATGTCGATGTTAGTTGGCAGTGCTGCATGGCATATGCAGTAATACCGCATCAGTATCACATCTATGCTGCATGGCACTTGCAGTAACACTGCATGGCACTTGCAGTAACGCTGCATGGCTCATGCAGTGATTTACTTCAAGGATATGATGGCGTTAATCACTCCGACCAATCGGGATAAAATTCGTATTCATCGAACGATGGCTCTGCAAGTCCCGCCCGCTTAAACACTGAAACAATGCGCAATTGCTCTTTGGGCGAGATGAGTTGATTGCCTTTTTGAGCATAATAGAACAAACGCTCGCTCGAAAAGCAGCTCATCACTTGCCTTCTCACCGTGGCATATTTCACCTTAGGCACAACGTCGAATAGCGTTTTCATGCCACGAGCATGGCGCAACAGTGCATCGCTACGAAAGTGAGCACATGCCTCTCCTGCTGCCACTCGCTCCACATAGCCGGAGGTGATGCAAAGCACAGCTTCTTTGGGTTTTACCAACTCTTCATTCATTCGTGCGGCATGACTGCGCAAGCAGCGATTGCTTTGTGCACATTGCCGGGGTGTGGCATAACAATGTGCATAGTTATAAGGGATGTCATTTATCTGCATCTTATATCAGTTTTTTATGATTATAAAGTCAATGGGATAATAGCTATAAGCCCCTCAAAAGTATATATTTATGTTGAATATTGGGGCTTATAACTTCAACAATATGGTATTTAAAGATTACTTTTCATTTTACATCTCGCCTCAACTTACATTCAGATTCATGCCGAAAGTTGGTCATGTTTGTGGCTCTGTCTATAGCACGACTGGAGGCAATGTAGTATCTTTGCACCTCGAAAATCACCCCAAAACCATACGATTGCCGATGATAAAACTTCGCTGTGTAGTAGAGCATATTACTTATCAGAATACCGAAAATGGATATTCGATTATGAAAGTCAATGTAAAAGGTTACAAAGACCCGGTTACCATTGTGGGAAGTCTGCTCGATGTGCCTGTGGGCAGTGTGTTGATATGCAATGGCGATTGGAAGGTTGATAAAAAATATGGCAGTCAGTTTGTAGTAGAGTCGTGGGAAGAGGTGATGCCTGCTACTCTTTATGGCATCGAGAAGTACTTAGGAAGCGGACTCATCAAGGGCATCGGTCCTCAGTATGCCAAGCTGATAGTAGGCAAATTTGGGCTGCAAACCATCGAAGTTATTGAAAACGAGATAGACCGACTTTATGAGGTGGCAGGCATCGGCAAGGTACGTGTAGAGCAGATTCGCGAAAGCTGGGAGAGACAGAAGGACATTAAGAATGTGATGCTGTTTCTGCAAGGGTATGGTGTGAGCACTGCTTTTGCTGCCAAAATATATCGCCAATATGGCAAAGAGAGCATCGACAAGGTGAAAGGAAACCCATACACACTGGCCGATGATATCTGGGGCATCGGTTTTAAAACAGCCGATGGCATTGCCACCAAGATGGGCTACGAGAAGAACGACCTGCGCCGCTGCCGAAGCGGCCTACTCTACACCCTCAATCAGCTGAGCAACGACGGACATGTGTATAGCGAGGAAGAGCAACTGGTAAAAGCAGCAATGACTCTGCTCGAAGCAGACGAAGCGTCTATCAAAAAAGCATTGAACGATATGCTGGCAAGCGATGACCTCAAGCAAGAGGGTGAAGCCATCTACCTCCCACCCTTTTATCATGCCGAGTGTGGCACAGCCAAGCGCCTCATCGCCTTGATGCAGGCCAACGATAACGGCAAACGCCCCACATTGAACATCAAAGCCATCGAAAAAGAGAGTGGCATTGTGTATGACGAAGTACAGATGGATGCCATCCGCCAAGCGGTCGATTCGAAGGTAATGGTGCTTACCGGCGGTCCGGGTACAGGTAAAACCACCACCACACAAGGCATTATTGCGGCACTCAAAACTGCAGGTTTAAAGATTCTGCTGGCAGCCCCCACAGGTAGAGCAGCCAAACGCATGAGCGAGGCAACAGGGATGGAGGCTAAAACCATTCATCGACTGCTTGAGTTTAACCCGATGGATGGCTATAAGCGCAACGACGAAAACCCATTAGAGGGCGATGCATTGATTGTAGATGAGTGTAGTATGATCGACATTATCTTAATGAACAGTCTCATGAAAGCCATTCCTCTAGGCATGAGGCTGGTGTTTGTAGGCGATATCGATCAGCTACCCAGTGTAGGAGCAGGCAATGTGCTTCGCGATATCATCGACTCACAAAAGATTCCGGTGATTCGCTTGACACGTATCTTCCGCCAAGCACAATCGAGCCGCATTGTAATGAGTGCACATGCCATCAATAAAGGAACTTTTCCGGATGTAAGCAATGGTGCAGACACCGACTTTTTCTTCATTCAATGTGAGGATGCCGAACAAACAGCCGCCAACATTGTGCAGTTGGTCAAGAATCGTTTGCCCAAAGCGTATCATCTACCCACCAACAACATACAGGTACTTACCCCCATGCAGCGGGGTGTGGTAGGTGCAGCCAGTCTCAACATCGCATTGCAAAAAGAAATCAACCCCAACAAAGCCGGTTTAAATCGTGGCGGGTTCACCTATTGCAAAGGCGACCGTGTGATGCAGATTCGCAATAACTACGACAAAAAGGTGTTTAATGGCGACCTAGGTTATGTTGACAAAGTAGATATGGAAGAGCGCACACTAACTGTCGATTTTGAAGGTACGCTCGTTGAGTATGAGGTAAGCGAACTCGATGAACTGACATTGGCTTATGCCACTACCATTCACAAATCGCAAGGTTCGGAGTATCCTATTGTAGTGATGCCGGTGCTAATGAGCCACTACGTGATGCTGCAACGCAACTTGATATACACCGGAATAACCCGCGCCAAGAAGATTTGTGTACTCATTGGCACCACCAAAGCCTTGGCCTATGCCATCCACAACATGACGGTGCTAAAGCGCAACACCAAACTAAAGGAGCGGATCAATCCGGCATTATGAGGTAAAAAAAGACTCTAGAAATGTTAGGACATCAATTGGCATCGACTATAGTCTTACCAAAAGGAGTCAATGCCAAACCTGCCATTTTAAAATGTTGCAATCCAAAAGGAATACCAATAATAGTGATGCAAAGCACTACACCAAAGGCTAAATGAGTGAGGCAAATCCAAATGCCACCCACCAATATCCAGATAATATTCATCAGTATAGATAGACATCCTCCGCTGTCGGGAGTAGCAACCACCTTTTTTCCAAAAGGCCATAAGGCAAGAGTAGCCATTTTCAACGTTTGTAAACCAAACGGAATACCGATGATAGTAATCATCAGCAGTAAACTAGAAATTAAATACTCGACTGCTGTTAATATACCGCCAAAAACAAGCCACAATAAATTTAAAAGTACATTCATATCTATATGTATTTTGTAGTAATATCGCAAAGCTACACATTTTTCACTTCACAGGTTACGAAAAGATTATTATTTATTGAGGTTTTGCAATCATCGTTACTCCATAAAAAGAAGGTCGTTGTACACTAAAAATCAAAAGAACACAGTATATTTAACAAAATAACAGGTTTTATCCTTACATTTGTGTATCATATTGGGGCTTTTAAGCTCGAATAACATAAAGATAACCATGCAAATACAAAATAGATTTAAGATTTAAAACAATTTATTATATTGAATATATGTCAATATGGAGCAGACTTATAAAAATCAAAAAAGCTGAAGATAAAAACAGTGTCACCACTAATGAAAACAAATCTGTATCACTCAATGCCTCCAACTATACTATTATAGATGTTGAAATAGGCTTAAGTGATCGTAAAATCCATGATATAGGAGCATTACGTCACAATGGAGAGATATTTCATAAAACCTCAAAAAAGGAATTATTTGATTTTCTTAATGACACAGACTATATCTGCGGTCATAACATTATTCATCATGACGCCAAATACCTATTTACCGATCAAAAGTGTAAATGGGCTTTAGTAGATACACTGTATATTTCGCCTTTACTGTTTCCAGAACGTCCTTATCATAAACTGGTGAAAGATGACAAGCTAGTCACCGAACAGATGAATAATCCAGTAAACGACTGTGAAAAGGCAAAAGCACTATTATTAGACGAGATAGAACGTTGGTACTCGTTGTCAAGCGAAAAGCGCAGCCTCTTTGGATCGCTACTCAAAGACAAAGAAGAATTTATTGGATTCCTAAGCATGGTAAATGCCGAATATATTGATGAGGCGAAAATACCGGAGCTGATACAAAATTTGTATATAGGAAAAATTTGTCAACATGCCGATCTTGAAATGTTGATTAAACAATATCCCTATGGATTGACATATGCGTTAGCTCTAATAGATACAACCGATTATCGTTCTATTACCCCCGGATGGGTGCTTTACAATTATCCCGAAGTAGAATTTATTGTAAAGCTACTACGCAATACCAATTGTCAGGAAGGTTGCGACTATTGCCATACGCAATTGGATGTGGTTTATAACCTAAAATCTTTTTTCGGATATGAGCAGTTCCGAACATACGAAGGAGAGCCACTACAAGAACAAGCTGTTCGATCTGCCGTGCAGGGTAAATCACTTTTGGCAATATTTCCTACAGGAGGGGGTAAGTCGCTAACATTTCAACTACCTGCACTTATGGCAGGACATGCTGTACATGGACTTACGGTAGTTATATCGCCATTGCAATCGTTGATGAAAGATCAAGTAGATAATCTGGCCGAAAGAGGTATTACGGATGCAGTAACTATAAATGGATTACTAGACCCCATTAATAGAGCTTTTTCTATACAAAGGGTGCAAGCGGGAGAAGCGTCACTTTTGTATATATCTCCCGAAATGCTTCGCTCAAAAACAATCGAAAAGATATTGATGGGCCGACATATAGTACGATTTGTAATTGATGAGGCACATTGCTTTTCCTCATGGGGACAAGACTTTAGAGTAGACTATCTATACATAGGCAAATTTATCCAAAAATACCAACAAAAAAAGAGATGTAAAAATCCGATACCAGTATCTTGTTTTACCGCTACAGCGAAACAGAAAGTAGTACAAGATATCTGCGACTATTTTAAACAAACATTGAATTTAGATTTGGAGTTGTTCGCATCATCAGCCTCAAGAACAAATCTTCATTACTCGGTTATTCATGTAGAAAGTGAAAATGATAAATATTTAAAGCTAAGAGAGCTTGTTACAGAAGCCAATTGTCCGACAATTATTTATGTATCGCGCACCAAGCGAACAAAAGAACTAGCCGACAAGTTGACACGCGACAGTTACAAAGCACTCCCTTTCAATGGAAGGATGGAAGCTGATGAGAAAATAGCCAATCAGGATGCATTTATGACTGGTCAAGTAAGCATCATTGTGGCTACATCGGCATTTGGTATGGGAGTAGATAAAAAAGATGTGGGGCTTGTTATACATTATGATATTTCAGATTCGCTCGAGAATTATGTTCAAGAAGCAGGCAGAGCAGGTCGTGACCCTAGTCTTAGCGCACGTTGCTATGTATTATATAGTGACAATGATTTAGACAAGCACTTTATACTACTCAATCAAACAAAACTGAGTATCAGTGAAATACAACAAATATGGAAGGCCATAAAAGACCTTACCAGACAACGGATGAAAATTAATTGTTCTGCTTTGGAAATTGCTCGACAAGCAGGTTGGGATGATTCTGTATTTGACATTGAGACTCGTGTTCGGACAGCTTTATCTTCTTTAGAACAAAGTGGATACTTGATAAGAGGAAACAATGTACCTCATGTATATGCCACGGGTATCACAGTAAAAAACATGGACGAAGCAAGAAAATGCTTAACTGCATCAATTCTCTTTGGCAGTGACGAAATAGAAAAGGCAGTACGCATCATCAAATCATTAATATCACAAAAAAACATAGCAAAAGCACAAGATTCAGAAGCTGAATCACGAGTTGACTACCTAGCAGATACTTTAGGAGTAAGCAAAAAAGAAGTAATATCTGTGGTAGAACGAATGAGACAAGAGGGAATATTAGCAGATAGTAAAGATATATCTGCCTACTTGCTTGATGTGGGCGATTCGGAACGAAAATCACAAATGCTTCTCGAACGTTTTGCAAAACTAGAACAGTATATTCTTAAGAATATTCCAGATGATTCTTTACGAATATCATGTAAACAACTCAATGAAAATGCAGTAAACGAAGGCATCAACACATCAAAAGAAAAAGATATCCGAACACTACTCTATTTTTTATCTGTTAAGGGATATACCCGAAAAAAAGAGGATGCTGTTCATAATATAGAAATAAATCGACTAGCAAGTCTGGAGGCAACAATCAACCGTTTTGAAAAACGATTGGAAATAAGTCGTTTTGCAGTAGAATGGCTATTTAAGTTGGCTTCAGACAAAGAAAAAACAACTTCAGTCAATAAAGCTATTCAGTTTTCGGTAGTAGAACTTCTCAATAAAATAAAGTCAAACACTCACTCACTTTTCGCCCAACTTGATAACATTCAGTTAGAGGATGTAGAAGAAGCACTTCTCTACTTATCAAAAATTGGCGCTCTAAAACTTGAAGGTGGGTTCTTAGTGCTTTATAATGCTATGAATATCCAAAGAATAAAGGATAACAAGGTAAGATATAAGCAAGATGACTACCGAATGCTCAATGAATTTTATAAACTAAAAATTCAACAAGTCCATATCGTTGGCGAATATGCCAACTTAATGGTGAAAGACTACAATGCAGCATTACAATATGTACAAGACTATTTCCAACTAGACTACAAGAAGTTTGTCACAAAGTACTTTAAGGGAGACAGAGTTAGCGAGATACAGCGGAACTTAACACCCCAAAAATATAAGCAACTGTTCGGACAATTGTCAAAACGACAAATGGAAATTATTCTGGATAAGGATTCGCGCTGTATCGTAGTTGGAGCAGGTCCCGGTAGTGGAAAAACAAGAGTATTAGTTCATAAGCTAGCCTCTTTGATGCTGCTCGAAGATGTAAAACATGAACAGCTATTAAT
>DKPN01000018.1:91943-92305 GCA_002471195.1 Bacteroides sp. UBA7333
GTAAAACATGAACAGCTATTAATGTTGACGTTTTCAAGGGCAGCTGCCACGGAATTTAAACAAAGACTGATGGGATTAATAGGCAACGCAGCTCATTTTGTTGAGATAAAAACATTTCATTCGTATTGTTTCGATCTTTGTGGACGAATGGGAAATCTTGAAGATGCAAAAAATGTAGTTGCTAAAGCAGCCGAAATGATAAACCAAGGCGAAGTAGAGCCCAATAAAATTGGTAAAACGGTGCTAGTTATTGATGAAGCCCAGGATATGGGAGGTGAAGAATATGCACTCATTAAAGCCCTGATGGCTAACAATGAAGAAATGCGTGTAATTGCAGTAGGAGACGATGATCAAAATATTTA
>DKPN01000020.1:0-509 GCA_002471195.1 Bacteroides sp. UBA7333
AACAAACTAAATATATTTTTAAAGTTATTTATGAAGCTAACTTATTGAATAACAGGAAGCACAAAAATTGCTCAATTTCTCACTAACAAAGCTTAACAGAGCTATTTTTTTGGAAAATAGTGTAGAATATATTTTTTTGGGACATCAAAAACCTATATATTTGCACTCCGAAATTTAAGAAAACCAAAGTAATAATATTTTTTTAAAGAAAAAAAAATGACTAAAGCAGATATTGTAAACGAAATTGCGAAGAACACGGGTATAGATAAAGTAGATGTGCTTAAAACAATTGAGGCGTTTATGGATTCAGTAAAGGATTCTTTAGCAAAAGATGAAAATGTTTACCTTCGCGGATTTGGTAGTTTTATAGTTAAAAAAAGAGCACAAAAAACAGCTCGCAACATTTCTAAAAACACTACAATCATTATTCCTGAACATAACATCCCAGCCTTTAAACCGGCTAAGACATTTACAATTGCAGTAAAAAAATAATAAACAAGAGTATTAAC
>DKPN01000020.1:758-2555 GCA_002471195.1 Bacteroides sp. UBA7333
AAAAGACATAAAATGTCTACGCATAAGCGTAAAAAAAGACTGAGAAAAAACAGACATAAAAGCAAAAAGTAATTTTTTAGTCTGAATTGGACAGAAATAAAGAACAAACTTGTAAAGCTATGTCTTTCGAGTTTGTTCTTTGTTTAGGTAACGGTCACAAGAGAGAAATTAATAAAATTAAATTCAACTCAAAATCTAAAATAATAAAGAAACTGTGACAAGTGAATTAGTAGTAGACGTACAACCCAAAGAAGTTTCGATTGCATTACTTGAAGATAAATGCTTAGTTGAACTTCAAAGTGAAGGAAGGAGCGCTTCTTTCTCTGTGGGAAATATGTATTTGGGTCGTATCAAGAAATTGATGCCAGGATTGAATGCATGTTTTGTGGACGTAGGCTATGAGAAAGATGCATTCCTTCATTATTTAGACTTAGGACCTCAATTTAACTCATTAGAAAAATTTGTAAAGCAAACATTGAGCGACAAAAAAAAGCTCAACTCTATCTCAAAAGCAACCTTACTTCCCGATCTTGATAAAGAAGGATCTGTAACCAACACACTCAAGGTAGGACAAGAAGTAATGGTGCAAATTGTAAAAGAACCAATTTCAACAAAAGGACCCAGACTGACTTCCGAATTATCATTTGCCGGTAGATATTTAGTCTTAATTCCTTTTAATGATAAGGTATCTGTTTCACAAAAAATTAAATCAAGCGAAGAACGTGCGCGTTTAAAACAGTTGTTAATGAGCATAAAACCCAAGAACTTTGGGGTTATTGTTAGAACTGTTGCAGAAGGAAAACGCGTGGCTGAACTTGATGGTGAACTGAAAGTTCTATTAAAACACTGGGAAGAAACAATTACAAAAGTTCAAAAAGCAACTAAATATCCTACATTGATATATGAGGAAACGAGTAGAGCCGTAGGACTTTTAAGAGACCTTTTTAATCCATCTTTCGAAAATATATATGTAAATGACGAAACTGTATATAATGAAATAAAGGATTATGTTACACTGATATCGCCCGAAAGAGCCGGTATAGTAAAACACTACAAGGGTCAACTTCCTATTTTTGATAATTTTGGTATTACTAAACAAATTAAATCATCGTTTGGGAAAACTATTTCTTATAAAAGCGGTGCCTATTTAATTATTGAACACACTGAAGCACTACATGTAGTAGACGTAAACAGTGGAAATAGAGCTAAAAACTCAAATGGGCAAGAAGCCAATGCACTTGAAGTAAATCTTGGTGCAGCAGATGAGCTAGCTCGACAATTGAGATTAAGAGATATGGGTGGTATAATTGTTGTTGATTTCATTGATATGAATGAGGCAGAAAATCGCCAAAAGCTTTACGAACGTATGTGCTCTAACATGCAAAAAGATAGAGCCAGACACAACATTCTACCATTGAGTAAATTTGGTTTGATGCAAATTACCCGTCAACGTGTTCGTCCAGCCATGGATGTTAATACATCCGAAACTTGCCCCACTTGTTTTGGAAAAGGTAAAATTAAATCATCAATACTATTTACAGATATGCTAGAGAGTAAAATTGATTATTTGGTCAATAAATTAGGAGTAAAGAAATTCTCATTACACGTTCATCCGTACATTGCGGCATACATTAACAAAGGATTATTCTCTTTAAAATGGAAATGGCGCTTTGAATACGGTTTTGGTATTAAAATTATTCCGAGTCAAAAACTAGCTTTCCTCCAATATACATTTTATGACATTGGTGGCGAAGAAATTGACATGAAAGAAGAAATAGAGATTAAATAAAAGAAGGC
>DKPN01000020.1:2762-45172 GCA_002471195.1 Bacteroides sp. UBA7333
GCCTTCTTTTATTTAATCTCTATAATATATGCAATAAGTCGGTTATAGAAGTTATTGATGTAATATTCTCATTTACTCTGCATTTGGGTGGAATTCCATGAATTACCTGACAGCCTATTTCGATACCAGGAATTATATCGTTTTTCATCGAATCACCTATTATTATCACTTCGTTTGTATTGAAGTTAGCTCTTTGAATTGCAACTCTCCAAATATCAGAATTGGGTTTTCTTATATTTTCAATTGTTGAATCCGTCAATGAAAAGAAATATTTGCGCAAGCCTATGTCAGAGATCAAATATTCTAAATTGCCGTAATAATTAGACACTAAAAGAAGAGTATACCTCTTAGATAAATAATCGAGTACAGGAATTGCCTGATTGATATAAGTGACACAGTAATCAGTTATTAATTGGGCAGCACGACTCACCCACTCATTTTTTGGTTCAACAATAATACCTTTATTAACAAATCCATCAAGATGTGAGGAGGCTTTACAGTATTGAGTATTATATAAATTAAAATCAGATTTGATTACACGAGTATTATCCAACATCCGCTCGGTTGTTATATATATATCACGAAAATTATCGTGATTTAAATTTAAACCAAACTCATCATTATACAACTTAATATAGATATCCATCCAATGAAGGAATGGAGAATCTAATGTACCTCCAAAATCGAAAGCTAATGCTTTTATATTATCTTTATTAATCATTTCTTTTTATTTCCAAACTTTACCAATACTAAACCAACAACAATCCAAAACAACTCGCGAACCCGAGTGATTAAAGCTGCATAAACTCCAAAGGCACCAGATAATGATAATCCAGCTACGGCTAATGCAAAACCCCCTTCGCGACCTCCTAATTGCATTGGTAGAAAAAATAAAATATTTGCCAATAAGGATGAAAATGCAACAACTAATACACAATCCATAAAATTCACATTAGTAGTCAAAACATTCAAAATTAACCAAATTTCTAGGCAACCAACGATACGGGCAATATATTCGAGCAAAAGAGAAGTATAAAAAGTTCGTTTCTTTTGACTATGCAACAAAGAAATCTGTTGATCTATACTTTGCAATTTTTGTTTATTTTTCTCAGCAAATTTAATAGCAAACTTTTTTAGAAAAGGGATATGACCACCAATATTCAAACAAGCTACCACCATTCCGTGTCTATATCCTTTTATAAACACTGAAATCAGCAATAAACATAATGCAGTAATAACTGCTAGTACAATACCTATTTCCCACCCAATGGGATGAATAAAAACATATATTCCCACAGCACTCAGCCAAAAAATAAAATGAGAGAATATATGCATCATAACATACAAAACAACAGATGAAGTTGCCCGTTCTACACCTACATAAGGAGTCAACTCCATTATTCGATAAGGTTCTCCGCCCATCAATCCAACAGGTGTTACATAATTTATTGCAAAACCTGAAATTGTGTATTTGAATAATTTTGAAAATCGCAAAGAATTTATAGGGCCACCACTTCTAATTATTATCCACCAAGAAGCAGTATTAATGATATAAATAAACAGCCATAAAATAAAAATCAAAGGTAGATAATACCCTGCTCGCTGAAGATTTAGATATATTTCATGATAAGATACATCAAAAGTACATAACATCACAATGACTGATGCTATTCCAAAGAAGAGAAATATATTACGAAAACGATTTTTCATTATTTATTAGACTCAATTTCGTTATACATTTTAAAACATATAGATTCGTGAGTAGCTACCATATAAAATAAAACAGCATTAAGCACAGTGAGCTCAAAGATGAAGTAAATCCATGGGATATTGATTATTAATGAAATGAATAATACAATAACACGGGTATTGAAAGAGAGTATATTTGTATATTTCATTAGAGGCAAACTTTTCAATCGAAACTCTTGGCATATAAAGTCAGGTATATTATTACCAAATTTAGATTTTAGGAGTTTATTAAAACGCTGAAAATTAGGAGTCATTTTTTCTTGAGAGTGTGTATAGTTCACGTAAAACCATAAAAAGGTTTTCCTGAACCAATCTTGTTTCCAGGATAATGATTGATAGATTGTTTTTTGCTGAATGTAATTATCCAACTCACTCCCTTCTTTTCCTTTCAAGAAAAAAAGATGAATATTTCTATAATAATCGGCCATGGCTGCTTGTTTACTATGAAAAAAACCTGCGATAGAAGCAAGTATCCAAATTTTATATGACCATTCTGGATTTAGGCGTAGACATATCGCAAAATAAATGGAGAAAAACCAAATATCTCCCGACAAACCATCCAGCATCCTCCCTATTTCAGATTTAGTGTTAGTTAATCGAGCCAATTGCCCATCAGCACTATCATACATATTGGCCCATATTAGAAATCCCATTCCGATAATATTTAGCCATATATTATCGAAATAAAATAATATTCCTGCAAATACGCCTAAAAATATAGATGCAATTGTAATTGCATTAGGCGATACTCCAAGCTTTTGAAATAACAATGCCCATCGATAACCTATAGGGCGATAAAAAAGTAAATCAATCCACTCCTCAGTGTCTGCAGATTTTAAGCTAGCCTGCAACTGTTTTTTATTAATATCATTAATCATTTATGTACTTTTTTGCTTCTAATAAAATAGTTTTTCCAATAGCAATTGATGCTTCATCTCGACAAGGAGCAAAACTAGGCCAATCATTAAAGTCAATAATTGAGATAGTCCCATCTTCTGATACAATACAATCACCTCCATATATATGAACCTGTAAAGCATTAGCAGCTATTGAACATAATTGCTTTAATTTATCTATTGAAAATACAAAGTCACGTGGAGCACCGTTTATTTTCTCCAATCCAAATTTACTATGACTATATTTATGAGGATAAAACCAATAAAAAAAATCAGAATTTTTTACACCATAGAATTTTATCAAGTCACCATCTAAATGTTGATTTATAACCACTCTATTTATACCTCGTGAAGCATAATCATTGATCATAGAGTATAGCTCATCTATGGTTTGAAGATAAGCTACATCATTTTTTAAAACTGCCTGAAAATCGGCTCTTTTAATCCAACAAGGAAGTATATTTTGTATTTCGCTAACACATAAATCTACATTATTAGTATTAACTACTAAACTTTTAGGATAAGGTATATTATTATTTATGAGTTTATTAGTCATATTCTCACGCAGACAGTTTGCAACACCAAAGCCGGAATTGATAACCATTACCCCGGTTTTTTCTAACAGTTGTAAATGACAAATTGCTTCTTTACTGCGTACCATTGAAAATATAAGTTTTTCAGAAACACTTTTCTCTAAAAACTCTGACTCGGTATAAAGATTGACTTGGTGGCCACAGTTTGTTAAATAACTAACAACAGCCGAAAATATAGCAGCATCATTTCCTATATGATTCGGAGAAAATTCGATATCTCTAGAAATAGCTGCGAAAATTAATGATTTCATTTTATGTGTGTTGCAAAAACTGTTCGGCTTTTTTTATATCGATAGCGTGATCTATATCGACAATTTTGGAAAAAGGATATGCCTTTATTTTTAGTCGATGATCTACCAAATATTGCTGAAACCCTCTCATACGAGCTATACCTTCTTCTTTTGCTGAAGGCAGTAAATTTAAAGCGGTTTGATTCATACAATAAATTCCTCCTGAAATAAAGCGAGCACCCTCATATTCGGAATTAGCATAACCGGTGATTTCTAAATCAGAATTGGTTTTTACGTACAATGGCTTCTCATCGTCAATAAAATCGGTCACAGCCATTAAAGCATCACAGCAATTATTACTAACAAAAGTTTTTATATACTCTTCAAATTCAGACTCCTTAAAAATAGGATCAACAGTCGTTAAACAAAACTTACCAGTGCCTTGCAAATACGGCATTAGTTCATAAAAACTTTGAAATGAATCCGGAGTAGTTTTTACAATAATTTCCAATTTTACTGGAAGTGATAGTTGTTCTAAGTATAAACGAACCTCTGTCATTTTATCATTGATAATGATGCAAATTGAATCTGCATCATTATCAATAAATATTTTAAATAATCGTTCAAGCAATGAAGTATCCAATATTCTTACTAATGGTTTTGGTTCTTTAATACCTTCTGCCACTAATCTCGACCCATCACCTGCAGCAATTAATGCATATTTCATCGTCAATCTAAATAACTAGGTGATTTTTCACCAATCATATTTCGCAATGTCTCTTTCACCATTCTCCATTGAATGAACAAATCATGAACAGGTTCTTGATTAAACTCATGCATAGGGCTTTTGCAAAAGAATGATAACCAAGTTTGTATGCCACTCATATGAGCACGCAAAGCCAAATCGCAAAACAACACCAAGTCTAATGCAATAGGTGCAGCCAAAATTGAGTCACGACACAAAAAGTTCACTTTTATTTCCATAGGATATCCCATCCAACCGAAAATATCAATATTATCCCATGCTTCCTTATTATCTTTTCGAGGTGGATAATAATTAATACGAACTTTATGGTAAACATCACCATATAAATCGGGATATTTTTCAGGTTCAAAAATATTATCAATCACCGAAAGTTTACTTACTTCTTTAGTTTTGAAGTTATCTGGATCATCTAATACCTCTCCATCTCGATTCCCCAATATATTTGTTGAAAACCAACCACTAACTCCCAGCATACGTGTTTTAAACATAGGAGCCAAAACTGTTTTCATCAAGGTTTGCCCACTTTTAAAGTCTTTACCAGCAATTGGAACATCCATTTTTTTTGAAAATTCCCACATTGCAGGAATATCAACACATAGATTTGGAGCGCCCATTATAAAGGGAGCACCTTCAGCTATGGCAGCATAGGCATAGCACATACTTGGAGAAATAACATCTTTATTATCTGACTTCATAGCAGCTTCAAGAGCATCAAGCGACATATGTTCATCAGACATTGGTATATATATTTCTGTACTTGCAGCCCATAATACAGCAACACGTTCGCAGTTATTAGCAACTTTAAAATCACGAATATCCTTTCTCAAGGCTTCCATCATGTCCCATCTATTTTCGATAGGTTTAACGTGTGTTCCATTTAAACGTTTTGCCCAATTGTGATCAAAAGCAGCAGTCATAGGTTTAATAACTTCTAACTCATCCTTTACTGCTAATAAATCTTTTGCCTTTAACACATCGGCATATACTGCAGCATCAAAAACATTATCGGGGAAGATGTCCCAGCCACCAAATACAACATTATTCAAATCTGTTAATGGAACAATATCTTTAATAAGTTTTTCTTGTCCATCTTCCATTTTCATTGTGGCCATTTGTGATATAGAACCTATAGGTTTTGCCAACCCTTTACGAGCTGCTAGCGTTCCTGTTATCATAGTAGTGGAAACCGCTCCACCAAGACCTACCACTAGAATGCCAAGCTTTCCTGTAGCAGGTTTAATTTCTTGTTTCATTTTTATGCTATTAAAATTTAAAATTAAAGTAATGCAAAAATAATCTTTATTAATTATTATGGTTTTATTTATTGATACAAAACCATTTCGTTAGCAGGATTTAACATTAGAACCATTTCGAGAATATAAATAAAAAAGATATTCCTTCAATTATTTTCAAGATTTATATAAGGTAAATAAATATCAAAACGTGTTCCAACATTATATTCAGATTTTACGCATATTTCACCTTTCAAGTAAGTTATAATTGTATTACAAATACTCAATCCTAATCCAACTCCTTGTGTAAAATTATTAGCTTTATAAAATCGATCAAAAATATGTTTTTGATCTTCCTCTTTCATACCTATGCCTGTATCAATTACGAAAATATTTAAAATATCGTTTTCTTTTCTATAACCAAAAGTAATTGTTCCATCTTGTGTAAACTTACTCGCATTATTTAATAAATTATTTACAACCTGTTGTAATCGTACACCATCTGTCACAAAGTTGTGATAACCATCAGATGGAA
This sequence comes from Bacteroides sp. UBA7333, assembly GCA_002471195.1. GTDB lineage: Bacteria > Bacteroidota > Bacteroidia > Bacteroidales > Bacteroidaceae > Bacteroides. The sequence continues at coordinate 8,764 of DKPN01000020.1, forward strand.
TATCTAAAATAAGTTTTACATTTTGAGGGACATTCAATACAAATGAATTATAAATATTACTGAATATTAAATTTAGATTTGTATCCTCCAATTTAAAATCCATACTACCCGACTCTATTTTCGACAAATCTAAAATATCATTGATCAACGACATTAATAATTTACAATTATGATTAATAATGTCAACAAATTGAATCAATTCACTTTTAGGAAATAGATGTGCATTTTGCAACAAGTCAGAAAAACCAATAATTGAATTTAACGGCGTACGAATTTCATGACTCATATTGGCCAAAAAGGCAGATTTTAACTTTTCAGTTTCAAGCGCTTTTTCATGAGCCATTATAAGTTCTTTTTCAGTCTGTTTATGTCGTTGAATACTTTGACAAATGCCTAATACACTATATGGTTCATCGATGTTTAAACCTTGTATAATTGAAGTTCTAAATTCCCACCATTCATATAGGTTATCCGAATTTAACATCCTAAAACTCAATATAGATCGTTTTGTTTTTCCTAATAATACAGAAACAAGTATATCTTTTTCAGTTGAAAAATCTTCAGGATGTATAACATTTTCTAATTCGATACGCGATATGATTTGTATTCCTTTTTGAAAACCAAATTTTTGCAGAAAACCATCTGGAAATGTAAAACAATTAGTCTTAATATTAAATTGCCATAAATAAATAGAGCTATCTTTTACCGCCAAATTAAAAAAATGTTTTTGCATCTCTTCTTCCGAAACATTTCTAAAAGAGAAAACGACACCAATCACTTTGCCATAAGCTCGTAATGGGATAATCTCTCCCGAAATTGGAAAAAAGTTGTCATTGCGGACCTCTTTAATAAAAGAATCGGAAGGCAAAGTTATACCTTGACCACTTTTCAAGACTTGCAAAAGAGAATCCTGTAGTATTTCTTTACCATTATTATATATATGAAAAAAAGCATTGACTGACATTCCATTGAAATGATATGATGTATGTTCAAAAGAAATATGAAGAATATCAAAAAATGATTTATTCATAAAATGTATTTTCAAATCAGCATCAAATGTAACTACTGCATCTCGTATAGAATGAAAAATGTTATCAAAATCATCGCGCTGATTAATCAAATACCGTTGTTTTTGTAACCGCTTTTGAGCATTTTTATTTTTAAACACTTCACGTTTTTTTGCTCTAACTTGAAATATGATTATAACTAAAAATATAGCAAACAAGAATATATTCAATATTATTATGTACTTCTTATATTCTTCCCAATACGGTTTATTAATTATATTTTTTGACGGAACCTTATTTTGTTCTACATTGAAATATTTCAGTTGTTTATAATCAAAGAATAAAGATGGTTCAACTATTTCTTTTCGAGAAATAGTTGAACCATCTTTATCTTTCAATATTTTAGCAGCTAATTGACCTGTTTGTTTCGCAATTATTGTGGGTGCTACATCATATACACCAAAAGCTCCGTTAGTTAGCGATTGATATTCACATGATAAAAAAGGAGCTTTAGATGTCTTTCCTAAAAATGCCATGAATGGTGTCCATTTTGGTACAATCACGATTTTGTTGGATGCATTTTCTTCATAACAGATCGATTTGATGATTTTATTTACAGACACTTCCTGAGTATTGATAAAAGTTAAATTGTAGTATGGATATCTATCCGAGAAAGTTTCCCACTCTTGCTTCAGTTGATTTGCGCCTTTAGTAGATAAAAAGCTATTATCAATCAAGCAAACTAACTCTAGACGTTCTGGGAATAATTGCCGAGCATTATTAAATAACTGAGTAAAATTCGAAGGAACTACAAATCCTGAACAGTTGGGATAATCATTGGCAATATCAAAACTCAAATACTTAATATTCATAAATACAATTGGAGTTTTATAAGCTAATGAATCACCACAATTCATTAATGTGTAAAACGCCTCATCGTTGTTGGTTACAATAAGATCAATCTTAGTTTCATCTGCTTGCTTACAAAATCTTTTCATGATTTCTTTTTCAGAATAAAAATCCCAATAATTAGCGTCTAAATACTCTACGTTTATATTAACACTAATATTTTCAGAATCAAAACCTTGTTTAAGAGCATTGACAGTTTCGTCATAAAAGGGCGTTTTGGGTGTATATGATTGTAAAAACAATATATTAAAATCTGCACTTGCAGACCATCCAACCAATATACTACTCTGCAAAAGACAGTATATAAAAAAAACAGATTTCACGATATTTGTATTCAAGGAATTCAAGTTGTTTTATGTGTGTATGTGTGTAATTATTAGTCTAAAGATGATTAATTGATTATCTCAATCTTAATCGATCACCAACATTGGGTATATAATCTCCATCTTTTCGATTCATTTTATAGAGATTCTTGAGCTTAACACCATATTTCTGAGAAATTGTATGCATAGAATCCCCGTCCTTTACGATATAAATGCTGTAAGATTTTGAAGCACGTCTTTTTTTGGCCTTCAAATAAATGATATCTCCGTCAACAAGTGTATAATCACTATGTAAATCATTGTATTTAACTAGTTTCCTCCAACTTATATCGAACTCTTTACCGATATTTTTAAATGTATCACCATCACGTGCTACAATATATGCAATATCATTGGCAATAAAAACTTGGTGTGGAGACATTAACCATGGATTCTTCTTGATTTGTCGTTGTGAATAAACACCATGTTTATCAAATTTGTACAATTCATAATCTTCAATAATAGTTATCAGTCTATTAGCGTAAGAAGGATCAGTTGCATATCCGGCTTTTTTCAAACCTCTTGCCCATGCTTTATAATCAAGAATATCAAGTTTAAACAAAAAGGCATATCGAGCACCGCTTGTCAAAAAAACTGAATGGTCTTTATATGATTCTGCTGCATGCTTATAAGCTCTAAAACATTCATTTGGAGCATCATCGGTATGTCTAACTGTTTTTCCTCTCCAGTTACTACCGCATTTAATACCGAAATGGTTATTGCTTTTTCTAGCTAATTCGCTTTTGCCAGCACCGCTTTCTAATATACCTTGTGCCAAAGTTATACTAGCCGGTATTTTATAATCTTTCATATGCGAGATGGACAAGTCTTTATAGGTTTCGATATATTCGATATAACGGCTATTCTTACGCTGTGCTTGTGCGCCTAACGAAATGAGAAGTAAAAATAATATTACATTTAGCTGATAATTAATTTTGCACATAATTTTGTTATAGAGTATGATTGAATTGACAAAAATCATAAAAATAATTGGGATTATCAATCTCTTTTCTAACTTTGTGATATTAATATAAGATGAAATTCAACTTTTTATGAAAATGCTTAATATTACAACTGTTATCAATGAATATCAGTTTAATGAATTATCCGAAGACGATCAAAAATTAGTAGAAAACGCTAAGACGATTACCAACAATAGTTACGCTCCATATTCTAAATTTTCAGTAGGAGCAGCAGCGTTATTAGATAATGGATTAATAGTAACAGGTACTAACCAAGAAAATGCGGCATATCCATCTGGGATTTGTGCAGAACGAACAACTCTTTTTTATGCCAACTCACAATATCCTAATAATAGAGTAGTAACTATTGCGATTGCAGCAAGAACCGAAAAAGGATTTATAGATATGCCTATACCGCCTTGTGGAGCATGCAGGCAGGTAATGCTCGAAACAGAAAATAGATACAAAAAACCTATGCGCGTATTACTTTACGGTGAAAAAAGTATTTATGAAATTAGGTCAGTTAGCGATTTACTACCGCTTTCTTTCAATGCCTCAGCCATGGAATAAATGTTAAACAAAACTTCTTCTTAGATGTTATAATGTAGAAAAATTATTCATCTAAATAGAAGAAGTTATGAATTTGTTTGATGCTATTATTATTGGTTCTGAAGGAAGTAGCAAAACTCTAGCTATCGAATTAGCTACGCGACAATGCACTGTAGCTATCGTTGAGTGTTGCGAAAGAGTTAATGCATATATTGATTTCTGTAATCCGGCGTTGTGCGATTTTATTAACAGTGCAAAAGTTTCAAATACTCAAAATAAGGATAATAAAGAAAAGCAAGAAATATTTTATAAAACCGCTATTAAGGAGAAGGATGAATTGATAGCCTCTTTATATGACAAATATCATTTTGATATAGAACAATATCCACAAATTACTTTATTAAAGGGTTCTACACAATTCCTATCACCTCATACAATAAAAGTAATAGATGATTTAGAGGAAGAAATCGAGCTTAATGCAAAAGAATTTATCATCAATACAAGTTCTAATTATATCATTCCCATGATTGATGGGATAGATAAAAGCAAATATACATATACTCCAAATACCTTATTCCATTACGAAAATTTACCTCAAAACTTAATAGTTATAAGCCAATCAAAAGAAGGTTTAGAATTTGCTTCATTATATGCTAATTTTGGAAGTAAAGTTACATTGATTATATCGAATTCAAACTTTATGACGAATTTCGATAAGGACTTATCAGGTAGCATCAAAGAAGTATTAGAAAATAAAAATATAAAGATAAAGCTCAATTTTAAATCTTTATCCATCGAAGACAAAGCGGAGGAAGCTTGTTTAACAATATTAAATAATGCTACAAATGACGTTGAATATTTATATGGAGATGCAATCTTAGCTATTGAGGGAGAAAGCCCAATAGCACGTCATTTAAATTTAAAGAATATTGGATTAGATCTAAATGAAAGTGGTCTCGTCATTACGAACAATCATCTACATACCATTTTACCTTATATTTGGGCAATGGGACGCGCCGTGAACTTATCAGTTACCACATCAAGTACAGAAAATGATTGTAACGTGATACTAAATAATATGTTTGGTAATCAATTGAATACTATTGAAGAGTACAATCCAATAGTCAAACATATCCATATTGATCCACCTCTTTCATATATAGGAATTACCGAGAATGAAGCTTTAAATAAAGGTTATGCCATCAAAATTTTCCGCTCGATTATCAAAAATGAAAAAGATAAAACAATGGGATTTACTAAAATCATAGTCAATAGTGATACAAATCGTATTATAGGTTGTTTCTTATTTTGTAACGATTCGTATTCACTTATCACGATCTTAGAAAAATACATGAAAGAAGGTAAAACCTATAATGAAATACTATCTCAACAAGATATTAATAAAACCATATGCAATATGTTTAAACAATAAAATAAACAATATAACATTAATAAAGAAAAGAGGCTGTCTAACAATAAAATGTTTAGATAGCCTCTTTTTTATATCATAAATTTGAAAAAGATACAGGTTGCGTAGCAAATACAAACTACAAACGAACAACTTATGAATGAAACAGAGTAACACTCACTTTAAAAAAGCATCAATAAACCCATATGCATACGCAACCTGTATGATATAAACTTAAACAACCTCAAGCCCATATTGATTAGCTATTTATAATAAAGAAAGCAAAAAAAGAAGAAAGTATATGTTATTATCTATCAAAAGATAAATGAATATAAATATTAACACAATGACAAGTATCATTTATTCATTCTTTCCATGTTAATAATGCATTGAATTTTAAGGGTCAATTATTATTGAGTCATGTTTTATGTAATATACTTTCTAGTAAAAAAGAAAAAGAAATAATACTTTATATTCTAATTTACTTTACTAATTTGAATTTTAAGCACCATTATTCAATAATATATTTATTATATGACAGACTGAAGTGCAATACTATTAGATTTAAAATGTATAAATTATAATATTTTTTTTATCTTTGTCATATATTTGTAAACCTTTTGTAACAATTTAATACTTATGATGACTAAACTATGCTTATTTGCAGTTTTATTAATCTGCAGCTTAACAATAAATGCACAAGTATCTCCCGAAACATTGGCAAAGCGAGAAAAACGCAAAAGCCTAACAGTTAAAGAGTGGAATACAGACTCTAGAGGCAAATCAAAATGGCTCGATCATTTAACCGTATATGACGATCAAGGCCGGAAAATAGAAGAAATCGAATACAACACCTATGGACAAGTAGAGCGAGTAGTTATAACCTATAATAGTGTTGGACAGGTAGAATCAGAAATTGTTCACAATGATCGCAACAAACCTATTCGCATTCGTAAATATGAATATAACACAAATGGGACAAAAAAGAAACAATATAATTATATGCCCAATGGTAAATTATATTCAGTAAAGGTTTTCGACTATATATTTAGCGATGCGAAATAAGACGTTAAATGGATTATGTCAGCAATTCGATACGATCGAGTTGAGCGAGATGAAGGAAATTCAACTCATGAATAGAATCGACACCAAGTACATTGTTTCATTCTCGCAATTAATCAAAATTTTAGAACTTGCCAGCGACAGTTATCGTATACAAGTCGTAAATAATGAGCGTATATCCGGCTATGATACGTTATATTATGATACAGCTTCATGCGATATGTATTTATTGCATCACAATCGTAAATTGATACGTCAGAAAATACGGACACGCTGCTATGTACAGTCTAAGATTAATTTTTTAGAGATAAAAAATAAAAACAATAAAGGGCGTACACATAAAGTCCGAGTATCAATTGATAAAGACGATTTTTATCAGTTCAGTGAAAATGTTTCTGCCACGAAACTAATGCATCAACATAGTAAATACGAAATAGATGAAATAATCCCTACTTTAAACACAAGATTTAATCGTATTACATTGGTCAATAAAGCAAAAACAGAACGTCTCACCATTGATATGGATTTACAGTTTGAGAATATCATAAATAAATGCATAGTTTCGAAACCCAATTTGGTTATTATTGAGTTAAAACAAGATGGTTTTTTTGCATCACCTATGGCAAAAATTCTTGAGCAATTGCGCATCAAGAAATTCAAAATCAGTAAATATTGTATAGGAACCGCTTTCACCAATCCTCAGATTAAAAAAAATCGATTTAAATTTAAAATGAATATGATTGATAAACTTAGTCAATCTTAATACTAAAATCATAGATAAACAACTATTATTATGGACATAACACTTACCGACTCATTAACTTCCATTCTACCGGAAATGACTAATTTTTTAGAAATGGACACTCTGATTGGCAATCAATATGGAGGAATGAAATATAGCGGTCCATCCTTCCTTGGAGTACCACTTTTTGAACCCACAAGCATACTAAATCTAGTCATACGTTTTTTTTACAATTTACTTATCTGCTGGATCATAGTAAAATTCTTTTATTATAAAAAAAGCCGTCGCCGCGATTATTATGTAACATTCTTGCTATTTAGTAGCACCATGTTTTTAATGATCTTTCTCATGGACAATCTAAGTATGCAAATTGGATTTACACTAGGCCTATTTGCCATCTTTGGAATGATTAGATACCGAACCGAAACAGTTCCGATTCGAGAAATGACTTATCTATTCCTGATTATTGGAATTTCGGTTATCAATGCACTATCAATGGCAGTATCTATTGCAGAGCTACTCATAACAAATGGTTTATTGATTGGGATAACATGGATTCTTGAAAGTCAAAAATTCCTAAAACATACCAGTACAAAAATTATACTATATGATAAAATAGATCTTATCGTTCCCGAACGTAAAGAAGAACTTATAATAGATTTAACCAATCGAACAGGCATAAAAATCGATAAATATGAAGTTGGACATATTGATTTTTTGCGCGATGTAGCCTACATTAAAATTTATTATTTACTTGATAAAGACGAAACCAATAGCATTGACAGTTTTACAAAGCTCAATCAATTCATTAATTAATCAAATGCAATATGAAAAATAAGTTTTTATTATTTATCATTCTATCATTATTCATTATTACTAATATGAAGGCCCAAGATATATATCATGAGCCAGATACATCATATACTGATGTGACAACTCGTGTTGGATTTTCAGTTAGAAAGGAGTTACCTAGGAAATTCCAAATTACTTGGGAAGAAGAACTTCGTACAAAATCAAATGTATCTGAAATTGATCGTATTCACTCTTCGCTAGGTGTCAGTTATAGTGGAATAGAGTATCTAAAGTTAGGCCTTGGATATGTATTCCAGTCAATATGGCATGATGGCAAGAAAAAAACAAATTACGAAAAGTATTGGGATTTTCGTCATCGAATAGAAGCCGATGTTACTGGAAACTATAAATACATGCGTTGGAAATTCTCCTTAAGAGAGCGCTTTCTAACTACATTCCGTACGGATGATCCGAACAAACTCGAAAAAGCAAATCCTAAAATGGCATTACGTTCAAGACTATATGCTGAGTATAGTATCTTTGGTAAACCACTTAGACCATATGCTTCATTCGAAATATCTAACACCTTAAATGCACCCGCTTATGCCAGCGGTAATTATATAGATGGATTAAGAAGCGAAGTTGGATTAAAATGGAGATTGAATATGCGTAACTCATTAGAGTTTTTCTATCGTTTCGATGTTAATTATAACAGAGATATAGATATTGATTATAAAAAAGACAAGGTAACAATTAAAGGCATATACATAACCAAACAAAGAGATTTCAATAATATTATTGGTGTATTTTACACGTTCGATTGGCTAGAATAATTCTTTAAAAGAAAAGATACAAATAGAAGAAATGAGCTTCAAAAGTTTATTGAAAACTTTTGAAGCTCATTCTTTTTACTATTCTTTTAAAGAATTATTGAATACTATTTTAAATGCCTACGATATAAAGCAATGATGCTACACTAATAATGACCCATAATAAAACCCCTAAAATCAAAGGTTTCAATCCTACTGATTTCACCACATTCATCGACAATGATGCTCCAATAAAAAACATAGTTATGGTTAATGTTTTGCGAGCCAATTCGTTTATAAATAATCCTATTTGAGGCACGCCATCCAACAAATAAGTATTCACAACCATAGCACCTATAAAGAAAAAGATAAACCATGGAATTGAAATCTTTTGTCCTTTGGTTTTAAATACAAATGATGTAAAAAAAGCCATCGGAATAATCCATAATGCACGAGTCAATTTAATAGTCGTTGCTATGCCCAAGGCCTCTTCGCCATATGCTGCACCTGCACCCACAACCGAACTGGTGTCGTGAATCGCAATAGCTGCCCATGTTCCAAATTGCTGCTGAGTCATATCTAAAGCATGGCCAATAGCCGGAAATATAAACAACGCGATTGCATTCAATATAAAGATAGTAGCCAATGATACCGACATCTCCGAATCGTTAGCCCGCATTACAGGGCCTACAGCAGCAATAGCACTACCGCCACAGATGGCCGTACCCGAACCTATCAAATAAGATGTTTTCTTATCGAGTTTAAATAATTTACGTCCTAAGAACCATCCTAGAGCCAACGTTCCAACAACCGAAATCACGGTAAAGCTCATACCTTCTTTGCCCGATGCTAAAGCAGCATGAAGATTCATACCAAAACCTAAACCCACTACCGAATATTGAAGCAGATATTTTGAGGTTTTTTTATTGAAATTCGGATGAGCTTGTCCACAAAGTAGAGCGAAAGCCAAACCAAGGAATAAGGCTACCGGAGGAGTGACCCAAGCCGCTATTGACTGACATCCGGGAACATAATCTAACATTAGGAAGAATGAGATTATCAATAGCAAACTCACATATATTTTCTTATTGTGATGATGAAGAGTTTCAATAATTTTCAATGCCATATAATTTATCATTTTAGGTTTATGGTGCAAAGGTACTATTAATCATGATTTATAACTAATTGTATCTTTTTATATAGTATAACTTTTGGTTATAGAACTGTTTTGACATAGAAATTTATTGTAACGCATTGCCTTGCTTTAATCTATAATTTTTCCCATTATCCAATTTTGTTTTGCACACTACATACCCATCCTATCAAAAATAATAAACCAATAAATATTAAATGTCTGATATTGATGAATGTGGTTCACAAAAAACATTTTTACTTTGCAACATCATAAACATTCAGCCATGACTAAATTGCAAAATCACCTTATTAACTTAGCCAATCAATATCACCAATACGATTTTATAGAGAAAGATCCCATACAATTTCCACATATGTATACTCTATTGCAAGACATCGAAATAAGTGGACTGCTAACGGCTTATCTATCATTTGGAAGAAGAAGTATGATTATTGATGCCGCACACAGATTAAATAATCTCATGAACCACCAACCTTATATATATGTAACATCGCAACAATGGCATAAAGATTTTAGTGATACAGACAAAACATTTTATCGGACGCTATCAAATGGAGCACTGGCCGATATGTTTTCATTCTTATACACTGTATATCAAAAACATGACAGTTTAGAAGATTGGATTTTGTTACAAAATAAAAGTTTACCCATTGATGCTTTATTAGAGGGGTTGGGATTTTCTAATAAATCGGCTCAGAAAAAGATGAATATGTATATGAGATGGATGGTTAGAAAGAATTCGCCGGTCGATATTGGATGTTGGAAAAAAATCAATCCATGCGATTTAATTATACCATTGGATACCCACGTGCATCAAATGGCATTAGAGTTGGGCATTACCCAAAGTCGTACAGCCAGCTTTAAAACGGCATTAGAGATAACCAATTATTTTAAAACCATATTTCCCGAAGATCCTTGTTTAGGAGATTTTGCACTATTTGGATTTGGAGTCAATAGATAATATTCAATTGATGAATTGAATATTATCCTTTATAGTGAGAGGCAAATTGGGTAAACAAGTTTGTTAATCCTCCCTCTTGTCCTTGTTGCTGTACAAAACAAAAATCGCGATGCATCGACATGTCTTTTACTTCGATAATACGCAATGTACCATTTGCCAACTCTTTTGTAACCGAGCGCACAGAAACAATACCTAAACAATCTGTATTCTCAATAAATAGCTTAATACTCTCGGTACTTCCCAAATGCATTAATACATTTAATGATGTGATTTTTATATGATGTTTCAATAGTGCCCGTTCAATAACATCGAGTGTACCCGAGCCTCGTTCGCGCAATACTAAAGGATAGGCAATCAGCTCTTCGGGAGTAATTTCATCGGGCACATTCAACTTGCTTTGTGTATTCGAAACCACAACAATTTCGTCTTTCAAGAAAGTTGTATATTTCAAATTTGGAAGCCTCAACACTCCTTCCACCAATCCCAGGTCAATTCTATTTTCCAAAAGAGCTGTTTCTATTAAGCGCGAATTTCCATTCATCACAGAAAGCGCTACTTCAGGAAATTTACGTATAAAATTGCCAAGAAAATGTGGTAGAACATATTGTGAAATGGTAGTGCTGGCTCCCAGTCTAAGCTCGCCTGAGTATTCATTATTTAAAAGATGCATTTCATATTCGAGCTGTTTATAGGCATCTAGTATACGAATACTGTGTTCGTATAGCAGTTTACCAGCCTCTGTCAAAGAAATTTTATTTCCTTGTCGATCGAATAATCGAGTTTGGTAATTGGCTTCCAACTCTTGTATATGTTTCGATATAGCAGGTTGGCTAATGTACAATTCCTGTGATGCTTTTGTGAAACTTAGGTTTTTAGCAACACTCTGAAATACTCTTAATCTAAAGTCAGACATATATTATTATAATTCATCTTCACGGATTCCTACCGCCTGCATTATAGGAAAAACGATTAATTCCCATCGGTACTCAATCTTTTCGGTAGACTCATCCATACGATATTGCAAAACTTGTTTATCATCTGCGCCGTTCAATTCTTCAATCAGTCTATTATCATAGGAAGCATCGCTACCTATTAAAATAAAGCGTTTTACGTCATCCGAGTTGAGTACAATTTTGGTCAAATCCAATAATAACTCATCGCGTCCCACAATGTTTTCGCATGGCACACCTGCAAACATAAACTCACCCAGCTGACTAGCAAAAGCTTTTCCGTCAAGATCCTTTTTTATATCTGAAGGTTGGCAAAAACAGATATTAGGTGATGAATCATCGTATACTAATAAAACCTGTGTTTCATTATTACCGACTTCATAACCAAAATCTAAAGCCAAATATTCAACAAACGAGGCTAGATCTAAATCTTGAAGAGTTCTTTCTAGTTTTTGTTCAAAATATCTTTTAATATCACCAATCAAGAAATTGAGATATGCTACATCAATTAAAATTACATTGGCGGGTAGTTTTATATTTTCTTCTTTCATTTTACAAGCAAGCTTATTATTTTTTTTGAGTTGTTAAAGATACAATAAAGCTTTCAGAATTTTATATTCCTAATAAATATTTTATGATACAGACAACTGTCATATTTGCATTTTGCATGATATTATGACAAAAAAAACGTAGAATATTGATGTTGGCAAATCTTTTGTATGTCCAAAAACGTTATAAAAATAGAAATTTAAAGAAAGTATTATCATATGAATTTTAACAACTTTACAATTAAATCTCAAGAGGCCATTCAAGAAGCTATTAATATAGTAAATGCACATGGTCAACAGTCGATTGAGCCGATTCATATATTGGCAGGATTGATAAAAGTAGGCGAAAGTCTAACTAATTTTATTTTCCAAAAACTGGGTATTAATGGGCAACAAATAGGATTGGTTATCAACAAGCAGATAGAATCTTTGCCCAAAGTATCGGGTGGAGAGCCCTACTTAAGTAGAGAAGCCAATGAAGTATTACAAAAGGCTAATCAAGTTTGCAAAGAAATGGGAGATGAGTTTGTCTCTCTTGAAGCTATTTTATTGGCTCTGCTATCGGTAAAAAGTACCACTTCTACTATTTTAAAAGATGCAGGATTGAATGAAAAAGATTTGCGTGCCGCCATTGCCGAATTGCGCAAAGGAGAGAAGGTTACTTCACAATCCAGCGAAGACAACTATCAGTCATTAGAGAAATATGCCATTAATCTAAATGAAGCAGCTCGTACCGGTAAGCTCGATCCTGTGATTGGACGCGATGATGAAATACGACGTGTACTTCAAATTTTGAGTCGCAGAACCAAGAACAATCCGATATTGATAGGTGAACCCGGTACCGGTAAAACAGCTATTGTAGAGGGATTAGCTCATCGCATACTTCGAGGTGATGTGCCCGAAAATCTAAAAAACAAAACCATCTATTCGCTCGATATGGGTGCATTGGTGGCCGGAGCAAAATTCAAAGGAGAGTTTGAAGAGCGTTTAAAATCGGTTGTCAATGAGGTGAAAAAATCAGAAGGTGATATCATATTATTTATTGACGAAATTCATACCCTAGTGGGAGCCGGCAAAGGAGAAGGCGCTATGGATGCAGCCAATATTTTAAAACCGGCATTGGCTCGAGGCGAATTAAGATCGATAGGTGCTACCACGCTCGATGAATATCAAAAATATTTTGAAAAAGATAAAGCGTTGGAACGTCGTTTCCAGATCGTACAAGTAGATGAGCCCGACACTCTAAGCACAATATCAATATTGCGCGGTTTGAAAGAGAGATATGAAAATCATCATCATGTGCGTATTAAAGATGATGCAATTATAGCGGCAGTCGAGTTGAGTAGTCGCTATATCACCGATCGTTTCTTGCCCGATAAAGCCATTGACTTAATGGATGAAGCAGCGTCTAAACTCCGCATGGAGGTAGATTCATTGCCTGAAGAGCTAGATGAGATTTCAAGACGCATTCGTCAATTAGAAATTGAACGTGAGGCCATCAAACGCGAAAAAGATAAGCCTAAAATGGATACGATCGGTAGAGAATTGGCCGATTTGAAAGATCAAGAAAAATCTCTGAAAGCCAAGTGGCAAAGCGAAAAGACCTTGATGGATAAAATCCAAAACAATAAAGTAGAGATTGAGAACTTGAAGTTTGAAGCTGACAAAGCCGAACGCGAAGGCGACTATGGTAGAGTAGCCGAAATACGTTACGGCAAATTAGAAGCTTTGGCCAAAGAAATTGATGATGTTCAAGCCGAACTGCATAAGATGCAAGGTGATAAAGCCATGATCAAAGAAGAGGTCGATGCAGAAGATATCGCCGATGTTGTATCACGTTGGACTGGCATTCCTGTAAGCAAAATGCTTCAAAGCGAAAAAGATAAACTTCTTCATTTAGAAGAAGAGCTACACGAACGTGTGGTAGGACAAGATGAAGCCATCACTGCTGTTGCCGATGCAGTACGCCGAAGCCGTGCCGGATTGCAAGATCCACGCCGTCCGATTGGTTCATTCATCTTTTTAGGAACAACCGGAGTCGGTAAAACAGAGTTGGCCAAAGCACTTGCCGAATTTTTGTTTGATGATGATTCGATGATGACTCGTATCGACATGAGCGAATACCAAGAAAAGCATAGCGTATCGAGATTGGTTGGAGCGCCTCCCGGATATGTAGGATACGACGAAGGAGGACAATTGACCGAAGCTATCCGACGCAAACCTTATTCGGTAGTGTTGTTCGATGAAATCGAAAAAGCGCATCCCGATGTATTCAATATTTTGTTGCAAGTTTTAGACGATGGACGATTGACCGATAATAAAGGACGTGTTGTCAACTTCAAAAACACCATTATCATCATGACTTCCAATATGGGTAGTTCGTATATTCAATCGCAAATGGAAAATTTTCATGGCGACAACAAAGAGCAAGTAATAGAAGACACCAAACAAGAGGTAATGAATATGCTGAAAAAGACCATCCGTCCTGAGTTCTTAAATCGGATTGACGAAACAATCATGTTCATGCCATTGAATGAAGCCGAAATTAAACAGATTGTTTTGATGCAGATTAAGGGGGTTCAAAAAATGTTGGCTGGCAACGGTGTTGATTTACAAATGACTGATGAAGCGATTGATTTCATTTCAAAAGCAGGCTTCGATCCTGAATTTGGTGCACGCCCTGTAAAACGAGCCATTCAACGATACCTTTTGAATGACTTATCTAAAAAACTATTGGCACAAGAGGTCGATCGTACTAAACCTATTATTGTAGGATCGAACGGATATGAACTAGACTTCAACAACTAATGCCATTTTGTGATCATTAATAATAAAAGCCTTGAAGAGAGTACATCTTCAAGGCTTTTATTAATGATGCTCGTCACTGAACTCCGATTGCAGCATTACTGCAAAGGCTATGCAGTAATGCTGTATCCTGTTTGCAGCAACACTGCATAGCGTTTGCAGTAATATAATACAAGCAATGTAGCTCTTCATCTTACTAAATATGCCCTATCCATACTAAGAAGGCTATGTTCACCATGCTATCTTCACACACAAACCTTTCGCTCTTTCGCCACACACCAGCATCCTAAACTTACATAATTAATATAAAATAGCGAACAGCATATATAGAGATACTTTGATTTAACACTCCCTATATCTAAATTTGCAATATGAAAATTTTAGAAATTCATCTTGCCGATATCAACAGTTCACTACCACTACCCTATGCCGATTCGGGTATTAGAGCCGGTTTTCCCAGTCCGGCACAAGACTACATGGAGTTGGCAATCGATCTTAATAAAGAGATTGTAAAAAATCCATCATCCACCTTCTACGGGCGTGTGGTAGGCAATAGTATGCAAGATGAAGGCATTGAAGAGGGCGATATACTGGTTATCGATAAATCATTAGAATTATTAAACAATGATTTGGCCGTTTGCTTTGTAGATGGAGACTTCACTGTGAAAAGAGTAAAGATAGAGCAAAATGCAGCTTATCTAATACCTTCCAATCCGTCTTACCCTATCATGAAGGTTACCCAAGACAACGAATTTCTGATATGGGGTATTGTGACATATACCATCAAAAAAAATCGCCGCTTACGCTAATGTTCGGATTGATTGATTGCAATAACTTCTACGTTTCGTGCGAACGTGTTTTCCGTCCCGATTTAAATGGTAAACCTGTGGCTGTACTCTCAAACAATGATGGATACATTATTGCCGTAAGCAATGAAGCCAAACATTTAGGAGTAAAACGTAAACCCGTTTTCGAGTTCAAAGAGGAGATCGAGAAATATAACATTACACTGTTTTCGAGCAATTATACGCTCTATGGAGATATGTCGTCGAGAGTAATGTCAATTCTGTCGCAAATGGTACAAAACATTGAAATTTATTCTATCGACGAAGCCTTCCTCGATTTTGAAGGCCATAATAATCTTGAAACCTTTGGAAAAGAAATAACACATACAGTAACCAAGAACACAGGAATCCCCGTTTCACTAGGAATTGCTTCAACCAAAACATTGGCAAAAATAGCCAACAAATTCGCAAAAAAACATAAGGCATATCATAATGTCTGTATTATCGACAATGAAGAAAAACGGATTAAAGCATTGCAACTAACTCCAATAGAAGATGTTTGGGGAATAGGTAGACGCATTGCAAAAAAATTAAATCTATATGGAGTCACAACAGCATATGAGTTTACCCAACAATCGCAATCATGGGTTCGCAAGATGTTTACCATTACAGGCGAACGAACTTGGAAAGAACTAAAGGGTATAGCCTGCATTGATATAGAGGAAATACCACCACAAAGAAAGCAAATCTGTACATCGCGCAGTTTCGGCAAAATGCTTACCGACTATGATAATATATCCGAAGCAATAGCCACACATGCCTCTTCGTGCGCCAACAAACTACGCAAACAAAAAGCTTTTGCCAACTCATTAATGGTATTCATTCATACCAACTGCTTTCGTGAAGATCTTCCGCAACATTGCCAAAATATAGTAATCGATCTACCCGTTGCTACCAACGATTCAATAGAGATCGTCCACTATGCCCTTCAAGGTTTAAAACATATCTTCGTCGAAGGATTTCAATATAAGAAATGTGGAGTTATTATCACCGAGATTTCTAATCATTCGCAAGGCAATCTGTTTGATGCGGTAGATCGTGACAAACGAGACACTTTAATGCAAATAATAGATAAACTCAACGGGCGAGGCAGTGTGATTAAATTGGCATCGCAAGGCAATAGCAAAGAGTGGCATCTCAAACAAGAACAACTCTCTCCACGCTATACAACCAACTGGAGTGATGTGATAGAAATCAAATGCAGATAATATGTGTTTTTAATATGCCATGACAACAAAGACCATCATTTCGCAAGCCCATTATACATAAACACTGTCTCATTCTATGTATGAATTATTATGAGCGGCGATACGGGAGAATGAGTAAAATATCTTACTTCATCAAGTTAAAAGGTGAATCAATCTTCTTTTTAATAAGAAGGAGAATCGCAAGACAAACAAGAACAAATTCATCTGAAACAAGAAACGTAAAAATTTAGACATCTATATCAACTGAGCATTGACAGAGGGACAACAGTTAATATTGAACATGACTAAAAAAATCATGATAGAATACATTTGCATATTCGTTTTTTAACACTTTTCAAGTAGGGAGTCTTGCAAATAATACTGTCTTTATAATAGCAGTAAAGCTCCTTTGAAAGTTAATGTTATGCTGTTCTGTTCGTGCATTAGGTTTATATTTGGCAGGTATTTAGGTTATGAATAGAATATTACTGATGACTTTTAAAGTGCGCTTTTTTATCAATGAAATACCAATTAATTGGTATTTCATTGATAATTTGTACTTCATAACTTCGTATACATAAATTGTGTTGAGATGTAAAAACTCTTTATTTTATTATGTTGATAGTAAATTTGTTCATAGCCCTTGTGTGTTAGACTTTTATTTTCACGCTTTGGGCATAATAAAAATCTATATGCATAGAAATGTAACTACATTTATCAATTGGGAGACATTTGCTTTGTTTTCGATTATCATGTTATTGTTTAATTGCTCTCTTAACGTATATGGTCAAGAATCAAGATGGAGTGATATTAATCCCCTGATAAAAAGAAATTTGCCTGAAAAAAAAAGTATGGTTGTTGATTCAGTAAAATATACTCATTATCAGAACCATGCTCCATTTGCAGAATCTTCTTCAACTTTTCAAACCAAGAAAGGGGCATATCCGTCCTTTTACACAGACAAAAGCCCATTGCATAAAGGAGAATACAATGTGTCGGGGGTAATAAGGCCATTGTGGAATGGTCATGTCTATGGCAGAGGACGCCAAATAAACTTAATTGGCATCGGTATTTTTAATTATGCAGCTATTGGATATAAAAAATCATTGTCAGATAATTTGTTTGCAGAGTTTACATTACATGCGATGAAGTTAAGTATGCCTCATCGCATAGATGAAATGTTTGGTATATCGGGCATGCTTTCTTATTCCTTTAACCCTAGAATAAGTTTAAATGTATTTGGCGGTTTTTTATTTAACCCTGCCACTTCATTTAGCCGCAATGACTACGGATGTAGCGTTGCTTTCGATATAACGAATTCTTTTGGAACCGAGCTAGGAATAAGGGGCTATCGTGAATATCCCTATAATTATTATGAAGTTACTCCTATAGTAATGCCTTACTTTAAATCTAAAAAGTATAAAGTAAAAATGGATTTTGGTGGATTAGTACAGGATGTAATCTATGGATTGTTTAAATAAAAAACATATATCATGAAGAAAATTGTATTTGCATTTGTATTATTCGGATGTTTAATGATGCTTCAGAGCTGTAGCAATGTGTTTTATAACCATACTAATAAAACGGAGAAGGTAACGATTAAAGTAAAGTCTTTTTAAATATAAGAATTGTCTACAAAACCATGTATACGATGAAAATTGAAGAGATTATTGATCGTGTTTTAAGTGTATGAATGATTCTAAGTTTGTTATCTTGTAATAACGAAATAAATGTGCTGCCTTTGCACTAAAACAGATATCCACGCTAAGGTTTCAAGAATAAATATGCAGTTAAAAGAAACGAGAAGCCTTAGTGAAAATCTGGACATGCGGATTTTGTCATCGAATATCAATAACTCGTCAAGGAATATCTGTTTTTCCGCATTATATTAAAATATAATGCGGAAGCAATACTTTTATATCATAATTGATTATCCATTTGGGGTTTAAGAAGCCGATCAATAAAAACCAGCAGATCATGAAACTGTCATAAGCCCTAAAATTTAAACAGGCTGAAATATGCAAAAGCGACATATCAACCGTGAATTCTATTTTGATGAACAGGCACGAACTACCAGAAAGTATTATATACCTTATATACGTAGACATACAGGGATTATTCCCAACAAAATTTTAGAAGTTGGTTGTGGAGAAGGTGGTAATTTATTGCCTTTTGCAGAAATAGGTTGTAATGTATATGGTGTTGACCTTTCTGCCACAAGAATAGAACAGGCCCGTTTATTCTTTGCCCAAAAGAAGCAGAAAGGCACTTTTATCCTAGCAAATATCTTTGATTTAGAAGATTTTAATCATTGTTTTTCTCTAATTATAGTACATGACGTAATAGAGCATATTGATGATAAGATACTATTTTTATCGAATTTACAGAAATTTCTTGCTCCCAATGGAATAATCTTTATAGCTTTTCCGGCATGGCAGATGCCTTTTGGTGGACATCAACAAATTGCACAAAGCAAAGTAATTTCTCATCTTCCATTCATCCATCTATTACCGGTCATTTTATATAAGATGATTTTAAATATGTTTGGAGAGAAGGAAAATAATATAATAGAACTACTAAGCATTAAGAAAACAAAATGTTCTATTGAAAAATTTCTAAAGTCTATCAATGAAACAGATTACAAAATAATTAATCAGCAACTCTATTTTATTAATCCGCACTATGAAACCAAGTATGGCTTAACTCCTCGAACGTTGAATAATCTAATTGCCCATATCCCTCTTTTAAGAAATTTTGTTAGCACTAGCTGCTTCTATCTTATAAAAAAATAGGTTACATATTCTTGCGAAAAGATAAAAATGAATTTATCTTTTTTCCATTAAAGGGGATCATAGAATGATACCGAAATCTTGAAGTGAATCATTGAAGTTTCTTAAAAAGAAAAAACCCTACTCAGAAGTTATCTAAGCAGGGCTATTGAGGTTCCTGGCGGATTCGAACCGCCGTAAACGGTTTTGCAGACCGCTGACTAAACCACTCATCCAAGGAACCGGGTTTGTTTCTCGATTGCGGTTGCAAAGGTAAAACAAATTTTGAAATCTCCAAAATATCAGCAACATTTTTTATTGCTACACTCCCTATTTTGTGGCTTCGAGGATGCTTTATTTCTTGCTATATCTTTTAGTTTACAATCACTTAGACAACCTTCACAGGGATGAATATTTTTTTTTGCTTTTCGCATAGTGAGGTAGATTTTATAGAAGACATACCCCACACAAAAAACAACAATAACTCCAACCAACCACTCTTGCCAATTATTCATCATACAAATAATGATCCAATTTGATAAACTGCAAATGTCAATAACCAAGCCAATGCTGTAGTATATACAGCTGCAAAGAGAGCCCATTTCCATTTATTAGATTCCTGTTTAATGGCTACAAGTGTAGCTATACAGGGGAAATAGATAAGCACAAATAGCATATAACAAAAAGCGATTAACGGTGTAATAGGAATTCGTTCGGCCAAATTGGCAGCATCGACTTCAGGATCGTTTACATAGAGCACTCCCAATGTACTAACTACAATTTCTTTGGCTCCTACCCCTGACAACAAACCTACACCCAACTTCCAATCAAAACCCAATGGTTTTACAATTGGTTCTATGGTTTTGCCTATTTTACCAATATATGAGTTTTCTTGTTGCTCTGCCACAGTATCGTAATCATTGTGATTGGGGTAATAGCCTAAAAACCATACAATGATTGATGCGATCATAATAATACCACCCATCTTCCGTAAGTACTGAACTCCTTTTTCCCAAGTATGACGAAAAATTGATCGTGCTGTGGGCATACGATATGGGGGTAATTCCATTACAAAAGGCGTATCATCACCTTTTACTAAAAACTTACTAAAAATACGAGCTATAAATACGGCCAACACAATACCGATAGCATATAGTGATAATATAACAATGCCTTCGTGACGAGGGAAAAATACTCCTACCAACAATAGATAAATGGGCAAGCGAGCACTACACGACATCAATGGGTTAACCAACATAGTGATTAAGCGACTTTTTCGATTTTCGATGGTACGTGATGCCATTATAGCCGGAACATTACAACCAAAACCCATAATTAATGGAATGAAAGACTTACCATGTAGCCCCATGCGATGCATTATTTTATCCATAATAAAGGCTGCACGTGCCATATATCCCGAATCTTCCATTAAGGATATAAAAAAGTATAATATCAATATATTGGGAAGAAAAACAATGACGCCACCTACGCCGCCCACAATGCCATCTACCATCATATCTTTTAATGGACCCGGACTCATATGTTCAGTCAACAAAGTTGCTAATGTATCTACCAACCACTCAATACCCTGCATTGGATATTCCCCTAATATGAAAGTTCCTTGAAACATAATAAACATAAATAGGAAGAATATAGGGTAGCCCCAGAAACGGTGGGTCACAATAGAATCGAGCACTTTGGTTAACACCTCTTTGTTTTGATGATTATCTGTAAAGGTCTCTTTTAATGCACCACTAATAAAACCATATTTGGCATCGGTTATGGCCGATTCACTATCTTCATTCAAACTAACTTTAATGCGCTTTGATTCTTTATCTCGTATGCTGAGTATAGCATTGCCATTGGGCAGTTGTTTGATTAATTGGGTAAACTCAGAATCATTCTCCAATAATTTGATTGCCAAAAATCGAGTTGAATATTTATGACGAATAGATTCGTTTTTACAGATTTCATCTTTTACAGCATTTATTGCCAATTCTATGTCGGGGCCGTGATTGATATGAATATGGCGAAATGTACGTTTAGCCGACGGAATATGATTTACGTAATCTTCTAAATGCGATTCATGATCATGTTCATTAACATGTGTTTTGTGCCAATCTTTTATATCATTGGCTATATCGGGGTCAATATTTCCATTTTTGTCAAAAAAGTCGGCTCCTTCGTAAAGATTAATGATAACATGAAAAAGATGATTGATGCCTTCACGTTTTCTACTGACGGTAGGAATCATAGGAACTCCAAAAAGCTTACTCAGAAGTTTATAATCTAACACATTACCACTAGCACGTAGTTCATCAAACATATTCAATGCGATAACCATTCGCACATTCATATCAATGAGCTGTGTAGTGAGATATAAATTTCGTTCCAAATTAGAGGAATCTAATACGTTGATTATGATATCGGGAGTTTCATCGATAATATGTTTACGCACATATAGCTCTTCGGGAGTATATGCCGAAAGAGAATAAGTACCAGGTAAATCGACAATTCTAAAATGATAACCTTCAAAATCGAAGAAACCCTCTTTTGCGTCAACAGTTACACCACTATAGTTACCTACATGTTCGTGAGCACCCGATACAATATTAAAAAGCGTTGTTTTACCACAATTTGGATTGCCTACTAAGGCAACATTGATGGTACGTCGCTTTCCTAAAGCTGCATTGCGAAGTTCATGGTCGCATGATTCATTGCCTTCGATACCTTTTTCATATTTGGCATCGTCAAATTGTTTTTTTGCGTCATCCTCGCTAATGACTTCAATCATATCAGCCTCTTGACGGCGCAAAGAGATTTCATATCCTAAAACTTTATATTTAATAGGATCTTTCAAAGGAGCATTTAATATTACTTCAACGGTTTTTCCTTTTATAAAACCCATTTCAACTATGCGTTTTCTAAATCCTCCGTGACCTAACACCTTTACTATTACCCCTTTTTCTCCAGTTTTCAATTCGGACAGTCGCATACCACTCGTATTTTATTTATCGATGCAAAGATATTAAAAACCTAACAAGGCATCAAACTATTTAGAATGTTTTTAAATTAGAGTTTATCATATTATTCTTAATGTGAGTTATTTATAGAGAAATCATATGGTTTAATTTATGATAAACCAAAATATCAAAAAACAAAAATAAAAATGTAACAAACCCATTGTTCATTTTTATTGTTAATGAAAGATTTATACTTTATATCAACATTATGGCATCAATATTAGTTATTAATAATAAATTATTCGAGTATGAAAAATATATGTAGCATTATTGATTTGACAGGAGTTAACATCAGTCAAGAAATTGAGATTGACAAATTGAGTCAAGAAGAAATCTATCTAATGGCTGAAAATGCATCTTATGGTAGTTTGTTGTTATTCAACACTAATAAAGACTATCAAAAAGCCATAATAATGTGCCCGGGGGGTGGATTAGACAAAATAAATATGAGCCATGAGGGAGTCGATTTTATCCATTGGATGAATGAGCAAAATATGGTTTACGGCATTGTAAAATATCACTTACCGAATGAAAATAAAATTGCGACATTAAATGATAGTTTATTGGCCATAAAATACATACGCGATAACTATCCTTCCATTAAAAAAGTTGGAATTATGGGAGCATCGATTGGAGGCTATCTTGCAGCTTATGCGGCTATATATGGTGAAAGTTATGACAAAGTGGATTTTCAAATATTACTATATCCGGTTATTAATATGCAAAATAACTGGACGCATGGAAAATCGAGAGATCGATTATTTGGCAAAGTTCTAAATGAGAATGAGCAAACTGAACGCTCGCTCGAACTACAAGTCAATCAATCGACACCATCGACCTTTATCGTCGATGCGGCAGACGACCCAATTGTATCGCCAATGAATAGTATTCTTTACTGTGAGTATTTAATGAGCAATAAAATTCCTGTTTCATTTCATCTTTATCCGTCGGGAGGACATAGTTTTGGATTCAAAGATTTTGACTTTAAAAATGAATGGCTCAATGAATTGAAAAGATGGTTGGATTTGATATAACAAAATTAAAAACAGCTCCATTTGACTAAACGAAAATCAATTCATACATTTGCAATCCGTTAAAGAAACAACTATTATAGATAATATATACATGCGCAAAATATTATTACTGATACTCATCCTGTTATCATCTACAACACTTCGTGCTATGATGATTGAAAATAAAGATATTGTATCGGATAGTGTGGAAATAAAGAAAAAGAATTTTTTTATTGAAGCATTCAATTTTATTGCTGGAGATTATGATACATTGTATGTAAGTCCAAACAAATATGATTTTACAGTCCAAACAATATATTATAATAATAATCAGTTTTATTCAATGCGTAGTACAAATCCACATGATCAGAATTTACGGTTTTCGCCACGACCAGGAAATAAAATAGGATTCTATTTTGGATGGAAATTCTTTTTTGTCGGATGGTCATTTGATGTAAATGATATGTT
The DNA here is from genome assembly GCA_002471195.1 of Bacteroides sp. UBA7333. GTDB lineage: Bacteria > Bacteroidota > Bacteroidia > Bacteroidales > Bacteroidaceae > Bacteroides. Next base: position 33,090 of record DKPN01000020.1, read on the forward strand.
TAATAAACAGAAAGGAAAAAGCAATGGCACCTCGTTTGAATTAAGTTTATACAGCGCAGCTTTCGGTTTAGATTTAATGTATCAAAAAACAGGAAATAATTATAAAATTCATAAGGCGAAAGGATTCGGTGATGCTTTCCCAACTAATTATTCAATTAATTTTGATGGGTTTGATGTTGATTTAAAAAGTTTAAATCTTTATTACATCCTCAATAACAAACACTTCTCATATCCGGCCGCATACAGTATGACTACACAACAACGCCGCAGCTGTGGATCGTTTATATTTGGATTTTCAGTTTCAACACATAATCTAAATTTTGATTATAATAAACTTCCAATTCAAATATTAAACAACATGAATTCTGATATGAAGGTACATCATATTAAATATACTAATATAAGTCTGAGTGCAGGATATACTTTTAATTGGGTTTTTGCTAAAAACTTTCTTGCAAATATATCACTCAGTCCTGTATTGGCATATAAAGTTTCAAAAGTATCGAGTAGAGAAGATAATGACAACCAGTTTTTCAAAAAAATAAATATAGATTTATTATTGAGAGCAGGAGTAGTATATAATAATGGGAAATATTATGTAGGTTCATCATTTCTAGGTAGAAATTATGGCTATAGACAGAAAAATTTCAGTTTGAATAATGGATATGGAACACTACAGGTTTATGCCGGTTTTAATTTTGTCCTCAATAAAAAATACAGAGCAAACAAAAAGAAAAACACCATGAGTATAAATGAATATCAAATCGATAGATTTATTATTCAACAATAATGAAATTTGTTTAGCCTTTATATCGTTTATTATTAAAATCTACTTGGCACAGAAAATAAAAATAATCCTTACAAGCACTATTAGCTTGTAAGGATTATATGTTTATTGATATTATGTATTAAATCAACTTCCCAAAAAAGAGATCAAGACTCCGGCTGCAACGGCTGAGCCAATAACTCCTGATATATTGCTAGCCATACAATATTGTAAAACATGATTTTTAGAATCATACTTTAAAGCTATTTCATTAGCTACCCGACTCGCCATAGGAACTGCACTCAGACCGGTAGCCCCAATCAAAGGATTGATTTTTCGCTTGCAAAATAAATTGAATATTTTAACAAAGAAAATCCCACCTGCAATACTTAATGCAAATGCCAAAAAGCCACCTACAATAATACCAATGGTAGTCCAATCTAAAAAGGCATCAGCCGTCATGGTTGCACCAACCGATAATCCTAGAAAAATAGTTGCTGCATTCATGATGCTGTTCGATGCTGCATCGTACAAACGGAATGTATTACTACCAATTTCTTTAACTAAGTTACCAAACATCAACATTCCAATCAATGGAACTGCTGTTGGCACAAACAATGCCACTACAGTGGTTACTACAATAGGGAAAATAATCTTTAGAATTCGCATATTCTTAATTTCAGTATCCGAAGGATATTTTTTCTCCTGCTCTTTCATATTGATACTAAGTTCTTTTTTAGTACAAAGTAGGCGAACTACAGCTGGAATAATAACTGGAACCAAAGCCATATATGAATAGGCTGCAATGGCTACAGGCCCTAATAAATGAGGGGCCAATTTGATGGTTGTAAATATAGCTGTAGGACCATCTGCACCACCAATAATACCAAGTGAGCCGGCCTCTTTAGGTGTAAAACCAATAAGAATGGCTACTAGTAAAACTGTAAAAATGCCAATTTGCGCAGCAGCACCAAAAATAGAAAGACGGAGATTACGAAGCATAGGGCCAAAATCGGTCAATGCACCAACTCCCATGAAAATGATGGGTGGAAGAAAACCTGTTTTAATGAGCATATAATAAACAAAGTTCATCAATCCCAATTCATGAGCGATTTCATGTAAAGGCATTTCCCAAATATTCTTCATTACCCCATGTACCATTACCATACCATTTTCATCAGCTTGCACTACTCCCATTTCACCACCGGGAAAATTGGCCAAAAGTATCCCAAATGCTATGGGGACTAACAACAAAGGTTCATACTGTTTTTTAATTCCTAAATACAATAGAACGAATGCGATAAGATACATGATTAGAAACTGGGGTTCAGCAAATATATTACTGAAGGCAGTCATATTAAATAGTTTATCTAAAATTTCTTCCATTATGCAATTGTCATTAAAACATCATCTTCTGATACCGTATCTCCTGAAGTTGCACTAATAGAGGTTATAGTACCTCCAAACTCAGCCCGAATGGCATTGTATGTTTTCATGGCTTCAACATAGCACAACACATCACCCTCTTTTACTATATCGCCTACTGCCAATGGCGTTTCTTGAGCATTCTTTGTTAAAAAGAATTTGCCTTCTAATGGCGATAGTACATCTTTTCCCATACCAGTAGGCAAAACGGGAGCTGTTGGTTCTTTGGGTAATGTCGTTTCACCATAGGCGACAGTTACTTTATAAGCTTGACCGTCCACTTGTACTGTCAGCGTTTTTGGCTTAGCATCATCCAATGGCGACTTATCTTTTTCAGATTTCCGTTTGTCTACATCTGCCAAGAAATCTTCTTTGGCTTTTCCACTTTTATATGCTTCATATTGAGCTGGATGCATTGCATATTCGAAAAGTTCTTCATCATCCTGTCCTAAATCCCATTTATTCTCCTTCATCAGTTTACGGTACTTATCGAGAGCATCGGGATAATTATCTTGAGGATTATCTGTGAAGAATTTACGCCCTTCTCTTTCGGCTTTTTCAATAATTTCAGGTGCTAATTCGCCAGGTAACATACCAGCTTTGCCCAATATCATATCCCAAATATCATCTGCAATCATTCCCCATCGTTCCTTCCCTTTTTCCATGGCAATAATATTCATCATTGCTAAGTTTTTCACATACTGACTGTATGGAGTTACCAATGGTGGATAACCTACTCGAGGCCAAACATAGGCTACTTCATTAAATAGTTTAATTAATAACTGATCTTGAGTCATAAAAGGCAAATTGTGTTTAGCCTTATATTTATTGATTGTTTCAAGATTCGTTTCTAGATCGGCCATTAAACTACCCATCATACCACCCGGCAATCCAGGACCGATAAGCAACGAATTCATCAAACGGTTTTTGGGGCTTATATAAAGACCTAGGAAGTCATCCATAAATTCTTGAATTAATGCGCGAACTTTCATATAAGCTTCCATGTCAATTTCGGGTACAATAAAACCTGCATCTTTCAGCATAGCTTGCACACTTATCAAGTCGGCATGACCTGTACCCCACGATAATGGCTCCATACCTACATCAATATAATCGCATCCAGCTTCACAAACTTCCAAAATGCTAGCCATATTTAAACCAGGACCGGCATGACTATGATATTGGATAATAATATCTGGATATTGCGCTTTAATATTGGCAACAATTTTACCTAACGAAACCGGACGGCCTATACCTGCCATATCTTTTAAGCAAATTTCATCGGCACCCAGTCTGATTAACTCAATTGCCATGTTAGTATAATACTCTACGGTATGAATGGGTGAATGTGTAATACAAAGTGAACATTGCGAAATCATCCCTACTTCTTTTGCATAAACTATTGAAGGGGCAATATTACGTATATCATTTAAACCACAGAAGGTACGAGTAATATCAGTACCTTGTGCTTTTTTTACTTTATAAAATAGTTTTCGCACGTCAGCAGGAACCGGACTCATCCGCAAACCATTTAATGCTCTGTCTAGCATATGCGTTTGTATACCTGCATCGTTGAAAGGTTTTGTCCAATCGCGTACTGCCTTATTAGGATTTTCGCCAAACAAAAGATTCACTTGCTCAAATCCACCACCATTAGTTTCGACGCGAGCAAAACATCCCATTTCAATTATAGCGGGGGCTACTTTTATTAGTTGATCTACACGAGGAACGTATTTTCCGGCACTTTGCCACATATCCCTAAACACCAAGCTGAACTTAATTTCTTTTTTCATTTTTCAAGTGTATTATTGTGTTAAGTTACATTTTTTCGATATTAGTAATTTTCCCTTTATTTTGTGTGACTACATTGACTGCTGCAGTGATTGCTGCAAGCACATTAGAGGGAATAGGTGTAGTTTTTTTTGAATGTTTTGAAGGTGGTAAGTCTTCAGCAGGTGCATATTTATTTACCAAGATGGTAAGAAATTTACCGAGAAATATAACAACCAATAAAATAATAAATACCGTAAACATGCCAACGGCCATCAACATAAATGCTGTATTAAGATTCTCCATATTATAATGTATTAGTAATTTAATAAGATTATATGAATTTCGCCTAAATTAACTATAATCAATAAGAATCTAAAAGAAAAAAGGGATAAAAAATGCTAATTTGTAAATTTGCATTATATCATTGATATCTGTTATGAATACAAAAAAAGAGTTACGCTCTCTAAATGAGACACATAACTCTTTTTATAACAAATAATTTATTTATTAAAATTCGCTCGAGAAATGGAACTTAATATTTTTAAAATCCATTTGCGCCATTTGCAATACATAGTTCGAATCTGCAAGGAAAACATCACGTCCTTCCTTATCTTTTGCCATATATTGATATTTACGCTTTTTGAATGCGTCCAATTCAGCTTGATCATCACTTTCAATCCAACAGGCTTTATATAAACTTATTGGTTCCCATCGACACGATGCATTATATTCATTCAACAAACGATATTGTATTACTTCAAACTGAAGTTGCCCTACAGTACCAATAATCTTTCGGCCGTTAAATTGATTTACAAACAACTGCGCTACCCCTTCATCCATCAATTGATCGATACCTTTGGATAATTGTTTTTGTTTCATCGGATCGGCATTCTCAATATATTTAAACATCTCAGGAGAGAAACTAGGCAAACCACGAAAATGTAACATTTCACCTTCAGTTAATGTATCACCAATCTTAAAAGTTCCGTTATCAGGCAAACCTATGATGTCACCAGCATAAGCCTCATCAATGGTAGTTTTGCGTTGTGCCATAAATTGTGTAGGAGATGAAAAACGCATTGTTTTGCCATGGCGAACATGCAAATAAGGTGCATTACGAACAAATTTACCTGAACATATTTTGCAGAATGCGATACAAGAGCGGTGGTTTGGATCAATATTAGCAGTGATCTTAAATATAAAGCCAGTAAATTTAGGTTCATCAGGCTCAACTTCACGCTCTACGGCCATAACAGGACGAGGACTAGGAGCTATTTCTACAAAACAATTTAATAGTTCTTGCACCCCAAAGTTATTCAAAGCAGAACCAAAAAATACGGGTGCACATTCACCATTCAAATATGACTGTTGATCAAAATCTGGATATACTCCTTCAATTAATTCAAGATCGCCTCGCAATTTATCGGCTAGATGAGACCCAATATGCTTATCGAGTTCGGGAGTATGCACATCTACCTCAATTTTTTCAGTCATTACCTGTTTAGAGGGCTGAAATAAATCCAATTTATTTTCGTAGATATTATAAACCCCTTTAAAGCGGGCACCTTGATCAATAGGCCATGACAAAGGACGAACCTTAATCATCAACTCTTCTTCAAGCTCATCAAGCAAATCGAAAGGATCTTTACCTTCACGGTCCATTTTATTAACGAAGATAATAACTGGCGTGTTGCGCATACGACAAACCTCCATCAGCTTGCGCGTTTGAGTTTCAACACCCTTTGCACCATCTACTACAATAATAACACTATCTACTGCAGTTAATGTACGATAAGTATCTTCAGCAAAATCTTGGTGACCGGGAGTATCAAGAATATTAATTTTATAATCTAAATAATCAAATTCCATTACAGATGTAGTAACCGAAATACCACGTTGTTTTTCGATTTCCATCCAGTCGGAAGTAGCGGTCTTTTTTATTTTATTACTTTTTACAGCACCCGCTACTTGAATTTGACCACCAAAAAGAAGCAACTTTTCTGTTAATGATGTTTTACCGGCATCAGGATGTGCGATAATAGCGAAGGTACGCCTTCTTTGTATTTCATTTAAATTGGCCATGCAATTATTCTATCTATATATTATGTATAGTTATTTTTGATTAAGTATACCGATACATTGAGCTAAACTCTTCTCCCAATGTGGTATCTCAATATTGTAAGTATCTTTAATTTTTGTTTTATCTAAAACTGAAAAATGAGGTCGTTTTGCCTTAGTAGGATAATCAGTAGAATGAAGTGGCAAAACATTACAACTGCCGATTCCAGATAAACGATGAATAGCGAGCGTAAAATCATACCAAGAACAAACGCCCTCGTTGCTATAATGGTATATACCAGGGATAATTCCTTTATTTATAATTTCGAATACTATCAACGCCAAATCTCGAGCATAAGTTGGAGTTCCTATTTGATCAAAGACCACACCCAACTTCGATTTTTCTTTTCCCAATCGAATCATCGTTTTAACAAAATTAGATCCGAAAGCGGAATACAGCCATGAGGTACGTAATATTATTGCATTTTCGCAATACTCTATTACTGCTTTCTCACCATCCAATTTTGTTCTACCATAAACAGATATTGGATATGCCATATCAGTTTCAACATATGGTAAACAAGATGTACCATCAAAAACAAAATCTGTAGAAAATTGAATAATACTTCCCTCCCTTTTTTGCATTGCTTTTGATAACAAACCAGGAGCGATATGATTTAATCTATCACATAAATCGGCATTATCTTCGGCTGCATCAACAGCAGTATATGCTGCACAATTTATAATCAAATCAATCTGATTAGAGTCTACATATTCAAGTATAGCAGATTCGTTACAGATATCAAGTTCGAGAATATCAGTAAAAAAAAAGGTATGAAAAGGGTTGATTTCTGCCAACAATTTAATTTCATTTCCCAATTGACCATTTGCGCCCGTTATCAATATATTCATTTTATTCTTCGAATTTCAATTCACCTTTTTTCTCTTTATCATAATAGTTGGCTAAAAGAGATAAAAAGCTACTGATTGCATCAATAGCCTTGAGTGTTTCTTCACTTATTGTTTTTTTCTGCAAACGCAATAAGAAGATACCATATAATGCCTCAAAACAGGTTTCTATCTCCGATTCTTCTTTATTTCCATTTTTATTTCGAAGTTCAATAATATAAGGCAATGCCTTGAAGTATGCGGCACTATAAAATGGGAACTTTGGTGAAGACAAAAGTTGTTTATGCAAATCGGTTAGTTGTATTATTACATTATTATTAATCTGCAAATGCCCTTTTTCTACAACACCTTCTTCACGCATCATATCAATCAAGTTTTTATACCATTGATATGCCTCAGATTTCTCTTTTTTATCATACTGAGAAAGTATAGTATTCTCTATACGATCTATGTTACATTCATTGGCACGTAATAAATCTTCAACTTGCCACATATATATAAGATATTCGGCTATATTACGTTCTCGAAGTTGTTGAGCTAGTTTCATATTGAATTTCTTTTTACAAATTGGAATCAATAAATTGACTCCCCTAATAATGTATATATCAACCCTATAACTGAAACTAACATAACGATAGATCCAATAATACGATTTAAAATCCAAATACCACGTAGATTAAATTTTTTACGTAGTTTATTTACAGCAAAAGTTATACCAAACCACCATGCGAGTGCTCCTAATGCTATTGACATATAACCTGTTATCGTTTCAAAGAGCAAAACTCCTGGCTGCAAAAAGGCAAAACGTGCAAATAAACCGATAAACAAAAATATGATCAATGGGTTTGATAATGTAACAAGAAAAGCAGTTATAAAGTTGTGAAGATAAGTTCCCTTACTAGATGAAACTGGACGTATCGATTGAACCGGATTGCTACGGAATGTGTATATTCCGAATAACAATAGCATTATACTTCCCAAGAGTTGTAGATAAAATATGTTTTTATCTATATAATCAAAGATAAAACTCATTCCATAACCAGTGAGTAATGCATAGGCAATATCACTAGCACAAGCACCTAAGCCTGTTATAAAGCCATACCAACGTCCTTTATTTAGTGTTCTTTGTATACATAATACACCAACAGGGCCTAAAGGTGCTGATACAACAACGCCAATGACAAAGCCTTTTATCAATATATCAAATATAGTTACAGTGTAAATCATGCTGCAAATATCGTATTTTTTTATGAGAACATAATATATTGTTAACGTTTTTTCGAGCAAGTAGTCAACTACATACATATAAAAGCGATATAATTAAAGTTTAACATTGGCAACACAATTATAAATACCCCTATATTTATTACACTGAGAACCATTAAAATTCATATTGTGTATTATAAGCCATTTATTGTTTATATAACAGACTTTGCTAAATGAGAAATTGCATTTTGTTTTTTAATGCTTTTATTTTTTACGCCAATGAATTTATCTATCTTTGCGTTCGAAAAGGAAGTCGCACTTTTCAAGTGTAAAAACATAATAACGACATATACAACATGATTCTTTTTTTCAGAACTCCCGCTACAAGCGTGATTGCAGTAGAAAGCAGTCAACCAATCAGTCAGGAAGACAGTAAAAAACTTTGTTGGCTATTTGACAATGCCACAGTCGAAAACGAAGACGATTTAAAAGGTTACTTCGTAGGTCCACGTCGCGAAATGATTACTCCATGGAGTACCAATGCGGTAGAAATCACTCAAAACATGGGAATCGACGGCATCCTCCGCATCGAAGAATACTTCCCTGTAAAAGATGAGAATTCAGATTTCGACCCAATGCTTCAACGCATGTATCATGGTCTCGATGAGAATATTTTCACCACAAATCGTCAACCACAACCCATCATCTACATTGAAGACCTTGAAGCTTATAACGAGCAAGAAGGTTTGGCTTTGTCAAAGGAAGAGATGGATTATCTGAAAAAAATAGAAGGTGATTTAAGTCGTAAGCTTACAGACTCTGAAGTTTTCGGTTTTGCACAAATCAATTCAGAGCACTGCCGTCATAAAATTTTCGGCGGAACATTCGTTATCGATGGTGTCGAACAAGAGTCATCGCTTTTTGCTATGATCAAAAAGACAACCAACGAAAATCCAAATAAAATTGTATCGGCCTACAAAGACAATGTAGCCTTTTCAGAAGGTCCTCTCATCGAACAATTTGCTCCTGCCGATCATTCTAAATCTGATTATTTTCAAATCAAAGACATAAAGAGTGTTATCTCTCTTAAAGCAGAAACACATAATTTCCCCACTACAGTTGAACCATTCAACGGAGCATCTACCGGAACAGGTGGTGAAATTCGCGACCGCATGGCTGGTGGTAAAGGCTCATGGCCTATAGCAGGTACTGCGGTATACATGACTTCATATCCTCGCACTGATGTAGACCGCATTTGGGAAGAAACACTTCCCGTTCGCAAATGGTTATATCAAACACCAGAACAAATTTTAATCAAAGCTTCAAATGGTGCAAGTGATTTCGGCAACAAATTTGGGCAACCTCTTATCTGTGGATCAGTATTGACTTTTGAGCATACCGAAAACAATGAAGTATATGGTTATGACAAAGTAATTATGCTTGCAGGAGGTGTAGGTTATGGTGCAAAGCGTGATTGCTTAAAAGGATCACCCGAATCAGGCAACAAGGTTGTTTTAATTGGTGGAGATAATTATCGCATTGGTCTTGGTGGCGGCTCAGTTTCATCTGTAGATACAGGTCGTTATAGTAGCGGTATAGAATTAAATGCTGTACAACGTGCTAATGCCGAGATGCAAAAACGTGCTTACAATGTAGTGCGTGCACTTTGCGAAGAAGAAAACAATCCCGTGGTATCTATCCACGACCACGGTTCAGCAGGGCATGTCAACTGTCTATCTGAATTAGTAGAAGAATGTGGTGGTGAAATTGACATGAGCCAACTACCCGTTGGCGACAAAACCCTTTCAGCAAAAGAAATCATTGCCAATGAGTCGCAAGAACGTATGGGACTTCTTATCAAAGAAGAGGCAATTGATCATGTACGTAAAATTGCAGAGCGCGAACGTGCTCCTATGTATGTAGTCGGTGAAACGACGGGAGATCAACGCTTCTCATTCAAACAAGCTGATGGTGTACGTCCATTCGACTTAGCCGTTGAGCAAATGTTCGGTTCCTCACCAAAAACATATATGATAGACAAAACTGTGGAGAGACATTACGCAATGCCTCAATATGAATTGTCTGATTTACACGAATATTTAACAAATGTGTTACAGCTAGAAGCGGTGGCATGTAAAGATTGGTTAACAAACAAAGTAGACCGTTCGGTAACAGGTAAAATAGCACGCCAACAATGCCAAGGTGAAATTCAGTTACCTTTGAGCGACTGTGGTGTTGTAGCACTTGACTACCGCGGTGAAAAAGGTATTGCCACCTCTATAGGACATGCGCCACAAGCAGCATTGGCCGATCCTGCGGCAGGTTCTGTACTAGCAGTAAGCGAAGCACTAACTAACTTAATTTGGGCGCCATTGGCTGATGGTATGGATACCATTTCACTTTCAGCAAACTGGATGTGGCCTTGTCGTTCACAAGAGGGTGAGGACGCTCGTCTTTACACAGCAGTTAAAGCCTTGAGTGATTTTTGCTGTACACTTCAAATCAATGTCCCAACAGGAAAAGACTCATTATCAATGACTCAAAAATATCCTGATGGATCCAAAGTAATTTCTCCGGGTACAGTAATCGTTTCTGCAGGAGCCGAAGTCTCAGATGTCAAAAAAGTGGTATCGCCAGTAATGATAAACGATGCGAAATCAACATTTTACCACATTGACTTCAGCTTCGATGCATTAAAGCTAGGTGGTTCTGCATTTGCACAATCATTAGGTAAAGTGGGAGATGATGTTCCAACCGTTCAAAATGCTGAATATTTCCGTGACGCATTCTTGGCTGTACAAGAATTAATCCATAAGGGCTTAGTTCTTGCGGGTCACGACATCTCTGCAGGCGGTCTTATAACAGCACTATTAGAAATGTGCTTTGCCAATGTAGAAGGGGGTATGGAAATTAATTTGGATAAAATTAAAGAACACGATTTAGTAAAAATCTTGTTCGCCGAAAACCCAGGTATTGTAATCCAAGTATCTGATAAAAACAAAGAAGCAGTTAAGAAAATTCTAGAAGATGCCGGTATTGGCTTTATTAAATTGGGTAAACCAACGGATGAACGCCATATCATGGTATCTAAAGACGACGCTTCTTATCAGTTTGGAATCGATTATATGCGTGAAGTATGGTACTCTTCATCTTACCTACTTGACCGTAAACAATCCATGAACGGATGCGCTAAACAACGTTTTGAGAACTATAAAATGCAACCATTAGAATTTGCATTTATGCCTGAATTCACAGGTAAGCTATCACAATTTGGCCTTGATCCTAATCGTCGCACACCAAGTGGAATTCGTGCTGCCATTATCCGCGAGAAAGGAACCAACGGCGAACGTGAAATGGCTTATTCTTTATATCTTGCAGGATTCGATGTAAAAGATGTAACTATGACCGATTTAATTAGTGGTCGCGAAACCCTAGAAGATGTGAATATGATTGTATATTGTGGTGGTTTCTCAAACTCAGACGTACTTGGCTCAGCCAAAGGATGGGCCGGTGGATTCTTATTTAATCCTAAAGCAAAAGAGGCGCTTGATAAATTCTATGCACGCCAAGACACCCTTTCATTAGGTATCTGCAATGGATGCCAGCTAATGATGGAGTTAGGACTTATCAATCCGGAACATGAGAAAAAAGGCAAAATGCTTCATAATAATTCACATAAATTTGAATCAACATTCGTAGGTGTAACAATCCCTACCAACAGAAGCGTAATGTTTGGTTCATTGAGCGGAAGCAAATTGGGCATTTGGGTAGCACATGGTGAAGGTAAATTCTCTTTACCTTATGCAGAAGATAAATACAATGTTGTAGCAAAATATTCATATGATGAATATCCTGCTAATCCAAATGGTTCCGACTATTCAGTTGCAGCATTAGCTAGTGAAGATGGTCGTCATTTAGCAATGATGCCTCACTTGGAAAGAGCAAT
>DKPN01000020.1:45337-45736 GCA_002471195.1 Bacteroides sp. UBA7333
ATGCCTCACTTGGAAAGAGCAATATTCCCTTGGCAAAATGCATTTTATCCTAATCAACGCAAAGATTTGGATCAAATCACCCCATGGATGGAAGCATTTGTAAATGCCCGCAAATGGATTGAAAAGCTTAATAAGTAATTAGAAATCTATATTTTAAAAAAAAGAGATTAAAATCGTAAACGGATTTTAATCTCTTTTTTTATCCCATTTGAATTAAATTTAGTAAGTTTGTATAATATATTTTTTAATGACCATAAAAACAGAATAAAATATATTATATGAAATATCTACTCATTATATTATTCTTATGTCTGCCTATTCTTAGTAATTCTCAAAATTACAAATATATTTATCCCGAAAATGGACTAAGTAACAGAAGAGTTCATTCCATAAAAAAAG
>DKPN01000020.1:45911-46163 GCA_002471195.1 Bacteroides sp. UBA7333
AAGAGTTCATTCCATAAAAAAAGATCACAAAGGATATATGTGGTTTTTAACGCAAAGTGGAATTGACAGATATAACGGTAATTCTTTTAAACACTACAAATTATATAACGGACTTGAAGAGATTAAACCTTTTCATTCTAAAAATTGGTTGCTAAGCGATAGCAATGGTAATATTTATTTGGCATGTAGCGATGGAAGCATCTTTAAGCATGACAATAATATTGACGTATTTAAATTATTACATAAAGTAAA
>DKPN01000020.1:46328-46611 GCA_002471195.1 Bacteroides sp. UBA7333
TTTAAATTATTACATAAAGTAAAAAATAGTCCAGACTCAAATAATGTTGGCGATAGCAATCATAATTCTGAAAGCATAACAGCATGTTATATTGACAATAATAATATATGGCTTTGTGCACATGATAAAATATATTGTTGGAATTTTATAAATGAGAATGAAACCATTATCGAGCATAATATTAATTCGTCTATCCTATGCATCTATCCTATTAATGACAAACAATTATACATAGGAGCTAATGACGGATTATATTTTACTAATTTAAAAAACAACAAATTAA
>DKPN01000020.1:46820-47036 GCA_002471195.1 Bacteroides sp. UBA7333
ATAACATTGATGATAGAGATAATATACCTGTCACCTCATTATATTATAATACTCATAATAACAAACTCATTGCTGGTACCACCAATATGGGGGTATGTATTATAGACACAAAGGATAACTTTATAAATACTCCTAAGTTTCAACTAGGAAATATCAATATAAATTTACTTAAGCCACTTAATAATAATCAGTTATTAGTTTCCACCAATGGACTCG
>DKPN01000020.1:47198-92021 GCA_002471195.1 Bacteroides sp. UBA7333
ATTAGTTTCCACCAATGGACTCGGTATTTTTTTATTAGATATGGATTCCGAAACCATTTCCCCTTATATTGTTGCTGAGTTTGACAAAGAAAATGGAATGAATGGAAATAATATTCTAGATATCTACATTGATGATGAAGATAGAATCTGGATGGCAAATTATCCTATTGGCATTACGATTAAGGATTTTCGTTTTTCTGAATATAATTGGATTAAACACTCAACGGGCAATAGCCAATCCATATCAAACAATAATGTAACATCAATACTAAAAGATAGCGATGACGATATATGGTTTGCCACAAGCCATGGTATCAGTCTTCGAAAGAAAAATGGTTCAACATGGAAAAACTTTTTCAATGAGAAGGAGAACAACAAAATACCACAATTTTTACACATTGCCGAAATTTCAGACAATCAGTTTTGGGCTACGGGTCATGATTCACATATTTATATAATAAACAAGAACAATTATAGTACAAAAATATTTCCGTTATCAAATCTTAGTCCTCTTGCTAAACATGATAAATATATTCGATTTATATATAAAGATAATGATGGTGATGTATGGTTAGGCTGTTCGAATAGTTTAAAAAAGACAGATCAAAACTTAAGTTCTATTACTATTTACGATATTAAAGGAGTTTCATGTATTATTCAAAAAGACAGTGATAATTTATGGCTCGGTACTATTGATGGGCTATTCGAATTTAATAAACGAACCGGTATGGCCACAAAAGTTCCGTTAATTATTGATTCACCATTCATCTATTGCTTATTACAAGATAACAATGGTGCTATATTTATTGGTACTAGTGATAGTGGGCTGATTATATATGATCCCAGCAACAAGTCATCCATCCAATTTCACACACATAACAGTTCGCTAATTTCAAATACAATAAGTACCATTTTGACTGATGAGAATAATGATTACTTCATATTAGGTACTGATATGGGGCTTTCACGCTATTTTCCACACGAAAAAAGATTCAGAAACTGGACATATGATCAAGGCTTAATGGCCATCTATTTCAACTCATGTTCGGGCGCATATTTAGACAATGACTATTATATATTCGGCAGCACAAATGGAGCCATCGAATTTAAATTAAGTCGTGTATTTCCAGAATCTTACAAGACTAAATTGACACTTTCCGACCTAAAAATATATTATGAGAATGTATATCCTGGGTTTGAGAACTCACCTCTTGAAAAAAATTTGGATGATACCAATGAGCTTACACTAGATCATGACCAAAGGATATTTTCAATCGAAGTAAATTCTATCAACTATGCATATCCCTCCGATGTTTTATATACATGGAAATTGGATGGTTTTTACAATAAATGGAGAGATTTAAGTACCAATAATATCATCAGATACAACAACTTGAAACCTGGCAAATATAAACTACAAATACGTGCCGTATCTAACGAGGATCAACAAGTGGTATTAGAAGAGCGCTCATTAAACATTGTTATCAAAAATCCATGGTGGGCTTGTATATGGGCATATTTAGCATACTTAATCATAATTATAATTATTATCGGATTTATATTAAGGTTTGTATTTTTACGTCGTCAGAAAAACATTTCGAACGAAAAAATTCAATTCTTTATTAATTCGGCACATGATATACGTACACCGCTTACTTTAATAAAAGCCCCACTCGAAGAAATCAGAGAGAAAGAGTTATTATCACAAAAAGGATTGTCGAATATGAATATTGCATTGAGAAATGTAAATTCTCTTTTGCGACTAACAACCAATTTGGTTAATTTCGAAAAATCAGATGTTTATTCATCCGAACTTCATATCTCGGAAAATGAGTTGAACAACTACATCACTGAGATATACCATTCATTTCGTTCGTATGCCAATACCAAAAACATCACGTTTACTTACACTAGTAACTTTAAGTTTTTAAATGTTTGGTTCGATAAAGAAAAGATGGATTCCATCATGAAAAACATCATATCGAATGCACTAAAATACACCCCCGAAAATGGTGAAGTTAGTATTATAGCATCCGAAAACAATGACAGTTGGACCATCGAAGTAAAAGATACAGGGATTGGTATTCCATCGAGCGAGAAGAAGAAAATCTTTAAAATGCACTTTAGAGCAAGCAACGCTATTAACTCAAAAATCACCGGTAGCGGCATTGGGTTGATGTTGGTTTGGAAGTTGGTGCGTCTCCACAATGGAAAAACTGTATTCGATAGTTCGGAAGGAAAAGGTACGGATATTAAAATAACCATACCAAAGAATTCGGCTGCACTCAAAAATGCAGTAAAAATAACAGTAAACAACAACGAAACGAATCACGAGATCTATGAAGACTCTGGTGTTGAATATGCATCGATACAGCAAACCGTTATTGAAGATAATCAACGTGTATTGATTGTTGAAGATAATAATGATTTGCGAAATTATTTAAAACAGACCCTATCCGAAACATATATTGTTCAAACATGTGAAAACGGAAAAGATGCGTTAACCGTGATAAAAGAATATAAGCCTAACCTTATCATATCGGATGTAATGATGCCCGAAATGCGGGGTGATGATTTATGTAAAATCATTAAAAGCAATATTGAAACTTCACACATCCCCTTCATCCTACTCACAGCGTTGAATGATGATAACAGTGTAATGCATGGAATATCGATCGGTGCCGATGAGTATGTAACCAAACCATTTAATATTGGTATACTCAAAGCAACCATCAATAATATATTGACCAACAGAGCTATTTTGCAAAAGAAATATGCAAACCCCGAAATGCATGACGAGCTAGACGATGCTATGAATCTAAATTCGGATATTGACTGGAAATTTATTTCGACTGTCAAAAAGCATATTGAAGATAATATTGAAAATCAACTATTCAATATCGACACCTTATGCACATTGCTCAACATGAGTCGCACAAGTTTTTATAACAAACTAAAAGCACTTACTAATCAAGCGCCTGCCGATTATGTACGTCTAATACGACTCAATAAAGCTGCATCATTATTGAAAGAGGGAAAATACTCGATTGTTGAAGTTGCCGAAAAAACCGGATTTAATGATGCTAAATACTTCCGCGAAGTATTTAAAAAACACTTTAAGGTGAGTCCTAGCAAATATGCAAAAGGCGATACCGAAGAGACAAATAAAAGCGAAGATAAAACGGTACAGAAATAATGAATATATATTTAGAATCATTTGGCATCTTTTTTAAGATTGGTGCTTTTACCATTGGTGGAGGATATGCCATGGTGCCTTTGATTGAAAATGAAATCGTCACCAAAAGAAAATGGATCAGCCAAGACGATTTTATGGATTTGTTGGCAATATCACAATCTGCACCGGGCATTTTAGCGGTTAATATTTCCATCTTCATCGGATACAAAATGAGAGGAATCAGAGGTAGCATGGTATCCGCTTTAGGAACCATACTTCCTTCATTCATCATCATATTGGCCATCGCCCTATTTTTCAGCAATTATAAAGACAATGTATATGTAGAGCGCATTTTTAAAGGGATACGGCCTGCAGTTGTAGCCCTTATTGCCGCTCCAACTTTCACAATGGCTAAATCGGCCAAAATCAATCGTTATACTCTTTGGATACCCGTAGTTTCGGCCTTATTGATATGGCTGTTGGGCTTCTCTCCCATCTGGATTATACTAATGGCCGGCATTGGTGGCTTTGCTTGGGGAAAATGGGGTAAAGAGTTTTCAAACAAACTTAAAAAGTAGATTTGCAATATGCTATACTTACAGCTATTTTATACATTCTTCAAAATCGGATTATTTGGATTTGGCGGTGGATATGCCATGCTTTCGATGATACAAGGTGAAGTCGTAACACAATATCAATGGCTCACGGCACAAGAGTTTACCGATATTGTTGCGATCAGTCAAATGACACCGGGGCCTATAGGTATCAATGCAGCTACCTATGTAGGCTATACTACAACTGGTAGTATATTAGGATCGATCACCGCCACATTTGCAGTAGTGCTACCCTCTTTTGTTATCATGCTCACCATTAGTCGTTTTTTATTGAAGTACCAAAAAAATCCGATTGTCGAATCCATATTTAGCGGATTACGTCCGGCAGTAGTCGGATTATTGGCGTCGGCAGCATTGGTATTAATGACAAATGAAAACTTTGGTTCCCCAATTCAAGATACTTATCAATTTATTATCAGCATCGTCATCTTTCTAATAGCTTTTATTGGCACACGAAAATATAAAATCAACCCAATTTTAATGATATTGGGTTGCGGCTTGGCAGGCTTCTTTTTATATATGTAGAAATTTCCTCAATCTTCTTTCTTCTTTTTCAGACGTCGATTCTTTTTCAATGCTTCAGTTATAATCCAC
Organism: Bacteroides sp. UBA7333; assembly: GCA_002471195.1. GTDB lineage: Bacteria > Bacteroidota > Bacteroidia > Bacteroidales > Bacteroidaceae > Bacteroides. The sequence goes on from DKPN01000020.1 coordinate 51,582, forward strand.
TGAAGCTGTCCGTTAGTACTACGAAACTCATCGGCTGCCCATTTTTCAATGGCATCCATCGTCTCTGCATCTACTCGCAGCACAAAACTTTTTGTTGAAGATTCTTTTTTCGACATAAATTATTATTCAAATTTGCCCTTTACAAAATTGGCAATATCAGTTATTACGTATTCAGGAATAGGACTATAATTACTGTATTCTAATGGAGTAGACTTTCCAACCCCCTCTTGCAACATATGATTCAGTTTAGGATATGATTTAAACTTGACATTTTTATTACGCAACAATCCTAAACGCCAGTTGGCATAATCTTCCATTGTCACTTGATAGTCTCTTTCTCCATGCAATATCAAAAACGGAAGTTTTAATTTTCGCGCTGTCTCTACAGGATCATACGCCAATTCGAAATCGCGATAACTTTTAGGCAAAGCACCCATTATTTTGGCAGCTTGCTCTGCAGCATCTACTTTCTGGCTACTTAATGAAGCAAGATAATTTATTTGTTCTATCAATACATCATTCATCTTTCGCGTTAAACCAGCTACCGATATTATTCCGGCAAGATGATCTGTATCACCTGCCTTATCGGCTATTCGGGGTACAAGAGTACCACCCAAACTATGTCCTAACACAAACACATTGCCCACAGCAATCCCCGGTAGTGTTTTAGCCAATCCAACAGCAGCAATGGCATCGTCTACCACTTCATCATCATAGGTAAATGTATTTTTATCAGTTGCCGAAGCACCTTTATATACAAATGTTCTTTTATCGTAGCGTATCACTGCAACTCCTTTTTCGGCTAAGCCCCAAGCTAATTCTTGAAAAGGTTTCAATCCTTCGATCGACTCATTGCGATCGTGTGGCCCCGATCCATGTACTAATATAACCACTGGTACATTGTTTTGCACATCAATGGGCATCGACAAAGTACCGGGAAGATTAAACTTCCCGGAATTTATTACAATATCTCGTTCAATGACCTTGGCCTTATTCAATTCTTTCCCCTGATAAGCAACAGGTGGAGCTGGAGCCGGTTTAAAATGCAAACCCGAGCATAAACCTTCATCATTAAATACAATGACAAATCGAAGAGTATATTTTTCAAATTTCAGATCAACGTAATTAATGGGTGTACCGCTGATATCACCAGTGCTCCATTCGCCTTGCGTTTCGAACTTACCCACCTGATTTTCCAACTGTTTCCACATAACATTAAACATCTCCACCGATATTTGTTTTTTCATCTCAGCAGTACAATTAGTCCATACCTCTTGACCATTGCCTTGCTTTATCCATTCAAGCATCTGTTGCGCTTTTTGCAATGTTTCATTCCTGGGTTGCCCGGCAACGGCACTCGTAAAAAGAGATACCAATAAAAATATCAAAACACTCTTTTTCATATCCATATCACGATTATTATCTTTATTGATTTAGTGTTCCGGTATTCAATACGGGTTGAGCAGCTTCATCGGCACACAATACTACCAACAAATTACTTACCATCGCCGCTTTCTTATCTTCATCCAATTCAACAATATCCTCTTCCGAAAGTTTATTTAAAGCCATTTTTACCATCGTAACCGCACCTTCTACTATCTTTTCGCGTGCAGTAATAATAGCTGAAGCTTGTTGGCGACGAAGCATGACTGCGGCAATTTCAGGAGCATAAGCCAAATAGTTAATACGTGCTTCCATCACTTCCATACCAGCCATTGTCAAACGTTCATTCAACTTCTGAACCAATATTTCGTTGACCTCATCTCCATCCGAGCGCAATGTTATTTCAGAGGTTCCCGAGTCACTATCATCGTATGCATACATGCCGGCTACTTGACGTAAGGCAGCGTCGCTTTGCACTTTAACAAAATTCTCAAAGGCCGCCATTCGTCCTGCTACCGTAGCCCCCAATGATGCTTGCCCGGTAGTGCCGGTCATAGCCATCGTTTGCGAGTCTATTTCGAAAAGAGCCTTATAAGTATCTTTTAATCGCCACACCAATACTAATCCAATGAGTATAGGATTACCGATTTTATCGTTTACTTTAATAGGTGCTACATCTAAATTTCGTGCACGTAAAGACACTTTCTTAGCTTCCAAAAACGGATTCACCCAATATAGCCCCGTTTTCTTGAATGTTCCGACATATTTTCCAAAAAACACCATGGCACGTGCTTCATTCGGTTCGAGCTGAATATATCCACCTAGTGAGATAAAAAAAGCCAAAAGCCCAATGATAGCCGAGATACGAAGAAAAATTGTTCCAATTTCGAGTGTAGGGATATAAAAAAACGATCCGATACATCCTCCCAATAAAACAAACGAGAGCAACAATACTAAAAAACCACTCATCGTAAATCCTTTAAAATCAAATTCTTTTGTTTCCATATAGTTTAAATTTAGTGATATCATTTTAATATCACAAATATATTACTAAAATAAACACATCCAATAATTTTAAATACATTTAACAATATAATAAAACAAAAGAGTTTTTTAATAAAAGAGGCAAAGTTCGATCGAAGGCAAGAAACCAACATCTACAAATGTTCAATCGCCTTCGATTTAATATATACAACACAAAAACTACACCAAACCATGCAACTACACCCCCATGTAAATGAGTCTTACACCCCCATGTAAGGATACAAAACATCCCCATCTATTGATATAATACATGAGGATGTAGAAGAATTGGGTGCTGACAAATAACCAATTACTGTTTCATAAACAAAAAGCAAATCTATGGCATCGCAGTCTCTCTAAGCATATGGATGCAGACAGTTACCATTATCGCATTAAATACGTTGTAGTGCTTGCGACAAATCGGCCAAAAGATCATCGATATGTTCGGTACCTATCGATAAACGAACCGTGTTAGAGTAAATCTGTTGCGCATCTAGCTCAGCAGCATTCAGTTGAGAGTGAGTAGTGGTAGCAGGATGAATGACGAGCGATTTTACATCGGCCACATTGGCCACAAGCGAAAAAATATCGAGTGCATCAATAAAACGATGAGCCTCATCTTTTCCACCTTTCAACTCAATGGTAAATATAGAACCTGCCCCCTGTTTAAAATAATGATTATACAATCCATGGTCGGGATGAGAAGGCAGTGAAGGGTGATTTACTTTTAAAACTTTAGGATGCGAAGTCAGAAAATCGACCACTTTCAATGCATTTTCTACATGACGTTCTACACGCAAAGAGAGCGTTTCGAGTCCTTGCAACAACATAAAAGCATTAAACGGGCTGATACTAGCACCGGTATCGCGCAATAAAACCGCACGAATACGTGTAATATATGCAGCATCTCCGGCAGCATCGACAAAACGCACTCCGTGATAACTTGGATCGGGTTCGGTTAATTGTGAGAATTTACCCGAAGCGCGCCAATCGAACTTGCCCGAATCTACAATAATACCTCCCAATGATGTGCCATGTCCTCCGATAAATTTGGTAGCCGAATGAACCACAATATCGGCTCCATGTTCGATAGGACGAATTAAGAATGGCGTACCAAATGTGTTATCAATAATCAATGGAATATGATGTTGATGTGCTATTTGAGCCACTGCCGCAATATCGATAATATTGGAATGTGGATTGCCTAATGTTTCGAGAAACAATGCCTTAGTATTGGGCTGGATAGCTTTGGCAAAGTTCGAAACATCAGAAGGATCGACAAATGTGGTAGTGACACCATGCGTTGGAAATGTATGAGCCAACAAGTTGTATGAGCCACCATATATAGTTTTAGCAGAAACAATATGATCGCCAGCTTTGGTAATATTCTCGAAAGCATACGATATAGCTGCTGCACCCGAAGCTACAGCCAGAGCAGCCACACCACCTTCGAGTGCAGCAACACGCTGTTCGAGCACACCTTGCGTGTCGTTGGTCAATCGACCATATATATTGCCAACATCTGCCAAAGCAAAGCGGTCGGCCGCATGAGCTGCGTTATTAAAAACATAAGATGCTGTCTGATAAATAGGAACCGCACGCGATCCGCTCGCGATATCTGCCTGTTCTTGTCCTACGTGCAATTGCTTTGTTTCGAAACGATAATTTTTTGTTCCCATATTCGTATATCTATTTAAATTACTATTCTTACTTTTTCTTGCAAATTTACAGTATGAAGATATATAGAACAATATTCTCTTTTATTTTAGAAAATATATCTATATTTGTAGCAATAAACAGTATTTATATTCCAATCACACAGAAAATAAAGTATCCAAACAGAATATCATTCTTATGGCAACATCCATCGATAAATTAGACAAAGTAGATTTACAAATATTGCGTACGCTACAAGAAAATGCACGCCTCACCACCAAAGAGTTAGCAGCACGTGTCAGTCTTTCATCAACGCCTGTATTTGAACGTTTAAAGCGCTTAGAAAACAATGGTTATATAAAAAAATACATTGCAGTGCTCGATGCCGATAAACTAAATCAAGGCTTTATCGTATTTTGCAATGTCAAATTAAGAAGATTGAATCGAGATATCGCCGCTGCATTTGTCAGTGTCATTCAAGATATTCCCGAAGTAACCGAATGCTATAATATATCGGGCAACTATGATTATCTTTTAAAAATTCATGCCCCCAATATGAAGTATTATCAAGAATTTATTCTCAATGTATTGGGCACAATCGATAGTTTAGGTTCCCTCGAGAGCACTTTTGTAATGGCCGAAGTAAAGCATGCTTATGGTATACATATATAATAACATAAATAAAACGAAAAGACGAAAAAAATAACTTCCATATCATGAATTACGCTCAATATTTTAAATAAAGGGCTTCTTTTTCGTACTTTTGTATCACTTTAAAAAAATGAAATATGGCAAAAGCTCTTTTTTTCGATATAGATGGAACTTTAGTTAGTTTTGGCACTCACTCCATACCGCAATCAACTATTGACGCGCTCATAGCGGCGCACAATAATGGGCACAAAATTTTTATTTCTACAGGCCGTCCAAAGGTGATTATTAATAACCTCAGCCAAATTCAATCGTTGGGAATAATTGATGGTTATATCACCATGAATGGAGCCTATTGCTTTGTTGGTGATAAGGTTATCTATAAAAGTCCTATTCCACAAGATGAGGTTTTAGAATTGGGTAATTTTTGCAACAACGATCAATATGCATGTATCTTTGTTGCTGAACACGAAATATCGATCTGTCATCCAAACCACTTAGTTCAACAGATATTTTACGACTATCTGCATGTTGATCCTATTCCGGTTAAAACACTAGAGGAAGCTGCTCAAAAAGAGATATTCCAAATTACTCCGTTTATTACCGACGAGCAAGAAATGGAGATTCATCATGCTATTCCCAACTGTGAGATTGGCAGATGGCATCCGGCCTTTGCCGATATTACGGCTATTGGCAATACCAAACAAAAAGGAATTGATGAAATCATAAAATATTTCGATATTAAACTCGAAGATACTATGTCGTTTGGCGATGGCGGAAATGATATCAGCATGTTGCGTCATGCAGCAATCGGTGTGGCTATGGGCAATGCTAAAGATGAAGTTAAAGCTGTGGCCGATTACGTTACTACATCGGTAGACGAGGATGGTATAAAGAACGCATTACAACATTTTGGTATCATATAATATTTAGAAAGATTGAGCACGCACACGGTAGATACAAACAATAAAGAGTTTCAAGACGCACTGAATTTGATTCAATATACTCGTCAATCGGTATTCCTTACCGGTAAGGCAGGTACAGGAAAATCTACATTTCTTCGTTATGTGTGTGCCAATACCAAAAAGAAACATATTGTTTTGGCTCCTACCGGTATTGCTGCTATTAATGCGGGTGGTAGTACTTTACATAGTTTTTTTAAATTACCATTTTATCCTATTCTACCCGATGATCCTAACTTAAGCTTACAACGCAATAGGATTCATGAGTTTTTTAAATACTCCAAAGAACATAGAAAGTTAATAGAGCAAGTAGAACTAGTCATTATTGATGAAATATCAATGGTACGAGCCGATTTGATTGATGCTATCGACCGTATATTGAGAGTTTATTCAAAAAACCTACGCGACCCTTTCGGAGGAAAACAAATATTATTGGTAGGCGATGTTTTTCAACTTGAGCCGGTAGTGAAAAGCGATGAAAGAGAAATTCTAAATCGTTTCTATCCCACTCCTTACTTTTTCGACGCAAGGGTATTTGCCGAAATAGACTTGGTCTCTATTGAACTGCAAAAGGTGTATCGCCAAACCGACAAAGTATTTATCAATGTACTCGATCACATTAGAAACAATACTGCCAATGCAGCCGATTTACAACTCTTAAATACTCGATACGGCCTTCAAGAGCCATCGAGCAAAGAAGAAAAAGATATGTACATCACGCTGGCAACTCGAAGAGATAATGTAGACTTTATCAACGAAAAACGTTTAAATGAGTTACCCGGAGATCCTATTGTTTTTAAGGGTATCATAGATGGTGATTTCCCGGAAAACAGTTTACCTACATCCAAAGAACTGATACTGAAAACAGGTGCACAAATCATCTTTATAAAAAATGATTATGAGCGTAGATGGGTCAATGGAACCATTGGCACTATATCGGGAATAGATGAAGAAGGAACCATTTATGTAGTTACGGATGACGGAAAAGAGTGCGATGTAAAATTAGATTCGTGGCGCAATATACGCTATAAATATAATGAAGAAAAAAAGGAGATTGAAGAGGAGGTATTAGGAACTTTTACCCAATACCCCATTCGATTGGCTTGGGCTATAACCATACACAAAAGTCAGGGACTAACGTTTAGTAAGGTAATAATCGATTTTGGTGGTGGTGTTTTTGCAGGTGGTCAAACGTATGTAGCTTTAAGTAGATGTACATCGCTCAATGGTATACATTTAAAAAAACCGATCAACCGCTCTGACATATTTGTACGTCATGAGATTGTAAATTTCGCAACGAGATTCAACAATCGTCAAGCCATTGATAAGGCTTTAAAACAAGCACAAGCAGATGTACAATATGTAGCTGCCATCAAAGCTTTCGATAAAGGGGATATGAAAGAGTGTTTGGAAAACTTTTTCCTAGCAATTCATTCACGATATGATATTGAAAAGCCAATACCCAATAGGTTTATTCGCAAAAAACTCAATATTGTAAACAACCTAAAAGAAGAAAATAGGCTGCTTAAACAGCAAATGAGAGAACAACTCGAAGTATTGAAAAGCTATGCGCACGAATACTTACAAATGGGAAACGAATGTATATTGCATGCTCACGATAGTAGAGCTGCTATAGCCAATTATGATAAAGCTTTGAAGATGCATCCTGAGTACATTGATGCATGGGTTCGGAAAGGGGTAACACTGACCGATATTTGTGAATACAGAGATGCTGAGCAGTGTTTTAATACCGCTATAAAAATAGCACCTGCTAGCTTCAAAGCTTATTATAACCGAGGTAAATTGCGATTGGCCATTCACAATATTGAGGGAGCCATTACCGATTTTGATAAAGCTACATCATTAAAGCCTACTCATGCAACGGCGCACGAATGGTTTGGCAATGCACTCGAAAAAGGAGGAAAAGAAGAAGCTGCCGAATTGCAATGGCGCATTGCTAAAGAGCTACGCAAAAGAAAGAAATAACTCAAATAATACATTTAGGGGTATATGATTGCATTATATGCCCATTTTGTTAAACATTTTATTAATTTTATTATTATATATTATAACTCACTCGTCGAGTCGTAATTATAGTATTATTGGTTATATGAAGCAAATCATCAAAATATTGAGTATTTTTATTGCTGTAGTATTAGTTATCATGCTGATGCTTCCATTTGTATTTAAAGGAAAACTCGAAAAAATCATAAAAGAGGAAGGGCATAAATATATTAACGCTCAATTCGATTTTGAAAAACTTGAGATCAATATTCTGCGCAACTTCCCAATGGTATCGGTAGCGATGAAAGATTTTTGGGTTAAGGGAAGCGATGCGTTTTCTAATGACACATTAGTAAATGCCAACAGGCTAACCATTGGCGTTAATTTATTCTCATTTTTAAATAAGGGTGGTTTCGAAATAACAAATGTTGAACTAGACAATTCTACATTTTATGCTAGAGTTTTGCCCAATGGTAAAGCCAATTGGGATATTTTAAAACATGATTCGGTGCAAAAACCCGACTCGGTAGTAGAAAACATTAGACATAAAAGAGAAAAGAAAATGGAAGTAGATTCTACTTTCCTAATCAATCTAGACCGATTTATCATTAATAATATGAATGTGGTCTATGAAAATAGACAAGCCGATTTATATACCAATATCAACAATTTCAACCTTAACTGTTCAGGACAATTCAACAGTCTTCAAACCATCATTAATATGCAGGCGGGAGCCTCTTTTGTTTCTTTTAAAAGCAAAGGGTTAACCTATTTATCGGATGCTAGCGTTTCGACTGAAATTGCTTTGAATGCCGACTTTTTAAACCAAAAATATGTATTAAAAGAGAATAAAATTCGTATAAACGGTCTTACGGTCAGCTTGGGAGGATGGTTCAATTTGGCGGAAGATAAACAAGCCATTGATATCAGTTTGGCAACCAACCAAGTTAGTTTTAAAGACATACTTTCGCTTATCCCCTATTTCTACACAACCGAATTTCAACAATTGCAAACCAGTGGAACGGCTATGCTAACAGCACATGCTAGAGGAGCTATTGCAGGTGATAGCATAGTGCCCAATTTTAATATCACACTATTGGTAGATGATGGGCAATTTAAATATGACAATTTGCCGATAGGTATCGATCAGATAAATATAAAAACTGAGATTAATAATTCGGGTGGACCATTGAATAAAACTACGATCAGCATTGATCCGTTTAATTTTAATATGGGAAACAATCCATTTAAACTGTCGGCGCATTTGACAACCCCGAAAGAGATGCCCGAATTTAATCTGAAAGCAAATGGAAAGATAGACTTATCGCTTCTTAATCAGGTGTTCATCATGAATAATGTATCGCTCAACGGAGTGGCACAAAGTGATATATCGATTCATGGTTTATTATCAGACATCAGTCAGCAAAAGTACAATCAGATTCAAGCACTAGGATCGATAGGTATAAAAAATATTGATCTCAACATTGCGGGTATTCCAGAAGTGTATATCGATCAATCGATGTTTACATTTACTCCACAATATTTGGAATTGAGCAAAACAGATATTAAAATAGGCAGTAGTAATATCACCCTTGATAGTCGTTTCGAGAATTATTTAGGATATATTTTTAATCAATCGACTTTACATGGCAACTTAAATATTTCGAGCAACAGAATTAACCTCAATGAGTTTATGTCATCAACATCCGATACTCTGACTGCAAATAAAAACGTAAATATCATTCAGTCCAATGATACTACACCCAGCGATTTGCTCATCATACCTCAGAATATCGACTTCAAGATGAATACAAATATTAAAAATCTAATTTTGAAGGATTTGAATATTGCGAACATAGATGGATTAATCACGATAAAGAATGCAACTTTAAATATGCACAATTTATCGTTCAATATGTTAGGTGGAACCATAGCGATGAATGGATTGTATTCAACCTCCAACATATACCAACCTATATTTAATAGTAACTTTAAAATGAAGGATATAGACTTTGAGCGTGCATATAATGAACTAGATTTGATAAAACAATATGCCCCTATCTTCAAACATCTAAAAGGACAATTTACCGGAGGCATGTCAATACTAACATCTTTGCATCAAAATATGTCGCCCATTTTAGATTCGGTTCAAGCACATGGAAGTTTAAAAACTAGCAACTTAAATCTAAGCAATATCAAGGTGATTGACGACATAACTTCATCAATGAACATAACCAACAGTAAGAATCTAAAAATTAAAGATTTAGACATAGATTTTACAATTAAAAACGGACGATTGATGACTCAACCTTTTGATATTAAACTAGGCAATTATAATATTAATTTATCGGGATATAGCGGGCTCGATCAAAGTATCGATTATAATGGGAAAATAAGTGCCACACATGCATCCAATCAATCATCTAAAGGCATTCAATTTAAGATAAACGGCACTTTAAATGCACCCCAGTTTTCGATTGACTCGAAAAGTATCATCAAACAAACTACTGAATCAATTGGCAAACAGGCAATAAAAAGTTTAGGCGAAAAAATGGGATTAGACTCTACATTGGTCAACAATGAAGACTCTCTAAAAAATAAAATAAAAGATAAGGCAATTGATCTACTCAAGAAAATAAAATAAACAGAAGTATATGGAACTGATTAAATTATATGAAAAAAACAACGATCCGGACAAGATACAAGAAATCGTTAATGTTTTAAATGATGGTGGATTAATTATATACCCTACTGATACGATGTATGCCATCGGTTGTCATGCTTTAAAAGAACGTGCAATAGAACGTATCTGCAAAATGAAAAATATAGATCCGCGAAAAAATAATCTTTCTATTATATGTTATGATTTAAGTAGCATTAGCGAATATGCTAAAGTAAGCAATAATATTTTTAAGCTGATGAGAAGAAATCTACCGGGTCCTTTTACGTTTATTCTTAATGGTACTAATCGATTGCCGAAGATATTTAGGAATAGGAAAGAAGTGGGAATAAGAATGCCCGATAATAATATTATTAGAGATATAGCACACCAATTAAATGCTCCGATCATGACTACCACATTATCTTTTGAAGAAGATGAGGATATAGAATACGTATCCGACCCCGAATTAATATACGAAAAATACGGTTCGATGGTAGATATTGTTATTGATGGCGGAATGGGAGGTGTCGAATTATCGACTATAGTAATGTGCAATAAGGATGATATAGAAATATTAAGACAAGGAAAAGGGATATTACGCGATGTGTAATATCCCTTTCGATTATAGTTTAATGTTTCAGCAATAAATTGTGTAATTCTTCCACTGAGTCGACAATAAATTCAGGATGATATTGTTCTAAATCCATGCGAGGTCTGAAGCCCCATGAAACACCACAGGAGGCAACTCCACCATTCTTAGCTGTTTGCATATCAATTCCAGAATCGCCCACATACAAGACTTTAGATTTATCAATCTTTGCTATTTTTAAAATATCCTCAATGATATGTGCATCGGGTTTGGGAGCAATACCCTCTCTTTGTCCAAATACGGCAATAAAATGGATAGTAGGAAAATAATGAGCAACAAGCTTTTCGGTAGCTGCTTGATATTTATTTGATGCAACTGCCATTTGAATACCTTTGTGCTGTAACTGCTCTAACAAATGTACTATACCCGGATAGGGTGCACTCGCATCGGCATTATGAATATTATAGTAGGGAACAAACAAGTTACAAATTTCTTGCAATGTTTTATCATCTCTATTGTCCTGAGGCAATGCCAATTTTAAAAGATTGGTGATACCATTACCAACCATCTGATGATAATCTTTAACCGAATGTGTTGGAAAATCTAATTCACGCAAAGCATAATTAGAAGCATTTGCCAAATCGGCAATCGTATCTAATAATGTACCATCTAAATCAAAAATGATAAGATCATTCATAATCAAAAGTTTTAATATTTTAAATCAGCAACAAAATTATTGAATTATAGTTTTATATCTACAACAATGTACCTTTCATTTTGTAATGTTTTAAAAAATCTGTTCTTTAGGATAGTTTACTAAATATAAAGTATGTGTTGCACGAGTAAAAGCAGTATACAACCAACAAAAATAATCGGGGGTAAGATATTCATCATTCATATAGCCCTGATCTAAATAAACATGCTTCCACTGTCCACCTTGCGCTTTATGGCATGTCACAGCATAAGCATACTTAACCTGTAATGCATTGTAAAAAGGGTCGGTCTTCATTTTTTTCATTCGATCGGCCTTTAAGGGTATATCCATATAGTCTTCTAAAACATTTGCAAAAAGTTTATCATTATCCGATTTTGATAAAGCAGGGTAATCGACATGTAATGTATCTAAAAGTACTTTTACTTCGATTTCAATATCAGCATAGTCGGGAAATGATAATACTAAATCGGCAAATCGAAAACCATACATTTCTCTTATTCTACGCACACGTCGAACTTCTGCAATATCACCATTTGCTATAAAATCGATTTCTTTTAAACCCTCACTCCAAAAATAGTTGTTCTTTGCCACCATCAATAAATCGCCGGTATTGAGTTCATCTTCACGATAAAGTATTTGCGAACGAATACCTTTATTGTAAAGATTGGCTCGCTTGTTTGAGCGACATATAACAATAGTGTCATCCATTCCTTGCTTGCCGTATGAATGATTAATACTTTCAATTAATTCGGAACCGGGTAAAATCTTAATATCAGCAAAACCACTTATTTTCACTTTAGGCAACACAGCCAATTGATCATCGGCCATTAACTTTCGCAACTGTGTTGCATTCCAAAGAATGCCCGATGTTTCCAGTTGACGCATTACCTGTGTTAAATTAGCCTCAATCACTTCCAATCCATAGCTCTTGAGCGCATCTGTGTATAGTGCAGGACTGAACTCTTCGCCTACAGGAGGTAACTGAGCCGTATCTCCCATCAACATCAATTTACATTCTTGACCTGAATATACATATGAAATTAAGTCATCCAACAGCCTACCTGAACCGAACATACTACCCGATAAACCATCGTTGGATATCATGGAAGCCTCATCAACAATAAAAAGAGTATTTTTATGCAAATTATCATTCAAAGAGAAATTGTGAACTTCATTCGAGAAGGAACGTTGACGATATATTTTTTTGTGAATGGTATAGGCAGAATGTCTCGAAAAAGAGCTGAAAACTTTGGCAGCTCTACCGGTAGGTGCTAACAAAATAACTTTCAGATTTAATTGATCCATTGTCTTCACCAATGATCCGATTAAAGAGGTTTTTCCAGTACCTGCATAACCACGTAACAAGAATACACTCTGATCATTACGAGCAACAATAAATTCAGATATAGATTTTATAGTTATTTCTTGTTCGATAGTTGGCTGATAAAGAAAATTTTCCTTAATTTGCCTTTCTAAATAGTTATTTATCATTTTTGTTATAGAAAAAACGCTTAACAGTCGTATATATTTATAATTTATTCTATTTTTGCGACACGAATATAACAACTAAAAAAAACATATTTATCATGAAAACAGTATTTAATATTGTATTAACCTTGTGTATTCTTGCACTGGTTTATGTATGCTTTAGAAGTATCATGAACCCTATTGAGTTTGACGAGATGAAATCTCAAAGAGATCAAGCTGTAATTACTCGTTTATTGGATATCCGTAAAGCGCAAGCCGAATATCGTAACTTAAACAAAGGACATTATACTGCAAGCTTCGACACATTGATTGAATTTGTAAAAACAGCTCAAATTCCTTTTATCTACAAAGTAGGCGAATTGACTGACAAACAATTAGAAGATGGTTTGACTGATAAAAAAGCAATGGCAATTATCAATAAAGCTCAAAAAACAGGCAATTATAATGATGTTAAAAAGTATGGTCTTGAAAACTTCAAACGTGATACTTTGTGGAAAGTTGTAATTGATACGATCCAATTCTCTAAAAGCTTCAATGCTGACTCTATGAGATATATTCCTTATGGAAATGGAGCTCAATTTGAAATGGCAACTCGTAACGATACTGCAAAATCGGGTGCACCTATTTTCATGTATGAAGTTAAAGCTCCTTATGACATCTATTTGAATGGTCTTGACAAACAAGAAATCATCAATCTTAAAGATATCCAATCAAAGCTTAACAAATATAGTGGTTTGATGATTGGTTCTATCGAAAATCCTAACAATGGTGCAGGAAACTGGGAATAATCATATTGATTTTAATAAATCAGAACATTATACGTTATCCATCCGTCTAAGTACGGATGGATTTCTTTTTTCTGTTTACAATCCTATCAATGACTCTACCCATGAAGTAGCCATACTAACATTGGATTCATCAACTTCATTGGCTGCTAACTTAAAAAGGGCTATACAAGAAAATGATTTCTTACAGTTATGCTACAAACGTGTCAATGTTATTGTTAATACGAATAGATATACAAACTTACCCTTAGATCTATACAACGAAAGCTCAATCATTGATGTCTTCTCTTTTAATCATTCCAAACAAAAAAATGAAATAGTATTATCGAATCATTTTAAACACTCAAAATCTATTAGCATTTTTGGAATGGATAATAGCTGCCACGATCTCTTAATCAATCAATATACAAAGCCTGCTTTCTACTGCAGAAGTTTCCTTTTAAATGAATTTTTTGTTTCGAAAAGTCATTTAGGAAACAGTCGTAAAATGTATATATCGTTCAATAAATCGAGCATTGATATATTATGCTATGAGCGTAATCATCTTCAATTTATTAACACATTTGACACAAGTCATCATAATGATATTATATATTTTGTACTAGGAACATGGAAACAGTTGAATTATGACCAACAACATGATGAATTGCATTTGACTGGCTTATTCGAGGAAAAAGAAATCATTATAAAAGAGTTAAAAGAGTATATACAACAAGTATATATAACAAACCCTACAACCAATATTGAACTACAAGCGTTATTAGACTATGCGAGTAATTAGTGGATTATATAAAAGTAGACGTTTTGATGTACCTCGTTCATTCAAAGCACGTCCAACAACCGATTTTGCAAAAGAGAACTTATTCAATGTTCTTTCTAACTATATCGATTTTGAAGATCATATCACTGCCCTAGATTTGTTTGCCGGAACAGGAAGCATTAGTATAGAACTTATTTCGAGAGGATGCGATCAAGTAGTTTCTGTCGAAAAAGATAGAGATCATCATACATTTATATGTAAAGTCATGAAAGATGTGAAAACGGATAAATGTATCCCAATACGAGGCGATGTTTTTAGATTTATAAAAACAGGAAAAGGGCAATATGATTTTATATTTGCAGATCCACCCTATGAATTGAAAGATTTAACTACAATACCCGATTTAATATTTGAGAATAATCTATTAAAAGAAGGAGGATTATTCGTTTTAGAGCATGGGAAAAAAGATAACTTTGAGGAACATCCTCATTTTATTGAACGTCGTGCTTATGGTAGTGTAAACTTCTCATTTTTTAGATAAAACTTAAAGTAAAGGCGCTAACAGTTTAACAACAGACTCAAGCGCCTTATCTTTCCATGAACGCTTTTCCCAATTCTTCAAATGAACTTGAACACACTCTCTTTGATCAATTAAGAAGATATCTTTCATTTGTTTAGCTACCTCATCATCGTAAATAAATGCATTCACTTCGAAATTTTGCTCAAAACTACGAAAATCAAAATTGGTAGATCCCACAGTTGATAATACATCATCCGAAACCATTAATTTGGAATGCAGAAAACCCTTTTTATAAAAATAGACTTTCACACCTGCTTGCAGCACATCCTGAAGATAAGAACAAGAAGCCCAATGTGTTAGCCTATTATCCGCACGATATGGCAACATAAGTCGTACGTCGACTCCTGCTAAGGCTGCAGTTTGCAATGCAATCAGTGTTTGATCAGTGGGTAAGAAATAGGGTGTTTGCAAATAAAAGTATTTTTTCGAATCGGTAATAGCCTTCATCAATCCTTGCATTATTTCAGACCAAGGACCAATGGGTTCACTGGTTACTATTTGAGCTAATGAATTTCCAAAAGAATCTAACTTTGGAAAATATTTAGTAGAAGTAATAAGCGTTCTATCAACAAAATACCAATCGAGTAAAAAAGCTGTTTGTAAACCATGTACTGCTCTACCGTGTATGCGCAAATGAGTATCACGCCATTCTCCCCACGATAAACCTTTAATATAACGTAGGGCTAAATTCATTCCTCCAACAAATCCTACACGTCCATCGATTACGACAATTTTACGATGATTGCGATAATTGACACGACTTGTAAATAATGGGAAACGTACCTTCAAGAAGCTACGTACCTCAATACCCTCTTTGAGCATTTCATCAAAGAAAGATAATGGCACATGCCAGCATCCGACATCATCATATATGACTCTTATTTCAACTCCTTGTCGAGCTTTATCAATTAGTATATCCCTTATTAACCTACCTACCGCATCGTCTTCGAATATATAATATTCTAAATGAATATGTTCTTTGGCCTGATATAACTCATAAATTAATGCCTGAATCTTAGAACTACCCGTGGTATATATATCTATTTTATTGTTTTCGAATAGTAAAGCTTGATTTGTATTTTGAAAAAATTGAGTGAGACGATTATATTCATTCGGAATATCTGATTTAGTTTGTGATAGGTATTCAGCCATCGGTTTTTTCAATAACCGATCGAAGCTTTTTTTACTAATTAATCGTTCTCTTCTTTGACTACGGCCAAAAAAGAAATAAAAAATGAGACCTACGATTGGTAAAAACATCAGAACCAATACCCATGCTATTGTTTTTACGGGATTGCGGTTATCTAATATCACCACAATAATAGTTCCAATTACAGCACCGAAATATATGATATCGAAAGCTATTTTTGCAGTCAAACTTATTATGTAATTCCAATCAATCATTTAAGCAAATATAAAGAGAATAACGATAGATAGAAAGAAAGTAATTATATTTTTTTAATACTCGCAAAATCTAACATCAATAACATAAACCTATTTTCATATAAAGAAGTTCATACAACACTACAGAATCGAGTATAGAAGCTATAAATAAAAAAGTGCCGTGAACAATCACAGCACTTCTATATATATCAATACCCTTCTTTAAAAATGAGGACGACTTCCACCAAAACCACCTGGATGCCCTTGTGGTCGTCCACCGCGAGGAGATCCATCAAAACCTCTTTTACTATTCATGCTCTCGCGTGCAGCTTTTCCACCAAATACATTTAAACGATAGATAATATGAAACATACAATAACTATTCACTCCATTGTAATCGGATACAGAACGCATGCTAGCAGTTAAGCTTCGACTTATATTTGATTGTTGACGAAGAATATCATACCATTCGAAACTAATTGTAGTAGAACCTTTAAATAAATTTTGAGCAATTTGTGCATTCCAAATCCATTCATTACGATTCATAGCATTATCGAGATAACCGCGGCGAGCTTGATTCATTATATTGGTAGCAACTGTCATCTTCCATGGCAAAGTAACATTTGTGTTGGCACCATACGAAAAAGTATAAGGTTGCTGATTACTTTCGGGACGTAATTTATTTTTTTCAAACGAATAGTTAACAGAACTATTTACTCCAAACTCAAACCAGTCATTGCGATAGGCGGCATTTAGTCTTTCGGAAAGTGTTAACTCAGTACTTGTATTTTTCAAATTAACCTTGTCTTCTTGCTGATATAAAAAGGCAACATCATTAATGTAAGCCACACGCGTAAACGAGTTGATTGTAAATTTCTTATTGGGCAATGCAGTATTAAAACCAAACATACCCGATAAATTCCAATTACCATTAATATTTTGAGGTTGAGAAATAGTTCCCCCTGTTTGCTCATTATATTCAGTAGCGTTAGCAATAGCATTTTGTGTAGCGGTAAAGCGTATATGAGTCATAATGCCACGCTGTTTTTCTGCATTGTATGTATTATAAAATAGGCGAACATTATGACTAAATGCAGGTTTCAGCCCTGGATTACCCATACTAATACGCAATGGATCGGAATTGTCGACAATAGGTAAAAGATTCTCCATGCTTGGTTGTGCACTGCTACCACGATAGGTAAAGCGCAATTGACTTACTTTAGAAAATCGGTATCGAAAATCAATAGTAGGAGTAAAATTAAATACATGACGGGTAGTGTCAATCATATATTCACCACGTTTGTATGACAATTTAGACTTTTGAGGTTGGAATGAACCACCGGCAGTTAATTGATAATTCTCACGAATGATACGTATATTGACAGTTGCATCATGATTATAATAATGATAAACGGCATCTTTAGATAAACTATCAACGATATTAGATTGATAATATTCGGGCAACGGTTCATTTATATTCCAATCATTGAAGCTGTATGTACGCTTATCACTCGTATTATTTTTATAAGTAAAGTTATAGCTAAATTGCAAGAATGTATTTTTGGCAATGGGTTCGCTATAGGTTAATTGTGCACCATACGTATAGTTCGATGACGGAGTTGTAATGTATTGATTTCGAAATAACACAGAGTCAGGGTTTTCGATAATCTGATAATAGCGAGTTTCGGAATCCGAATATAAATCATTATTATTATTTCTGTATCCAAATCGTCCGCGGAATGTAATATTACGTCCCATCGAATTCAGTTTTCTATTGACCTGCAAAGTCGTATTTGTATTAACGCTATTTGTTTTTCGAAACGAATGCGTATTGATAGCATTTACACGAATGTCTTTCAACGGATCATTATCGGTATCCAATGAGTTAAAATCTAAAAAATCATTCGGATTAGCAATAACAGCAAAAGGATCTGAGCTAAAGGTACCCGAATAAACATCCGATTCATTTTTGCCTCTACTATAACTCACTTCAGGACGAAATATGACGTTGGTCATCGAATCCGGTTTCCACTCAAAACGTAAATCGGCATTAATATCCAAAAGTTTATCAAGATTGACAGAGTTTGAATTTGTAAAAGAGCTGCTATTCTGCAAAAAACGTTCTGAATAACTTGTATTTACAATATCAGAATTTTTATAATTATAACGAAAGCTACCACCCGTTTCTAACTTAGAGGTTTCGGTTGCGAAGTTAATACCTGCTGTTTTTGTTGCATTCAATCCGTTATTCCTTCTCCAGCGTGGACCTCCCCCTCCACTCGAAAACCCTTGATCGTTAACATTGTTGCCACCACCAATAATTGACAGTTGAGTTTTATCAACAAAACGGTTTAACATTAGATTTCCCAAATAACGTTTATGTGTACCATATGCCACATCAGCATTACCGAACCATCCTTGATTCATACCTTTCTTTACCTTCAAATCGAGAACAGTTTCCTCCTCTCCATCATCAATGCCTGTTACGCGTGCTAAATCAGATTTGCGATCGTATGTTTTCAATTTGTCAATCATATTGACAGGTAAATTTTTCAATCCAGTTTTCACATCACCACCAAAGAACTCTTTTCCTTCAACCATGATTTTCTTAACCTCTTTGCCATTGATTTTCACATTTCCATCTTCATCAATTTCTGCTCCTGGTATTTTTTTCACTAATTCTTCCAACATGGCTCCTTCGGGCACACGATAAGCAGTAGTATTATACATCAATGTATCTTCAACAACCGTTACTTGCGGGGCTTCTGCTGTAATAACGGCTTCGCTTAACATTACAGCATCAACGCCTAATACTATATTACCTACATTTCTAGTTGCCGATTCGCCATTCAAAGTCAATGGGGTATTTTGAGTGCTATAACCCAAAAATGCGACTCTTAATAAATATTTACCAGGTTTTACCTTAGGAAGTGTAAAGTTTCCATTTTGTTGAGTTATCACCCCGGCAGCTTGCGTACTATCAGGCAAAGCAAGCAACTGAACAGTAGCCATTTCAATAGGTTCTTTCGTTTCAGCTTCAATAACACGACCACTAACGGTGACGTTTTTGTTTTGAGCTAACATATTGATGGCACACATCATCAGCAATACCACACAAAGAGCATTTTGTTTCATCTAATCAATTCTAAAGTTTCAATAACATTTGTTTGACAACAAATAATGAAAATGGTTTAATCCTAATTTTCATTTTTTAAATAAATGTTCAACCTTAGATTTCTTTATTCCAAATTCCAAACAAAGAATATTAATGATTAAGAAGGTAAGAAATGAGGAGTTATCGACAGTAATGACATCGCGACTAGCCACCTTATAGAGCATAGATCCAAAAACAAATAACACGGTGATAAACATGGCATTGCGTGTAGCATTACTACGAATCTTCTCTAATTGTACGGTTTCATTTTTTGTATAAGCAAAAAGAATCATCAATGCACTAATCATCATGAGAAGTTTAATACATTCTTTATAAAAAAGAAGATTTCCATCGTTTAAGTTTCCTGTAAAATACAGAATAAAAGGGAAAATCACAGAAAGAAAAAGGATAACATAGCCCATTGGGCGGCAAAAAACAGGTAATAATGGTTTCATTGTTTTAAATATTTAGTGATGCAAAAGTAACTAAAAAAAGTTTTTAACTACTTTTGTCATTGAAAAAACCAACAAGTAAGATTATGAGCAAGCAAGAGGTGCTATTATGCAGCAATTTGGAAGAGAATTTATCGACAGCAATTGCCAAATGCAAATACGATCGTTTATTTATCATTACCGATGAACATACTCATCAGCTATGCATCCCGTTGTTTGATAAAACGGAATTATTAAAGGATGCCTTTGAAATTACAATCGGAGCTGACGATGTGAATAAAACCATAGATACCCTTGCTTATGTATGGCAACAGTTAAGCAATAACGGAGCTACTCGTCATTCATTGATTATTAATATTGGCGGCGGAATGGTGACCGATTTAGGAGGGTTTGCAGCAGCAACCTTCAAACGAGGTATGCCTTACATTAATATCCCTACCACTCTACTTTCAATGGTAGATGCCTCGGTGGGAGGTAAAACAGGAATTAATTTTAATGGATTAAAAAATGAAGTAGGTGTATTTGCACCTGCCAATAGTGTACTTATTTATAGCCAATTTCTTAGAACACTCGATCATCCCAATATCTTATCGGGCTTTGCCGAAATGTTGAAACATGGGTTAATCAGCAATAATGAACATTGGGTAGAGTTACTAAAATTTGATATTGCCCAGCCTAATTTTGAAGATTTACAGCCCTTAATCGGTAAATCGGTGCATATAAAAGAGGATATTGTAGAACAAGATCCATTCGAGCATGGTATTCGCAAAGCACTCAACGTGGGACATACGGTAGGACATGCATTCGAAAGTTTAGCCTTATCCGAAAATCGTGCCGTTCTACATGGGTATGCAGTGGCATGGGGTATGATATGCGAATTGTATTTATCGCACATCAAAGTAGGATTTCCGAAAGATAAAATGCGACATACCATTCAATTTATTAAAGACAACTATGGGGTGTTTACTTTTAACTGTAAACAGTATGACAGTATCTACAATTTTATGCTCCACGACAAAAAAAATACTTCGGGTGTTATTAACTTCACATTATTAAAAGATATTGGAGAAATAAGCATTAACGAAACTGCCGACAAGGAAATGATATTTGAGATGCTCGACTTCTATCGAGAGTTTATGGGATGCTAATATCACGATTTATCCTTTAAAATAAGGTTTCAATAATTTGCAGAATTAAATAAAATAGCTACTTTTGCAATCGTTAATCGGGATGTAGCTCAGCCCGGTAGAGTACACGTCTGGGGGGCGTGTGGTCGCAGGTTCGAATCCTGTCATCCCGACCACTGAGCATTAAGCACTTACAGTTTATTCTGTAGGTGCTTTTTTTATATGCCACATTCATTTAAAGCCTTTTTATCTTGTCTCTTTATTATAAAAGCATTCAATCGTTTATTTTAAGATGGAATAGAAACTATATTATATTGATTCTGATTTTAAAAAATTGACTCCTTATAAATTATATAATGCGAATAAACTCTCTCCTCAATCAAACAATAATAAATCGTTCGAAAACTAAATATCAACAGTCTCGTCTACCTTTTGCCATGGCTCTACTACAGCTTTTATTATGATACGAATAATAAGTTGCTCGGGCTTATTAGGATTTTTCGGATCGGCTACGTCAGGATTATAACCGCCACCACCAGTCGATCCGCTTAAATCACCAAATGTTATATTATAAATATAATGCATACCCGGTAACCATTTTTTAGTCGTTAATGGAATCGCTATATTACCGGTATAGGAAGTAAGCCCCGTATATTTCCCATTTATGTTTATATATGAGCCTTTCATCGGATAACTTACAACCGATGAAGCTCCATAGGCCCAATTGTCTAAATGATGAGGTATTAAATAGAGCCCAGATATTGTGTCGGTAGATGCTCCCGGCGCAATTTGTAATGCATCTGAAAAAGCCATTGTGGCATTATTGATATCTGTTTGATTGGTAACTTCAAAATAAGGGATAGCAATTGCATTTTTATCATAAGCAAAGGTTCCATTTAATGGTATATGGTTGATTCCCACCGAATTTACCGTTAAATGTAAGTCTGAATTGGCTTTTGATTTAAATACAAAACTTATTTTTGATAACGCATGGCGAAATCTGAGTGGCACTGACATTTCTTTATACTGATTGATAGCGCATCCAAAAACGACATCAACTTGCTTTGAAGCATTTGAATTGGTTGTATAGCTGAATTTACTCGGTTCACTCAAATCAGTTGGGGCAATAGTGATTGGATAAAAACCAAAAAAATCTAAAGGGTAACTAGGCCAATAATACACCGGAGAAGAAGACCAATAGTTAGTATTTGGCTCAGTTTTAAAAATCACATTATTTATAAATGGGGGCGATGTATATGTTTCTGTTTTATATGCATAGACTGAGACGCCCGATTCCAACGTCTTAGCTGTTACATCCATTCCTGAATTTCGCATCAGATCGTTTACAGTCGCATTCATCGTTATCGCATTATTATCCAACATTTCGGAAGGAGTCGTTAACTCATCGGTAGTACAACCGCCCATCACAAAAATGCTCATCACAAAAATCCACAACTTAAATTTCATTATACCTATATTTTAGAGAAATCCACAACATCATTTTTTTAAAACAAATATTCTATTTTTTTGTTTATTTATATTAAACATGCCTAGAAATAAAAACATTAACAGACCTGATATCAATTATCATAACCACAATTTATTATAATGAAGCAGAGACGTAAAATACCATTTATTATATTAGCTTTTTTTCTATGCCATATAGTTTTATTATCGTGTACCGATGATGATTGGGGCAATGAAAAAGATAAAGGAACCTTTATATGGGATATAAACATCAACTCTTCTGAAGTTACAAGGGGGCAACCCATCAACTCGACTACCGACACACTCTTTGATAGTTTTGGAATATACAGTTATATATCGAATGGCAACTTTGCTGTTGAGCCATTGAACGTATATATGGATAACGAAAAAGTACTCAAAAAAACAGAAAACAATTGGGAACTAACTACACATAAACTTTGGCCCAACAAGGGTGCACTCTCGTTCTTTGCCTATTATCCTTATATCGATGGTACTCATCAAAACGGATTATCGATTCGAGCAACAGACAATCAAGTGCCTGTAATAACATATCGCATGCCTAAAAACGCAAAAGATCAACCCGATTTAATGATAGCTACATGTATAAAAAACATATACAACGAAGTAGTTTCACTCAACTTTAATCATGCCCTAACCTGCATTGGCTTTAACATCGTTGGCGAGTCGATTAATAATATTGAATATATAACTATCAGCGGCATATCAACATCAGCTCAAACCTCACTTACATGTGATGGTAATATCACATGGGATAACTATTCGGGATCGAACGATACTATTTTTTATGCTGGACTAAATACCGACACAGGCATTGGAAGTGCCGACTCACCATTAATGGAACCTGATGGTTATTTGATGGTACTGCCACAATCATTAGATTTAACACCCACATTCACTATTAAATTCAAAAACTCAGAACCTAAAACTGCAAACTTGAAAACGAATAATATTACCTCGTGGGAACCAGGTAAGCTATATATGTATACGCTCAATGAAACCGGTAATATTTTTAATGTAACTGTTGATAATAATGAATGTACGTTTTTGGGTGGAAAATTCACATTCGCCATATCAAGTACATACGATTCGAGTCCGATAGGTTGGACAGCAAACATTACCGATTATGAAACGGGAACACCGATTATTTCATTCGATTCATCCAACTTAGATGATAATAACGGAGGAATGAATATAATGAAGACAATCAACGCAGAACCATCCATTGGTAGTTCATCTAATATTGAAGATGATTTATTAAAATCGGCTGCTCCAGTTAATAATTTAAACTTAGCTTACAATCCAACAACAGGTTGGTATTCGACAGCCAACTGCTATATTGTAAATGCACCGGGTAGTTATAAATTTCCATGCAATATAATGGGAAATGGTGTAAAAAACGGATATGACACAACCTTTTTGGATTTAACAAACTGGAATTGCTGGTTTGGCTTTGGCCTTAAAGATTATAAAGGAGATTATATAGATGAGCCACTCGATTTGTTAATTGAGACCTCAGGTGCTAGAGCTGAATTAGTATGGGAAGATGCCCCCCAACTTATATCCAACTTAAAAATTGATGATGATTATATCTATTTTACCATCACGCAGGAAGCCATTATGCAAGGCAATGCCATTATTGCCATTGTCAATGCTCAAAATCAAATCATGTGGAGTTGGCATATATGGGTCACCCCCTATGTTTTAAATCAAAACGATGTAGTGCTCAACAATACTACGTTTATGGCCAAAAATATTGGTAGCTGCACAAAAGAAGCAGTCGATTTTCCACAAAGAATGGCAAAAATCACATTTACGCAAGATATTACCGGTGATACATTATCAGTTATTCTAACACAAGAACCCTCGTATGTGAATAGTAATGAAAATAGTTTATACTATCAATGGGGACGAAAAGACCCTATGCCTGGTACAAATGGAAATATAAAAAGCGGAACATCGGCCGAATATGAACAAAAAAGCACATTCGGCAATAAACCCTTTGAAATAAGTAATGCCGGTAGTGGAGTAACTGTAGGTACAGGCATTCAAAATCCGAATACATTTTATTCGAGTACAGATGCGGGCACCAATTACCTATGGTGTTCTGATATTAGTTCGAACACAACTTTCTGGTCGGAATGGGCTAAAACCATATACGATCCATCCCCTATCGGTTATAAGGTTCCTGCTTCTCATAAGTTAGACGGTTTGACATATACTAATGCCGGACAAGCGGTGAATGTCATTTGGCATTTAAATGGTATATTGGCTAGTCAACAAGGCAATCCGGCAATTTCTACTTTCATTAATGCCGTAGGGCAACAAAACAATGAAGGTACAATCGTGAATTACAGCAAACTAGGATATTATTGGAGTGCAGTAGCTACGACCAACAACAATTCATTTATCTTATCCTTTATGCAACACGGTTCATCGCCAACTCAAGCCGATGTGTTTGGCGGAAATGGCCAAAGTTTAGCAGGTGTTTACACCAATCAGTTATTGCCTCAATATTATAATTATTATTACAGGCCCACCTCATTTGGCAATTCAATAAGACCGGTAAAAGAAACAGAACATTGATTATACGGGGCAATCATTATCGAACTTATCATCTACATATGATAAATGTTACATTTTATAATATAGACATCAATAAACTACCTACTAAATACTTACATTTAAACCGTAGTTTATTGATATTTTAAAAACATGGATATTTACTATAAAAAAGTATTCGTATATATAACTCAAGACATGTTTTATTGAGAATGTATTTAATTAAGATAGGCTAATTCTTTCGTTCCATTCAAACCAATTTTTAAAAATTGATTTTATCTTTGTAGAAAGACATTTTTTAAAGTATCAGATAATGAAAAAACAACACATTAAAACGGCTCAAGAGGGCATTAAGAAAGTGATTAAATATTTTAATATTTATCAGCATATTCAACATTACCTTAAAACCAAGTTTTTTCATTATACCGTATTATTTTTTATTGTAGCGTCCATCGCATCTACCGTTATTTCATCATTCGATTGGGCATCAGAGTATCGGTTAGCACTTTTTGGTATTGTATATTTTGCAGCCATTATATTCACAATTGAATATATATTACGCATTATAGCTGCACCGGCCAATTATCCACAAACGGCACCATGGAAAGCCAGATTAAAATATCTTTTCTCTTTTTACGGCTTTGTCGATTTTGTAGCCATGCTTCCTTTCTTGCTGGTATACATGTATTGGAATACAGAGATTGCTCATCTTATTGTACTCCCCTATATCTTTATCGTATTCAAACTGATACGGTATTCAAAATCATTTAGAATGATAGGGCAAGTATTGCATGAGGTAAAAAGCGAATTGCTAACAGCTTATACAGCATGTGGCATTATGATATGTTTTTCGGCCATTTTAATGTATTATCTTGAGCGTCAAGCTCAGCCCGATGCTTTTAGTAATATTGGAGATGGTCTATGGTGGTCGATTGTAGCATTCACCACTGTAGGATATGGCGATTTATATCCCATCACCCCACTTGGTAGAATTCTTAGTAGCATTATAAGTTTAGTAGGAATTGCCATGATTGCTCTACCCACCGGTATTATAAGTTCGGCCTTTATGGATGTAATGCAGAAAAAGAAAAAAGAGATGAATGATAAGAAAACAAACAGTTAATTGTATTTTTGCATTTACGAACATAGTCTTTACATATTATGCAATATAGATTTACAGCTCCAACGCGATTGATTGGAGAAATTGACTTACCCGCTTCAAAAAGTATTAGCAACAGAGCGTTAATACTACACGCTTTATCGAAAGGAATGCATGCCTTACACAACATTTCGGATTGCGATGATACAAAAGTAATGGTAGAGGCATTGACTCTAAATAATGAAACAATTGATATTATGGCAGCCGGAACAGCGATGCGTTTCTTGACTGCCTATCTAAGTACACGCAACGAAACGCATATCATTACCGGAACCGAACGTATGCAACAACGTCCTATTTCTATATTGGTTGATGCATTAAGAGAGTTAGGTGCCGATATCCAATATGTTAAACAAGAGGGTTATCCACCACTACACATTCATGGGAAAACATTAAAGGGAGGTGTCGTTACACTTAAAGGTAATGTAAGCTCTCAATATATTTCGGCTCTTTTAATGATTGGACCAACTCTAAAGGAGGGATTAAAATTGCAACTTACGGGCGAAATTATATCCAAACCTTATATAGAAATTACTTTGTCATTAATGAAAGATTTCGGTGCAAAGGTAGCTTGGCTAAATGAACATACCATTGAGGTATCGGCACAAAGCTATGCCATGCGAAATGATTTTTATATCGAAAACGATTGGAGTGCAGCTTCTTATTGGTATCAAATGGTAGCTTTATGCCCCAATGCAACCATACAACTCAAAGGGTTGTTTCAAAACAGTCTTCAAGGTGATAGCCATGGAGCAAGAGTTATGCAACAATTGGGAGTTATCTCCTCATTTAATGACAAGGGAGTAGAAATCAGCAAAAGCGATTCAATAACAACCTATCTTGACGAAGACTTTAAAGAAATACCCGACTTGGCTCAGACCTTTGTAGTAACTTGCGCTTTGCTCAATATTCCGTTTAAGTTCAAAGGGTTACAAACATTAAGAATCAAAGAGACCGACCGTATATCGGCTTTGATCAATGAAATGAAGAAATTAGGTTATGTTCTGCACACCGAAAAAGATAGTATTTTATGGTGGGATGGAGAACGATGTGCTGTCGATGAAAACCCTATCATCAACACCTACGAAGATCATAGAATGGCGATGGCCTTTGCTCCTGCCGTTTTCAAATTTCCTAATTTACATATTAATCATCCTCATGTAGTAACCAAGTCGTATCCCACTTATTGGAGCGATTTATGCAAAATGGGATTTGAAATTATAGAAAAAGAATCATAATACCGTTTATAGAAGACTTATAAACTGTATTTTTGTTTTTATAATCATTGAAATAAAATGTGGATACTTGCAATTATATTATCGATTCTTATCGTCGTTGCTGTTGTAGGCAATTATATACGTATTCGAATCATTAAAAAGAGAATAGAAAAGGGAGAGTTAGATAAATTTCCCGAAGTTATTGAAGTTGAAGAGGAGTGTTGTGGACAACATTCGACTTGCGAAAAAGATAGTTTATTGGCAGCCGTTAGTAAACAAATAGAATACTATGATGATGAGGAGTTAGATCGATTTATCAATCGCGAAGCAGATAGTTATGATGATAAAGAGATTGAAATGTTCAGAGATGTGCTCTATACAACTCAAGAAATCGAGGTAGCCGGCTGGATACGCAGTTTACAACTACGAGGTATTCAGTTGCCAGATGAACTAAAGGATGAGGTATTTTTGATTATTGGCGAACGCCGCATACATCCCTAAAATACAATAAACAAGATAGTTGTAACGTTATTATATTATAAAGCTTTATTAATTCGATATATTAGATGGATTTACTACAATATACCTTCTTTCAACGCGCGCTTTTGGGCAGTCTTTTGGCTAGTATTGCATGTGGCATCATTGGAACCTATATTGTAACTCGCCGTCTTGTTTTTATAAGTGGCGGCATTACTCATGCCTCATTCGGCGGTATTGGATTAGGCTTGTTTACAGGAATATCTCCTATCCTTTCGGCTGCTGTCTTCTCTGTATTATCGGCTTTTGGAGTAGAATGGTTGAGCAAGCGAAAAGATATGAGAGAAGATTCGGCCATAGCAGTGTTTTGGGCACTAGGGATGGCATTGGGTATTATGTTTAGCTTTCTATCACCGGGTTTTACGCCTGATTTATCAGCATATCTATTCGGAAACATTCTCACTATTTCGACCGGCGACATTTATTTCTTAGCATGTGTATCACTATTGCTTATCGTTTTCTTCAGTCTGTTTATCCATCCTATCATATATGTATCCTTTGATAGAGAGTTTGCAGCCTCACAAGGTATCCCGGTTCAGCTATTCGAATATCTTTTAATGATGTTTATTGCACTTACCATTGTAGCTAGTTTGCGTATGATTGGTATCGTATTAGCTATCTCTTTGCTTACCATACCCCAAATGACAGCCAATCTATTTACATATAACTTCAAGAAGATTATTTGGTTGTCTATTTTGATAGGTTTTATTGGATGCCTTGGCGGATTGATGGTTTCGTATTATATTCAAGTCCCATCGGGTGCATCCATCATTTTCGTCTCTATTTTAATATACGCCGTGTGCAAATTAGTAAAATCATTTTAAACATGCGGAATATACTGACACGCTTCAAAGCAAAACATCTGATTTTAAACATCTTCTTTCTCATTATTATTAGCTTGTTGAGTGGATGTGCTACTAAAAACAATACTAAATTCAATCGTTTTTATCAAGCACTAACCACCCGGTATAATGTATATTTCAATGGAAATGAAGCTTATAAAAATGGGAATCGAGCGATAGAACAAGGCAATAAAGACAACTACATGGAGATGATTCCATTTTATCCGATAGGCAATAAGACGACTGTTGGAGTGGGAAAAAATGATTTTGATAGGGCTATAGAAAAATCGCAAAAAGCAGTTACGCTTCATTCAATTAAAAAGAAACCGGTACGTAAACCGGGCAAAAGATATTCGGATGCTTATAAAAAATGGTTGGCTCGCAAAGAGTTCAACCCTTTTCTGCATAATGCTTGGCTTTTAATGGGAAAAGCTCAATTTCAAAAAGGTGATTTCCCGGCAGCTGCGGCAACGTTTTCTTATATCATTCGTTTGTATGATGGACAACCTAAAATAACGACCGAAGCTAGAATATGGTTGGCACGGTGCTACACCCAGCAAGAGTGGTATTATGATGCAGAAGATGTGCTTCAAAAGGTAAATAACGATAGCTTGCCCGCTAAATTGATACCTGAATATAATACCGCATATACACAATATTTGGTAGGAAGTCAAAGATTTAGAGAGTCGATACCTTTTTTGCAGGCTACCATTAAAAACGAAAAAAACAAAAAGCAAAAAGCACGTCAATATTTTCTTTTAGGACAGATATATCAATCGCTCGATGAGCCTCAAAATGCATATATTGCCTATGGAAAGGTAATTTCGCAAAATCCGATATACGAACTTGAATTGAATGCTCGTATTCGCCAAACAGAGGTAACATCTCAACAAAATCCTTCGAGCTTTAAAAAAGTAGTAAAGACACTCGAAAAAATGAGTAAAGCCGATAAAAATGCAGATTATTTAGACCAAATTTACTATGCTTTAGGAAATGTATATTTAGCAAATCAAGACACTCTTAAGGCAATAAAACAATATACCAAAGGAGTAGAGTTAAGTACACGCAATGGTGTTGAGAAAGGTATAATACAACTTACACTCGGTAATTTATATTGGCAACTTGAAAAATTTGAAGATGCACAAAAAGCCTATGCTGATGCAATTGGTTTAATTGATAAAAATCATGATAGCTATAAAGAGATCAATCATCGCTCAACAATATTAGATGAATTAGTGCCTCATACCAATGCTATCGAACTACAAGATAGTCTACAACATTTAGCATCGCTCGATAGCATTTCGCGAATGATTGTTATCGATACACTCATCGCACGCTTTATCCAAAAAGAAAATGAAGAATTGGAAGCGCAAAGAGCATTGGAAAAACAAATGATGAAAGACGAGGTGATGGCCGACAATATTGCAAATGCCAGACCGGGAACTCCTACTCAAAAACCAATCATGCCATCGAATGATAAGTCATGGTATTTTTATAATACGCAAACGGTAACACAAGGAAAAAGTGAATTCCAACGTTTATGGGGTAAACGCAAGCTGGAAGACGATTGGAGAAGAAAAAATAAAACCGTTGTTGCATTAGACGATTTTGAAGAGGTGAACTATGATGAGGAAAATGAGAATGGGGAGTCAACCTTTGATGATTCGGCTGACAATTTAAACGAAGATATGAATACTGATGATACAGATCAGGAAATTATTGATGAAAAACATCCACAATTTTATCTTCAACAAATACCATTGACCAAGGAAGGCATGGAAGCTTCGAATGAAATTCTTTCGGAAGCGCTATACAATGCAGGCATGATATTTAAAGATAAACTGGAAAACTATCGTTTAGCCGAAAAAGCATTTAACAGAATACTAACAAACTATCCCGATTTAGAAAACATTGATGTAGTTTATTACAACTACTATTTGATGCTGGGATTTTTGAATAGAATGGCTGAGGCCAATATGATAAAGGCAACTTTTATTGAGCTTTATCCTGATAACAAATACGCATTAACTCTTGCAGATCCAAATTTTGAATACAACGCCATTTATGGCAAACAGATTGAAGATTCTCTATATGTTGCTACTTATCAAGCTTTTCAGTCGGGCAACTTACAACGGGTTTTATCGAATACAGAGATATCGGCTACAAAATACCCTATGGGAAAACATCGTCCTAAGTTTTTGTTTTTAGAAGCGATGTCTCATCTTCAAAATGGCAATTCAAAACTCTTTTTGGAAGAGTTGAAAAAATTGGTTCAAACCTATCAGGAAAATGAGATCAGCGATATAGCAGCACATATCTTAAAAGGAGTACAAGAAGGTAGATTACTCGAATCAGGGAATCTTTCGCTTGGCAATATCTGGAATAGAAGAAATTCTGACCTATTGGGCAATACAACCGAAGGTAATGAAACGGATGAGGACAGAAATTTCAGCGCTGAAAAACAGACTCCTTACCTCTTTATTTTAGCCTACGAAGATGGCAAAGTGGATGAGAATATATTATTGTATGAAATGGCTAGATATAATTTCTCTTCATTCATTGTGAAAAACTTTGATCTTTCGTTTGGACACGATCAAGGGATCGGCCGTTTAATAGTAAAAGAGTTTTCAAATATGGATGAAGCCTTATATTATCAACGTCAACTATACGCTGATCCATATATGAATGAAAAATTGAGTGGCATCAGATCGATTATTATTTCTGAATCAAATTATGAACTTCTGAATAAATATTATAGCTTTGACGATTATGATACTTTCTATAACGAAACCTTCAAAGAGGCTAATCCTAATAATATAAAGGATGAAGAAATAATTATTGATGGTAGCACCTTAGACGATCCAATACTTAACCTTCCTGAAACAAAAGAGGAAAATCTTGAAGAAACTGAAGACGAAGGTGAAGAAATTGAAGAAGGTAATGGTATTTATTATATATATTAAAAAATAGTGTGTTATGAGAAAAGACCATCTATTGTGGGTTGATGATGAAATTGATCTTTTAAGACCACATATCCTTTTTTTAAAAAACAAGGGATATGAGGTAGATACTGCAACCAACGGAATGGATGCATTGGATAAATGCCGTAATACAGATTATGATCTTATCTTTTTGGATGAAAATATGCCGGGAATTAGTGGACTCGAAACTCTTGCACAGATAAAAGAGATTTCTCCATCAATACCTGTTATCATGATCACAAAAAGTGAAGAGGAAAATATCATGGATATGGCTATTGGCAGCAAAATAGCCGATTATCTAATTAAACCGGTTAACCCGAATCAAATATTACTTTCATTAAAGAAAAACTTGCATCGCAAAGATATTGTTTCGGGAGTAGCACAAACGGCTTATCAACAAAATTTTGGCAAAATAGGGATGCAGATAAACGATTCACTAACGATGTCGGACTGGATTGAGTTGTATCGCCGATTAGTATATTGGGAACTGGAACTTGAATCGAGCGATAGCTCAATGGGTGAAATGCTCTCAATGCAAAAAACCGATGCAAATAACTCGTTTGGCAAATTTGTGAAACGCAATTATTTGGATTGGATGGCAGCGATGAATCCTAAAAACCCCAAAGAGGAAAATAGACCAATGATGAGTCCCGATGTAATGAAAAAAACAATTTTTCCATTGTTAGACCAAGGAGAAAAAGTTTTTTTCTTAGTACTCGATAACTTCAGATATGATCAATGGAGGGTTATATCAGAAGAAATTTCGGATATGTTCAACTACGAAGAACAATTGTATGTTAGCATATTGCCTACTGCAACACAGTATGCGAGAAACTCTATCTTTTCGGGATTGATGCCAATACAAATAGCAGAGATGTTTCCTGAGTTATGGGTAGATGAAGACGAAGAAGAAAATAAAAATTTAAACGAAGCACCACTTATTAAAACATGCTTGGATAGATTTAGAAGGGAGAATTCTTTTTCATATCATAAAATTAATGATGTTGCAAATGGAGAAAAACTAATACATCAAATTCCTCAGCTGGTAAAGAATGACTTGAACGTAGTTGTTTATAATTTTATAGACATGTTGAGCCATACCAGAACTGAGAGCAAAATGATTCGTGAATTGGCTTCTACAGAAGCGGCATATAGAAGTTTAACTTTATCGTGGTTTAAACACTCTCCTTTGCGCGATTTATTAAAAGAGTTGGCAGCCAGAAAAATAAGAGTAGTGATAACTACTGATCATGGTAGTATACGGGTTGATAATCCTATTAAAGTACAAGCTAACAATGGGGAAATCAATTCGAACTTGCGTTATAAACTATCGCGTAATATGACGTATAACTCAAAACAAGTATACGAACTAAATCGACCTCAAGAAGCCTTTTTGCCTTGTCCGAATGTGAGCACCAAGTACATTATCGCCACAAACAAAGACTTCTTTGCTTATCCCAATAATTTCAATTACTATGTGTCGTATTACGCTAATACGTTTCAACATGGTGGAATATCAATGGAAGAAATGATAATTCCTTTGATTACTTTGAAAGCTAAATAATTATTATAAATGTAAATTATAACGACTATCCATATGATAGTAAAACATAAAAGAGATGGAAATTAAAATTCAATCATTAGATCAAATTCAAGATGCAGCAAAACAGTTCATCAACCACATGGGTGAAAATACCGTTTTTGCTTTTTATGGTAAGATGGGAGCTGGCAAAACAACTTTTGTGAAAGCCGTTTGCGAGGCATTAGGTGTAAATGATGTTATTACTTCACCAACTTTTGCTATTGTCAATGAATATCGTTCGGACTCTACCAACGAATTGATTTATCATTTCGATTTTTATCGAATTAAAAAACTTAGTGAGGTTTATGATATGGGATATGAAGACTACTTGTATAGCGGAGCATTATGTTTTATTGAGTGGCCCGAACTCATTGAAGAATTATTGCCCGAAGATGCAGTGAAAGTATCTATTGAGGAAACAGAAGATGGATGTAGACTAATTAAAATGTAAGTGAGCATGATTGCACATTATTTTTTATTATCTCTATTTATAATATCGGGAAGCATTGCATTGCTGGCAGCTATTTTTAATTGGAATTGGTTTTTTACAGCAAGTAATGCACAATCGATAGTCAGACGATTGGGAAGATTAAAAGCACGTCTATTATACGGAGTTTGCGGAGTTATATTGATTTCGTTGGCAATATATTTTTTTCGTACTATTTTTCTAACAGTACAATTATAAATATAAGTTTTATATTAAAAATGCCCTCAATAGTTCATGATGAAACTATTGAGGGCATTTTATTGTAAAAGAAAAATTTTTACGATAGAATGCTTTCTGATAAAACTTTCTCGTAAACATTAATTAGGCTAATCAAGAATCATTAGACCCAACAAGTTCATCAGCAACAATATCTAATTGAAATACTGGTAGAGCAACCGTTATCAATTGAAGAGATATGTTAGCTTCTGTTTTAGTGACTTCGCTTAGTCAGCGCGGTAAATAAGGGGAGTTACCACACTGATTAAGGAGAGTCATCATCATAGGTTAAGCGCTTTATTAGGTCACCATTATTTATTGATATTTAGGCTTAGAAACATCAGTCGAGCCATCTCTATTTGGCTAAATGGGGCTTAGAATATAAAAATGTCTAGGTAGACTACCGCTTAATAGTAGTCGACCTAGACATTTTTATATAAATTAGTTTTTATCGAACAACAATATTTACAATATTGTCTTTTTTAATCTTGCTTACTGCTAAAATATTTCAAGAATTGAGTTCTTTCCCACATGGTAATACCATGAACATCTTTTGCATTTAATTTTCCTTTGAATTGATTGATATTAGAATAGCCTTTTTTATCCATCCATTCACTAAGAAATTGATTCATCTCGCCAATACAAGTATCTGTTCTTTCATATACTACACTACAGATTTCAACTGCAGATGCACCGGCCAAAATTGATTTTACTAATCCTTGAGAAGAGTGTATACCTCCTGAAACAGCATAGTCTATTTTATCGACCACAGAAGAGGCTATTGCTGTCCAACGTAAAGGAGTAGATAAATCAGACTCGTTACTAAATACGTGTCCAGGAACATAGCACATTTTGTCAATATCCATATCGGGTTGATAAAAACGATTAAATAGCACTATTGCAGCTGCACCATTAGCATAAAGTTGATCTATTAAAGCAATAGGGTTAGTTAAATTGGCTCCAAGCTTCATAATAATCGGTATATTAATAACCTTTTTAATATGACGCAAGATATCAATGTGGCGTTGTTCAAATGAACCAAACTTATAATCTTTATCCGTTTGAACGGCTAGAATATTAACCTCTAGAGCATCGGCTCCGGCTTCTTGAATTTGCTTAGCAAAGTCAATCCACTCTGAATCGGTATAACAATTGATACTCGCGATAATGGGTATACTACATACAGATTTGCTTGATCGAATCAATTCAAGATATTCATTCAACTTATGAGCACGTACATATTCTTCCAGATAATCATTACCCTCACTATATTCAGCATTTTTTAAATGCTCAGCTTCAATTGTAATTTGCTCTTCAAACAATGATTTCAAAACAATAGCACCGGCACCAGCCTCTGATAATTTTTTATTCTTGTCTGCACTGTTGGTTAAACCAGAACTACTTATTATTATAGGATTCTTTAAATGAAGTCCGGCGAAGTTAGTTTTCAAATCGCTCATAATGTTTTTGTATTAGTTTGTTAGTAATTTCTTTCTCCAAATATTTTGCTACCTACACGAACCAAAGTACTCCCATTGGCAATAGCCAGTTTATAATCATCCGACATACCCATAGATAGTTCTTTAAAATAATCGGATTGACTAAAATAGTTTTCTTTTAATTCAGTATATAGCTGATATAAGAATTTAAATTCACGATTTACCTGTTCTGTATTATCTGTAAAAGTAGCCATTCCCATCAATCCACAGATCTTAATATTGGATAACTGTTTCCACTCATCATTTCTCAACATGTCAATACATTCATCAGGTGTAAAACCAAATTTTGTTTCCTCTTGAGCGATATGAATCTGAAGCAAACAATTGATAATACGATTTTCTTTTATCGCACATTTATTAATTTCAACCAACAGTTTATATGAATCGACCCCATGTATTAATGAGACGAATGGTGCCATGTATTTTATCTTATTCGATTGCAAATGACCAATAAAGTGCCACTCGATATCTTTAGGCAAAGATTCATATTTTGCCACCATTTCTTGTACTTTACTTTCTCCAAATATACGTTGGCCCACACAGTAAGCTTCATCAATAGCTTCAATAGGATGAAACTTTGAAACAGCTACTAACTTCACACCATCAGGTATTTGAGTCAATATATCTTTTAAATTTTCAGCAATACTGAACATAGTAATGATTAAGCGCTAAATTCAGGTTTATCATTAGGTTCAGAACTATAAGGATAAACATCCATCAAAGTCGTTTCTGAAACCATACCAATTTGATAATCAGCCATTGTACCTTTCATTCCTTCACCTAATTTTTTAATTGCATCACGAAGGTCAGAAGCCTGTACAAGTACCTGTGTAGAACTTTTCTTTTCAGCACCCGATTTTTCATCCAATGTGATAAAGATTAGTTTACATTTGAAATAGCGATCAGCACTTTCTTCATCAGAAGTAAACAACTCTGAATAGTTAGCACGTTTAATATCTGATACTGTAAATTCGCCTGTTATAAATGGAGTCATTTCTTCTATGATACGTGCTTCAGCTTCAGTAAAACTAAGTGCATCCACCAAATAAGGTTCAGTTACTTTCTTGTTCATCCCGTTTTCCATCATCTTCTCGTAACGGATTTTGCACTCAAACCAAGTATGCATTGCCATAAAATAATAGTTTAATTTGTTATATTCTTTTTTATCAATGATATACACTTTTTAAAGTGTAAATTGTCTACAAAGATAAATGAAAAAATAGAAACTTATTCTTCTTGATAGTTAATAACATTTAGTTAAACGATTAATTTTGCACACATCGAATACAGAATCCTGAATAGTCGGTATAGACACCCCTCTTTTTTGATATTGACAGTCGCACAGGCTGTAAATAACAGCAACATAGCATATTAGCGTAGTATTTATTGACAGGGTTTGAGGCTAAAAATAAAAAGTTCTGCAAAAATAACCCTTTTTTGGTGAAAACCCCTATTCTAAAGTAGTGGGAAATGTAGTTCGAAATTTCGTGGCTATTTCCATCAAAATTAAGTTCAATAAATAAAAGCTAGTATGCTATGTTTACAATTAATGTTAGGGGTAAAGAGAACCCAAAATCTCTGGGACAAGTAAAGTTAGAGCTTGTATTTTTCAAAACAGGCTATCCTCGTGTCACAAAGGTAATTTCTATCACTGGACCACTTAAAGATTGGGATGCTAAGAAACAACAATTTTTAGGTCGTGGTGCAGAAACAACCGAAAGGAATCAACGCCTTTTGGAACAAAAAGCAAAGTACCAGAAAATTGCAGAAGAGTGGGAGTCTGAAGGTAGAGACTGGTCTCCCGTTCAATGGTCACACGGCTTCGATGTTGAGCAGAAAGCTAAAATTAAAAACAAGGTGCTATCTGTTAGCACTGTTCTGAGTGAAGTTATCCATCAAAAAAAGACAAAGGAGCGAATAAAGAACGGACATATTATTACAAGTGCTGGAACTGCTCGTAGATATGAAGCTTTGGAGCGTTCATTGATAGATTTTGTTCAAAACACGTACAATCGAAAACTTATCAGTTATTACTTTAGCGATATTACGGAGCAGTTTGTTCAAGATTTCATTCTATATCGACAAAAGCGAGGCATTGAGATGGGTAATGAGGGGAATGTATCCTCTATGCTCAGATGTTTATATGGCACCTGTTACTACGCAACTAAAATGAATGTTCCTGATGTTGATTTGTCTGCATTTGAGGGTACTCAACATTTAACGAAGAGCAAAGATTTTAAACCTAAGACTCTTTCACGAGCTACGATGGCTAAGATAGAGAACATTGATCGAACACTTTTTTCACGCACAGAGAATTTCTATTTGGATTTGTACCTCTTCAGTTACTACACTGGAGGTATTGCGAGTGTAGACATTGCATATCTAACCTGGGACTGTGTTGATGAGGAAGGTTATCTATGCTATGAACGTATTAAGTTTCCAAAGAAGGCCAGAATAAAACTAAACTCTAAGGCTCTCGCAATTATTGAGAATCATAAAGCGAAGTGTTATCAGAACTATATGCTACCTCTAATTAGCCATAAGCTCACGACAGAGATTCAACGTATTCGCAAATTGAAGAGGACTCAAGAGAGAGTGAGTTTAGTGCTGGAGAAGGTCCGCAAAATCATCAAACATAAAGAGAAAATCACGTGGTATTCAGCTCGTGGCACTTTTATCTCTGAGATGATAGCATCCGACATTCATCCTGTTGATGTTGCAGGAATGGCCGGGAACTCTCCAAATACAATCTATAAGCACTACTATAAGGTTATGGATCAAAAGCAGGTCGACACAAAAATGGAGAGGGCTTTGGGGTGCTAGCACCTCAGTATAGCAAAAATAATAATTAATTTTGTTATCTTCGCTCTCCAAATTGTGAAGTATAAACAGTTAAAACAAATTTGTAATGAAAGAATTATTGGAAAAAATCGAAGCCGCATATACGGCTTTCAAAACTGACGCTACTGCTCAGGCAGAAAATGGCAACAAAGCAGCTGGCACTCGTGCTCGCAAAACCTCTTTAGAGATTGAGAAGGCTATGAAAGAGTTCCGTAAAGTTAGTTTGGAGGAGTCGAAAAAGTAACCATCTTATCAGACAGTTTAAGTTTTCGATGACTTGAACTGCCTGATTTTTTAGTACAGACTTCTAATTTTATCGCTCTCATAACCAATTAATGACTTAGTTTTATGTAGGTCATGATTTCGAATAAATGAAATAAGATTATCATCATCTACGGTTATTGGTATTCTATTACGTAATTTCTTTATTGCGGAGTGAGGCACCCCATATTCAGACAACAGAACTAGATGTTCAGGGATAAAATCATTCTCAAGAGTACTTGCGAAATGAGAGTAGTCACCAGGCTTAAGATCTTTTTCATTACAGACTATCTGTTGCAGGGAGCTTACTGTAGACAACCATTTGGGAACTTTATATTGAAACCAGTGTCTTACAACTTGTAAAATGTATTTAATTGATTTGTCCTCAAATTTGACTACCAGATCATTATCTATCTCAGAACAATTTCTCTTTGTTTTGTATTGATCAATTTGATACTTAAGATGATCATTAATCAAGGTTGAGATAGTCTTTTCCCATGCTACGTAGCTATGAGTAAGATGTATCAGCTGAGGAAGAGTTACATTTGTAGATTCAGTTTCTAATAGAAGATTCGACCAAGCAAGTGTGAGAATGTATTCAAGCATCACTCGTTTTGGTCTTATACCACTCCAACAAATCAAGTGCTGCTTCGTGTCTATATCGGCTCGCAACTGAGCCAATATCTTCAGTTGTCCTTTAACACTTACACCATTTTTAGCTATTACTTTTCTCTCAATCTCATTGATGCTTGTAATGTCTTTATATTGACTAGATTCCTTGTCTTTTACACTCTTGTCTTCCAGCTGTATTAGTACTTCATCTTTAATTGGATTCTGCTGGAAAAATGGAATATCAACAATAATATCCTCTTTCTGAGGTGGAATGTTAAAATTATAGATATTACCCGTATAATGCACCATCATGCGACCTGCACGTCCTTTTATGTTTGAGTAATCAAAATAATCAATAGGTATGTCACGACCTTTCTTAGTATCAAAATATACTATATTCTTAGCACTCGTATTCACTCCTTCAATAATAGTTGACGTGCAAAATAGATACTTTAATTTGTTGTCATTAAAGTATTTGTAAATCTTCAGCGAAAAGTTTACCGATTGATATGAATTTAGGTTGATGGTTTTGGATTTGAGAGCATGTTAAGTTAGCTCTCAAAAATTAATAATCAATTTAATCATTAACTTTACAAAAACAGGTAGACTATGACTACAAAGACAAACAAAAAATTGGGTCGCCCATCGACAAAGAGTATCGATAACCCAACAGCAAAATCAGAAAAGCTCATCAAAGAGATTCGCCGAGCTACAAAACGTATTTTCACCTCCGAACAAAAGGTTCTTATCATTATGGAGGGTATTCG
>DKPN01000012.1 GCA_002471195.1 Bacteroides sp. UBA7333
ATTAAAGCAAAACCCACAACAATTTGAATATTTACGAGGAAACTATCCTTTACGACGAGAGAAGTCGGCTTATACCATAATTATAGAATAGAGGGTATCCTCTATTCTATATATCTTTTCTTTCCATTCACAATATAGATTCCCGATTCAGTCATTCGAGTCACTCTTTTCCCATTTATATCAAATATCGTATTGCTACTTTCTATCTCATTCGAAATCGACTCTATTCCCGTTACATAAGAATATCCATTGTCGATATATTGCATTAATGAAGTAAGCAATTCATTTTTTTCTTTATACATCCCACTCTGGTTGTTATCAATGGCCAATTGCGATTTTCCTATTTCGTCCATTAGCATTCTTACAAATATATCGAGGTTGGCATCTGTTACCAAAATATTGCTTTTGTAAACAAGCATATCAGGAGTAGTCAGATTCACATCAACCAGTTTATCAATTAAATTGACAGCTTCTGATATTACACTTTGCAGAATTACCTTGTCGGCCTCCTCTTTGACACATTCTACGGCTTCAATTTTCCAATGAGACGCAGTTGCATTAGAATACCACCCCACTACATTTTTAGCTGCATCGCAGTGCAACGATAAGTTATTATCTCCTATTTGAGTAAAATGAAATGTGGCATTTCCATTATCGACTACATCAAAAATTATAGCCTGCTCTATCTCTTCTGTGTCGACAATAGCCAATGAACTTAAGCCCAATTGATTGACATATTGATGAGTCTTGGTAGACAAATAGTATTGGCCTTTCTTGCTATGAGGCACAATTTTAAACTTTGCCGACTCACCCGTTTGTACTGACGATGAACATTTTAGGTTTTTAGAATCGAGAATCATCGTATGATTGGGATACATTACATTCACTAATTTATAACTATTTTCGGCTTGCAACTCTACTTTTAAATCATCGTTCAATAATAGAAGGTCGATTTCACTGTTAATCAAGTTACACCATTGACCAAAACTATGCGTAATAGGGGTGTTATTGTCGAGTTCTAACTGTGCTTCCATCACTAAATCGTTCAATTCTTGTAGCAGATGTGCATGATAATAGCCAACTTTAGTATTTGTAGCATCCGATAGATTCAAAAATACGTTAGCCGAAAGTAAAGTCTTTTCCAAAGCTAATTTCTGCACTTCAATACTCCCTTCCTCTATTGACTCGATAATACACTCCGATCCGTTGGCGGATACCGCTTTATATATCAAATCCATAAGAGCAATATTTGTAGGCAATGTTATTTCAAAACGGTTGGTAAACATCAACAATGAATGATCTGTATTGTAGATTTTAAAACCTACTGCATCGTGGCCGCCCACAAAGTTTACCACCCTACCCGTACGAGTAAAAACATAGTCTATAGCATTGGTATTCATCTTATCAGGAGTAAAATCGGTGAAATGTCCCACATCACCAGCTGCACCAAGTGCTATATCGGTAGTGAGTTTATTGCCGGTCCCTCCATCGGTACGCAATATTGGCCGAACTCGGTCTTCAATAAATTCGATAGCCCCTGCTTTCTTAGAATAAGCAGCCATTTTTAGTTTTGTAGCATCAATCATAGCTTGTGTAGAAGTCAGATAAAAATTGC
Organism: Bacteroides sp. UBA7333; assembly: GCA_002471195.1. Classification (GTDB taxonomy): domain Bacteria; phylum Bacteroidota; class Bacteroidia; order Bacteroidales; family Bacteroidaceae; genus Bacteroides. Next base: position 1,616 of record DKPN01000012.1, read on the forward strand.
CATAATCATCGAACAACATTCTATTCATGGGCACAAAAAATCCCCACGATTCAAAAAAAGCGGTCATATCTTCGCCCGAAGCCTCACTACATTTTTCGGCGAAATGAAGCAGATCTTTACTCCCTTGGTTTATAGCATCGCCGCCGGTTTTACTCATGGGAGATTCGCGTAGCAATTTAAATAAACGAGGATAAAACTGAGGATTATTGCCGGCTTGATGATAATATAAATACAATTGCCAATACATGCGTAAAGTTAAACTACCACTACGCGAAGGCCAAGGTAGATTATTTTGAAAGGCTTCCGAAATATTGGTTATGGTTGAGCCACGCGACATATATTTGCCCAACCCTTCGAGAGTACGATTAGAGAATAAGTTATTGCTGACTTCTGTGCATGCTATCATATTAATAGCCCCTTGATGAACATGTCCGTTTTCATGCCCGGGTCCCCAAGCATTATCGGCATTGCGAAGCACATTATTCAGTGGTAGTAGGTTTTTAATATAATTGCGCGCATAGTTTGTTTGATAATTGGATGCCGATTGATATCCGGTATCGGTAGATCGTGCACACAGCTTATTATTAAATCTGCTAGGTTGGATATCATCCAATCCCATCAGCTGGTGTTGCCAAACTGCCATGCTATCCCACCAACCGATTGCATCGGTAATGGTTTGCTTACAACAAGTCGGGTCAGTTATAGCCGAACGATGCATATGAAACAATACACGATCGCCTTTTACTTGAATAAAATCGTGTGTGGCCATATTTTGACTGATATCTACCCAGTCAGAGTCGTTATGCCGCTTTTTATCCCAATAGCCATTAAGCACACCTCCCTGAATATGAATAGGAATAGTAGCAAAATCGCCAATACGTGCTGTGCCGCGTGTGTCGGCAGTGTATAAAACAAACAGCATTGACTGATTGCGGGTAATGGGTATAATATTCATGCCTTTAACAAGGTTTACTCGATTTCCGGTAGGCGAGTTATCAGTTATCATATCGACTTGAAGTGTCGATTCATGTGGAATATCATTGCCAACAAAAAGATAAATAACATTGCCTGCATTCGCATAGATTCCCGTAGGGTTGTTTAACCATGAATAGCAAAATGTATTTAAGGAGGTAGCCCAGTGTTCGGGGTTACTATATGCTTCGTAGTGATGTATGCGAAATTCTTTTTCACGATTGGCCCAATGGTCGTTTTTAATCTTTAAGGCTATCGTTTTAAGTTCTTCGGGACAATCGCCAATGGTTTGTTTTAAATCATCATCGCTCATAACAGCATATTGCTCTTTTAGGGTAGTACACAATTCGTCTTCAAACAGAGAAGTGTAAGAGTTTTTAATACTACTTTGATTGTTCAGCACAGATAGATAGTCTAAGTATTGCTGATGTGCCTGCTGCTGAGACTCTTCGCTAATATCGACACGTTCAAATGTCCATTCGGTTCCACCGGCCGCTCCCGAACCAATGGTCCAGGGAACAACTAAATAAGATGCATCACAGTGCAAACCATAACCTCCGTTTGACTGATTCATGATATTATAATGCTGTGTTATGGTTGCATTTTCTAAAACATAGAGCGTTTGTATTTCTGAGGTTGTGGTGTATGGAGTATATAAAGATGTTTGACCTTTAACATATCGGCCTGTATAGACGTTCTTAATATTCCATCCATTGCCATTTCTTGTAAATTTCCAGAATTGTACAAACTCAATATTGTCTCCATCGGATGTACAATAAACATTATGAGCTCCAAAATCTTCTGTCAGTACAGCACTGTTTCGACCGCTATTTATTATCTTATAAACTCCGCCATCTACTGGCATTTGGGCATACAATTGCAACAAGACATGGTGCATTAAAACAACAACAAGGATAAGTTTTCGCATAGATCGTTTTTTAGAAGATACCATATATTTGATATAGGCATGAAGTGTTTCTCAATATTCAAGGCAAAGATACAAATATCAATGAGATAACAAAACCCACGGAATAAACGAGGAAATAACACAACATCACATTAATGGCCGAACCAAAAATAACGATTGATTGGGGTAAAACAACATTATTTAAATAGTGAAACCTAGGATTCACTGTTGTGATATAGGTGATTCACCGTTGTGAATGACAGATATCACGAAAACAGAAAAGATGATTTAATCAGGGATAATTATACCGATAGTATTTGTTCGATAACTTTTGGATAATGCATAAATTCTAACCGATGAACTCTTTCGGCTACAACGATGGGAGTATCCATCGGAAATATCGGGCAACTGGCTTGAAGAATAATAGCTCCCTCATCATAATGCTCATTTATATAATGTATAGTGATGCCGGTTTGCGACTCTTTTGCAGTGACTACCGCTTCGTGTACATGCATTCCATACATACCCTTCCCTCCATATTTAGGAAGAAGAGATGGATGAATATTTATAATTTTATTGGGATAATTATGCAAAAGCACATCGGGTATACGCAATAAGAAACCCGCCAATACAATAAAGCTAATTTCGTAGTTTTTGAGCACTTCCAAAATAGCATCACCCCGCTTCCAATGAGGGGTTGCAATCACTTCGCATGGTATATCAAAAGAGCTAACCCTCTCTATCACACCAGCATCTGAACGATTTGTTAGAATCAAGGCTACATCAACATTGGGCTTATCATCAAAATATTGGATGATATTTTGGGCATTGCTACCCGATCCGGATGCAAAAATGGCAATTTTAGTCTTCATGAAAGTGCTTTTTAGTGCACAATATAGCAAAAAATGTGCAAAAGATTGCATTTATTT
>DKPN01000010.1 GCA_002471195.1 Bacteroides sp. UBA7333
GATTTGCAACAAGTTATGGAAGACTACGGAACAGTAGTTTCAGTTAAAGTTATCAACGATCGCGAAACTGGTCGTTCTAAAGGATTCGCTTTCGTAGAAATGGAAGACGAGGCAGCTGCAGCTAAAGCAATCGCTGAACTTAACGGTGCTGAATATCACGGACGTACTATGGTAGTAAAAGAAGCTAGACCAAGAGCTTAATTACACTAAGGATAAATAAATAACCCCATCAAGCTTTATAGTCAGATGGGGTTATTTATTTTATAACAATATCTTTTAATAAGATCTTAAAATTAAGTCAACTGAAAATCTTTTCGTCTTAACACAAAGCTATTACTCAAGTATTTTTCACGCACAATTTTATTCTCAGCCAATTCTTCAGGAGTACCTTGGAATAATATTTTTCCTTCGAACAACAAATATGCTCTATCAGTAATGCTTAATGTCTCTTGTACGTTATGATCAGTTATTAAGATACCGATATTTTTATCTTTAAGTTTCCATACAATTTGCTGAATATCTTCAACAGCAATAGGGTCTACCCCGGCAAATGGTTCATCAAGCATAATAAATTTAGGGTCAATAGCTAGGCAACGAGCAATTTCGGTACGACGACGCTCACCTCCTGAAAGTTGATTACCTTTATTTTTACGCACTTTTTGCAATCGAAACTCAGCAATCAAGCTTTCCAACTTATCTTTCTGATATTCAATCGGTTTATTAGTCATCTCTAACACAGATGCAATATTATCTTCGACTGTCATTTGTCGAAACACAGAAGCTTCTTGGGCAAGATAGCCAATCCCTGTTTGAGCCCGTTTATAAACTGGATAATTAGTAATTTCCAAATCATCTAAAAATATGCGTCCCTCATTAGGTGTAATTAAGCCTACAGTCATATAAAAAGAAGTGGTCTTACCAGCACCATTAGGTCCCAACAAACCTACAATCTCTCCTTGTTTCACATGAATGGAGACATGACTCACAACCGTTCGTTTGCCATACCTTTTTACAAGATCTTCTGTACGAAGCACCATCTTACTATCTTCCATACCCTTTTATTTTGTGGCAAATGTAACAAAATAAGCCGAAATAGTGTACATTTGCAAACAAATAAACGACTTATGATCAAAGCACTCAAAACTGTAGGGCGATACATAATTCTGATGTGGCGTACTTTAGGACGCCCCGATCGGATGCGTATGTTCTTCCGTCAATATCTTGACGAACTAGATAAATTGGGGGTAAACTCCATTGGTATTGTATTACTCATTTCATTTTTTATTGGTGCAGTAATCACTATCCAAATCAAATTAAATATTGAAAGCCCATGGATGCCTCGCTGGACTGTAGGTTATGTTACCCGCGAGATTTTACTGTTAGAGTTTTCCTCTTCCATCATGTGTTTAATATTAGCCGGTAAAGTTGGTTCAAACATCGCATCAGAGTTAGGCACAATGCGAGTAACTCAGCAAATTGATGCATTAGAAATTATGGGAATCAATTCTGCCAACTACCTTATATTCCCTAAAATATCCGCAATGGTCACTATTATTCCTATTTTAGTAACCTTTAGTATTATAGCCGGAATGCTTGGAGCCTATGCCACCTGCTGGTTTGGCGGCATAATGAATGCCACCAACCTAACCTACGGATTACAATATATGTTCGAAGAGTGGTTTATATGGTGTGGAATCATCAAATCGTTATTCTTTGCATTTATCATCGCTAGTGTTTCCTCATTTTTCGGATATACGGTAGAGGGTGGATCAACAGAAGTAGGTAAGGCATCAACCAATGCAGTAGTATCTAGTAGTGTACTAATATTATTTGCTGATTTAATATTAACCAAACTTTTTATGGGATGATTGAGGTAAAAGGATTATATAAATCATTTGAAGACAAAGATGTATTGAAAGACATCAATGCCACTTTTGAAAATGGTAAAACAAACTTAATCATTGGACAAAGTGGATCGGGTAAAACTGTATTGATGAAATGCATCGTAGGCTTACTAGATCCCGATCGGGGAGAGTTATTGTATGACCATCGCAATTTTTTGACGATGGGAAAAAAGGAGAAAAAAATATTGCGTCGCGAAATGGGAATGATATTCCAAAGTGCTGCATTATTCGATTCAATGAGCGTATTAGAAAATGTCATGTTTCCGCTAAACATGTTTAGCAATGATACTTTGCGCGAACGAACCAAGCGCGCTATGTTTTGCCTCGATCGTGTAAATTTAACAGAAGCTAAAGAGAAATTTCCCGGTGAAATCAGTGGAGGTATGCAGAAGCGCGTAGCCATCGCTAGAGCCATTGCTCTTAATCCTAAATATCTATTTTGCGATGAACCCAATTCAGGCTTAGACCCAAAGACATCATTAGTTATTGACGAACTTATTCATGATATTACAAAAGAGTATAATATGACTACCATTATTAATACTCATGATATGAATTCAGTGATGGGAATTGGCGAGAAAGTAATCTATATTTATCAAGGAAGAAAAGAGTGGGAAGGTACAAAAGAGGACATTTTTAAATCCAATAATGAATTATTAAACAACTTCATATTTGCATCTGATCTTTTACAGAAAGTTAGAGAAGTAGAAAGACACGAAGAAGGATTAGAGTAAATGAATCATTATATTGATAAAAAAGCCTACCGTAGATTAACGATAGGCTTTTTTATATTTGATATTTTGCTTTTAGAAACGATGTCTATTACCACCAAACCCACCCGGGTGCCCGGAGGGACTACCACTAGGACCATCAAAGCCGCGCTGATTTACTTTATCACGAGCCGCCTTGCCACCAAACACATTTAGACGGTAGATTACATGAAACATACAATAGCTATTTATACCATTATATTCAGATACCGAACGAAGGTCAGCTGTCAATGATCGACTAATATTGGTTTGTTGACGAAGAATATCATACCACTCAAAACTAATCGTTGTAGAGCCTTTAAATAAATTCTGAGCTATCTGAGCATTCCAAATCCATTCATTACGATTCATGCTCTCATCACGATACCCCCGACGACACTGGTCGATAATATTAGTAGAGATAGTCATATTCCAAGGTAGATTCACATTTGTATTTGCACCATACGAAAACACATAAGGTTGTTGATTATTCTCCGGTCTCAGTTCATTACGTTCAAACGAATATTCAATAGAACCATTAACTCCAAATTCAAACCAGTTATTACGATAAGCCGCATTCACACGCTCAGTCAATGTCAATTCGGTACTTGTATTCTTCTCGTTCATTTTCTTATCTTGTTCATAAAGAAAAGACACACTATTTGTATAGTTCACACGTGAGAATGAGTTAATCGTAAATTTCTTATTTTTGAGTGCCGTATTGAAACCAAACATACCAAATGCATTCCAATTGCCATTAATATTTTGTGGTTGAGAAATCGTTCCACCTGTTTGTTCATTATATTCAGTAGCATTTGCAATTGCATTTTGTATAAACGAGAATCGCGCATGCGCCATCATACCTTGTTGTTTCTCGGCATTATATGTATTATAAAACAATCGAATATTATGAGTAAATGATGGCTTCAATCCCGGATTTCCCATCGTTATACGCAAAGGATCAGAATTATCGACAATAGGAAGAAGATCTTCCATACTTGGCTGACCGCTATTTCCACGATAAGAAAAACGCAATTGACTAACTTTAGAGAAACGATAACGAAAATCCACAGTAGGTGTAAAGTTAAACACGTGACGTGTGGTATCAATCATGTACTCTCCGCGTTGATAAGATAATCTAGACATTTGAGGCTGAAACGATCCACCGGCAGTCAACTGATATTTCTCACGGATGAGTCGAATATTGGCAGTAATATCATGATTAAAGTAGTGATATTTAGCATCTTTCGACAAGCTATCTACAATATTATTTTCAAATCCTTCTGGCAATCGGTCTTCAACATTCCAATCGGGATAATCCAACAAATTGTAAGTATGCTTATCGCTAGTATTATACTTATAGGTAAAGTTGTAGCTAAGTTGCAAAAAGGTAGCACGTGCTATTGGTTCGCTGTAAGTAACCTGTGCACTGTAGGTATAGTTTGAAGTAGGAGTCGATATATACTGATTGCGAAACAAAGTAGAGTCTTGACCAGCAGCATTTAGCAATTGGTAATATCGGGTTTCTGATTTAGAGTACTGATCATTTTCATTATCTTTATAGCCAAATCGTCCACGAAATGTAATGTTACGCCCCAATGAATTAAGCTTACGGTTGAGTTGCAAAGTAGCATTGGTGTTTACGCTATGCGATTTACGCAATGAGTGAGAGTTTATCGCATTCACTCGAATATCGCGCAACGGATCATTATCCGCATCAAAAGCGTTAAAGTCAAGATAATCATTTGGATTTGATACGATACTAAATGGATCTTGATTAAAAGTACCAGAATATGAGTCTGATTCATTATTAGCTCTTCCATACGAGAACTCAGGACGAAAAATAATATTGGTCATCGTATCGGGTTTCCACTCCAAACGAAAATCCGCATTTAGGTCTAGATTCTTTTTAATATTCTTAGAGTTTGAGTTCGAGTACGAATTACCATTTTGCAAAAAGCGTTCTGAATAACTTGTATTTACAATATCTGAGTTTTTATAATTATAGCGAAAACTACCTCCGGTTTCCAGTTTATCGGTTTCTGTAGCAAAGTTTACCCCAACAGTTTTGGTTGCGTTCAATCCATCATTTCTTCTCCATCTCGGACCACCTCCCCCACTCGAGAAACCTTGGTCGTTCACATTGTTAGCACCACCGATGAGCGACAGTTGCGTTTTATCCACAAATCTATTTAGCATCAAGTTGCCAAGATAACGATCATGAGTACCATAAGCAACATCAGCATTCCCAAACCAACCTTGATTCATGCCTTTCTTTACTTTTAGGTCAAGTACAGTTTCTTCTTCACCATCATCAATGCCAGTAATGCGTGCTAAGTCAGACTTCTTATCATACGTTTTCAACTTATCAATCATGTTTGCAGGTAAATTTTTCAAACCGGTTTTCACATCACCGCCAAAAAACTCTTTTCCCTCAACCATAATCTTTTTCAACTCTTTACCATTGATTTTCACATTGCCGTCTTCGTCAATCTCAGCTCCCGGAATCTTCTTTATCAGTTCTTCCAACATTGCACCTTCGGGCACACGGTAAGCAGATGTATTATACATCAACGTATCTTCTACCACAGTAACCTGAGGAGCCTCAGCAGTTATCACAGCTTCACTCAGCATCACTGCATCAGAGCGCAAAGCAATAGTTCCCACATTTTTTTCGGTTACTTTGTTGCTTAAAGCCAATGGCATATTTTCTGTGTGATAACCAATAAACGAGATACGTAGCAAATACTTACCCTCTTTCACTTTGGGCAATGTGAAATATCCATTTTTGGAAGTTACTACACCGGCTGCCTGAGCGCTATCAGGCAAAGATAACAATTGAACGGTTGCCATCTCAACAGCCTCTTTCGTGTCGAGTTCAATAACTCGTCCCGAAACCGTTATTGTTTTATTTTGAGCCAATGCAGAAGCAGATACCCAAACAAACGCAAGTAAAAGAGCTACTTTTTTCATTTAATCAATTATAAGTGGTAATTAACGACAATTGTCTGTTTGACACTCATCAGGGCAAAAGGTTTAATGAAATAGTAGTTATTTTTTAAAAATATTATCAACTTTAGCTTTTTTGATACCAAACTCTAAGCAGAGTACATTGATAATCAAGAAGGTTAAAAACGAAGAGGTATCAACCGTTATTACATCTCCTGTAGAAAGTTTAAAGAGCATAGTACCAAATACAAACAACACCGTAAGAAACATGGCATAGCGGGTTGCGTTGTTACGAATAGCCTCAGTAGCTTTAGTTTCATCTTTAGTGTAAGCAAATAGAATCATCAATGCCCCCATCATCATAAGTAATTTAACACACTCTTTATAAAATAGCAGATTAGAATCATTAAGCTTACCTATAAAGAATAGCACAAAAGGGATAATCATTGAAAATAACAGAATAACATATCCTAAAGGACGACAGAAGATTGGTAATAATGGTTTCATATATTCATTTTTTTAGTGACACAAAAGTAACTAAAAAAACTTTTTAACTACTTTTGTCTACAAGAAAAACAAAACCATAATAATTATGAGCAAGCAAAAGGTTATTCTATCCAAAAATATTGAGTCGGATTTGGCTGAAGCTATCCAAGCGTGTCCACACGATTGTCTGTTTATTGTAACCGATACCCATACACATCAATTATGCATGCCTACCCTTTTGAGTACAGGTTTAGTAAATGATGCCACAGAAATTATAATCGAAGCCGAAGACATTCATAAGAACATGGAGACATTAGCTTCAGTATGGCAAGTGTTAAGTGAAAAAGGTGCTACCCGCCACTCACTTCTTATCAATTTAGGCGGAGGCATGGTGACCGATCTAGGCGGATTTGCAGCAGCAACCTTCAAACGGGGTATTAACTACATCAACATACCTACTACACTCCTTGCCATGGTAGATGCCTCGGTAGGCGGCAAAACGGGTATCAACTTTAATGGGTTAAAGAATGAAGTTGGTGTGTTTGCACCTGCAGACAGTGTATTAATAGACTCTAACTTTTTACGTACGCTCGATAAAGAGAACTTTTTTTCGGGTTATGCCGAAATGCTAAAACATGGGTTAATTAGCCATGTAGGACACTGGGCAGAGCTTCTTTCTATAAATACCGACAAGCTCGATTATGATTACCTAAAGAAGTTAGTTGGCGAATCGGTTCAGATTAAAGAGAATATTGTGGAACAAGACCCATTTGAACACGGCATACGCAAAGCGCTCAATCTAGGTCACACAGCCGGTCATGCTTTCGAGAGTCTTGCTTTAGCACAAAATAAACCTGTGCTTCATGGTTATGCAGTAGCATGGGGAATCATTTGCGAGCTTTACTTATCACATCGCAATACAGGATTTCCTAAAGATAAGATGCGTCAAACCATTCAGTTCATCAAAGACAATTATGGAGTATTTATCTTTGATTGCAAACAGTATGAAGCACTCTATGGGTATATGACGCACGACAAGAAAAATACTTCGGGAGTAGTTAATTTTACTTTGCTCAGTGATATTGGAGAAATTGTAATAAACCAAACTGCTGATAAAGAAACAATATTTGAGATGCTCGATTTTTATCGTGAGTGTATGGGGTGCTAGAAACGTCAAATTTTAGCCTATATTTATTTGCATTTCTAAATTTAATGACTACTTTTGCATCCGCAATTCGGGATGTAGCTCAGCCCGGTAGAGTACGCGTCTGGGGGGCGTGTGGTCGCAAGTTCGAATCTTGTCATCCCGACTGAATTGTTAAACGTTGATTATAAGTGTTTTACACCATTAATCAGCGCTTTTTTTATGGCTTTTAAGCACTAAACAACCCCTATTTCATTAACATATATTTGTATTTCAGGGGCTAAAAAAGTGCAGAAATGACCGTTTTTCGTGCAAAATCCGTGCAACCCGTGCAAAATCCGTGCAACAAAAATCAAAGAATTATGGCATCAATCAAGTTTTATCATGACAAAAGATCGAAGGCAGATAGTGGTATTTATCCGCTTAAGATTAAATTATCTCATCGTAATACTACGACATTGCTAAACCTTGAAACATCGATTAGTGGAAAACACGGCGAAATTGACCCCCTAAAAACGGTTGAAAGTGACCCCTCAAAATTAGATGCAAAAGCCGCAGTAAAGAAGTAGTCAAAATTGGGTTATAAGCGACAAGATTTTATTAGTTTCAATGAAAAGAAGAAACCAATAAAATTAGAATGCCATGTCCAATAATCCAATCATTATGACCAAACTAAGAACGATTATTCGTCTGTATGAAGACCGCGTAGGTCTAAAAACCATCGCCGTAATGGCACGTATTTCCCGCAATACTGTCAAGAAGTACATCTCTATTTATCAATCACTTCACCTGAGTTATCAGGATTTTCAGAGAATGAGTGATGCGGAGCTCCACGCTCTGTTCTGCGTCAAGGAAGCCCCAGCCCCTAATCCACGTATGGAGGCATTGGAAGAGCGTCTGCCCTCGATTATTAAGAAGTTGAGCAAGAAGGGTATGACAACCTTTAAGCTGTGGCAGGAGTATATCAAGGAGTGTCCATCGGGGTATGGCATCACCCAGTTTCGCATCTCTGTCCAGCGTTACAGGATGGTAAATAACCCCTCGATGCGCATGGAGCACAAGGCTGGTGATAAGATGTTTATCGACTACACAGGCAGTAAACTGTGGATATATCCACACGGTGAGCAACCACGAGAGGTAGAGGTGTTTGTAGCTATCTTAGGGTGTAGTCTGCTGACCTATGTTGAGGCTTCAGGTAGTCAGAGTAAGGAAGACCTTATTACTGCGTGTGAGAATGCGCTCTACTACTACAGAGGTGTTCCTCAGGCTGTAGTTCCCGACAATCTAAAGAGTGCTGTTACAAAGGCGAGTAGATATGAGGCAATCATCAATCAAGAGTTCGAACGATTTGCTGAGCATTATGGCTTAGTGGTAATCTCTACCAGAGTGCGTAAACCAAAAGATAAGTCGCACGTTGAGAACGCTGTTAAGCTCACCTACAAGGATATCTTTACCGAGTTGGAGAGACTTCACTGTCCCGACCTTGCATCGCTCAATGCAGCTATACGTTTCTGTCTGGAGAGATACAATAATCAGTTATTATCAAGGCGTAACTACTCACGCAGAAGCTATTTTGAGGAGATAGAGCAGGAGACTCTACGACCACTAAACCCGATACGTTATCAGATAAAGAAGAGTTTGATGGCTACCGTTGACAAGTATGGTTATGTTCGTCTGAAAGAGGACATACACTACTACAGCGTACCACACACCTATATCGGTAAAAAGCTCAGAGTAACCTATACGGCATCCGATGTTGAGATATACG
>DKPN01000015.1:0-37900 GCA_002471195.1 Bacteroides sp. UBA7333
AGCTTGAGAGGCTTTTTTGCGTTTACAATAATTATTGCTTATATTTGCAAAAACTACTTTTAATAAATAAATGTTGTAAATTATGAAAAAACAAATTATGGTAATGGCTTTTACTGTCTTATTTTCTGTTATGCTAATTGCTTGTGGTGGTAAAAAAACTGTTGAGACTGAAATTCCAGTTGAAGAAGCTATTGAGATTGTTGAAGTTAAGACTTGTTGTAAATTAGATTCTACTGCTACATGTACAGATACTTCATGTGATACGACAGTAACTTGCGAAAAAAATGAAGGTACCTGTGTGGAGAAAAAGGAATGTAACGGATCCTCAAACTGTGCAAGCAAGAAATAATTGAGGGCTTAATCATTAAAATACTAATATGTATGAGCATAGAAATATTCAAATTTTCTATGCTCTTCTTATTTTTAATTGATTATAAAACAATATCAAAAGTGATAATAATGCAATAATACAATGTATATAATAATAAAATGATTTTTTATTAGATAAAAAACTTACAAAATATTTGGATGCTTGAAATTAATCCATACCTTTGTGATGTTCATAAAATCAAAAAAGAATGAATCAACTATTTATACATATTCTACTCATTAATATTATTATTCTGCTATCGGAAGTTAGGGGAAGTGAGTGTTATGTCTGAATATCTATAATATAAAATACAGAAAAGCCTTTCTCACTTCCAAGTGTGAAAGGCTTTTTTTGATTGTCTAATTGTAAATTATAATACGAACGATGAGTGATAGATTATTTATTTTTGACACAACTTTGAGAGATGGAGAGCAAGTTCCGGGTTGCCAATTGAATACAATTGAGAAAATTCAAGTTGCTAAATCTTTAGAAGCCTTAGGGGTAGACATCATAGAAGCGGGTTTTCCCGTTTCAAGCCCTGGAGATTTTAAATCTGTTATTGAAATATCTAAAGCAGTGACATGGCCTACCATTTGTGCTTTGACACGCGCAGTAGAACGCGATATTGACGTAGCAGCCGAAGCTTTGAAATACGCTAAGCATAAACGGATACACACTGGTATTGGAACTTCTGATTCACATATAAAATATAAATTCAATTCTAATCGGGAAGAGATTATTGAAAGAGCTATTGCAGCGGTAAAATATGCCAAACGTTATGTAGAAGACGTAGAGTTTTATGCTGAAGATGCGGGACGTACTGATAATGAATATTTAGCACGTGTTGTTGAAGCTGTAATTAAAGCTGGAGCTACTGTTATTAATATCCCTGATACTACTGGTTATTGTTTGCCCAATGAATATGGTAATAAGATTAAATATTTAATGGAAAATGTGAAGGGTATTCATAACGCGATATTATCTACTCATTGTCATAATGACTTAGGAATGGCTACAGCAAATACAATTGCCGGAGTGATGAACGGTGCTCGTCAAGTTGAAGTTACGATCAATGGTATTGGTGAGCGTGCAGGAAACACTGCGCTTGAAGAGGTGGCTATGATATTAAAAAGTCATCATGAAATCAAAATTGATACCAATATTAATACTCAAAAAATCTATCCTGTAAGTCGTTTGGTTTCGAGTTTAATGAATATGCCGATTCAACCCAATAAAGCAATTGTGGGTAGAAATGCTTTTGCACACTCTTCGGGTATTCATCAAGATGGTGTTCTAAAAAATGTTCAAACTTACGAAATTATTGATCCTAAGGATGTAGGTATTGATGATAATTCAATAGTATTGACTGCACGAAGTGGAAGAGCAGCTTTGAAAAATCGTTTCTTGACATTGGGTGTAGAGTTGAGTCAAGAAAAATTGGATAAAATATATGAAGATTTCCTCAAACTTGCCGACCGCAAAAAGGATATTCATGATGATGATATTTTGGTATTAGCAGGTGCTGAAAGAACTACCAACCAGAGAATAAAATTAGATTATTTACAGGTTACCAGTGGGGTCGGCGTTCAGTCTGTTGCAAGTCTTGCTTTAAAAATTTCAGGTGAAAAATTTGAGGCTTGTGCCAGTGGCAATGGTCCTGTGGATGCAGCAATTAAAGCTTTGAAGAAAATTATTGACCGACATATGTCATTAAAAGAATTTACGATTCAAGCCATTAGCAAAGGTAGTGATGATGTGGGTAAAGTTCATATGCAGGTAGAATATGACAATCAAATTTATTATGGATTTGGTGCTAATACAGATATTATAGCTGCTTCGGTAGAAGCCTATATTGATTGTATCAATAAATTTAAATCATAAAATAAAAAATCATACAACGAATTTAAACATGAATACTTTATTTGATAAAATATGGGATAAACATGTGATTGCAACAGTCACTGATGGTCCTACTCAATTATATATCGATAGACTTTATTGCCATGAGGTAACTAGTCCACAAGCATTTGACGGTATGCGCAAACGTGGCATTAAATGTTTCAGACCCGACAAAATTTATTGTATGCCCGATCATAATACCCCTACACATGATCAAGATAAACCTATAGAAGATCCTATTTCTAAAGCTCAAGTTGATACATTAGAAAGTAATGCCAAAGAGTTTGGATTAGCTCATTACGGTATGATGGATAAAAAGAATGGTATCATACATGTGGTAGGTCCTGAACGTGGTTTAACATTACCCGGAATGACTATTGTATGTGGCGATTCGCATACCTCAACCCACGGAGCATTGGGTGCCATTGCGTTTGGTATTGGAACCAGCGAAGTGGAAATGGTAATGGCTTCACAATGTATTCTTCAGTCGAGACCTAAAACCATGCGTATTAATGTGGAGGGTAGTTTAGGTAAAGATGTTACTGCAAAAGATATGGCATTGTATATGATGGCAAAATTGACTACCAGTGGTGCTACTGGTTATTTTATTGAATATGCAGGTGAAGCTGTTCGTTCTCTTTCAATGGAAGGTCGTCTTACACTCTGTAATCTTTCTATTGAAATGGGTGCACGTGGAGGAATGATAGCTCCTGATGAAAAAACCTTTGCATATATTCAAGGAAGAGAAAATACTCCAAAAGGCGAAGAGTGGGAGAAAGCATTGGCTTATTGGAAAACCTTAAAATCGGATGACGAAGCTGTATTCGATAAAGAGTTTACATTTGATGCTACTGAAATTGAACCCATGATTACTTATGGCACTAACCCGGGTATGGGGATGGGAATAACACAACATATTCCTTCCATTGAAAATATGAGTGAAACAGAAAAAATTACTTTCTTAAAATCGCTCGAATATATGGGATTTCAACCAGGCGAGAGTTTATTAGGTAAGAAGGTTGATTATGTATTTTTAGGAGCATGTACCAATGGTAGAATTGAAGATTTTAGAGCTTTTGCTTCGCTAGTAAAAGGACATAAAAAAGCTGATAACATAACGGCATGGTTGGTACCAGGTTCATGGATGGTAGATGAGCAAATTAGGAAAGAGGGTATCGATCTAATATTGCATGAAGCAGGTTTCGAAATACGTCAGCCAGGATGTTCGGCATGTTTAGCAATGAATGATGATAAAGTGCCTGCCGGAAAATATGCTGTATCAACAAGTAATCGTAACTTCGAAGGACGTCAAGGTCCAGGATCGCGTACGTTGTTGGCAAGTCCATTGGTAGCTGCCGCTGCTGCTATTACAGGTATTATCACCGATCCGCGTACATTGTGTTAATAGCTCCATATCTAATTTTATAAAAGACAGAATCAGATGAAAACAAAATTCAATATAATTACCAGTACATGTGTACCTCTTCCATTAGAAAATGTCGATACCGATCAAATCATCCCTGCTCGTTTTTTGAAAGCTACAACGCGTGAGGGCTTTGGCGAAAATCTGTTTCGCGATTGGAGATACGATAAAAATAATAACCCTATCGATTCATTTGTATTAAATGATCCTACCTATGGTGGCCAAATTTTAGTGGCAGGCAAAAACTTTGGTTCCGGATCCAGTCGCGAGCATGCAGCTTGGGCCATAGCCGACTACGGGTTTCGAGTGGTGATAAGTAGTTTTTTTGCCGATATACATAAAAATAATGAATTGAATAATTTTGTATTGCCAGTTGTGGTTACAGAACCTTTCCTTGCCGAATTATTTCAATCGATAACAGATAATCCCAAAACTGAGGTGATAGTAGATCTTCCCAATCAAACTATCACTAATACTTCAACTGGGAAACAAGAGAACTTTGAAATCAATGCCTATAAAAAACATTGTTTGGTCAATGGTTTAGATGATATTGATTTTCTTTTAACCAATAAAGAAAAAATTGAAAAATGGGAAGAAGCGTCAAAATAGAAATCATGGATACAACGCTACGCGATGGTGAACAAACCAGTGGTGTATCGTTTGTACCGCATGAAAAACTAATGATAGCTCGATTACTATTAGAAGAACTAAAAATCGATCGCATTGAAGTGGCATCTGCAAGAGTCTCGAAAGGGGAATTTGATGCTGTTAAGATGATATGTGATTGGGCTGCTCGACGAAATTTACTTCATAAAGTCGAAGTTTTGGGGTTTGTAGATGGTCATATCTCGCTTGATTGGATTCATTCTACAGGATGTAGAGTCATTAATTTGCTTTGTAAAGGATCATTGAAACATTGTACGTGTCAATTGCAAAAAACTCCCGAGGAGCACATTGAAGACATCAAAGCAGTTGTTGACTATGCCAACGAACTTGATATTCAGGTCAATGTATATCTTGAAGATTGGAGTAATGGCATGAAAGAGTCTCCCGAATATGTTTTTCAGATGATTGATGCTTTGAAAAGCACCTCAATAAAACGATTTATGTTGCCTGATACGTTAGGAATACTCAACCCATTGCAGGTGATCGAATTTATGCGTAAGATGAAAAAACGCTATCCTGAGGTTCATTTTGATTTTCATGCCCATAACGATTATGATTTGGCTGTAAGTAATGTTCTTGCTGCTGTATTGAGTGGTGTGAGAGGTCTTCATACAACCATCAATGGGCTGGGAGAGCGTGCAGGAAATGCACCATTGGCTAGTGTTCAAGCTATTTTAAAAGATCACTTCAATGCTATCACAAGCATTGACGAAAGTCGATTAAATGATGTTAGTCGCATTGTAGAGTCGTATTCGAGTATAATGATACCTGCAAATAAACCCATTGTCGGAGAAAATGTATTTACTCAAGTAGCGGGTGTACATGCCGATGGCGATAACAAAAATAATCTCTATTATAACGATTTGTTGCCTGAGCGTTTTGGTCGAAAGAGAGAATATGCTTTAGGTAAAACGTCGGGTAAAGCAAATATTCGTAAAAACCTCGAAAGCTTAGGTTTGAACTTAGACGAAGAATCAATGAAAAGAGTTACCGAACGTATCATTCAGCTAGGTGATAAAAAAGAATTGGTTACTCCCGAAGATTTACCGTATATTATTTCAGATGTGTTAAAACATGAAGGAGCAAGCAGTAAAGTCAAATTAAAAAGCTATTTTGTGACCCTAACCCATGGGCTAAAACCAATGGCTACTCTTTGTATTGAAATCAACGGTCAAACCTATGAGGAAAGTTCATCAGGAGATGGACAATATGATGCTTTTGTAAGAGCGTTGCGAAAGATTTATAAAACGACGCTTCAGCGTAAATTTCCAATGTTGATTAATTATGCGGTTACCATTCCACCAGGAGGTAGAACTGATGCATTTGTGCAAACGATAATCACTTGGAGTTATGATGACAAAGTTTTTCGCACACGTGGTTTAGATGCTGACCAAACAGAAGCTGCCATCAAGGCAACCATAAAAATGCTGAATATAATCGAAGATAGTTATGAAGAAAAGAAATAGTTTTTGGATTATTATTATACCTATTTTGATATGGGCCTTTACAGTGGGAATGAGAATGCTTTTTCGTTTTATGGCTGATCGGCCTGAAGAACCATGGCGAGACTCTCTTATTCTTGGCTCAATAGTAGCATTAGGACCAATGATCGTATTTATATGGTGGGAGTATTATAACTATAATCGTAAGAAATAGATCGTATTCTGATATGGTGATTGTGATATAAAATGAGTATATATTGCATAGCGATAATTTTATTGAGAGATTTTATATTGATAAAATAACAAAAAAAAATATTATAATGGATTTTAAAATAGCAGTTTTGGCCGGTGATGGAATTGGACCTGAAATATCAGTGCAAGGGGTAGAAGTGATGACCGCCGTATGCAATAAATTTAATCATACGGTGAAATATGAATATGGCTTATGTGGTGCAGATGCCATTGATAAAGTAGGGGATCCTTTTCCTGATGCAACTTATGATATCTGCAAAAATGCTGATGCTGTTTTGTTTTCGGCCGTAGGCGACCCTAAATTTGATAATGATCCTACTGCAAAAGTTCGTCCTGAACAAGGATTACTGGCCATGCGCAAAAAGCTTGGTTTGTATGCCAATATTCGCCCCGTACAAACTTTTAAATGTTTAATACATAAGTCACCATTGCGTGCAGAATTAGTAGAAAATGCCGATTTTATATGTATCCGTGAATTGACCGGTGGTATGTATTTTGGAGAAAAATATCAAGACAATGATAAAGCATGGGATACTAACTATTACACGCGTCCCGAGATTGAACGGATTTTAAAAGTTGCATTTGATTATGCAATGAAACGCAATAAACATTTAACTGTTGTAGACAAAGCAAATGTATTGGCTTCATCGCGACTTTGGCGTCAAATAGCTCAGGAAATGGCACCCCAATATCCTGAAGTCACTACCGATTTTATGTTTGTTGATAATGCAGCGATGAAAATGATTCAAGAACCTACTTTTTTTGATGTAATGGTTACTGAAAATACTTTTGGTGATATACTCACCGATGAAGGTTCTGTTATCAGCGGTTCTATGGGATTACTTCCTTCGGCATCGACTGGCGATAGTACTCCTGTTTTCGAACCGATTCATGGTTCATGGCCTCAAGCCAAAGGGTTGAATATTGCTAACCCATTAGCTCAGATTTTATCGGTGGCTATGTTGTTTGAATATTTTGACTTAAGAGCTGAAGGCGCATTAATTCGTCAAGCTGTTGATGCATCTCTGGATGCTAATGTTCGCACACCTGAAATTCAGTTAGAAGGGGAAACCAAATATGGAACTAAAGAGGTAGGTGCGTGGATTGTAGACTACATTAAAACAGCAAATGTATAATTGTTGAATAGACAGAGATACAAAAAGAGATGTTTGTCTAAGAATGGATAACATCTCTTTTTTTATTGACTTTACAACAAATAGTCTGTATTAAACGTTAATAAATATGGAACTAATTGCACCGACCAATTATAACTGATTATGCGATATATTTACTATTTGATATTATTAGTCATCTTTTTTTGTGTAGCTATCATCTGTGCACTAATTTTTAGCCGTTTATTAGGTTTTGATCCTATTGTATCTATTTGTATAGCGGGGCTATGTTGTTTCGCCATATATTATCAAAAAGATGGCATCTTCCGCTTTTTGGATAAGTATTTATGATTTTTTAAAATGATTCTCATTTTTTTATTTATCTAAACACGAATTGATGGTTTTAAGTAATGACCATTGGTTAGTGTAATCAACATCAATGCCTAAACTCCAACACATGACTCCATAGAAACGATGTACAATAGCATAATTAACTTTTTGTTTCATTAAATTCTGTCCATTGAATACATAATTATTGCCATTAAAATTTACTTCATTGATATTAGGTGATGTTATTAATTCATGATTTACTAAAGTATAATACGCTACTGTTTGCTTAGAGTCATTGGTTGTTACTCCATAAAAAGGCAATCCTGCAACAATTTTATGGACGGGAATACCATAATTTATAAGTTTTTGTAAAGTCTCCACATAATTATCATAACTGAATCTGTATGGAGAAGGACCATAGCATTGTAAAGAAACATAAGTTAATGATTCTATGGCTTTACTACTTATCTTATATGATGTAGGGTCTAAACTGACAGAAAAAATATTATCTTTTCCTAGTGATTGCGATAATGTAAAGATGAACTCACTATATTGATGATACTCTTCACTAGTTTGTGCCCATTCAAAATCTAAATCAACACCACTTAGATTAAATTCCTCAATGGCATTATTAATGTTTTGTACAAAATTATTGATGGAATTTTGATTAGCTATCATTTCTTTCCAATGCTTACCGCCCGAAATACCTAAGCGTAGAGTGGTGTTTGCTGTGATCTTCGATTGAATATCCGCTATTAATTCTTGATAGGTTAATACACCTTGATCATTTTTTAATTCAAAAGTTTCATAATTCAAGCTCCCGTCGATATTTGGTGTGATACCTGTACAAATTAAGTCGTTACATGCATTCAAACTTGAAGAGGATATTCGTCCATCATGATAGAAATTTCCTCTAATATAAGCACTAACCAAGAAATTATTCGTTATTGGATTATTTAAATTCTTGGCATTAAGATGTGTATTTGAATCATTACTACAACTCAAAACTGATATTGTTAGTATTGTTAAAATATAAAACCATTGTTTCATATATTTTCTATTTAAATATTTCATCATTAACAATAATCGATTATCTAAAGTTTGAAAAATAACTTGTTAAGACAGCATCAAATTTAGGGTGGGTCGTTTATCACTTTCATGATATAAATTCGATCTAATCATAAAAGAATCATTTTATGTTTCATTACTTTGTTTGTTCTAAAGTTTACTATTGAAAATGATTTTTATTGTTGGATCTAAGAAGAGTTATAATGTACTGTTCAGCTTAAAAATAATATCTTATTTTTATAATATATGGATCCATTTCGTTATTATTAGAAATTAGTTTCTATTTTTGCACTTGTATACACTATTTTTCACTAAGTATACACTTATCAACATATTGAGAATGAATAAGACAAGTAACTACCAATTTACAATCGTTGTTCCAGTTTACAACGAAGAAGATAATATATATGCTTTAGAAGAAAAGCTAAGTTCCTTTTTACCACAATCTTTGTATTCGACTTGTGTGCTATTTGTAAATGATGGTTCGAAAGATAGAAGCAGTGAGCGTATTAAAGAGATATGCGATCGTAACAAAGATTTTTTTTATATCGACTTGGCTCGAAATGCAGGTTTGAGTGCAGCGATGAAGGCAGGAATTGATAGTGCTGAATCTAGTTATGTAGGCTATATGGATGCTGATTTACAAACTACACCCGAAGACTTTAATTTGTTATTAGCTGATATCAAAGATCATGAGTTGGTGATGGGTATTCGTGCCAATCGAAAAGATTCAGGTTTCAAAAAAGTTCAATCTAAAATAGCCAACGGTTTTCGTCGTATGATGACAAATGATAACGTGCAAGACACTGGGTGTCCATTAAAAGTATTGCATACCGATTGTGCCAAGAAAATACCATTTTTTACCGGAATGCATCGTTTTATGCCAGCTTTGGTGATGTTGCAAGATGGAAAAATCAAACAAATACCCGTTCGTCATTTTCCACGTGTAGCTGGTGAATCCAAATATCATTTGTGGAATCGTCTTGTGGCCCCTTTTATTGACTGTTTTGCCTATCGCTGGATGCGCAAGCGTTACATTAACTATCAAATTGGTAATAGTAATATCGAATCTTGATGGGCAAAAATGGTTATTTGATTTACGGTATTGGTTTTCTTGCTCAAGCATTGTTTTCTGCTCGCATTTTATGTCAGTGGATCCTTTCGGAGCGTGCAAAGAAAGTGGTTTCACCAACTATATTTTGGGTACTTAGTATTGCAGCCTCATATTTATTGTGTATGTATGGTTGGATGCGGAATGACTTTGCAATCATCTTAGGACAGTTTATTTCCTACTATATCTATTTGTGGAATTTAAAAGAAAAAGGTATTTGGACTAAAATTAATTTTATTTTTAAAGCCTTTTTGCTTTTCACACCAGTTATTGCAGGTAGTTTTGCTTTGAATGATCTACCCAATTTTATTAATAGTTTTTTTCGAAGCCAACATTTGCCTTTATGGTTGGTAATATTTGGTTCAGTTGGCCAAGTTGTTTTTACATTACGTTTTATATATCAATGGTATTACTCTTATAAACATAATGAATCTATACTTCCGGCTGGTTTTTGGGTAATCAGTTTAACCGGTTCGCTTATCATTGTAGCTTATGGTGTAATTCGTCTTGATCCTGTATTAATCTTAGGACAATCAGTTGGTTTTGTTGCATATACGCGCAATTTAATCATAGGTTATCGTCATGCTAAAATCTTGAAAAATGAAAAATAGTTATTGGTGGTTATTGTTTTTTATTGCTGCACTGCCGGCAATGATCTTTCGTGATTATACACCCGATAATGAGTTGCGCTATTTGAGCATTGCTAACGAAGCGTTGAGTGAGGGACATATTTTTACTTTTTATAATCAAGGTATGCCTTATGCCGACAAACCACCTTTATATTTGTGGATTGTAATGTTTGGCAAATGGGTTTTTGGTAATCATTGTATGTGGTTTTTGTCTTTGTTTTCGTTTATACCAGCCTTGGTAATAATTAGAACTATGGACAAATGGGTGGGTAGTGAGATGTCGACTGAAAATCGTTATACAGCAAGATTGATGCTTATGACTTCAGGTCTCTTTTTTGGTTTAGCATTAACGCTACGTATGGATATGTTGATGTGTATGTTTATCACTTTATCACTCTATACCTTCTATAAGATGCGCAAAGGATGGGGGAATAAAAAACTTAACTCTTGGCTCTTTCCTATATACATATTCTTAGCTGTTTTTTCGAAAGGTCCGGTAGGTATTTTGGTACCTCTGTTATCGATATTTTTGTTTCTAGCACTTAATGGTGAATTTCGTTCAATCGGTCGATATTGGGGATGGAAAACGTGGAGTGTCCTTCTTTCGTTATGTGGTTTATGGTTTATAGCTGTATATATGGAGGGTGGAGAACCTTACTTAAATAACTTGTTATTCAATCAAACTGTCAATAGAGCTGTCGATTCTTTTCATCACAAAGCACCATTTTACTATTATGGTATAGCTGTGTGGTACTCACTTGCTCCATGGTCACTACTCATTATCGGCGTGATTATTTTTGCAACTCGTCGGTATATTATTACTGATATAGAACGCTTTTTTATAACTATTACACTAACAACTGTTGTAATGCTTTCGATCATCAGTTCGAAAATAGCTGTCTATTTGGCACCTACATTTGCCTTCTTTGTTTACTGGACAATGCTTGTTTTATCACGTATGAAGTGGAGCCGTTGGTTGGCATTAACAATTGCAATACCTGCCATTATATTTAGCTGTTCGCTAATTGCTTTTATTGTGCTTGTATATACAGGAGAATTGGCTATATACAGTCACTGGTCTATTTATACAGGAGCAGCATTTTTAATGATAAGCGGTATATTGGCCCTTTGGTTCTTGTATTATCACAAACGAATGAATAATGCCATTAATTCTATGGCGATGGGGATGCTTTGTATCGTCTTTTTTGCTGGTTTCTCCTTCCCTACTATAAACACTGACATAGGTTTTGAGGCGGTAGGGACAAAAGCACTTGAAGTAGCTCAAAAAAATAATATTTCAACTTTTTATTCATATGGAATAAGACGCCCCGATAGTATGGATGTTTTTCTTCATCATGATATTGATAAAGTAGAGGTTGAAAATATTTTAAACAATGAATATGATAATGCTGTTTTAATCATAACCGAAAGACGTTTGAAAGAAAATGAGGAACTACAAACATACATTTCAGACAAACCAATACAACAAGTAGGTCAATATATCATTGTGGTTATTTAATCAAAACAAACAAAACATCGAGATATGAAAGTTTTAGTTACCGGCGCTGCCGGATTCATTGGTATGTACACCGTTAAGGCATTGGTCAATAAAGGGTATCATGTGGTAGGTATCGATAATTTGAACGATTATTATATGACACAGCTTAAATATGATCGTTTATTGCAAAATGGTATAGAAGCCACCGAGTACGAGGAGGGAGTCATGATTCAGAGTTCGACTCATACAAATTGTCGTTTCATGAAACTCGATTTAGTAGATCAGCTACGTTTGTCTCAATTGTTTAAAGATGAGCATTTTGATGTCGTGATTAATTTGGCCGGTCAAGCGGGTGTTCGTTACTCTATTGAGAATCCATATGCTTATGCACAATCCAATTTGATAGGTTTCTTAAATATTTTAGAGAATTGTCGACACTATCCTGTAAAGCATCTTGTTTATGCTAGTTCGAGCAGTGTGTACGGGATGAATGAAAAAGTTCCATATTCGGAGAATGATAAAACCGATTCGCCGGTAAGTTTGTATGCTGCCACCAAAAAATCGAATGAATTGATGGCACATGCATATAGCAAACTTTATGCTATACCTTCAACCGGTCTTCGCTTTTTTACGGTATATGGTCCATGGGGACGTCCCGATATGGCTCCTTTTTTATTTATGGATGCTATACTTAAGAATCAACCTATCAGTGTTTTTAATCACGGGAAAATGAAACGTGATTTTACTTATGTGGAAGATATTGTTTGTGGTGTTATCAAAGTTGTTGATTCAGCTCCAAGAGGGGAGGTACCATTTAATATATATAATATAGGTAATTCCGAACCTGTCGATTTAATGGATTTTATTGGAGTAATAGAAGAAGTTTCTGGTAAGAAAGCACAACTGGTAATGAAAGAAATGCAACCTGGCGATGTAGTGGCTACCTATGCTGATACAAAACGTTTGGTGGATGATTTTGGATATAGACCATCCACCGATATAAAAGATGGTATACAGCGTTTTTATGATTGGTATAAGAGCTATATAAAAGAATGATTATATAGCTTTAATTCCTGAGTAAATAATGATATAAAATAATGTAAGCATACCAATATATATAATTGTATTGGTATGTTTTGCTTTTGTAAAGTCGTCTTTTGTAAATATTCGTAGTAGATAATACATAATACCTGCTCCGCATCCACCCACTAGCATACCAGCCAAAAGGTCGCCCGGATAATGCAGTCCTAAATAAATACGCGTATAACAGTTTACAATAGCCCAGCTACATAAGAAAAGGCTCAACCATTGTTTGCGGAATAGGAGCATAACAAAGAAGGCCAAACCAAAAGAGTTAGATGCATGGCACGAAGGAAATCCATACCCACCTCCTCGACGACCATTTACTATATATACTAAATCGGCAATAGGGTTTTCGGGGTTTGATGGACGATAACGTTCTACTGCCGGGCGAATGACCGAAGCGCAAATTTGATCGGCAAATGTAATGGTCAAAGCAATGGCAGCAAGGCATATCAACACTGTTTTCCAATTATAATTGCGTATAAGTACATATAATATAGTGGCATACATTGGAATCCAAATGAATTTTCCTGTAAATAGTGACATGAAATAGTCCCAAAATGTATTATGAAATCCATTTAAAAATAAGAATGCCGTTTGATCGGTCTCTGCCAGTGATTGTATTAAGCTATTTGTCATATTTATAATATTTTTCGATATTAACGATTCTCTAAATCATCATAAAGTTTTTGTAAAAACGCCTTTCCTCTATTCAGATTGTTTTCAATTTGTTTTCCTTTTTCATAAACTACCTGATTGGATTCGCAATTATATACCACTTCATTTTCTGACGATACCCATCCAAAGAAATTTGGCATAGTAAAAAATGCAAAATGAGGCGTTGATGCGTTAAGCAAATTCTTGCTAAAAGGAAATTGGTTGTATGGAATTTCCAACTGTGATAAAAGTGTAGCAGCTATGTCAATTTGCGATCCTATCGTATCGATACGTGTGGGATTTGTAATTACTCCACCAGTCAAAATAAGTGGAATTTTAAAACGTTCAGGAGATTCTTGATGAATGTCATAAGGGTATACCCCTAAATGGTCGGGTACTAACATGACCAATGTGTTGTTCCAATGCGATGATTCTTTTAGTTGATTGATAAATGTACCAATACATCGATCGGTATATGCAAATGCATTTAAACGACTATCCTCGAACTTATGGAAGGGTACGTCAAAAGGTTCATGGCTACTTGAAGTTTGTAAGGCTACGAAAAAAGGGGAGTCAATTTTTTGATCTTCCAAATTACTCCATAGTTTGTCGAACACAAATTCATCATGAGCTCCCCACTTACTTGTAAGTTGTGAAGATGGAAAGTCTTTGTCGCAAACAATTTTATCAATTCCCATTGATACTAAATATGATCTCATGTTTGTAAAATCGGCATCTCCTCCATAATAATAGTAAAGATTATATCCTTCTTCTTTTAAGCTTTTAGGAATGGAGGGTAAACTTTGAGTTTTACGAGGGTACTTCATTATACTGGTAGTAGGTTGTGCTGGATATCCACTTAATATAGATACCAAACCGCGGTCGGTCCTAAAACTATTGGCATAAAAATTAGTAAAGAGTATGCTTTGGGATGCAATGCTATCTAAATGAGGAGCAATTTCCATATCCGATTCTAGTGTTTGTAGAAGATAAGAAGAAAAGCTCTCCATAATAATCATTATAATATTAGGACGTTGTTGAGTGATTAATGCAGGGATGGGACTTTTCTGTGGTTGTTCTATCATTTGACTAAATAGATTGTTGGCTTGTGCATTGTCGAAGAAACGGTACTGCTTATCAAAATTACTTTGTCGCATAAATGAATCAATCAAGCTAAAACATGGATTAATCGCAGCATGATTTAATTTTTGATTCTCGCTAAAATAAACCTTACCTACATTCATGGTTGAAACTGTAAATCCTCCACGAATCGGTATAAATAATAATGCGGTGGTAAGAAGCAATATTAAACTTTCATTGATACGATGAAAAGGTGTATTGCATGCAAATCTACTGCTTAAAGATAATGATAATATATAATAGATAATTGCAGCATACAGAATCATAATTATGACTCCCAATAGTATCACCCATACACTAACGCTGGCCATTGCATCTTTGGGTGAAGTCATAAAATAAAATAGGGGTGTGGAATCTATTCTGAATCCCCAATATTCATACAATCCTAAATCGGCAATAAATACCCCAGATATGAAAAAGGCTACAATTAAAAAATAGATTTTGTATATCTGTTTTAAATACTTGTGTTGTGTCCATACTGATACTATGGCAAGCAATCCAGGAATAATCGTCAAGTATCCTGCAAATGATAAGTCTAAAGGTAAGCCTGCAAATATGACATCGCCCCACTCTTTTATTGAAACACCATGGTATAATTGGTGATAATAAAACATGAATAAGGGCTTTTGAAGAATGAAAATAATAACAATTAGTATGTAGATGAATATTAGTTGTAAAAGCCTCTTTTTCATTATGGATTATTTAAAAATTCTGAATGAAGACAAAGGTAATATTCTTTTCTATATCTTTGTGTGTACTTCATTATAAATATGGTTATGAAATATTTCATTTTACTTCTTTTGTTTTGTATCTCGAGTTCTACTTTAAACGCGCAAAGTAAATATAAAGATTTGTCTTCGCAGGCAATCGACTATATTGAAAGGGATAGTTTTGAACAAGCTGAAGTTTTATTAAAACAAGCCATGAATTTAGAACCGGCTAATCCGTATAATGCCTTGTTGTTTACTAATTTAGGATTAATACAAAAAAGGATGGGACGATATGAACAGGCTATCGAATCATATACATTGGCTATTAATATGGCTCCCGAGGTGATTCCTGTCATACTTGATCGGGCTGCCTTATATGCTGAACTCGGAATGAATGATCGGGCATTTTATGATTATACTAAAGTGTTAGATTTAGATGTAAACAATAAGGAAGCACTTTTGATGCGGGCCTACATTTATATGCTAAGACGAGATTATAAATTAGCAAATACTGATTTTCGTAATCTTTTAAAACTCGACTCTAATCATTATAATGCACGTTTGGGATTAATCACTCTCAAACAGAAAGAAAAGAATTTTAAAGAAGCACTTGAAGATGTGAATAAAATGCTTTTGGATTATTCTCAAGATGCTGTTTTGTATGTGGCACGTGCCGATATAGAACGTGAAATGGAATATCCTGATTTGGCCATTACCGATTTGGATGAGGCCATTCGCATTTCACCCGACTTGGTTGATGCTTATTTACTGCGTGGTGATATATATTTATTGCAAGGTAAAAAAAGTCAGGCAAAATCAGACTTCGAAAAAGCAGTTCGCTTAGGTGTACCGTATGCACAATTGAGTGAGCGTATCAATCAGTGTAAAAAATAATTATTTCTTATATTGCTTGATTAAATTTACGAAATCTTTCCCGTATTTATTTTTTTTGTATTCACCTATTCCACTTATATTACCAAAATCTTCTATCGTAGTAGGTTGAGACATGGATAAGAGGTGTAAAACTTTGTCAGTAAGTACGATGTAAGCAGGTAAAGCTTCTTGATCGGCCAAGTTTTTTCGTAAACCTCGTAATGCTTCAAATAAATCATTGTTTTCATTATTTTGTATTGCCAATGATAGTTCTTTCTCTTGAACTTGCTTTTTGCTTTGCCTTTTCTTTTTAATAGGTTCTGTTCGATCTATAGTAACTAGTATTGCTTTATTTCGCCCATAAAGGATATTGGCTCCGCTTTCGGTTATTTTGAGGTGGTTTTTTTCGTTATAGGCAATTTCAAAATATCCCAATTGCAGCATCTGTAATAGGTAGTCCTGCCAGTCACGGGCAGGAATGTCTTTTCCTGCACCAAAAGTCTTAAGTTGGTCGTAGCCTTGATCTACCAAATCTGCATTAAATGATCCTCTTAATATGTCAATCAAAGTTCTTACACCAATTTGCTGGTTGGTGCGTGCAATTCCACTTAATGCTTTTTGTACAATGATAGTACCGTCAAAACGATGCGGAGGATTTTTACATACATCGCAGTTGCCACAATCTGTTTCAGTTGTCTCTCCGAAATAGCTTAAAAGAATTCTCCGACGACAGATATCCGCTTCAGCATATTGCTGCATTCTTTGCAGCTTTTCGGTATTTGTCGATTGCTGTGCACTCTCAGACGCAAATTTGGTTAATAGTATTAAATCAGCGAGCGAATAAAATAATAAAGTATCTGCTTCTGAACCATCGCGACCGGCTCTACCAATTTCTTGATAAAAACTTTCTATGCTTTTAGGCAGATTATAGTGTATAACCCAGCGTACATTCGATTTATCGATACCCATACCAAAGGCTATTGTGGCACAAACAACTTGTATCTTGTCATTAATAAAATCACTTTGCGTTTTATTGCGTTCTGAGATTGTTAATCCCGCATGATATACGCCACATTTTATTCCATTTTTTTCTAACATTTGTGCAGTCGATTCTGTTTTGTTACGACTCATACAATATATTATACCACATTGGTTGTGATGATTTTCTATGAAATCTAAAATGGTTTTGTGTTTTTCTTTTTGTTGATATCCTCTTTTTACATCAAGGCTTAAATTAGGACGATCGAATGATGATATGAATATTTGAGGATGATGAAGATGTAGTTGGTTAATAATATCCTGTCGAGTTATTTTATCGGCAGTGGCGGTAAGGGCAACTATAGGTATATTCGGAAATTTTTGATGTAATATTCCCATTTGTATGTATTCAGGTCTGAAATCATGTCCCCATTGTGATATACAGTGTGCTTCATCAATAGCAAAAAGCGATATTTGAATATCACTTAATAGGTATTCAATTTCGGCCAATAATTTTTCAGGAGATATATAGAGTAGTTTTAATTTACCTGATATCGCTTGCCTTCTAACTTCCGCATTTTCAGACTCATTATTACTGCTATTGAGTGCAGCAGCAGCTATTCCATTTGCTTTGAGGGCTTCAACCTGATCTTTCATGAGAGAAATAAGTGGCGAAACAATAATAGCAATCCCTTCATTTATTAATGCGGGAATTTGGTAGCAAATAGATTTCCCACCACCGGTAGGCATCAAAACAAGGGTGTCTTTTTTATTTAATATTGTTTCAATGATTTCTTTTTGTAGTGGACGGAATTCTTCGTATCCGAAGTGGTTTTTTAATATATTAAGCATGTTGATTTAATCCTATATATGCAAAGATAGTGTTTTTATTTTTATTTATTATTAGAATGTTTTACCTCATCTTTTTCTTTGAAGAGTAACAATAATGATTTTGTATTTATATGGGTTGATGGTGTATTAATATGGTTTTTATGATAAAAAAGAATTACAAAAGATCCATTTTTCTTAAATATTTCTGAAAATATAATCACTATTTGAGATTATCAATTTCAACTATGAATATTAATAAATGATTTGATAATTATATTCAAATCAAGTGATGTTGTATAATAGTGTAATTCAATATTTAATCTAAAAAATATTTTCATTTATTAATTATTTATCAATTTACTAATGATCTGTATATTAGTAATTAATTAGTAAATATTTATTGTCTGTTTAAGAAGAAAAATAATTTACTTGATATCATCTTTTTTTTAAACAATATCATTTTATAATGTAAAGTTTATGATAAAAAATATAAATAAAAAATTTGCGTATTACAAAATAAAATTAGAAATTTGTAAAACCTATTGTTGTATTATAGAATGAATGCAATAACATATCCTAACCAGTATAATTAAATGAGTGATTTAGAAAAAAAAACAGATGAAGTGAAGCCTAAGGCTCGTTCTAAAATAGTGAGTGCAACTCCTAAGAGAAAAGCGGCCTATAGAACTTTAATAAGACCTGCTTTAGCAGATGAATTATTTGAACAAATTTTGAATATAGTTGTGATTCAAAAAAGGTATAGAGATCACGATTGTTGTGCAAAAGACTTGGCAAAGGAGTTAAAAACAAACACACGTTATTTCTCAGCCGTTGTTAATTCGCGTTTTGGTCATAATTTTTCATGTTTATTGAATGAGTATCGTATAAAAGATGCAATGCATTTGTTAACTGATAAACGGTATACTGACAAAAACATTGAAGATATTAGTACTATGGTTGGCTTTTCTAATCGTCAATCATTTTATGCTGCATTTCTTAAGTATGTAGGACAAACTCCTCATAAGTATCGCAAAGAATATGCAGGTAATCAGTGAGGAAATAAATAAATTTAAATAATTAATAGATATAAAAGGGAATTATTCTGACTCTATAGTCAAGAATATTTCCTTTTTATATTTATAATAATCTTAAAAAACAATGAGAAAAAGGAACTTATTATTAATATTCGTTGTATTATCATTTGTATTGGCAGGTTGCAATAAAAAGAATAATACAGACGATCAAAACTTTAATTATGCAGTGGAAAAATTTGCAGATTTACAAATATTGAGATATAAGGTTCCAGGCTTTGAAAATTTAGATTTAAAGCAAAAGGAACTTGTATATTATTTATCTCAAGCAGCATTAGAAGGTAGAGATATATTATTCGATCAAAATGGCAAATATAATTTACGAATTCGTAGAATGTTAGAAGCTATTTATGAGAATTACCAAGGCGATAGAAATTCTGATGAATTTAAGCAACTTGAGCTATATCTTAAAAGAATATGGTTTGCCAATGGTATTCATCATCATTATGGTTGTGAGAAATTTATACCGGGATTTTCACCTGAATATTTAAAAACATTGATTTTAAATATAGATACTATTAACTTGCCTTTGAAAAAAGGTGAAAGTGTTAGTGAATTGTGTTCAGAGGTCTTTCCTGTCATCTTTGATCCTAATGTAATGCCTAAGCGTGTAAATCAAGTAGATGGTGCTGATTTAGTATTAACATCTGCATGCAACTACTACGATGGTATAACACAAGATGAAGCTGAAGCCTTTTATGCACAACTGAAAGATCCTAACGATAAAACTCCTGTATCGCATGGATTGAATAGTCGTTTAGTAAAAGAAAATGGAATTATTAAAGAAAAGGTCTGGAAAGTTGGAGGCTTATATTCACCAGCCATTGAAAAGATTGTATATTGGTTACGAAAGGCAGAAGGAGTGGCAGAAAATGAAAAACAGAAAGAAGTTATCTCTAACTTGATTGCATATTATGAAAGTGGAGATCTTTCAAAATTCGATGAGTATGTTATCTCATGGGTGAATGATACCGATTCTCATATTGATTTTGTCAATGGATTTACAGAAAGCTATGGTGATCCATTAGGAATGAAAGCTAGTTGGGAATCTTTGGTGAATTTCAAAGATTTGGAAGCTACAAAACGTACTCAAACGATTAGTGATAATGCGCAATGGTTTGAAGATAATTCTCCCATTGATGATAAATTTAAAAAGAGCGAAGTCAAAGGTGTAACAGCGAAAGTAATTACAGCTGCTATTTTAGCCGGCGATTTATATCCGGCAACTGCAATTGGTATCAATCTTCCCAATGCTAACTGGATACGTGCCGAACATGGATCTAAATCGGTAACAATTGGAAACATAACGGATGCTTATAATAAGGCTTCGCATGGGAATGGTTTTGGCGATGAGTTCATTTACAGCGAAGAGGAAAAGGCATTAATTGATCAATATGGCGATTTAACAGGTGATTTGCATACTGATTTACACGAATGTCTTGGACATGGTTCTGGAAAATTGTTGGATGGGGTTGATCCTGACGCCTTAAAAGCTTATGGTGCCACTATTGAAGAGGCTCGTGCCGACTTATTTGGTTTGTATTACATGGCCGATCCTAAGTTAGTAGAGCTTGGTTTATTGCCTAGTCAAGATGCTTATAAAGCCGAGTATTACAATTTTTTAATGAACGGTTTAATGACTCAATTAGTGCGCATTGAACAAGGTAATATTATTGAAGAGTCGCACATGCGTAATCGTCAGTTAATAGCCCGTTGGGTATTAGAAAAAGGGGCTGATGATAAGATTGTAGAATTAAAACAAAAAGATGGTAAAACTTACGTGGTTGTGAACGATTATGTTAAAGTGCGTGAGTTATTCGGGCAATTATTATCAGAAATACAGGCAATTAAGTCGACAGGTGACCATGCGGCTGCTAGAGAAATTGTGGAAAACTATGCTGTTAAAGTCGATCCTCAATTGCATGAAGAAATCTTAGAGCGTTACAAAAAGCTGAACTTAGCTCCATATAAAGGTTTTGTAAATCCTATTTATGAAGCAATTGTAGATGATAACGGTGAGATTACTGATGTACTCGTAACGTATAATGAAGGTTATGCCGAACAAATGTTACGATATAGCAAAGAGTATTCATCATTGCCTTCAATTAATGAATAAAATGGATTTAAAAGAATTATTGAAAGATATCAAGACTCAATTTCGTTTATCAATGAATGGAGTCGTTTCGCAAAGTATGCGAGAAAAAGGTTTGAACTATAAATTAAACTTTGGTGTTGAATTGCCACGACTAAAACAGATTGCTGCACTTTATGATAAAAATCATGATTTGGCACAAGCGTTATGGAAAGAGGATATTCGCGAATCGAAAATACTTGCTAGTTTGCTTCAACCTATTAATTCTTTTTGCCCTGATATAGCAGATATTTGGGTTGAGAATATTCCGAATATTGAAATAGCCGAACTTACATGTATGAATTTATTTCAATACTTACCTTATGCTCCATCTAAATCGTTTCAATGGATTGCTAGTGATGATGAAATGTTTCAGATATGCGGTTATCTAACTATTGCAAGACTCTTGACAATAAAGGGGGATATGGATGAGCGGTCATCCAGTGAATTTTTAGATCAAGCTATTGTTGCTATCGAAGATGGCTCTTATCAATTACGCAAATCAGCTCTACTTGCGATTAGAAAATATATCAATTTTTCTGAAAAAAATGCGTTCCAAGTTTGTCGTCTGGTCGAGCCAATGAAAGATTCGAATAAAGAATCTGAGCAACTATTATATAATATGGTAAAAGAGGAAGTTGAAAATTGATTTTCCGGTTACTTAATATTTAAAAAAGGTGATTTAGTCATGACTAAATCACCTTTTTTAAATATATATTCTGATTTTCTTCTTCTGATTACTATTATTAAAATTTCTACGTTATTCAATCTGATAAGCAAAAAAAAGAATTAACTTTGTTGGCGTAATTATTCTACTTATTTATGGATAATCAAAATGTGAAGGATACGGTACGGCAAATATTTACAGAATATTTGAATGCGAACGGACATCGTAAGACGCCCGAACGTTATGCTATTCTTGATACCATTTATTCAATTGATGGCCATTTTGATATTGACACTCTCTTTTCATTAATGCTTAATCAAGAAAAGTTTCGAGTAAGTCGCGCCACACTTTACAATACAATTATACTGCTCATTAACGCGCGACTGGTCATAAAACATCAATTTGGAAATTCTTCACAATACGAAAAATCATATAATTGTAATACACACCATCATCAAATATGTATGCAGTGTGGATCAGTTTCTGAATTTCAAAATAACGATCTTCAATCGGTTATTGCAAACACAAAGCTAAGTCGCTTTCAATTATCACATTATTCATTATATATATATGGGTTGTGTAGTAAGTGTATGAGAGCTAGAAAACGTAAGAAAGTAACTAATAATAATAATAAGAAAAATGAAAGTTGATGTTCTATTAGGATTACAATGGGGTGACGAAGGAAAAGGTAAAGTGGTGGATGTATTAACTCCGCGATATGATGTTGTTGCTCGATTTCAAGGGGGGCCTAATGCCGGTCATACACTCGAATTTGAAGGACAAAAATACGTACTTCGTTCTATTCCTTCAGGTATTTTTCAAGGCGATAAAGTTAATATCATTGGGAATGGTGTCGTTTTGGATCCTTCTTTATTTAAGGCTGAGGCTGAAGCATTAGAAAAATCGGGTCATCCATTGAAAGAAAGATTGCAAATTTCTAAAAAGGCACACTTGATTTTACCAACTCATCGTATTCTTGATGCCGCTTATGAATCAATGAAAGGTGATGCAAAAGTTGGAACTACCGGTAAAGGTATTGGACCAACTTACACTGATAAAGTAAGCCGTAATGGTTTAAGAGTCGGCGATATATTGAATGGTTTTGACGAAAAGTATGCAGCTGCTAAATTGCGTCATGAACAGATTTTAAAAAGTTTGGCTTTTGACTACGATTTAACCGAAATAGAAAAAGAGTGGTTCGCTGGTATTGAATATCTAAAAAGTTTTCAATTGATTGATAGTGAACTAACTGTAAATAACTTACTTTATCAAGATAGAACTATTCTTTGTGAAGGCGCACAAGGTACAATGTTGGATATAGATTTTGGCTCATATCCTTTTGTTACTTCTTCGAATACGGTATGTGCGGGTGCTTGTACCGGTTTGGGTATTGCTCCTAATAGAATAGGTGATGTTTTTGGTATTTTTAAAGCTTATTGTACACGTGTTGGTTCGGGGCCATTCCCAACAGAATTATTCGATGAAGTAGGTGATGAAATTTGTACCGTTGGTCATGAATTTGGCTCTGTAACTGGTCGTAAGCGTCGTTGTGGTTGGATTGATTTAGTAGCATTGAAATACTCAATCATGATAAATGGTGTAACTAAACTGATTATGATGAAAAGTGATGTTTTAGATACATTTGAAACTATTAAAGCATGTGTAGCATATAAGATTGATGGTGAAGAAATTGATTATTTCCCATTTGAACTTGATGCAAATGTGGAACCCATATATGTTGAACTTCCAGGTTGGCAAACTGATATGACTAAAATGAAAAATGA
Source organism: Bacteroides sp. UBA7333 (assembly GCA_002471195.1). Lineage (GTDB taxonomy): Bacteria > Bacteroidota > Bacteroidia > Bacteroidales > Bacteroidaceae > Bacteroides. The sequence goes on from DKPN01000015.1 coordinate 23,746, forward strand.
GGATGAATTCCCAGAAGAGTTTAATGCTTATCTTACATTCTTAGAAGAACAATTAGGTGTGCAAATTAAAATAGTTTCTGTTGGACCTGATAGAGAACAGACTATAGAACGATATACTGAAGAGTAATTCTTTTTGATATAGAAATAAAAGTAGAGGGTGTTTTGAAAAATTTAATTCTTTCAAAGCACTCTCTTTTTTATTATATGTGTTCTATTAAAATTGATGAATGTGCCATGTGGAGTTAATTATTACCTAAAACTTACTAAATGACTCATAAGAAGTTGTAGTTTAATAAGTTTAGTTTTATTTTTGGCATGGTGTTTGTCAATCGTATAATATAATTAAATACAAAAAATATGACAGTTAGTGGTATCGGAATTCAGTGGCTTATTTTAATAGGAGTTGCTTTATTAAGTTTCATCGTACAGATGAATTTACAGAATAAATTCAAGAAATATTCAAAAATACCAACGGGTAATGGTATGACCGGACGCGATGTAGCTCAAAAAATGCTTTATGATAACGGCATTTATGATGTTCAAGTGACACATACCCCCGGACAGTTGACAGATCATTATAATCCTGCAACCAAAACAGTTAATCTGAGTGAAGGCGTATACGAAAGTAATAGTATCATGGCTGCCGCAGTAGCTGCTCACGAATGTGGACATGCCATTCAACATGCGCAAGCTTATGCTCCGCTAACCTTAAGGAGTAAAATGGTTCCTGCTGTTTCGTTTGCATCAAAATATGTATCTTTCATTTTGATTGGTGGAATTTTATTATTAAACACTTTTCCTCAATTATTAATTGCTGGTATTGTACTGTTTGCTATTACTACATTATTTAGCTTTGTTACCCTGCCTGTCGAAATCGATGCCAGCAAAAGAGCTTTAGTCTGGCTTAGTTCTGCAGGTATCACTAATGTTCGTAATCAGAGTCAAGCCGAAGATGCTTTACGCTCGGCTGCATATACTTATGTTGTTGCTGCTTTAAGTTCGTTGGCTACTCTAATATATTACATTATGATTTTAATGGGTAGAAGAGAGTAATTTAAACTTACAACAATGGTTGATAATATAATTGAAGATATAGTGGGTGTGCCAAAATGGCACACCTTTTTTGTTAATAACGCAACAATTACTAAATATAAGCGTTAATAGTTTAACTACTAGTATATTATATAATAAGGATACTGATATCAAAATATGAAATTATGTTTAATTTAAAAATGGTACTCAAAAGGTTAGTTTTAGGGTTGTTTTTTATGCCCTTGTTATCAATTTGTACAAGTTGTGATGACTCAGAAAAAATAGTAAATACCTCTATAATCAATGTTGGAGATTCATTACCAGATTTTTCGGTAACCTCAAATGATGGTATCTTATATTCTTCTGAAAATTTAAAGGGTTATACCAGTGTTATTGTTTTTTTCTATACACCATGTGGTGATTGTAAAAAGGCTCTTCCAGTAATAGATCAATTATACAAATCTTATTCTGATAAAGATAATATACGTTGGATAGCAATCAGTCGTTCAGAATCCTATAATCTAGTAGAATCCTATTGGGAAAATAATGGCTTTACAATTCCATTTTCAGCCCAAAATGATCGAAGTATATATGCTTTATTTGCATACAGTGGTATTCCTCGTATATATATTGCAAATAGCAAAGGCATAATTACTTCTGTGTTTGATGATTCCTCGCATTTAACACATGCAATGTTAGAACAAGCTATTATATCGACATTTGAATAATTTTTTAATTAAAAACTATCGTAATTTTATCAAACTAAATACTTTTCTAAATGTTGTATAAAATAAAAAATATATTTTATGGATTTAGGAAAATGGATGAATGGTTTGCTTATTGAATGGGGAGTGAAACCAAATGTCGCGAATATGTTTGATGAATCAATTATCGCTGTGTTAATGATAGTTGTAGCTTTTGGTGTTGATTTTATTTTTCAAGCAATTTTTGTTGGGAGTATGAAACGTTATACTAAAAAGAATCCTCATAGATGGAATCTTTTGGTGATGAAACGAAAAGTTGTCAACAATGTAATTCATCTTATTGCCGGAATCGTGATATATTACTTACTTCCTTTGGCATTTATTCATGGAAAAAAAATTCTTGAAATTGCTCAAAAAGTTTGTGTAATCTATATCATTATAATGATTTTATTGGTGATAAATGGTTGCGTGCTTTTAATTCTTGATTTTTATCAAAGTAGAGCATCATTAAAAAATACTCCCCTTAAAGGCTTCGCCCAAGTAGTACAAGTTATTGTGTTTTTTATTGGTGCCATTGTCATTATTGCAATCATTGTGGGTAAATCGCCTGCTGGTTTATTGACAGGTTTAGGTGCCTCTGCTGCTATATTAATGTTGGTTTTTAAAGATACTATTCTTGGTTTTGTAGCCGGCATCCAACTTTCTGCCAATGATATGCTGCGATTGGGAGATTGGATTGAATTGCCTTCGGGTGATGCAAATGGGGTAGTGGAGGATATAACTTTGAATACTGTAAAAGTGAGAAATTTTGATAATACAATTTCGACTGTTCCTCCTTATTCGTTGGTGAGCGCTCCATTTCAAAACTGGAGAGGAATGGCTGAATCCGGAGGTCGTCGTGTTTCAAAAGATATCTATATAGATATCACTACATTAAAATTTTATGATGCGGATGAACTCGATAAATTATTAAAGAGTATCCCTTTATTAAATGATTATAAACAGCCTGAAAATATGCCTCCTGTCAATATTCAATTGTTTCGAGTATATGTAGAAAAATATATTCGCAGTCTTGATATCGTAAATCAGGAATTAGATATTATTATTAGCCATAAACAGTCCACCGAATATGGTATTCCCATCATGATATACTTTTTTCTTTCTAATAAAGAATGGCATGACTTTGAAGTTGAGCAATCTAATGTTATGGATCATATAATGGCAATGGTACCTCAATTTGGGTTGAAAATATATCAATATTCTTAAATCGAATAAGCGAATACTAAGATTGACCTTTTTGATTATTCTGAATTGCTTATTTTTAAAGCGATTCAAAATAATCGATTAGGTTTTCGTCTGTTTCGAGATTCAGTTTTTTACGTAGTCGATAACGAGCCATATTTACAGTTTTGGGATTAGAATCAATCAATAAAGCTATCTCTTTACTCGATAGCCCGATTCTTAATAATGTGGCTAGTGTTACCTCATTTTTAGATAATTCATTGTGTGCTTGATTTACTCTTTTAAGAAACTCCTCTTCACTTTTTTTGATTTCATTAATGAATAGATCTGTTTTTAATTCTTTTTCTCGAAAGTTATTAATAAGAAGTATAATTGATTTTATTTTTATTTTGGGATCTTCTACCGATTTTTTTTGTGCTTCTTTTAGAATTGTTACAACATTGTCTAAAAGTTTATCTTTGCTTTTAATGAAATAAACTAAGTCGGTCATCTCTTTTTTGGTAATATTTAATTTTTCTGCTTGATTTGATATGAATGAATTTTTAGTCTCAAGTTCTTTTTTCAGTTGTAGTTTTTTTTGTGACTCTGCTTTTGCTTTAAATGTTAATTTATTGACTTTACGTAAGTGTATAACCCGAATTATTAATACAATTATTATTAATATTAATATGCCAGAAATAAAAAGATTAGTTTTTTCTTGGCGTGCTATTTGTAAGGCTGCCTCTTTTTTCTGTAGATTATACTGTTGCATCAACTGTTTTTGTTTATAGGCATCATCTTCGATTTGTTGCACCTTATCAATAGAATTTATTTCCTTATTTATTTCATCAATTTTTAAATAATACTCATAGGCATCCTTATATCTATTTTGTGCAATTGCTATTTTCATAGCATATTCAATATTATCTCGCTTTATTATATTCGCATCTATAGTATCGGCTATTTGTTCGGCTTTTCTTAAATACTCGCTCGCTTTATTATAATCTTTTATTCTGATATATATCGAGGCTAGATTATTGTAATTTTCAGCTAACGACCATTTTTGTTGAGTATTTAAATTATAATTAATAGCCTTTTTTATGTTTTCTATTTTTTGCTCTTCGTCGCCTGGAATCATCGCTAAGTTATTAAATACAATATAAATACCATCTTTATAATCTAAGTGTCTATAGATGGTTAATGATGATTCCATTGCTTGTTGTGCCAAATCATATTTTTTTTCATGTGTATAAATTAATCCTTTTAAATTTAGACACCAGCCCATTCCTATTGAATCCTGTAATTGTTGATAGATTTGAAAAGCCGTATTATTAAAAATATGGGCTTTATAGAAATTGTCTAAGCTAAAGTACATCGACCCCATGTTGATGTTATAATCTGCTATACTTAATGTGTCATTATAATCTAAATAACTTTCAGCATTAATATATGCCTCAAGTGCTAAATCATAATTACCATTTAGAGAATAAATTGTGCCTAATAAAATTTTAGAATCAAAAATGAGTGAATTGTTATTTAATTTTGCAGCTTTTCTGTTAGCTAATTTTGCATATTCTATCGCTTCTTTTGGATGTTGATACATGTTGTTTCTGGCCTGTTGAATAATCTCATCAATGTCGATTGGATTTGATGCCCCGAAGGTGTTATTTATGATAATAAAGAGTAAGAGTATTGAATAAAACGAAATATTTTTCATGATCTAAGATTTACATTCAAATATAATATTTCTTTATATAAAATATTATAAATATAAACTTTAATTTAAAAAGGGTGTGTGCCGAATATAAATCCAACTATAGCAGTAACAATCATAGCTATGGTACCCCAAAAACAAATTCTAAATATAGAAGGAAGTAGTCGTGTACCACCTATTTTAGCAGCAATTGCGGCATAGATTGCTAAAAATATAATAGCAAAAGAATATTGATATACAACCATCCAATTGAGAGGTGCCAATAGAGTTACTATAAGTGGTAAGGATGCTCCAATAATAAAAGATGCAGCCGATGCCATTGCAGCTTGTATGGGATGTGGTTTTGTCATATCATTGATTCCCAGTTCATCGCGTGCATGTGCTTCCAGTGCATTTTGGTTCATTAATTGTTGGGCTACTTTTAGAGATAAATCTTTATCTAAACCTCTTTTTTGATAAATAGTTGCTAATTCATTTAATTCAGCATCAGGCATTGTTTCTAATTCTTTCTTTTCACGTGCAATATCTGCACTTTCTATATCCGACTGTGAACTAACGGATACAAATTCGCCTGCAGCCATCGAACAAGCTCCTGCTACCAATCCAGCAAGTGCTGTTAATAGTATCGTTTGACGGTTTGTTTGTGCAGCGGCAATTCCTATTACCAAGCTTGTGGTGGAAATAATACCATCATTTGCTCCTAATACCGCGGCACGTATCCAGTTACCACGATTTGTAAAATGATGTTCTTGGTTCATGTTAACTTATTTATAAATAATACTTTTTATTACAACAAGCAATTCGAATGATAGTTTTATATTTCTCATTATATTGTAGTGTTATGTAGTTTTATGTTTGTATTTGATTTACAGATATGTACTGAACTATTTTAGAAAGTAATTGTTTTTTTATAAAAATGTTGTAGCTATGTTAAAGGATAAATTGGCAGATATAGGGCTTATCGGATTAGGTGTGATGGGTAGAAATCTAGCACTAAACTTTGAAAGCAGAGGTTGGAAAGTTGCTGTATATAATAGAGCAGCTTCAAAAGAAGGAGAAAATAAAATAGAAAAATTTATTAACGGAGACGCGAAAGGAAAAAACATAGACGGGTTTAATGATCTTTCTTCTTTTGTCTCTGCCCTTTCGGTTCCTCGAAAAATATTTTTAATGATTAAAGCCGGTGAAGCGGTAGATCAACTTATGGAACAATTATTTCCATTATTATCGGCAGGAGATATTATAATTGATGGTGGAAACTCTAACTTTGAAGATACCAACCGGCGCGTAGCATATACAGAAAGTAAAGGATTTTTATTTGTAGGTTGTGGTGTTTCCGGAGGCGAAGAGGGGGCTTTGAATGGCCCATCTATGATGCCTGGTGGTTCGGAAAAAGCTTGGCCAATCATAAAACCAATATTGCAAAGTGTTGCTGCAAGATATCTCGATTATCCATGTTGTGAATGGATTGGACCGGGAGGTTCGGGGCATTTTGTAAAAATGATACATAATGGAATTGAATATGGGGATATGCAAATCATTGCCGAAGCCTATTGGATAATGAAAAAACTAATAAATTTAAGCAACGAAGACTTAGCAAAAGTATTTAATCATTGGAATCAAGGTAAATTAAAAAGCTATCTTATTGAAATTACAGCAAAAATATTGCGGTTTAAGGAGAAAGATGGGACTTATTTAGTTGACAATATATTAGATGTAGCCGGTCAAAAAGGTACAGGCAAATGGTCGGTGATAGCGGCGATGGATTTAGGAATGCCTATGGGAATGATTGCTGCTGCCGTTTTTGGTCGTTCTATTTCGGCTGATAAGAGGTTGCGTTTACATGCTTCAAAGGTTTACAATAATGATGGAACATTGGTAAGTTTTAATAAGCGTGAGTTTGTAGATAATGTATACGCAGCTCTTTATGCTTCAAAACTAATTTCATATTCACAAGGTTTCTCAGTACTTCAAGCTGCATCTGATACTTATCATTGGAATTTAAATCTTTCGATGATTGCCAACATATGGAGAGCCGGTTGTATTATTCGAAGCGTATTCTTAAATGAAATAGCAAAAGCATATAAAGATCAAAAAAAACCAGAACATCTTTTATTGATACCCTATTTTCATGATGAAATGAAATCATTGCTTGAGGGATGGAAAAAAACGGTTTTAAATGCAATGGACAATAATCTACCGATTCCTGCTTTTAGTATGGCATTAAATTATTTTTTTGGTATTACATCATCGTCTCTCCCTGCGAATTTAATACAAGCTCAACGCGATTATTTTGGTGCTCATACCTTTGAAAGAATTGATGATATTAGAGGCAAATACTTCCATGAAGATTGGAGCGAAAATGAAGAGCAAAGCTCTTTCGATACATTCGATGCGTAATAATCCAACTGCCAATAAAACATTTATTGGATATATATCATGAATAAACTTACAATTATAATATTTGGTGCGTCGGGCGATTTGACAAAAAGGAAATTAATGCCCGCTTTATATTCTTTATTTTATAATAACCGTTTAGATAAGGAGTTCATTGTTATAGGCATAAGCCGTACATCATTTACAGACGAAACTTATAGAGACTATATTCGTCAAGAACTCAATCAGTTTCTTGATGCGACTGTACTAAATGAAGAGTTGATAAATAAGTTTATCAACCATCTCTATTACGAGACAATGGACCCTACCACAGTTGAGGGTTATTTCCGTCTTTCCGATCGTTTATCGCAATTTAACGGTTGTGACGATTTTGGTAATTATCTCTTTTATTTAGCTACACCTCCTTCTTTGTATAGCATTATTCCTCTTTTTCTAAAGGATGTGGGATTAAATACTAAACATTCGCGTATTATTGTTGAAAAACCTTTTGGATATGATCTTCAATCGGCTTTAGAACTTAATAGAATATACGAATCGGTATTTGAAGAGCATCAAATTTTTCGCATCGATCATTTTCTAGGAAAAGAAACCGCTCAAAATCTTTTAGCATTTCGTTTTGCAAATGGTGTATTCGAACCCTTGTGGAATCGTAATTATATTGATTACATCGAAATAACCGCTGTCGAAAACATTGGTATTGCCGATCGTGGTGGATTTTATGATCATGTTGGCGCATTGCGCGATATGGTACAAAATCATTTGATACAATTAGTGGCATTAACAGCTATGGAACCTCCTGCTCTTTTTAATGCTGATACTTTCAGAAATGAAGTTGTCAAGGTTTATAATTCATTGACCCCATTAGAACATGTTGATTTTGAAGAGCATATAGTTAGAGGGCAGTATACAGCGGAGTATAATAAAAAGGGTTACCGAGAAGAAAAAGGAATCTCACCTGATTCACGTACAGAAACATACATCGCTATGCGTCTCGAAATAAGCAATTGGAGATGGAGTGGAGTGCCTTTCTACATCCGAACAGGAAAACAAATGCCAACCAAGGTTACTGAGATAGTGGTACATTTCAAAGAAACACCGCATCAAATGTTTCATTGTGATAAAGGGAAGTGTCCTCGTGCCAATAAACTGATATTGCGGTTACAGCCTAACGAAGGAATTGTATTGAGAATCGGACTTAAAGTTCCCGGTGCAGGTTTCGAGATAAAAGATGTGACCATGGCTTTTGATTATAATCAACTTGGTGGAATACCTTCAGGAGACGCTTATGCTCGTTTGATAGACGATTGTATACAAAATGATTCGACGCTTTTTACTAGAAGTGATGCTGTGGAAGCTTCTTGGAAGTTTTTTGATCCTATTTTGGAATATTGGAAATCGCATCCAGATAGTCCACTTCATGGTTATCCTGTAGGTACTTGGGGGCCGCTTCAGAGTGAGAATATGATGCATGAGCATCATGCCGAGTGGACTAATCCTTGTAAAAATTTAATTGATACCGACAAATATTGCGAACTATGAAAATGTTTACTTATGATTCATGTGAAGATACATCCCGTGCTTTGATTCATACAATCATTGGGTTAATGATGGAGTGCCCTGAGAAAATTTTTAACATCGCTTTCAGTGGAGGATCAACTCCAGCGGTTATGTACGAATTATGGGCAAATGAATTTCGAAATATCACACCTTGGGATAGAATGCGTGTTTTCTTTGTCGATGAAAGATGTGTTCCACCGACAAGCGTGGACAGTAATTATAATTTGATTAATGAACGGTTATTATCTCAAGTTCCTATAGATCCTCTCCACGTATTTCGAATTCTTGGAGAAGATGATCCCTATAATGAAGCAATCAGATATTCCAATTTAATAAAAAGAGAATTGCCTATAAACCATGATTTCCCACAGTTCGATATTGTTCTTTTAGGTATCGGCGCCGATGGGCATACCTCTTCAATATTCCCCGATCAAAAAGAACTTTTAGTGTCGAAAAAGATTTATGTTGTAACACAACAGCCCGTGAGTGGTCTTCAACGCATTGCTCTAACCGGGCAACCAATATTAAATGCGAATCATATTTTTTTCTTGGTAATGGGGGCCGATAAATCTAAAATATTACATAGCATAGTAGTCGAAAATAAACAATGTCCGGCTTCTTATATTATAGAGCGTCGAGCAGATGTCGAAATATTCTCCGATCACAAGGCAAGCGATAAGATAGAAATCATTCAATAATTATTTAGCAATAATACATTCGAAAGAATCGATTAGCTTGATTTTTCCCTTTTTGGCAATAACTTTAATTTCATTCACTCCTTCGTTAAGTTGTATATTTTTCCATTCTACAATGGAATGAGAATCGGTTTTATGTTTTCCCATACTAATTCCATTGACAAATAGTTCTGCATTAGCCTGATTGGTAAAGGCCATAAAAGATTGTATCTGATGATTGCGTTGGTGATGCCTTTTTCCTGCTAAATGAATCATAGGCTCTTCATTCCAATTGGCTTTATAAAAATAGTAGGCATCTTTATTGGTTTTTCGATCGAAGGTTACAAGACCCTTATCGTTAATACCCGGTCTGTCGCCTTCTGTGCGGTGAGCTGCACCAAAATCGAACATATTCCATACAAAGCTACCCCATACAAACGGTCTTGAAGATATTACTTTCCAGTTTTCAATGTGGTAGTAAGTTTGCCAATTTTCGGGATGCCACCAACTTACTGGTTTCGGTTTTATTAATGAATCTTGTTGATGGTATATACTTGCTCCGGCACCATACTCGCTAATTCCGATTTTTAATTCCGGTTTACTATTGTGCATGTTGTCTAACCAGTGTCCTAAATCCTTGGGCGTACCACCATACCATCCATTGTATTTATTCCAAGCAATAAGATCAGTAATATAATTGATGTTGCCATCTTGATTGCTTGCAGATGTTGTGGGCCTTGTTGGATCTTCAATATGAGCAAGCTCATTCAGCTCATTAATATATTCAATCGGATTATCTCCAGATTCATTCAATTCATTAAACAATCCCCACATGCAGATCGAAGGATGATTGTAATTTTGTCGAATTAATTCCTTTAATTGCTCCTTTCCATTACTTCGGAACGAAGGTGAGTCTATAAATCCTTTATCCTCATATCCACCCGGCCCGATAAATGGAATTTCTGCCCAAACAATAATTCCGGCTTTATCCATTAAATCGTAAAAATAACTAGAGTGTGGGTAGTGAGCCAATCGCACAGCATTTACTCCCATCTCTTTCATCAAACGCAAATCCTCTTCTTGGTGCTTTTTATTAATCGCATTGCCCACTTCACTTCTATCTTGATGGCAGCATACCCCTTTTAATGATAAATGTTTTCCATTCAAAAAGAAGCCATTTTGAGAATCTATACTATAAAAACGTAAGCCTAGCGGTTGGCTTATACTATCAATCAATTTATCATTTCTCCATATTTCAGCTGAAACATTATACATAAAAGGATCTTCAATTCCGTTCCACAGATGAGGATTATTGATGCTAAAATCAAATTCCACCAACTCATTCGTATAGGGTTTGATAATGATATTCTTATTTTTATGAATTATTCCTTTATTCTGATCTTTGACATCGATCCGAAGTTCAAGGTTTTGTTCCGATGCGCTTGCGTTTGATATATCTATGCGCGCACGTATATTGGCGAAGCTATGACAAACGCTGTCTTGGATTAATTGCAATCCCGAAGCTGCATAGTTTGTTGGTGAAATACATACATCATCGGTGATAAGTAAACTGACATCTCGATAAATGCCTCCATACATATTAAAATCGCCTACCAATGGCATAACATCTAATTGCTCTGCATTATTTACACGAACCAATATCGAGTTGTTTTCTCCATACAATACCTTATCTGTAATTTCGAATATAAACGAACTGTATCCGCCACGATGTTCACCTACAAATTTTTTATTAATCAACAAGTTAGTGATATTATTGGCACCATCAAACTTTAAGAATAGACGTTTTCCTTTAAGTTCTTGATCAATAAAAATAGTTTTTTCATAATTTCCCACCCCTCGTTTATAATCGAGTTTCCCTTGTAAAGCATCTATCTGGTTCCACGTATGGGGTAAGTCTACTTTATATGCTGAGTTTTTCTCAACTACATGTGATAGTCTGAACATCCAGTCATTGTTTAATATAAACTGTTGGCGTTGCGCAGAAATTAAAACAGATGATAAAATGAGATAGGTAGTCAATATAACTTTGAGCTTGTGCATAGTATTAATAAGATATGAAAAAATGTATATATAATAAATAACGAACAAATTTAAATTTTTTATTTATTCTATTAATATTCTATTTGAAGAAATTGTGTTTGTTGAATCGTTTATTAGAAAGCTCTAATTGAATTTCTCTGGCTGATAATATTACAATGTTCTAGGATGAGGAATAAAAATAAATTCAGTTATTTAATACATATCTATCTTAAACAAAGATCGACTTCGGTCATTTTGTGTCCGACACCGCGTATCGTATCAATTTTAATAGAGTTATCCAATTCAATATACTTTCTTAATCGATGAATAATGTTATTAATACCATGTTCACTGATGTTATTGCTTCCTAGGCAAATTTCAATATCCTCTCTTCGAATAATACAACCAATATTATCTGCCAATAACTTTAATACCATAAATTCTTGCTTACTTAATTGCATTGATATATCATTGTTAGCAATGTGAAGTGTTCTATCGATATGTACAAGTTCTGATTGACCAAAACTATTGGATTTATTTTTACACTTGTTTTTTTTGCTTATGCACATATTTATATATGCTATTAATTCTTCTATATCAAAAGGCTTCTTAATATAGGCAACAGTTGTCAGCTTCCCCAAAATATGATTATACGATTTATGACAAATTAAGTTCTATACATGAAGAGCCTACTATTCGTGGCAGGGAGTTTTTGATAGGATTTACCTTTAAATGATATATTTATTATAAAGTTTTGTATATTTATAATAAATATCATTGTTTGTTCAATGGAATCTGCAATATTTTGTATTTTAAGAAATCTAATAGATATAATTATGATCAGAATCAAACTATGTAAGCACGTTATGCTACTATTTCTTTTACTGTTTATGGGAAAAAACTTTTATGCCCAAAATAATTCTTCGACACAAACAAACGATCAAATACTTAAGTGTCTTTATGATGCCGATCAGAAAATTCGGTTAACATTTGATAGTTTGCAAACAGCTAAAGCATCCAAAGAAGAATTGATGTTAATCCTTGGTGAAATGGGAAGGGTAGATGTTGAAAACCAGCGTATTGCATTTCCTATTCTTAATACCTATCTTACAGGCGAAATTAATTTATTGGATGAATCTTTAAATGCTTTGTACTATATCGTGCAGCATGCAGATGGTGAAGCGCAAATGAAATATCAAGGTTTTATAAAGATATTGTTTGATAAACAAATTATATCGAATACCGAATATGGATGGTTTATTGACCGTTTGAATGTTAGACAAAAAAAGGCACAGCCATTTGGTTTTCAAAGTTACACAAATGCATATACAATGGATACTTTCCTTTATCCAATTTCTTCTGAAACTGATGAGCTAAGAGCTAAAATTGGAATGGAAAATCCCGATTATGGAGAATCCTTTAGTGGTGAATATGCTCCGATTTATATGTCATCTTCCGAATATGTGATTTTTGGACATGCATTGTGTGAGACACAAGGTGATGGAGTGTGGAAAGGTATTGTTGCTGAAGTATCTGTGGGAGAGATCAAAGTCTTAACAAACGACATCGGATTTTATGCAATAAAGTTAAATAGAAATGATGTACCCAAGAATATAAACTTTATAATCGAAGGGAAATTATATTCGCAATGTATTCATAATGTGCCGGAAGCCAATTGGGAAATTATAGACTTGTTTATTATGCAATAATTATTTATTCTACTATTTAGAACCATTATATTCATAGAATATCCTTCCTGTATATATTTATCTTGTATCAATTGACTTCTAATCTCTGTTGTAGTGCGAATTACTCTTTCTTAGTTGTACTATATCATATTGTGGCGGTTCGTCAGGCAATGGATATAGTTTTAACAAACTATCATATAGTAAATGTAGTCATTGTATAATCTTTTTTCATAAGATCAATATATCAGAAATATGATACGAGTATAATAAATGTATAATAGGTCAATTGATAAATATTATATAAATGTTATAAATTACTTATGCTACAACATTTATATTCGCAAATATTTATGGCACATTCATATAAACATGAAAAAATAAAATAATATAGGCTCCTAAAGAAATGAGAAATATTAAATCTGGAAGCGGTACATGCGGAGATACTAATACCTCTTTTACTGTATTCTGTAATGTGTCAAAGATTGCCTCATTGTTTGTGTTTACTGATGATGGGGAGGGCGCAAACTGTTGTTGTGATAGCTGTTCAACGACACGTTGTTGTGGTAAATAATAAAAATAACTTTTATCTGAGTATGGACAAAAGTAAATCCATAATCAGATTTTATTAAAATAATACGCACTAATTAGCGCAATTATTGGTTTGAAAATTTACTAAGTTATAAGTGTCAGTGATTTTTTGATCTTAAAAAAATGTGAATTTAAATTTATCGGCATTCATCAAGAAATGAGCTTCTTGAAATATCCATGTCTATACAATAAGAAGAAGATGTTGAAGTATTCCTCAAATGAATCAAACAATATCTTATTATCAGAGTTTTATGAATAATGTCAAATAACTTGAACTGTTTAATTGCACGTTTGAAAAATAATGTATTAATGCTAAAATCTAATCTATGAATGCTAAGTTTTTATTTATTTGCACATTATCAATCTTTATGATTGGATGTGAGAAATCGAATACTGAATGTACTAAGGATAACATTGTTTTAATTTTCGAGAACTATAATCCAACACATTTTACAACTCCCGGAGGAATGTCTCATATTGATATTCCAAAGGTATCATATATTGATAGCACTTCTAATTATATAGAATTTACCCCTGATA
>DKPN01000015.1:38129-39225 GCA_002471195.1 Bacteroides sp. UBA7333
GCAAAGGTCAAACTAAGGAGTTAGCATTAAGTTATCGCAATTTCGAGAATAATTATTATAAAATATGGAAAGGGGATACGGTTAAAATCACGATGGACAGCTTGGAGTATCCCATTGTTAGAAGCAAACATTTTCCTAATCGAAATAGGTTATATAACCTAAACTACAACCTTCGTCAAGGTAAAACTCATTTTAATATTGAGGCAAAAACATGGTTAGGTAATGCTAGTTTTATTCGCATAGCAAAAAATATAGACTACATTAAATCGCAAGGATGGAATCTTGCTAAAGATTATTACCCTATCGACTCTCTACTGTCAATGCATCACAATTATAAAAAAGCATATATTGATAGCTTAAACCTGTTTAAAGAACTACAGATAATTGACAATGAACTTTATATAGAGATGAGTAGATTCTTAAATTTAAAAGACATTGAATCTCAATTACAGTTTAATAATGATTCGACATTCTATCATACCCTTGAACTTGAATTGAGCGATAAATATCTAGAGTTTCCTTCTTATTATGAATTCATAGGTCGATATTTGCATTATTCTAATATTCATATTCCTATCATAAGAAGAAGCCAGAGTTCCTATTCTAATTGGAAAGATTCTTTTGATGAAATATCATCCAAAAAATTAGATCCTGGCACTAAACAATTAATACTTAGTAATTGTATGACTGGAATTTCTTCAAATTTCTCAGCAGATGTAATTGACAGTTATCTTGAAAAATATCTTGAAATAACTAAGGATACATTATTATACAATAACATCATACGACAGTATGATCTTGATTTAGAATCTGAGCAATTATTTTTGAAAGATATTAGCGGAAATAACACAACTTTAAAACAAGTACTCGAGAATTTAAAAGGTAAAGTTATATATATTGACTTTTGGGCAAGCTGGTGTGCCCCTTGTAGAGCAGAAATGAAGCCTTCAATAAAACTAAGACAATATTTTAAAGACAAAAATGTAGTATTCCTTTATTTAGCTTATAATGATATAAACAGCAATTGGAAAAAAGCTGTTGAGGAAGAAGGATTATCAAATATTAAAACGAATTACTTTATTCTCAATTCAAAAAG
>DKPN01000009.1:0-527 GCA_002471195.1 Bacteroides sp. UBA7333
ATTTCATTTTTGTTGTTTGAAGGGATTGTATATTTGCAAATTATAACTATTGCCCCATCTTCGGGCATGTTAAAAGTATCTATTCTTAAACTATCTGTTGGAGCTTCTAAATCGAAAAACCAAGATTTATTGTACTTTCCTACATTTATACGTTCGTCTTCTAATACTCGATTGTTTTCATATTTGAATTTAGTTTTAGCTCCTGTTGGTGAAGTTATTGATGTCAAAATTCCAGTCATAGCATATTCGTTGGGTTCTTCATCTGCATAAGGATTTCCCAAACCATGAGGAAACTCTTCACTTCCTTTTTTTCGCAAAACTGTTTTATCAGAGATTATATATATACCATTTTTATTTACGAATTTATAATAATCTTTATCTGCTTTAAATAAACCAAAAGGTAAGTTAGGATTTGAATTATTAAAATATCCCCATGCATCGCATGCATATAGATTTTTACTAGGTAATGCTACGTTATTATTATATTCCATCGAATATGATTGAGTTTTGTTTCCTGTCCCTTTTAT
>DKPN01000009.1:673-2648 GCA_002471195.1 Bacteroides sp. UBA7333
ACAATCATGATTTTGTTTTGTTTCCTGTCCCTTTTATTCTAACACCTGTTAGCATTAATCTTTGATTGCATGGATTAGATGTTCCCGGCTTATCTATTGATTTGAAATAGGAATATTCAAATTTATATGTGAAAAGATTTTTTGTGTTATTATTTGATTTTAACTGTATTTCGGATAATGCTTTGGGATTATCATAAATGTTAGCTAAATATGGATTTTTATATACATCTTTTCTGTGTTCATTTAATGGTATAAAAGACAACTCACCATCTTTCCATTTTATCTTGTCTAATCGCATTCTTCCATAAGTCTGATGGAATGTTGTGGTAGCCATTAGAACGTTTTCTTCTGGAAGTGTTGTTAAATGTGAGATATCAATTGGTATAGTTTGTAAATATCTAATCTTTTGTTCATTAAACTGGATAGGACTAGCATATGCTTCGTTGCCATATTCAAATAGAACATAATCACCAGTTGGGTATAAAATTTTACTAAGATTCCATTGTGAAATAGATGGTTGTCCACTACTAGGCATACTAATTAACATCGTTGTGGTGTTGCCAATCTCTGTAGTGTATGATACAAATCTGTTAGTCTTATCTCGAATTACTGAATGATATTGACTATACACTATTTTATCAAAAAAATATGTAACATTTTCTGTAGTAGTTATTGCGTAACCATTTGTTGTTTTTGAAATCTGAATATTATGTTCTGGATTTGATAATAAATATTGAGGGTCTGTTCCATTTTTTCTTGCTCCTTTTCGTGAATAAAATTTTCCTGAATAGTTACTAAAATTATAATAGTATATATCTGGCTCTTGATCGGATACTATATTAGGGCGCAGTCCATATGAAGGTTCATCATTATTTCTAATTGAAATGGTATCCAGTCTATTAATATATCCATACTCATCAGCTCCTTCACGCATTACGCGACTAATACTACCTCCAGCTGATAAATCCCATCCTAACCCCACTCTTGATGCTTCTTGTGCAATTTTAATACCTGAGGCATGATAACGCAATGTTATAGGCATACTATACTCTCCTATTTTAATCGTGTAAATAGGTATTTCTATTGAAGGTACCCCTGTATATAACGATATAGGGATATCTTGATATTGAATCATTCCGCTTGAAGTTGGAGAGACGACTGTTCTTTTTGTTAAATCTGGAGATGATGGCGATTGCGAGAATATCGTTTGTGACCATATAAATGCTATGGTATATATAATGATTTTTATTTTCATGATTTTTGTGTTTTTATAATTTCTGTATTGTTTGATTATATATTTTTCCGTTGAATACTATTGATAAGATATAACATCCAGGTCGTAGCATAGCCATATTATAGTGACTGGTTGATACGCTACTATTACTTATAGATGATTTATGCCATAAGTTATATCCTGTTATATGATTGATATAGATATTAACTTCTTGTGCTTCTTCTGAATAGTATTCGATTGTTAAATCTGAATTGTTTGATATATGATAATTATAATTGAAATTGATGTTATTTTTATCTTGGCTATCTGCTTGTTTTTTAGAATATTTAATCTGTTTTTCGAATTCTATTTCTTCACGTATTTGTTCGTTTATTGCATCTTCGAATTCATATTTTTGATTTTCTGGCATCAATGAATATGATCTGTTATAGCGTGTAGACAAAGTATTATTTATGATAAAGCCCGATTGCATAGTTTCAAATATGGGATATCGAAATCCCTTTGCATACCACTTATAAGAGTCGTAATGCCAAGTGTTTTCAGCATTCTTTATGTGATGTCGGAGAGAATCTATGCAGTAACGCATGTTATCTCCATTAGAGTATATATTAGAGGATGATGATACCTTTTGAATTATTTTTATTGTCTCTTTTACTCTTATGGCTTCTTCAATTACAATTTCATCGGGTAATATTAACCGCCCTTTTGCATCACAAATTATTGTTGTTTCGCCAATTATTA
>DKPN01000009.1:2831-3164 GCA_002471195.1 Bacteroides sp. UBA7333
TATTGTTGTTTCGCCAATTATTACAACAGGAAGCTTTTGCCCGTATACTCCCTCACCATAAAAATAGGATGAAATGGAGTCTTTAAGCGATAATGGGTAAACTCGATTTATTGCAGGTACAATATAATTTATTGTCATATTAGGATTATTATAACCTAAATTCAAGAGTGTATCATTTATTAATTTGTATTGGGTATTTCCATCAATATTGGTGCAGACTAAAATTGAATCAATTTTACCTGTATACCTTTCAATAAAATCTGTATTTGAATATTTTAAATTACTGAAATCCCAAATAACAGAATCTCCACTTCTTCCTGGTGCTTTATATGC
>DKPN01000009.1:3332-3610 GCA_002471195.1 Bacteroides sp. UBA7333
CTTCTTCCTGGTGCTTTATATGCTACTTCTTTTTTTATTAAGATATCTTTATCTCTAGGGATCTTTGTTTCTTTTGTTATATTCTCTTGAGCAAAAAGAATATAAGGAATAATTAAAAAAAGTGTTGAAAATGTTTTTTTCATAATGTTTTGTTGATATAAATTATATTTATTCTAATTGCAAAAATGGCCAATCATGCATAAATCATTATATATGATTTCGATTCTATAATTTGAATTATCCATATCTGGAATATTTATGCAACAAGAGTTAATACT
>DKPN01000009.1:3801-4343 GCA_002471195.1 Bacteroides sp. UBA7333
CAAGAGTTAATACTGTAATATTCAGTTGATAGTAAAAGAATATTGCTATTGTCATCGTATATGTTTACAGTTGCATATGGAATGGAAGTATTAGATTGTATTGCTATTATATCATTGTAAAGAAATGCTCTCACTGTATGTCTTTTTTGAGAACGCATAATAACTATGTCACCACTATTAGATTTTTGCTCAGAAGTTGTTTTTTTTAATGGAATTTCTTTTGAGGTATTTTGATGTATCGCTATTGCGTATGATATATCCTTATGTGTATCACTTTGAAGTGATGATAAATTTAAAAGTAAGATTAAAAAAGGTGTTTTCATAGCTTGCAATAGGTTTATTTGTTAAATATTGTACAAATGTATTATTGTGCAATTATAAAAACATTAGAATGTATTGTTAAATGACGATATTTATGTAAAGTGTTTGTTCCTAGGTTTATATAAAGTAAATGAAACATCTATAACTCCTTTATATATTCTTTTAGCTTAATTTTTGTACCTAGATTTAATTTCGATTTAACACTTTTATCTCGCTTGTAG
>DKPN01000009.1:4513-4769 GCA_002471195.1 Bacteroides sp. UBA7333
TAACACTTTTATCTCGCTTGTAGATCGAATCTAATGAACGGTTATAAATGTATTGTATCTCTTTATAACTAAATCCGAGTTTTATGAGTGATAGAAATCTTATATCTTCAGATATGAGTGTGGTATGATTTTTTATGATATAAGGTATAAAATTGGGAAAGTACTTATTGATGGTTTCTTCTAATAATTCCCAATCATCATTATTGAGTTCGTGCAATTGGCTTTCATTATTCGTGTTATATTTGATAATTGTTTG
>DKPN01000009.1:4929-5087 GCA_002471195.1 Bacteroides sp. UBA7333
GTGTTATATTTGATAATTGTTTGAAGTCTTTTATAAATATCCGTATCGGATATTAAATGTTGCATTTGTGTGGAATTGAATCGCGAAATTAATTGATTCTTATCATGAATAATATTTTTTAAAATAGTTAATTCTCTATTTTTTTCATCAACTAACTC
>DKPN01000009.1:5276-128812 GCA_002471195.1 Bacteroides sp. UBA7333
CTATTTTTTTCATCAACTAACTCTTTGATCCAATTGTATGTCAAACTATGATTCGAGTCGCATTCCTTTAATCTATGTTCTAAGTCATTTAGCTTGTTTATTGCAATTTGCTCGTTGTTTAATATATGGTGATATCTAATGTATAGTTTCTTGTGTTGACTGTTTTTATATATTTTATAACCAATTATTATTATAATGAGCAACAATACTATTATTAATAAAATAAAGCGTTTTTTTTGATACTGGTGTATTGACAAATCGTATTGTTCATTGAGTTGATCCCTTATATTTTTCTGAATTGATTTAATGATTTTAATAGGTTGCTCGTATGCCATTGACGAATCTTTATATTGCTGTGAGTAACGATTTAATTGAAGTGCTTTGACAAAGTTTCCTTGCTGTTCTGCAATATTCGATAAGAGTAAATAGCTGCTTTCTTTAGTGCCATAACTGGTAGTGTGTAAACTTTTATTTAAATAATGTTCCGCGGAATCCAACTTATTTAATTTATAAAATGTCTCTCCGGTTAATAGATATATACCGCTTTTTTGATCTTCGGAAATGTCAATACTATATACTTCATTAGATAATTTTACTGCCTCGTGCAGTCTTCCAGTGCGATTATAAAGGCCTATTAATGCTGTGTTAACTCTACGTTTTAGCTCATGATTACTATAATGGTTCAAACTATGATAGGCTTGTAATAGATGATATTCGGCTTTTGTAAAATACTCTTTTCCTCTATCTACTTCGATATATCCCAATTTTATGCGAATAATACATTGTTTTAAAGTATCATTTGGTGCTGTATATCTCAATGCTAAACTGTAAAGTGAATCTGCCTCTTCTAATAAATTATGATTGTAATAAATATACCCCATATTGCTGTATAGCATACAGCTAAAACTGCCTTCATTACATTGCTCATTGAGCTCCATTGCTTTAATGAAATGTTTTACTGTTGACTCATCATCACCTATATCTTGATATATGCGTCCTAAATAATAATGCGATTTCATTCTTAAAGAAATATTATATCGGATAGAATCATAATAATGGGTGACTTTTTTCATTCCCATTATATTATTATGTATTATGTAGTTTTTGTCACATGCTTGTGTATATAATAACATATACTCCATTTTATCAGTGTATGACAACGTGGTTGTATCTATTTTTTCTAACTGAATTAAAGCACTGTCAGGATGATGAGACATTAGGTTATCAATATATTGCCACTTTTGTGAATATAGGTCTGTTTTAAAATGACATGCAATGATAACGATTGATAAGATTATGCATAGTATTAATAGGGTGATGTGTCTTTTCATGCTATAATATGTTATTATAAGAAAGCGATGGTGATCGATAGTAGAATGCTAAGTATGAGCATATTTCTGGAACTTTCTCCCAATATTAAATTCAATTGTTGGCCGTGATTGATCTTCACCATTTTTATCCATGTGTTGATGTGAAGTGCCAGATAAATAGTTGGGGCAATAGTGATATAGATGCTATAATGGGGTATGAGTAAAACGCATAGACATGCTGCCATTACCCCTAATGCTAGGTATAGATATCTGCCAAATGGTTCGCCAAAGCGTACAATAATAGTTTTTTTGCCACTCTTTTTGTCTTCGTTTCTATCGCGATAGTTATTGACTACCAATAGTGTGTCTACAATTAATCCACATACCAGCGAAACTATTGTAATAGACGATGACCATCCTAATGTTTGTACGTAATAGGTACCACCTACTGGTATAAAACCAAAAAATACAATTACCAATAAATCGCCCCATCCATGATAAGAAAGAGGATAGGGCCCCGTGGTATAGAAAAAGGCAAAGACTACACAGAGTGCGCCGATGATAATTAACTCCCATCCTGCATAATAAATTAAGCTACATCCTAGCAAACAGGCTATTGTTACTACTACGGTGATACCCAATTTCATGGCTTTTGGAGTAATCCATCCTTGTGCACATGCTCTTAATGGGCCAAGTCGATCTTCTCTATCGGTACCTTTCAAATAATCGAACAAGTCGTTGATAAAGTTGGCGGCAACCTGCATGAGCGCTGCAAAAAGCAAACATATCAATGCGGGCATCCATTGAAATGATCCGACTGAATAGGCGAGGGCACTGCCTAAAATAACGGGCGTGGCTGCTCCGGCTAACGTTTTTGGGCGTGCGGCTTCTATCCATGCTTGTATTGAATTGGGTTTTATCTCTTTCATAGAAACAAAGATAAAGCTTTTTAAACTATCTTTGAACTGTATAAACTAAAATCATTTAAACTATAAGTAATGCGTCGCTTACTCTCTTGTTTTATTATTGTAATATGCTGCTGTTGTTTGTTTTCGTGTGCTTCTATAAAGCTAAAATCAATCGATTTTAAAAGTAGTGAAGTGCCGCAGTCATTCGATAGTTGTCGTATTGCTTTTATATCCGATTTACATTACAAATCGTTACTTAAAGAGAATGGATTGCGCAGGCTGGTGAAACTTTTGGTTCGCGAAAATCCTGATTTGATATTGCTGGGTGGAGATTATCAGGAGGGTTGCCAATATGTGACTCCATTGTTTAATGCGATTGGTTCGGTAAAGCCTAATTTGGGGATATATGGCGTAATGGGAAATAATGATTATGAGCGGTGTTATGATGAAATTTGCAACTCTATGAAATTGAATGATATTCATTTGCTCGAACATAAAACGGATACGGTGTGGAATAATCATCAATTTATATTGATTTCGGGTGTGCGAAATCCGTTTGACTTGAGCGAGAATGGTGTATCACCTACACTTTCATTAGCTCCCAAAGATTTTGTTATCTTGTTGGTGCATACTCCCGATTATGCCGAAAGTGTGGATATCTCGAATACGGATTTGGTATTGGCAGGGCATACACATGGTGGCCAAATACGGGTTTTGGGTTATGCTCCCATCGTTCCTTCACGTTATGGCAAACGCTTTCTCTGTGGGTTAAAGCATACGTCTAAAGATATACCGATGTTTATTACGAAAGGAATAGGTACATCGCGCCGCAATATACGTATTGGTGCACGATCGGAAGTGGTAATGATTACTTTGAGCCGTCCTATTTAAGATTCTTTTTTATTGTTGTCAGCGGTGAGTAGCTTTTTATAGGTTTTGTCAATGGCAAATGCGCCGAGTGGTGCAGTTATTATTATGGCTAGAACAGCAATAGTCAATACGCTTTTTCCGCAAGCCAGTCCCATGGCCAATGGCAATGAACCAATAGCTGCTTGAACTGTGGCCTTTGGAGTATATGCCAGCATACAAAATACTCTTTCTTTCATGTTGAGCTTGGTTTTGATGAGGCTCACCAATACACCATTCATTCGGAATGCCAATGAGATAAATATGACTGCAATAGAGGCCAACCCTGCTGCCCAGGCATATTGCACATCGACGGTAGCACCTACCAATACAAATAATAGTATTTCGGCTGCTATCCATAATTTTGAAAATTTAGATGATATGCGTTTTGCTAATAGGGGATATGTATAGAGTATCGTGGCTCCCATGGCCATTACTGCTAATAAGCCGGATATAGGGAGATATTCTTTGAATTGATGTTCGGCTCCTAAAAATAAAAAGGCACAACTCATCATTATAATCACCTTGATAGAATCGCGTAGATGGAAATGTTTGAAATACCATGAGAGCAACCACCCGATGCTTATTCCTAATGTAAGACCAGTGATAATTGAAATCGGTATTTGTAGAAATTGACCGGCCGATACGGTATCGCCTGTAGCGAGTGTTACAAATGCGGTGAAAAGTATGATAACAAATACATCGTCTACTGATCCTGCTGCCATAATCATTTGTGGAATGCCTTTTTGAGTTCCAATTTTCTGATCCATTAATCGGAGCATACGTGGCACAATTACTGCCGGAGATACTGCTGCTAAGACTGTTCCCATGATCGCTGCTTCGATCAGTGAAACGCCAAGTAAAGGAGGAGCAATAAGCATTACACCTATTATTTCGAAACAAGCTGGAATGAAGCACATCAACATGGCTGGTCGGCCTACTTGTTTCAGCTCTTGTATGTTGAGTGCAAGACCGGCACGCATTAGTATAATGACCAATGCTATTTGTCTTAACTCTACGGAGATATTAAGCAATGAGGGCGATAACATGTTAAGAGCAAAAGGCCCTAATATAAGACCTGTTAGCAATAAGCCTATCAAAGCAGGCAAATGTAATTTGTTGAAGACATAACCTAATGATAGGCCTAATATGAATATAAAAGCTAAGCTAGTTAACATAACTCATGAATTTATTAAAGCCACTCTTCAATTGTTTTGTAAGCGTTGGGATGAAGTAAGTAGCGGATATCTTTTCCTTTTTTTAATGCATTACGTATAAACGTTGAACTGATATCGAATATCGGTGCCTTTGATAGTTTTACGCTATCGGGCAAGGTTGATTCGTCTATGTCATATCCCGGTCGTGGATAAATCATAATAGAGTAATGGGCAATAATATCTTCCCATTGTTTCCAACGCGGAAACAGGTGCCAGTTGTCTGAACCAATGATTAGACAGAAATCATTTTCGGGATAGTGTTTGCGCAATTCATTCAGTGTATTGATCGTGTACGATGGTTTGGGCAATTTAAACTCAAAGTCGGATGCTTTAAATTTATGATAACCTTCGATGGAAAGTTTTACCAACTCTAATCTAAACTCATCGTTCATTAACTCTGAAGTTTGCTTAATAGGATTGTGCGGTGTCACCATAAACCATACCTCATCTATGTCTTCAAACTCGCAAATGTAATTTGCTAGGGCTAGATGTCCGATGTGGATAGGGTTGAATGAGCCGCTGAAAATTCCTATTTTGCGCTTACTAGTCATTCGATAGAAAACGTTTTATAGTTTCGAGTGCTTCGGCTTCGGCTTTTGAAAGTTCATCGTTAATGATGATCTTATCAAAGTTTGGCGCAAAAGTTAATTCGTAAGTGGCTTTGTTTAGTCGATCTTCAATTACTTGAGGTGCATCGGTAGCGCGACCGATTAAACGTTCGCGAAGGATTTCGATTGAAGGAGGTTGAATAAATATAGAAAGAGCTTGCGAACCATATGCTTTCTTTATATTGCATCCACCCACCACATCAACATCGAATACCACGTTTTTGCCATTGTTGAGTTGTTGTTCTACCGATGATTTTAGTGTTCCATAGAAACGATCGGTATATACCTCTTCGTATTCTAAGAATTCGTTGTTAGCTATTTTTTGTCTGAATTCTTCGGGTGATAAAAAGTAATAATCTACTCCATTTTTTTCCTCACCTCGTGGCGAACGGCTAGTAGCAGATATTGAAAAACACAAATTTAAATCTTGTTGAAGCAAATATTTGATAATGGTTGATTTGCCCGATCCTGATGGGGCTGAAAATATAATAAGTTTACCAATCATTTTTATTGTGAGTTGTCTTGAGAATTACATTACGTTTAACACCTGTTCTTTAATTTGTTCGAGTTCATCTTTCATTTGAACCACTAACTTTTGCATTTCGGCATGGTTTGATTTGCTACCAAGGGTGTTGATCTCACGACCCATCTCTTGTGCAATGAAACCAAGTTTTTTACCTTGTCCTTTACCATCTTCCATTGTGCTGATGAAATATTGTAAATGGTTGGTTAAACGTTGTTTTTCTTCATTGATATCTAACTTTTCGATGTAGTAGATGATCTCTTGTTCCAAACGGTTTTTATCGTAATCAACGCTCAGCGTTTTTTCTAATGCATCGGTAATACGCTCTTTAACTTTGTTAATTCGTTCTTGCTCATAAGGTACAACATTATCTAATAAGCCCTGAATGTTTGCAATGTTTTGACGGAACTTTTGTTCTAAAGCCATACCTTCTTGTTTGCGGAAATCAATTAAATGTTCAATGGCTTCTTTAATGCCTTGATGAACTGTCGACCACTCTTCTTCTGTTAGTTCGGCAACTTCTGGTTTCGACATTACGTCGGGCATACGCAAAAGGGTTTGAAACCAATCGGCTGGCAATGTTATATCTAAATTTTGAGCAATTGTTCTGATTTGATTATAATAACCTTCAACCAATGTTTGGTTAATGACGGTAGCACTTTCGGCAACTTCTTTTTTTTCTACCCAAAGGCTGAAGTCTACCTTACCTCTTTCAAGAGCTTTTGAAATTTCATTACGTATTTCCATCTCTTTTTCTCTGTAAATTGGAGCAATTCTTGCAGATAGATCGAGAGCTTTACTGTTAAGCGACTTAATTTCAATATTTATCTTTTTATCAGGTAGTTCGGTAGTTGATTTACCGTATCCGGTCATTGATTGTATCATAATAATTTCTCTTTTCGGCAAAAGTACACGAATATTTTTACATTACCTTGTGAATGAGAAAAAAACTCATGGAGGAAGTATGAAAAATGATGATTTTGGTATTGATGAAAATAGTAGTGTAAAGTATATATTCGCATCTACATTGAACTACAATTATAATTTAAATAATAGATAGTTATAAATTAAAAGAAAACAGCTATTTTTGCAACAATATAATATATTAGGATAATTATGTCGTGCATTTTAAATATAGAGACCTCTACATCGGTTTGCTCTGTAGCGGTAAGCCAAGATGGGGCAACCATTTTTGTAAAAGAAGATTTAAATGGTCCATCGCACGCCACTTTGTTGGGTGTGTTTATTGATGAAGCTTTGGCTTTTATTGACAGTCGTGCTATTTTGCTAGATGCTGTAGCGATAAGTTGTGGTCCGGGATCATACACTGGCTTGCGTATTGGAGTATCTATGGCCAAAGGAATTTGTTATGGCCGCGATCTACCTTTGATAGGCTTGCCTACACTCGAAGTGATGTGTGTGCCTATTTTGCTTTACCATGATTTGCCCGAAGATGCTTTGTTGTGTCCTATGATTGATGCTCGCCGTATGGAAGTCTATTCTACTATATATAATCGTGGTCTTGGTGTGGTGAAGGAAACATCTGCTGATATCATCGATGAAAACTCTTATCTCGAGTATTTAGAAAAACAACCAGTTTACTTCTTTGGTAATGGTGCAGCTAAATGTCGCGAAAAGATAACACATCCCAATGCTCATTTTATTGATAATATCCATCCCTTGGCGCAAATGATGTTTCCATTGGCCGAAAAAGCTGTTGCAAACAACGACTATAAGGATGTTGCCTATTTTGAGCCTTTTTATCTAAAAGAATTCGTGGCATCAATGCCCAAAAAACTATTATAACTTTGTGTTTATGATGGAGTATAATACTCAACAGAAGCGTATGCCACTTCCTGAATATGGGCGTAGCATACAAAATATGGTCGATCATGCATTGACAATCGAAGACCGTAAAGAGCGTCAACGCTGTGCCAACACCATAATCAATATTATGGGAAGTATGTTTCCACATCTTCGTGATGTTCCCGATTTTAAACATAAACTATGGGATCATTTGGCAATTATGTCCGATTTTAAATTAGATATAGATTATCCATACGAGGTGATAAAAAAAGACAATTTAATTACGAAACCTGACCATATCGCTTATCCAGCAACGAAAATTCGTTATAAACATTATGGTCGCACATTGGAAGTGTTGATTAAAGAAGCTACAAATATGCCCGAGGGTAATCTTAAAAATAATTTGATCGCATTAATTTGCAATCATATGAAAAAAGATTTCATGGCTTGGAATAAAGATACGGTAGATGATCGTAAGATTGCGGACGACTTAGAAGAATTATCAAACGGTAAACTGCATATGACTGATGAAATTATTAGCATTATGTCGAATCGATTGGCTCAAAATTATCGTCCCAAAAATAACTACCAAAACAATCGTGGTAGCAACCAACGCAAAAAATATTAATATATAGGCTCTCATATGCATCGAATGCATAAGTTCTAAATAAGTTAAGACATATATTTACTGAAAAAAAATAATAAACATGGCTTCATTTGTTATCGAAGGTGGACATAGACTCAGCGGCGAAATCCGTCCGCAAGGTGCTAAAAACGAAGTGTTACAAATAATTTGTGCTACTTTGTTAACGGCAGAAGAGATAATCGTTAATAATATCCCTGATATTCTTGATGTAAATAACCTTATACAATTGATGCGTGACATGGGTGTAACGGTGAAAAAATTGGGTATAGAGTCATATAGCTTCCAAGCTAGTAATGTCGATATGTCTTATCTAGAAAGCGATGAGTTTTTAAAGAAATGTTCGAGTTTACGAGGTTCGGTAATGCTATTAGGCCCGATGTTAGCGCGTTTTGGTAAAGCCATGATATCAAAACCCGGCGGCGATAAAATAGGTCGTCGACGTTTGGACACGCATTTTATAGGAATGGAAACATTGGGAGCTAAGCTTAATTATGATGATGTTCGAGGAGTTTTTGAGATTTCGGCTGAAGCGTTGACTGGAAAGTATATGCTGTTAGATGAGGCATCGGTTACAGGCACAGCTAACATTGTGATGGCTGCTGTGATGGCAAAGGGCAAAACGACGATATATAATGCAGCTTGTGAACCTTATTTGCAGCAACTTTGCAAAATGCTTAATCGTATGGGAGCTCGTATTAGCGGTATCGCATCCAATTTATTGATCATAGAAGGTGTTGACGAATTGCATGGTACTGAACATACAGTACTTCCTGATATGATTGAAGTAGGTAGTTTTATTGGAATGGCTGCCACAACTAGAAGCGAAATTACCATTAAAAATGTATCTTACGAAAACTTAGGTATCATTCCTGATAGTTTTCGCCGGTTGGGTATTAAATTAGAACAGCGTGGTGATGATATATTTGTACCGGCTCAAGAACACTACGAAATAGAATCATTTATCGATGGATCGATTATGACGATTGCTGATGCGCCATGGCCCGGATTAACTCCCGATTTGTTAAGTGTTATGTTGGTGGTGGCTACTCAGGCCAAAGGTAGTGTCTTAATTCATCAAAAAATGTTCGAAAGTCGCTTGTTTTTTGTTGATAAACTCATTGATATGGGTGCACAAATTATATTGTGTGATCCGCATCGCGCTGTGGTTATTGGTCATGATCATGGTTTCCAATTGCGTGGTCGCAATATGACATCTCCCGATATTCGTGCCGGTATTGCTCTATTGATTGCTGCAATGAGTGCCGATGGCATTAGCCGTATTCATAATATAGAACAAATTGATCGCGGATATCAAAATATTGAAGGCCGATTGAACGCAATTGGTGCAAGAATAACACGTATATGATAAAAAAAGAAGATGTATATAAAATAGGTTTATTTAATAAACCACATGGTATTCATGGTGAAATATCATTCACATTTACCGACGATTCATTCGACGAGTCTGAATGCGATTATTTGATATGTAAACTAGATGGTATTTTTGTTCCATTCTTTGTCGATGAATATCGCTTTCGCTCTGATTCGAGTGCTTTGATTAAATTAGACGGAATTGACTCAGCTGAAAAAGCACGCATGTTTACTAATGTCGAAGTTTATTTTCCAATAAAATATGCAAGACAAACTTCTTCCGATGAACTTACCTGGAACTTTTTCGTGGGTTGTCAAGTGGAAGATATTCATCATGGGATGATAGGTACAATCGTAGAGGTAGATGAATCTACCATCAATACTTTGTTTATCATTGAACAAGCTGATGGAGAGGAACTTTTAATGCCTGCTCAAGAAGAATTTATAATGTCTATTGATCATGATAAACGATTAGTAACGGTTGAATTGCCCGAAGGATTGCTTGATATTGAGAGTATTGAATCGGATGATTGATTGTTAAATAGACTGAATAAAGAAACAAGTAGTAGGGCAAAAACCTTACATTTGTTATAATAACATTATGCAGATGGCTAAAAAGAAGAAAAAAGGAAAGGCTTTTTGGAAGAACTTCAAGTTCAAATATAAGCTGACCATTATCAATGAGAATACGTTAGAGGAAGTTGCTGGTCTACGCGTGTCTAAGCTGAATGGGGTTTCTGTTCTTTTGGCAACATTGACTATCCTTTTTATGATTGCAGCAGCTATTATTGCATTCACTCCATTACGAAATTATCTACCCGGATATATGAATTCTGATATCCGTCGTCAAATAGTTGATGGCGCATTGCGACTTGACTCACTTCAAGCGTTGGCTGAACGCCAGAATTTATATATCATGAATATTCAAGATATATTTAGTGGCAACGTTAAGGCCAATGAAGTGGGAAGTATTGATTCACTGACAACTGCTCGTGAAGATTCACTACTGGAGCGCACCATGCGCGAAGAGGAGTTTCGTAAACAATATGAAGAAACTGAAAAATATAACTTGACGGCTATTGTATCACAACCCAAAGCTGAAGGATTCATTTTTTATCGCCCTACGCGTGGTATGATATCAAGTCAATTCGATTCTGACAAAAAACATTATGGAACTGATATTGCAGCAACTCCTAACGAAAGCGTTTTGTCAGTACTTGATGGTACAGTTGTTTTCAGCAATTATACTGCCGAAACCGGTAATGTAATTGGTGTACAACACAATCAAGGTTACATGTCGATATACAAACACTTAGGGTCTTTATTAAAGAAAGAGGGCGATAAGGTGAAAGGTGGTGAGGCTATTGGTTTAATTGGAAATACCGGTTCACTAAGTACCGGACCTCATCTTCATTTCGAATTGTGGGATAAAGGACGTGCTGTCGATCCCGAAAAATATATTGTTTTCTAATCATTATGAACCAACCAACAAAAAAGAAACAAATTGCGATATTAGGGTCTACAGGTTCTATCGGTACACAAGCGCTACAAGTCATCGAGGAACATCCCGAACTTTATGAAGTATATGCTCTTACAGCAGGCAATCAGGTCGATTTATTGATAGCGCAGGCTCGTAAATTCATGCCTGAAACTGTAGTGATAGCAAATGAAAGTAAATATTCAAAAATAAAAGAGGCACTAGCCGATTTGCCTATAAAAGTGTATGCAGGTAGTGAGGCCATTTGTCAAGTTGCCCAATCACAGCCAATCGATATTGTATTGACAGCTATGGTAGGATATGCAGGTTTAAAACCGACGATCAGCGCCATAAAAGCGAGGAAAGTAATAGCTCTCGCGAATAAAGAAACTTTGGTGGTGGCCGGAGAATTGATCAATAAGCTCGCTCAAGAATATCAAACTCCTATTATTCCTGTTGACTCTGAGCATTCGGCCATTTTCCAATGCTTGGCAGGTGAAGTTGGTAATTCTATAGAAAAGGTGATATTAACTGCATCAGGTGGTCCCTTCCGAACCATGAGTTACGAAGAGTTGCAAACTGTTACAACTGAGCAAGCACTAAAACATCCAAATTGGGATATGGGTGCCAAAATTACTATCGATTCTGCTTCGATGATGAATAAAGGGTTTGAAGTTATTGAAGCTAAGTGGCTTTTCGGACTTAATCCTGAACAAATCGACGTGGTTGTACATCCTCAATCCATCATTCATTCGATGGTACAATTCGAAGATAGCTCTATTAAAGCGCAAATGGGGATGCCCGATATGCGTCTTCCTATACAGTATGCCTTTTCCTATCCCGACCGCATAAAATCGAATTTTGAACGTTTAGATTTTACAAAGTTCAATCAATTGACCTTTGAACAACCCGATATCAAACGTTTCAGAAATCTATCTCTAGCATATGCGGCTATGAAACAGGGTGGTAATATGCCTTGTATATTGAATGCGGCAAATGAAATAGTTGTAGAGGCTTTTCTACAAAAACGTATTAGCTTCTTGGCGATGAGTGATATCATTGAAAAAACAATGGAGTTGACAGCATTTATACAATCTCCTTCTTATGATGATTATGTGGCAAGCGATGCACAAGCACGTAAGATAGCGACTGAATTAATCTAAAATATAAAACAAAAAACAAAATATTATTCTGATGGAAACATTTCTAATTCGCGGCCTGCAATTGATAATGAGCCTTTCTTTATTAGTAGTCATTCATGAGGGAGGTCATTTCTTGTTCGCTCGTCTTTTCAAAATACGTGTCGAAAAATTTTGTCTATTCTTTGATCCATGGTTCACTTTATTTAAGTTTAAACCTAAAAAGAGTGACACTGAATATGCCATAGGTTGGTTGCCCTTAGGTGGTTATGTCAAGATTTCGGGCATGATAGATGAGTCGATGGATAAAGAGCAGATGCAACAACCGGTTAAGCCTTATGAGTTTCGTGCAAAGCCAGCATGGCAACGCCTTTTAGTAATGGTGGGTGGTGTTCTTTTCAACTTTATTACTGCCCTATTCATTTATTCAATGATTCTTTATGCTTGGGGCGATGAATATATTCGTGTGGATGAAGCTCCCATAGGCATGACATTTAATCAAACCGCTAAAAATGTCGGTTTTAAAGATGGCGATATCTTATTGGCTGCTGATGGAGTGAAACTTGAACGCTATGATGGACAGATAATCACTAAAATAGTTGATGCTCGTGTGGTTACTGTGCGACGTGAAGGAAAGGACGCGGTTGTTTACATTCCCGAAGATATGATGCAACGTTTAATGACCGATAGTGTTAAATTCGCCTCATTCCGATTGCCTTTTGTGATTGACAGTGTAATGGTCAACTCTCCGGCTGCACAAGCTGGGTTAATGAAGGGAGATAATATCGTTGCTTTAGACGGTATTCCAGTTTCGTATTTTGAATTTGTTGATGCGATGAACAAACGCCAACAAAAAAGATTGGGATTAAATAACGATAGTATTGATTTGCATCAAGTGGCAATCACATATCTTCGTGGTGATGTGGAGCATACTTCAATAATGAGAGCCGATACAGCATTTAAGATAGGAGTAAACCCATGCACTCCAGCACAAATCATGCCTTTTGTTACTCAAGAATTCGGTTTCTTCGAATCATTCCCAGCCGGAGCGAAGTTGGGTGTTCAAACGTTGAAAGGCTATGTAAACAATATGAAGTATGTATTCTCTAAAGAGGGTGCTAAACAGATTGGTGGCTTTGGAACACTCGGTAGTATATTCCCTGGTACATGGGATTGGCATACGTTTTGGTATATGACCGCATTCTTATCTATCATTCTTGCATTTATGAACATCTTGCCTATTCCGGCTCTAGATGGTGGACATGTTTTATTCTTGCTTTATGAAATTATAGCACGTCGTAAGCCAAGCGATAAATTTATGGAATATGCACAAATGACCGGTATGCTTTTGTTGTTTGGTTTGTTAATTTGGGCAAACTTCAATGATGTATTGCGCTTCTTCTTTTAAATAAAATATCCTTATATACTAAAACTCCCTCTATGTCGTGATCAAGACATAGAGGGAGTTTTAGTATATATGATGTTATCGCAAATGTATAATTCGTTGATTCTCGCTTCCTTTAAATTTTAGATAGGGCGAATATTGTGATTGTATAAAACGCCCATCTACCAGCGTGTCAATAAATTCTAATATGGGTGCTAGTTGCGAACTATTTTGTATCTCTTCTAAAGTGTAGCCGGTATAACACCAAATGTTAAGTGCTGTAGCTTCTTTTACTTTCTTTATTAATTTCAAAAATTCCTCGGGGTGATAAAAAGGATCGCCTCCTGTAAACGTGATGCCATCTAGCAATGGGTTAGCGTTAATCTCATTAATGATACTGACGATACGTTCTTCAGTAAGTGGATCTCCGGCTTTAGGGTTCCAACTCTCTGGGTTATGACATCCCCGGCAATAGTGTGAGCATCCTGCTAAATAAATAGAATAACGGATGCCCTCACCATCGACAATTGTTTCGGGATATGTATATAAGATATTCAATTCTTACAAATGTTTTACACGGTCTGTCTCTTCAGCGCGTTTGGCTGAGTTCCATGAACCTAAATCGCCTGTTAGGTATCCGGTAATACGACGCATGCGTAAAATGTTTTCACTTTGGCAAACAGGACACTTGTCGTAAACTACACCTTTATAACCACAGTTGTTGCAAGTGTCTACCGGATGATTGATTGAGCCGTATCCAATGCCTTGGTCGTACATTACTTTGACGATTTTGGCTATGGCACGAACATTTTTCTGTGCCTCACCATCTAACTCTACATAAGTGATGTGTCCTCCTTTTGTAATGGCATGAAATGGAGCTTCTCGTTTAATTTTTTCAACAATTGAGATTGGCTCTTTCACGTCAACATGGAACGAATTTACATAATAATCGCGATCGGTAACTCCTTCGATAATACCGTATTTGCGACGGTCTATACGTGTGAAACGACCTGAAAGACCTTCGGCTGGAGTGGCCAATACCGAGTAGTTTAAATTATATTTTGCTTTAAATTCGTCAGCTACCTTATTCATTTCAAGTATAGCTTCGTGCAAAGTATCCCACGATTTATCGCTGTGACCATGGCCTTTGCCATATAATGCTACCATGGCATTATGACCTCCAATAAAGCCGAGTCCTAGTGTTCCGCTGTTGATAACATCTCCCACTTCATCATTCGGTGCTAAATCAGCCCCTCCTTTCCACACGTCATTGCCCATCATAAATGGAAATTGACGAGCCAAAGCTGTGCGCTGATATTGATAACGAGTATAAAGTTGCTCGCCAACCAATAAACATTTTTCGCGAAGCGATTCTAAAAACAAATCTTTCGCTTTAGCCTCAATCGCATTTGTGTTTTGTGCATCATTTATCAGTCCTTCAGCTTTTATGCGTGCTTCTATAGCCAGACGGGGCATGTTGATGGTTGTAAATGATAAATTTCCACGTCCTAAAGAGCTTTTTTCTCCGAAAAGATTTTCGTAAACACGAGTGCGGCAACCCATAGTAGCCAACTCGTAACGATAACGTTTAGGGTCATCGGCTTTCCATAACTCGTTACAGTTAAATGGAGTGTCTAGGAACATGAAATTAGGGAATAATGCCTTTGCTGTGGTGCGACAAGCTTTTAAGAATAGGTCAAAGTT
Source organism: Bacteroides sp. UBA7333 (assembly GCA_002471195.1). Taxonomy (GTDB): domain Bacteria; phylum Bacteroidota; class Bacteroidia; order Bacteroidales; family Bacteroidaceae; genus Bacteroides. Next base: position 20,276 of record DKPN01000009.1, read on the forward strand.
AGGCGCATCAAAAGTCATATCGCCATTTTCGGCTGCTTCAAAATCGGTCATTGCTTTTTGTAAATCAGCATCCGAGTATGATACGCCTTCTTTGATTTTAAATATTTGAATAGGAAATACAGGCACTTCACCGCGCGTTCCTAATCCTTCAATCGTAGTTTTTAATAATTCTTCAATTACCATACGGCCTTCCGGAGAAGTATCTGTACCATAATTGATAGAGCTAAACACGACTTGATTTCCACCACGCGAGTGCATTGTGTTGAGGTTATGAATAAAGCCTTCCATCGCTTGATGCGTATCTTTACGTGTTTGTCGTTGGGCTTTTTCAATGACCAATTTCAGCTGTGCTTCGTTGATCGTTGTATTTTTTTCGCCGAGAGCTTTTATTAAAGCAGTTATCTCTTCGTTTGATGGATCGATCGATGATAATGTATCTTTAATGATAGCTTTTACCTCTTTTTCATCTATACACATTTCGCTTTGTTCCATTTGCATGAAAAAGCTGATGAACGATGATAAATGTTTGCGAAACGATTTGCTTACCCCTTTGGCCATGAAAAAATCGAATGCGGGTATGGCTTGACCACCATGCTGCTCATTTTGATTTGTTTGGAAAATGATGGTTGCCAAAGTAGCGTAACTTTGAATACTTTGTGGTGTACGTATGCTACCATTTTTTGTTCGGAATCCTCTTTCGAACAAATCATCCATATCATACTGAATACAGGTGGTTGTTTTGGTAGGGTAGTAGTCCAAATCATGGATATGGATATCGCCTAACTGATGTGCTTCAGCATACTGCTTGCTTAATAAATAACGATAGGTATAATCTTTGGTAACCTCCGATGCGAAAGTCATCATCTGACCGGCAGGAGTATGGCTGCTCATGTTGGCATTGCTCAAATTTACATCATTTTTATCTATGGCTACAATGCCATCCATGATGTGTTTCATTTGAGTTTTTTTATCACGTTCGGTATTGCGCCATTCGCGATAAATGATGTACTTTTTCGCTACTTCAGGACGAACCTTCATCAGCTCTTTTTCTACCAAGTCTTGAATTTCTTCTACTGTAATAGTAGGCGAAGTAAATAAGCTAATCACATTCATTGTGATATCGGCAATGAGTGTTTGCTCTTCTTCGATACCACTTGCTTTGAATGCTTTAGTAATCGCATTTTTGATTTTGCTGATAGAGAAATCTTCTCTTTTACCATCACGTTTGATGATACAAATTTCCGCGTAGTTCATAACTTTAACTCCCGAAAGTTTTAAAAATTAATACTTAAAAAAATGATTTTAGACAATGAATTCTAACCCATCAATCATAGATTGATGTGCAAAACTTCATCTTTGTTTCCGGTAGGTATTCTGACTTATCCCTCCCCTGAACGCCTTCCCACATGTGTCATGCAGTGGCATGTTGTCCAGATTCTTAGAGAATTACAGCAGCGGGTACTGTCGCCGATTTGCACGGTGTTCCCTCTTGACTAAACCTCCTTTTAGTTCCGGATACTTGGTGCAAAGATATAGGTAATGTCAATACGATAATAGGCTTTTAACATTAAATTTCGGATAACTTTTCTTTCTGCTTGATACATAAAGTTTTCCATTTTGGAACACTTTGAAAAGTCTTGATAGATGCCAAAATATTAAAAAAATAGTTTTTCTTTCTGTTTTGTGTTGAATAACAAACGATGTATTTGCTAAAAATACATCGTTTATTTAGTGGTTGTACATTGTTGGATAGATCATTGTAAAAGCTCTCATTTAGAGGTGTAAAGTGTGACAAACTATTACTCTTTTCTTAATACAAATTGAGCTTTATCTTGATTGTTAATTGCTGTATATAAAGCGAGGAGTTCGGGATATAGCTCTTTATTATATACCCCACTTTTCATATATAGACGATTGTAAATGTAGATAGTCGATTCTTTTATTTCGTAATGGCTTTGAAAACTGCCCATTGTAGTAGAGATACTCATATTTTTGGGTGATGATTCTACTACATAACTGTTAGGCAGGTTAATTTTAATTGTATCAATATCAACATATCCATAGTTTATATAAATATCTTGTGTGCGGTGTTTATTTGTGGATAGGTTGTATTTACTTCTAAATATATTGGCCGGAACAAATAGTCGTGTCCCGGTTTTATTGCCTAATACATCTGTTGTAACATCATATGTAATATCGATAAGTGGATGCGAATCTTTATATTCATCGATTTTAATTGATTCTATTTTTGCATCTGTCAAGTTCAATTGATTACGCAAATAATCTTTTTTCTTCGCATCTTCAATGCTTTTAAACCCTACCTGATTTTCATATTGAAATAATTTTGATCTTTGGCTAACTTTCATCTTTGCATTTCCTTCGTTCGATAAATCGATATTGGCAAATATAGTTTGGGTATTTAAAGTGTCTGTGTAAGAGGGAAGACGTGTAAATATACCACCATTTTCGACCACCACCACTGCATTATTTCCAGCAATTCTGTTGTGAATATATCCGAAGGGAAGTTGTGGGTTAGTACACTCCAACCAAATGGTGTCGTTGGGTAGTGGTACTTGTAAAATAGCGTGATTCATTTGATTTCCACTCGAAAAATCTTTTAATAGATTTTTATTTACAGTGTTTATTACAGTATAGTTGGCGGGGATATTTACATAGTTGAGCATGGCTCTCATGTAATTGGATAGGCCCTTGCAATCTCCAAACCCGGTTCTATATACTTCCGATGCTGCGAAGGGTTGTAGTCCTCCAATACCGAGTTGTATACTAACATACCGTGTAGAAGCTGCCAAAAAATCATATAAAGCCTTTACTTTATCACGATCGGTTTTACAATCTTTGGTGAGCTCTGTAATCTTCTCCTTAAGTGGCTCAGGAAGCGTCAGTCTATCTTGTTGTAACCCATCTAACCATGCACCATACGACTGCCACGTGCTAATATTACCTTTCGAACCGTCAAAATAAAAATCCGTTGGCGAAAAATGTATAATGGGTACGAGTTGGATTAGTTCAGCCCCTATTACTTCTCTTTCAATGGCCATTAAGTTTTCGATAGTTGCTTCAAAGCAAATTGTATTGTTGGGTAGAAATGTTTCTTTAACGGCATTTTCAATATTTACCTCCTTATATCTGCAGTTTATATCGGGAGAGGAGACGAATTTGTATGACGATTTTTTTACCGACTGATTGTATCTGCTTTGTGGAATGAATGTAGGAAAACCAATTAATCCATTTTTGTATTTTATTTCCCACTCATATTTTATAGTAATGGGATAAAATGGTAATGATGTTTCATAAAAATAGACATAGTCATCACTAGTCAAGCCTGATGAATATTCTGAAAGTTGTAGATCGCTTTTTTTTATTTTTTTTATCGTGTTGCCAAATTTATCCATCATCTCTCCACTGAATTTTCGCAATGAGGTAAACTTATCACACATACACAAAAATTCAGCAGCCGATTTATCTTTCGGACTCAATATTGTTACCGTTAAACTCTCTTTTTTGACTGCACTTGTATTCGATTCGCAAATGAACTCTATTGAGTGATTATCTATGATTGAGTAGGCATTTTTCTCTAAGTTATCTTGCGAAAGTAATATACTGCTATACAGCGATACGATGAGTAAAAAAAATAATTTATTCATTATCTGAATTTATAAAATAATACCACTATATTTTCTTGAGAACAATCATCTCATTGTTTTTCTCTACAATAACTTTCCATAAATTTTGCAACTCTTTGTATTCGGTAGGTAGATATACTAATTTTGAGTTTTGATAGGTATATCTTAAGTTTACCTTATTTCCTTCCTGTGCGATCATATATCTAAATCTTCCTTCCCGGTCATCGGTCGTTACATTGATTCCTTCAGGCAATTCTTCAATCGCATATCCTTCGGGGATTGTAATGTTGATATTTAGACTGACGTTTTCGGTATGCGATTGTTCGATGGGGAATTTTCGTTCTGATTGGATGAAAGGATTTTTTTCTGCATGTAAGAAAACAAGGGGATTCAAATATATATAATCATTTGATGTGGTGGCATGTTTTTCAAAATCCATCACCTCTGTAACGATTGGAGTAAACTCATTAAGATTCTCAATTTTATAATTGTTGATTTTAATTTTATCATTTTCAGATATTTTGCTTATATAGTCGATGCTGTCTTTCGCATTTTTGTAATAGCGTCTAAACTGCGAAGCATATTGTCCAATTAGATTGCATGAACGAGTACCCTCCATTTTACCATCTTCATGTAAAGTGATATATAGGGCAGCACGTATTTGATTTTTTCCTATTTTACTTAAATCGACCCATGATCCATTTTTATGGTCAACATAAGCACGTGCTTGGTTTGGCATTATGTTGGGGGGCAATACATCCATATATCCATTGTTTACCGAGCCATCGATATACGAAACCGTACCATCAGGATTTTCAACAGCAACAATAAAAGTATTGAATTTCTTTATTGTAGGATGAGTTTGTGGAAGGCGTCCGGTTGAGCGCATACTCATTATAACCGGATAGCATTTGATGCCCGCTTCTTTTAACATACTCATTAATATAAAATTAATTTCAGCATTACTTCCGGTTCCTTCTTTGATTACTTTTTTTGCGTTACCACCATATAAGTCATAGGTGCCATTCCATGAAACGAGTGTTCTTAAAAAATTAAATATTTTACATGTTTTCTCTTCATGACTCAATTCATCGAGTTTTCCTAGTAGAATCATTTCATCTTTCAATGGATTGCGCATTTTTAGTTGTCCTCCAAAATCGCTGTTTTTGATAATAAGTTCGTCAATATCTTGCCATGTTTGTGTAAAGGATTGAGTGTGATAACCAAAAAATTCTACTCTATTTAATTCTAAGTTAACCTGTGTTCCAAAATCAGATATGCACCAAGTGTAATTATCTCCTTTTAATGCCGGTAAATTTCTTCCTGTGAAGCTTAGTTTTTGAGCCATACACGAAATAGTTTCCGCTCCTACAATGAAGTTTATGCTCGAATTGCTATTACTGCTTTCGAGTTCTTCATAGCCGTGTTTGTCGATATTGAATTTAAAATATTCGGGAATTGTTGCTGTGTATTTAGTATATAAGGTCGGTATATCACTTTGGGCATTCCATCTGTTAATGTCAAAGTAGAAGTCAGAATATATCGTATACTTATATTCTACTACACTACCTGCTTTTGCGCCGGGAATAGAAAACTTCACCTGCATATATTTATCGTTTAATCTCTCTTTAAAGATAAATTCTTTCTTCATTTTGGTTTGCTCTATTTTGCCATTTACCAAATTGTAAGCATTGGCCTCAATTTGTATGACTCCTTCCTTCATACTTTGTGATACGTCTGTATTATTGTAGTAAGGTATTGTAAAATCAGCATAAGAGGTTCCTTCATTTTTTAGAATCTTAATCTTGCCTTCGTTGTAGTAGTTGACTCTAAATCCTGATTTAACGTAATCGTATTGTAATTCTGTGTTTTTATACAACACTAACGCCGATGCAGTAGTATCGGGTTGATATACTGTCATCGAAAGTTCCTCCTTACTAGGTTTTCCTAATTTTAAAACAGGTTCGAACTGATTATCTTGAGCTACTGATAATAAATTCGAACCTATCATTAAAAGTAAAAGTGCATATTTTTGTATCATAATTATTATTACTTAAGTTTAATTTATACAAAAGTAGTAATAAAATACAAAAACAATAACTTATGACTTAAAATATAAAAATAAATGTTTTGTTATGCAATTAGTCACCTATTATTTCGCTTAGCTTTATGCCCCAATATGGAGGTTTTCCTCCTGTCATATAATATGATTCTTTGAATCCCATTTTTAGCATGAAATATTTATATCCCATTTTTAAGATACCCGTTTTGCCACCATAAAATAGGTCGGAGTGAATATAAAATGCTTTATTGTGTCCCATATCTCCGAAACACATAATGACAGGATTAAATGGTTTATCCTCCTCGGGTTTATGAAATACGCCCATGTCTTTAGCTATTTGTCGGGCTACAATCCGTGCTTGTGCATCACCGATTCCTCCTAGTTTGGGAGCGGCAAGAGCGGCTGCATCACCTACTGCCATAATTTCAGGGAAATCTGTATTGCGCATAAACAAATCGGTGGTGACAAACCCAACTTCATCCACAATAGGCAATTGTTTCATAAAAGAATGAGGATTCCAGTTAGGTAAAACAATTTTTAATTCAGCTTCAACAGACTGTCCGTTGGTAAATTCAATCCCATCTTTCGTGATTTCTTTTATATCTTGGGTATTGTTGATATAATTCATTCCCATCTCATCGACAGCCATGTGTAAAAATTGTTTCACAATAGGTATACCTGCATCTTCGGCAATATATTCGCCCGGTGTAAATAGAGTGATGTTTTTTGCACTTCCCCATTTTTTTTCATTCAAAAGTGCGGTTAGCCCAAGTGATATTTCCAATGGAGGTCCCTCACAAGCCGCTTTCATATCGTGTAACCAATCGGGATTTCCTTTTTTCCCCATGAAGAATCTTGCACAGCCAATCGCAATCGGTCCACCTTTGTATTCTTTATTGAAAAGATATCTTCTGAGTTTATTTCCATAATAACAATCAGATACAGTATGGCCGTACTCGCCAAAACCTGGTATTGCTGCATAATCAAGCCGCGCACCGAGAGCTATCACCAAGTAGTCGTAATGTACTTTCTCTACAGCACTTCCCGGACGTTCATTGGGTGTTATTTCAACGGTTCTTGAAATGGGATCAATACTATTGACTTCAGCTTGTAGAAAATTAATATGATCTTCCTTCAGAAATGAATAGAATTGCATGTGAAGACTTTTTGTAGGATCTTGATTTGCAAATATCTCAAGGGGTATGTTGGGTATAAATACGAGATATGATTTTCGATCAATTACTGTTATATCTACCGTTTCTTTTGCTTCTTCACGAATTAAACGTGCAGCAGTAAGGCCACCGAAGTTCGATCCTAAAACCACTACGTGCGGTTTGGCTGCTCCTATTTGTGATATTGGCTTGTTCATAATACAATTGGTTTAAGTTTCTATTGAGACAACAAGCCATATCTCACAATTGTTGAACGAATAAAATTTAAATAGTTTATAGAATTAGTAAAATGTCATTGATATAACTGTGCATAGGCTTTGTCACAAAATTGACAAGTCTTATGCACAGTGGTGACTCCCCTTATTCACTGTTACAAATACAATATCGAAAAGATATGGAGTAGGGCGTAAAAGAAAAATAGATAGATATTTTCATATCTGTTTTTAGAATGAATATATATCGGGGGTAATGTAGGGTGGCTAGATAAAAAAATCATCATACTACCTAGCTATAGGAGTATGATGATATATTTTTGTTATGATAACTCCAAAATATAATTTGGATGAAATAACTATTTTCTGAGTGAAATAATCTGTTTTATATAATGCATCATATCAGATTATACCAAATGCGCAATCCACTCTTCTCGATCGCCTGGTAATAGGTCAATTACCGGAATTTCGATCATTGTATAGGCACCTGGTTGTTGGCGGAATGAAGCACGTGCTACACACACCAAAACTTGAGCTGTCAACGCAGGGTTGTTTATTTTCATATTGAATTCGAACAACTGGTTTTGAGTCTTTCCCGAAACGCCTTTGCGAGTAAGGTTTACTCCATGACCCATATCCAATAAATCGTCTACACAAGCTACTTGTTTAACATGAGTTTCGTCATTAACGAAATAAGCATCGGCTTTAATAGCGGCTGCAACATTGTCAAAATTATAACCATCTTTCAGTTCGATGTAAACCATACGACGATGAATGCCGGTTCCTGTTGGAATAGTCATTGATAGGGCTGCTTTAACTCCGTCTATTGCTTTCACTGCTACAGTGTGTCCCATGCTCATACCCGGACCAAAGTTGGTGTAAGTAATACCTTTTGGCGCAATGGCTTCAAGCATTGTGCGAACAACCGAGTCTGATCCCGGATCCCATCCGGCTGCAATTACAGAAACAACATTGTTGGCTTTTGCTACAGTGCCAAGTTCTCTACGCAAATCTACAATACCAGAGTGAATATCAAAGCTATCTACTGTATTGATTCCCATTGCTAAAATCTCTTTTGCATAAGCTTCAACACTTCGAGTGGGAGTACACAAAATAGCTACGTGAACATCTTCTAGCTCTTTTATATCTTTAACAACAATATACGACTCTAATTCTGCAGGCTTATTTTCAGCACCTGCTCTACGAACGATACCGGCAATCTCAAAGTCGGGTGCAGCTTGAAGCGCTTCCAACACATAATGTCCAATATTACCATAGCCTACGATGGCTGCTCTTACTTTTTTCATTCTTTTGCTGAATTTTAATTAACAAATGATTGTATATAATGGCAAAAATAGTAATATTTTTCATTGAAAATACGAATATGCTGTTAAACTTACTTTTTATTTTATACTCGATAGAAAATACAATATTTATCGCGCACGTGCGTTTAATAATGTATTATGATAGAATATATAAAAGGTGAAATTGCTGAATTGAGTCCGGCAATAGCCGTGATTGACTGTAATGGTTTGGGATATGCTATTAATATTTCATTAAATACATACTCTGCGATTCAAGGTAAAAGTAGTTGTAAACTATATATTTATGAAGCCATTCGCGAAGATGCTTATGTGCTTTATGGATTTATAGACAAGCAAGAACGTGAACTTTTTTTGTTGCTTATTTCGGTTTCCGGAATTGGTGGCAATACAGCGCGTATGATTCTTTCTGCCCTATCACCGGCCGAATTAATCAATGTGATAAGCACCGAAAATGCTAATTTATTAAAAACAGTCAAAGGCATTGGATTAAAAACGGCACAACGAGTGATTGTTGACTTGAAGGATAAAATCAAAACAACAGGAACAGTTGCGTCAACTTCTTCGATGGCTACGTGGATGAATACTGAGGTGCAAGATGAGGCTATTGCTGCACTTACAATGTTAGGATTTTCTCCGGCACCATCACAAAAAGTAGTTCTTGCTATTTTGAAAGAAGAACCAGCTATCACGGTTGAAAAGGTGATAAAATTGGCTTTGAAACGACTATAATGCTAGTAAACAGACATAAGATATTGCGATGTGTTTTTTCAATGATACTACTTCTGATAGGAAGTAGCATTTCGTTGTATGCACAAGAAAAACCTAAAACAACTCCTATTGTAGAAGAGAAGGTGGAGTATGATGCATTGACCAATCGTTATCTTATTCGTACGTATGTAGGTGGTCAAGAGATGGAAGTTCCCATTGTTATGACTCCTGCCGAATATCTTGACTGGAGTATGAAACGCTCCATGCAAGACTATTTTCGTCAACGCAACGACTCTATTTTCTCCAACAAGAAAGATAAGTTCGATTTCACTAACATGAAGTTTAACATTGGACCTGCCGAAAAAATATTTGGTCCTGGTGGAGTACAGATTAAAACACAAGGTAGTGCCGAATTGAGTACCGGAATGGCATATACGTATGTGCAGAATCCCACACTACCCGAAAGTATGCGTAAAACTTGGGCTTTCGATTTTGATGAAAAGATAAATATTAATGTGAGTGGTAAGGTGGGCGATAAAGTCAACCTCGACATGAATTACAATACCGATGCTACTTTCGATTTCGATAGTAAAAAGATGAAACTGAAATACGAAGGTAAAGAAGATGAAATTATTAAACTGCTCGAAGCCGGTAATGTGAGCATGAATACTAGTAACTCCTTAATACGAGGTGCCTCATCTTTGTTTGGTGTGCGGGCCGATTTGCAGTTTGGTAAATTAAAACTTCAAACTTTAATCAGCCAACAAGAAAGTGAATCGAAGACTGTAAATAGTAAAGGTGGAGCGCAGACCATTCCGTTTGAGTTTTCGGCCGATGCATACGATGAAAATCGCCACTTTTTCTTAGCCCACTATTTTAGAGATACCTACGATACTAATATGTCGCAATTGCCCAATATTCTTTCGGGTATAACAATTAGTCGGGTTGAGGTATGGATTACCAATAAAAGAGGCAATTTTGATAATCCTCGAAATATTTTGGCTTTTAGCGATTTAGCCGAATCGAAAAATATTACTCCCGGCACACCTTGGGTCTCAAATTCAAATACCAATTTAGTGCCTCGTAATGCTGCCAATACATTATATCAAACCATCGTGAATGACTATCCAATGGCACGCGATATTAGTGCTGTGAATAGTGTGATGCAAGGTATTCCAGGAATGGAAGGTGGTTTAGATTATGAAAAAATAGAAAGTGCGCGTTTACTGAATGCATCCGATTATGAATTGAATCCATCCTTGGGATATATTTCGCTAAAACAAACATTGCAGCCGGATGAAGTTTTGGCTGTGGCCTTTGAATATACGATTAAAGGTGTTCGCTATCAAGTGGGTGAATTTGCATCTGATATCAAAGAAACAAATAAAAATCTCTTTGTAAAACTTTTGAAAAACACTTCTAATTCGCCATCTACAATGGTGTGGGATTTGATGATGAAAAACGTTTATTCCTTGAATGGTTATCAAATACAAAAAGAAAAGTTTGTCTTAAATATTACCATGTTAAGCGATACTACCGGTACTTATTTGCGCTATATTCCCGAAGGCAAAATTGCTAAAATACCCCTATTGAAGGTGATGGGACTCGATCGCCTGAATAGTCAAAATCAGCCGGGAAGTAATGGCTTTTTCGATTTTGTAGAAGGATATACCATTAAAGCTCAAAATGGTCGTGTGTTTTTCCCGGTTGTCGAACCATTCGGTAATCATTTGCGAAAAGCTATTGGTGATAAAACGCTTGCTGATAAATATTGTTTTCAAGAACTTTATGACTCTACCTTAACGGTGGCCAAGCAATTGGCCGAGAAAAATCGTTATCGCATTCAGGGGGAATATCGTGCTTCTTCAGCCAACGAAATTCGTTTAGGATCTATGAACATACCTCGTGGATCGGTACATGTAACCGCCGGAGGTCGTACGCTTGTTGAAAATGCCGATTATACAGTCGATTACACAATGGGTACTGTAACTATTATTAATCAGAGCATTGTAGATGCAGGAACACCTATTAGTGTCAATTTAGAGAGTAACACTGTATATAGTATGCAGCGAAAAACCATGCTGGGTTTAAATTTTAGTTATGACTTTTCACCCGATTTCCAATTTGGGGGTACTTTGATGCATTTGCGTGAACGTCCAATGACAACGAAGGTGGTAATAGGGGAAGAGCCTCTTGCAAATACACTATGGGGGTTTAATTTAGCTTGGAAAAAAGAGACCCAATGGCTTACCAACTTAGTGGATAAATTACCATTTGTTGAGGCTTCAGCACCGTCAAGCGTCAATTTAGGTTTGGAGTTTGCACAATTGGTTCCAGGGCATGGTAGCGGTTTGCAAGATGATGCCTCTTATATCGATGATTTTGAAAGTTCACAAAGTGGAATCGATTTACGTCAACCGGTCAATTGGCAGTTATCATCTACCCCCTTTGGTGCCCGCAATAAGCAAGGCGCTATCTTGTTTCCCGAAGCAGCCGAAAGCAATAATATAGCTTATGGAAATAACCGTGCCCAAATGGCATGGTATCATATTGATGGCCTTTTTACTCGCCGCAACTCATCGTTAACCCCCACGCATATTAAAAATGATATGGATCAACTCTCTAATCATTATGTTCGTGAGGTGTACGAAACGGAGGTATTTCCTAATAAAGAGCTAAATTTTCAAGAAACAAATACTTTAGCGGTGTTAAATGTGGCCTATTATCCGAATGAACGAGGGTCATACAATCTTGATAGAAATCTTGAAAAGGATGGTCGCTTAAAAAATCCTGAAAAACGATGGGGAGGGATGATGCGACGTATCGAAACAAGTGATTTTGAAACTGCCAATATAGAATACATCGAATTTTGGATGATGGATCCCTTTATCTATGCCGATGGAGATGAACGAGGATATATAAGTGATAACCCAGATGTAAATAGAGCACCGAGTGGTGGCTATTTATATTTAAACATGGGCGACATTTCGGAAGATATCTTGAAAGATGGTAAGAAGTTTTTTGAGAATGGATTACCAATTGATGATGACCCTTCGAAAGTGGAACAAACTGTTTGGGGACGTGTGCCAAAAGAAAGAAGTTTGGTATATGCCTTCGATAATACTGCCGGTACTCGAAAGAAACAAGACGTTGGTTTAAATGGTCTTTCTATTGAAAACGAACGTACTTATGTTACTTATGCCGATTATCTACAAGAAATACAATCGACCTTAGAACCCGATGCTTTTGAAAAGTTTTGGAATTCGCCTGCAGCTGATAAGTATCACTATTTTCGTGGTTCTGATTACGATGCGCAAGAGAAAAGTATTTTAGAGCGTTATAAATATATTAATAATACCGAAGGCAACTCAACTGCCGACGAAGATTCTCCCGAACGTTATCCTACGGCAGCTAAAACAACTCCTGATATTGAAGATATCAATCAAGATAATACTCTTCAGGAAATGGAGAAATATTACCAATATAGGGTACATTTAGAGCCATCTAAACTAAAAGTTGGCGAAAACTATGTAACTGATAAGCGTAAAGCAAAAGTAAAACTTCGTAATGGAAAAACCGAAGAAATTGATTGGTATCAATTCAAAATACCTGTGCGTAGTGGCGAAGCCATTGGTAGTATTAAAGACTTTAAATCGATACGCTTTATGCGTATGTTCTTAACCGGATTTCAAAAGCCGGTGATTTTGCGTTTTGCAACTTTTCAATTGGTTCGGGGCGAATGGCGTAGCTACACTGATCCTCTTTATAATTTACAAAATCCAGCACCTACTGTAACGGGAGTATTGGATGTATCTACTGTCAATTTAGAAGAGAATGCCGACAAAACTCCTGTCAACTATGTGATGCCACCTAAAATAAGTCGTGTGGTTGATCCTAGTCAACCTCAATTGCGTCAGCGAAATGAGCAAGCTCTGAGTTTAAAAATAAGCGATCTTTCGCCCGGAGATGCTCGTGCTGTATATAAAAACTCTAATTTGGATATGCGAATGTATCGTCAATTGAAGATGTTTACTAGTGCACAAGCATTGACCGATGACCCTACTAACTTAAAAGATGGTGAGTTGACAGTGTTTGTCCGATTTGGATCTGACTATCGTTCTAACTTCTATGAATATGAAATTCCACTGTCGTTGACTGCTCCCGGACGATACAATAATGATGTTGAATCGGATCGTTTGGCAGTATGGCCCATTGAAAATACATTAGACATCGCATTGTCAGTATTTACCAATTTGAAGAAAAAGCGAAACACGGCTAAAAATAATCCAAATTCGGGCGTGAGCTTTGGTAAAGTGTATTCTGAATATGATCCTGAACAGCCTGCTAATAAAGTTAGTATTATGGGTAATCCTTCTTTGGCTGAAGTCAAAACTATGATGATAGGAGTACGCAATAATTCGCGCGCAAAAAAATCGGCAGAAGTATGGGTGAATGAGTTGCGATTGGCCGATTTTGATGAAGATGGTGGATGGGCAGCACAAGGTAATATGAATGTTCAGTTATCTGATATTGGTAGTTTTAATGTGGCTGGACATATTGAAACTGCTGGTTTTGGCGGATTAGAGCAAACCATGAGCGAACGTCGTTTAGATGATTATTATCAATATCAGTTTACTACGACATTTGAGCTTGGGCGATTTTTGCCTAAACAAGCAAAACTAAGTGCACCAATTTATTTTTCATATTCGCGCGAAAAAACTACCCCTAAATATAATCCTTTAGATAAGGATATGCTGCTGAAAGATACCTATGATGCACTTCCTAATAAGCAGGCAAAAGACTCTGTGCGTAATATTGTAAATGAAATTACAGTATATAAAAATTTTAGCTTGAGTAATATGCGTTTTGATATATCAAGTAAAAATCCGATGCCTTACGATCCTGCAAACTTTAGTTTAAGCTATAGTTTTACTAAGCGTCACAATCAAGGAAGTACTATTGTATATGAAGATGAGTTGGATTGGCGAGGGGCACTCACTTACAACTATGCACCGGTGTATAAAGCTTGGGAACCATTCAAAAAAATGAAAAGCAAGTCAAAGTGGAGCCGTTTTATAAAAGATTTAAACTTTAATTATCTTCCACAAAATATAGCCTTCAACTCTGATATGAGTCGTCATTATTATGAATTGCAGCTTCGTGATATGGAAAATTTAGAGGACCTTTCGGGTATTCCGGTCAGTGTGGCCAAAAACTTCCTTTGGAATCGTGATTTCTCTATTCGTTGGGATATGACTAAGAACTTGAAATTAAACTTTGTTTCTGCTACACGTGCCGAAATAGAAGAGCCCTATGGTGTTCTCAATCGTAATATCGATCCTGATAGTTATGAGGCTCGTAAAGATACGATCCGAAGAAGTTTATTGAGTTTTGGTCGCCCCATTGATTATCAACAATCATTTAATGCTTCTTATAAACTGCCATTCGACAAGTTTCCTATAACCGACTGGATTACAGCCGACGCTCGTTTCGCATCTTCATACAATTGGAGTCGCGGTGTTATGCTAATGGATGGTATCCAATTAGGTAATACTGTTTCAAATCAGCGTACATTCGATGTCAATGGTAAGTTTAATTTTGAAACTCTTTACAATAAATCAAAATATTTAAAAGAGGTAAATCGTAAATTTAGCTCTTCAGGTCGGAAAACGATCTCACCGGCTAAAAAGGCTAAGCCCAAGCGTTTCGAACGCGAAATTCAATTGAAAAAAGATACAGCGGTGGTTGTAAAGCATAATTTATCTTCCAAAAAACCAAAAGTCACGGCGTTAACCATTTCGGGCGAACGTTATCCTATTCGGTATAAGGTGTTGGATGCTAATACTATTCGCATCGAAACCCTCGATAGTGTTCGTGTAAAACTTACGGCTATTCAAGGTCCAAAGCCAGAAGATAACAAATGGTATAGAGTAGGGCAATTTGCTTCTCGTTTTGGTATGATGATACGTAATGCATCAATTAGTTATAAAAATACTTATGCTATGATGTTGCCCGGTTTTATACCTGAAGTTGGTGACATGTTAGGGCAGCATCGCGGCGGCAACGGTTTTACTCCAGGATTAGGTTTTGCTTTTGGTATGACAGGGAATGACTACATAGACAAAGCATTAAGAAATGGTTGGCTTTCGCGCGATTCAATAGTGAGTCCGGCTACTACCAATGCTATGGAAGATTTGCAAGTACGATTGATGTTAGAACCTATTAAAGATTTAAAAATAGACTTGAATGCAGGTCGCACGCGCAATCGATCTAATGAAATTCAATTTATGTTCGAAGGTCGTCCTACCCTGCAAAGTGGAAATTTCAATATGTCTATCATTACCATACGCACCGCATTCGAGCGACATAATCTATCCAATGGATATGCTTCATCTGCTTTCAATGATTTTTTGAATAATATGGAGACAATTCAGCAGAGAGTGCAAGGATTGTATGCAAATGCCGTAGCTCCTACCTCTCGCGTGAACCATCAATTAACGACTCCTTCGATCAGTGCTGTCGATAAATATTCGCCTGATGTAATGATACCTTCATTTCTAGCAGCCTATACCGGTCGCGATGCCGGAAAAAGTTCATTAAATTTATTTCCGGGTATATTGTCGATGATGCCTAATTGGCGCATCACTTATGCCGGATTGAGTAAACTATCTTTCTTTCAAAAATATTTTAAAAGTGTTACTATTTCGCATGGTTATCGTAGTACTTATAGTGTCGGGAATTATAATACGTTCCAGAGTTTTCAAAGTTATATGGGCGATTTAGGTTTTATCGAAGATGTAACAAATGGAAATTTAATACCATCGAGTATGTATGATGTGACAGCTGTTTCAATTAATGAGCAGTTTTCGCCCCTCATTGGTATAGATTTTAACTTCAAGAATGGGCTATCGGCTAAAACCGAATATAAAATGACTCGCGTGTTAAATTTGAGTATGACGGCCAATCAGATTGTTGAAACATCATCACGCGATTTTGTATTGGGTATGGGTTATAAGATAGTCGGTTTAGATCTGTTTCAAGGCCGAAATACTAAAAACTCGAAGAATAATGTAAGCAATGATTTATCATTGCGGGCAGATGTATCCTTCCGAAATCAAAATGCACTTTGTCGTGATATCCAAACTATCAACACGCAAGCTACTAGTGGAAATCGAGCTATTAAAATATCGGTGTCGGCCGATTACACTTTGAGCCGTTATTTGAACTTACGATTGTTTTACGACCATCAAAAAAATACGCCTTTGGTATCGGCATCTGCATACTCCGTCACCAATGCCGATTTTGGTATGAGTTTGAAGTTCTCTTTGACTCGTTAATTATTAATTGTATTTTTGCGGTATGAATAATAGCAAAGATAGCAAAAAACACCCCGGGGCATTAGCTGCTAAACGTAAGAAGAGTGCTGCTGCCGGTAAGCGTGTGGGAAAATCGAAAGCTTGCAAAGCTTGCAATCAATTAAACCGACGTGTAAAATAAATTTTATCAGATTTGACACAAATTGCATCGTTTACTTTTTTAGAGAAATAATATCTACAAGTAAACGATGCAATTTGTATATATAACAGATTTATTTTAACGCCCACTTAAAAACATTTTCTCCATAATTCTGTATAATAGGCAATATAATCTCTAAATTTTCATTTTCGAATAGTACAGCGGAGTTTCCCTCATTCCAGACATTGTTTTTCCAGCGATAGGGTACATTGCAAACTACGTAATAGGGTTGATAATTCCCGTTGATAAAGGCAGTATATAATATAGGGTTTATACAATTTTTTATTTGGTTACTCATATCATTCACTATTTCCTGAATTTTTCTTGTTTTAAAATTGTAGGTATAACCGTAAATGTTGCGGTCTACATCTGTATAAAATATAATGTTTTTTTTGCCTAAAGCATAGTGGCTACACGATTGTGATATATATTGGTAAGTTAAGTCAACACAATCGATAACAAATAAACTGCTTAGACATTGAAATATTAGATAGCGATCTAAGTTGTAGACAATCGGTGAAATGCCCTCCATTTCAGTTTGATTTATATTGAATGCCTGATTAAAGAAAACGGTTTTATTACAATCATATGTTTTTAATACTATTTTATTATAAATATAGTCTAATAGTATTACAAAAGTATTATCAGTTTTCGGATTATATCCTATGGCAATGGGAGGTGTGTCTTGACCATAAGTCTGGTAAATCGTTTTTCTCTGTGTTTTTAAATCTTGCTGAATGATATCCAGCCCTTTTATATATAATAAGGTGTCACCTTTTAATTGTGGACATATATTAGTCGATAATACATCCTGTTGAGTGTTTTTTTGTGTATTGACATCCAATGTATATATCGTATAGTTGGCATATTCGGATGCTATTCCTTCATTTTGTTTATAAATGATATAATTATCATATACATTAATAAACTCGCCTTTTACTAAATGATACATTTGATTGGGTTGTGAATAGCAGTATGAAGAAATACATAATATAATAAAGGAAAGCCATTTATATTTCATGGTTACATTATTTATTGATAGGTAATGATTTATACTGACATAACAATAAAATATAATAGTTGGTTGAAAAAGTGTTTTGCATATAAGTTTGTTTGTAGATAATATTTATTAAATTGCTTTTCCTATATACCGATTACCTTATAAAATATCTATTATGAAACGAAATATTGGTTTATTGTTCGGATTGATTTTATCAATACTCTATACCGGCTCATTGTTTTCCCAAGAAGTTTCAGATCGAGTAAATAACGATTCTTATCAGCGAGTGTATATTCTTGACTTTGGTATAGGAGTTGGTTTTCCTCAACTTTTAGGAAGTGGTAATAGCGCTTGGCACGCAGGTGAAAAATCGGATCATACTATTTGGGCTCCATCTTTGCAATTAATGACTTATTCGCCTCATAGTAATATTGGCTATGGTGTGGTTTATCATAATTTTAATAGTAATACAAAAAAATGCGGAGATGCTTTTTCGTATGAGTTTAATGAGAAAACGGCTCTAAACTATGTTGCTCCACAAATTTCTTTAATTAAAAGGCAATTAGGTTTTAAAGATGGAATCATGTATGTAAATGTTGGTGTGGGCTATGCACATTATAAAAGTAAAGGTGTAATAGATGATATGAATAATTACAAGATTTCGCGATCTGCCATAGGATGTAATTTGGGTATTGCTTACGAATATGCTTTCGATTCACAATTTGGACTGCGATTGGCAGCTAATGGTGTTTATGCCAGGATAAAGGGACTTCGTAAGAATATATCTTACTCAAAAGAACAACCGCCGATACCTCGTCATAATCTTCATTTATTTATCCCCTCTGTTGAAATTGGATTGAGCTACTATATGGTTCGTTGGTAATTTATATTTGATCATTCTTTTTGAGATCTTGTTTTTGGAAGATTTTACTTGTTTCACCATTAAAATGAATCGCCTTTATCTGTTTGCCAGATATAGGCGATTCATTTTAAATATAATCAAGTAGCAACCCCTAGTGGGGATAGCGCTCTTATAATGGGATAAATTACATCATTAATAGCAGTATTAATTGGCCCGATATAATGCGTAAAAACATAGTTAGTGGATAGACTGTGGAATAGCCTACTGCCGGTGCATCATTTCCTGCAGCTTGATTAGCATATGCCAATGCAGGAGGGTCGGTGGTGCTACCTGCTAAAAGCCCCATTAACGTGAAATAATTGATCTTATAGTACAATCGACCTATCGTGCCTATTATTAACAATGGAATAATCGTAATGAGGAATCCATATCCTACGTACATTAAACCATCACCATCGACTACGGTATTTACAAAATTGGCTCCGGCTTCGATGCCTACACTTGCCAAGAATAATACAATACCGATTTCGCGTAACATTAAGTTGGCACTCATTGTGGTATAAGTTACTAAATGCAATTTGTATCCAAATCGGCCTATCAATATGGCAACAACTAACGGACCACCCGCTAAACCTAATTTTACAGGGGTGGGCATTCCGGGAAATACCAATGGAATGCTTCCCAATAATATACCTAAAAAGATGCCTACAAATATGGTTATGATATTGGGATGATCCAAGCGTTTTAGTGAATTGCCTAATAAATGAGCAACTTGTTCTACGGTATCTTGTTGACCAACTACCATAACACGGTCGCCCATTTGCAAAGTTAATTCGGGGTTTGCAAAAAGATCTACTCCCGAACGATTGACGCGCGTGATATTGACTCCATAAAGACCTCTTAAATGTAAATCGCCCAATTTTTTTCCGTTGATTTCTGACTTCGTGATTAAAATGCGTCGCGAAACCATAGGCATATCCTGTTTTTCCCAATCAACTTTTATCTCTTTACCAATGAGGGCAATTGTGGCTTCGGTGTCCTCTTCCGAACAAACGATAAAGACCTCGTCTCCTAAATGAAAAACTGTTTTTTGATTGGGAATGCTTACATGCCCATCATGACGGATGCGTGAACAGACAAATGGGCGACCTAATAAATCTTTAATTTGAATAATTGATTTATTTGCGATGGCCTCATTTCGTACTTCGAGGCTCAATAAATGAGGTTTCCGTTTTTGAATTTCATTGTCTTGATTCTGTAAAGCCTCTTCTTCTTTTGATAAATTGACTCTAAAGATATAGCGAATAGCAATAATCGACCCGATAATACCCACAACGCCCAGTGGGTATGCACATGCATAGCCTAAGGCTATTTGTGGCCCACTATAATTAAGCTGTGTTAATGCTTCTTGTGCTGCACCTAAACCAGGTGTGTTGGTTACAGCACCATACAGAATACCTACTATCATTGGTAATTCTACACGACCATCGGCCATAAAGTAGAGTCCTAAGGCTACAGCAATATTCAGTATTACAATGCCGAAAGCCAACAAATTAAGTGTCATTCCTCCTTTTTTGAATGACGAAAAAAAACTTGGTCCTACTTGCAAACCAATGCAGAATACAAACAGAATCAAACCAAATTCGCGAATAAAGTGAAGAATATGAATATCGCCTGTAAAACCAAAATGTCCCATTAAAATGCCCGTAAACAAAACGAACGTGACACCAAGCGATACTCCAAAAATTTTAATTTTTCCTAGTAGAACCCCGCAAGCTATCACAAACGAATATAAAAACACAATGTGAGCTACAGAATTGGGATCCCATAATAACTTTTCTATCCAATCCATATTACCTATTTTTAAAAAATTGTGCAAAATTAAGTATAAGTCCTACACGTGTCAAGTGAAATAGTGTTTTATTTATTTTCATTGTATAAACACCTCTATTATTATAGCTAATTGATTGAATGATTCGTTTTGACTTTTTGATCATGAATGAAGGGTGTCAATTGCTTTATTAGGGTTGTAAAATGATTTTTATGTGTCTATTTTGTTAACTCTAGGTAGCAATATTGATAGTCAAAGAATTGCGAGAGCGAAATTTCTTGAAAAAAATGAACGTTTATTAAGTTATTATATATCTTTGCCCAGTTTTGAAATACATTATTATATATAAAGGTGTATTGATAAAGCTTATCAAACAAAAATTTTATTTTCTAATAAATCAATTATAAACTATGGCAGACAGTAAAGAAAAGCTCTTCTCAGATTTTTCTCCTGTGTCTACTGACCAGTGGATGGATAAAGTAACAGCCGACCTTAAGGGCGCTGATTACGAGAAGAAACTTGTTTGGAAAACCAATGAAGGTTTCAAGGTGAAACCTTTTTACCGTATGGAAGATCTGGATGGATTGAAATCAATCGACTCACTACCTGGTGAATTTCCTTATCTACGTGGTACTAAGAAAAACAGTAATGCATGGTTAGTGCGTCAAGAGGTTAGAGTAGAATCTCCTGAAACCGCAAATGCAAAAGCATTAGATATATTGAACAAAGGAATAGACTCTTTATCGTTCCACATTAAAGCCAAAGATATGGATGCAGCGTATATTGAAACGTTGTTGAAAGATATTTGTGCTGAATGCGTAGAGTTGAACTTCTCTGTTTGTCAAGGTCATGTTGTAGATCTTGCTAATCTTTTAGTGGCATATTTTACTAAGATGAAATATGATCTTGCTAAGATACACGGTTCTATTGATTTCGATTATTTCGGAAAAATGATAGCAAAAGGTAAAGAAAAAGGCGATAAAGTAGAAATCGCAAAAGCTTTGATCGAAGCGGTTAAAGATCTTCCTTTTTTCCGTGTATTGAATGTACATGCTATTTCTCTTAATAATGCAGGCGCTTATATCTCTCAAGAGTTAGGCTATGCATTGGCTTGGGGTAATGAATATATGAGTATGCTAACTGAAGCAGGGTTGCCTGCAGCATTGGTAGCTAAAAAAATTAAATTCCACTTTGGAGTTAGTTCAAATTATTTTCTTGAAATAGCTAAGTTCCGTGCTGCCCGCTTATTGTGGGCGAATATTGTGGCATCTTATAAACCCATGTGTGTGCGCGAATGCGATAATAAAGGCCCGAATGGTGAGTGTCGTTGTGCTTCAAAAATGAAAGTACATGCTGAAACATCTACATTCAACCTAACATTGTATGATGCACATGTTAATTTGCTTCGTACTCAAACCGAAGCCATGAGTGCTGCATTGGGTGGAGTAGACTCAATGACTGTTTCTCCTTTTGATAAAACATATCAAACTCCTGATGATTTTTCTGAACGTTTAGCACGTAATCAACAATTATTGTTGAAAGAGGAGTCGCATTTCGATAAAGTTGTCGATCCGGCAGGTGGTTCTTATTATATTGAAAACTTAACAGTGTCAATAGCACAACAAGCTTGGAACCTATTCTTATCTGTTGTTGAAGCAGGTGGCTTCTATTCAGCTTTAAAAGCAGGTACAGTACAAGCTGCTGTTAATGAAAGTAATACTGGACGTCATAAAGCGGTAGCACAACGTCGCGAAATTCTATTGGGTACCAACCAATATCCTAACTTCAACGAAACTGCAGGTCAAAAACGTCCGATAGAGGCGAAGCCTTGTTGTGGTGGTACGGATGGTTGTCAAAAAGATGTTAACGTACTTAACTTTGATCGTGCTGCAAGTGAATTCGAAACTTTACGTCTTGAAACCGAAGCATCAGGTAAACGTCCAAAAGCGTTTATGTTGACCATTGGTAATTTGGCTATGCGCCAAGCGCGTGCTCAATATGCATGCAACTTTTTAGGTTGTGCGGGTTATGAAGTTGTTGACAATTTAGGATTCGAAACTGTAGAAGCAGGTGTAGAGGCTGCAATGGCGGCTAACGCTGATATCGTTGTTCTTTGTTCGAGCGATGATGAATATGCTGAATATGCCGTTCCAGCATTCAAAGCAATTGATGGACGCGCGTTATTTATCGTAGCAGGTAATCCGGCATGCACCGACGAACTTAAAGCTGAAGGTATTGAAAACTTCATCCATGTACGTGTTAACGTATTGGAAACTTTGAAAGAGCTTAACGCTAAACTTTTAAAGTAAGTAAATTCATTATTCGTTAAATCGTAAATAAGAAACATGAAACCAGATTTTAAAAACTTAGATATATATGCAGCATTCCAACCAATTAATGGTGCTGAATGGCAAAAAGCCAATGGTGTGGCTGCAACATGGGAAACTCCCGAACATATCGCTGTAAAGCCTGTTTATACGAAGGAAGATTTGGAAGGAATGGAGCACTTAGATTATGCTGCAGGTCTTCCTCCTTACTTACGTGGCCCTTATTCAGTGATGTATACTCTTCGTCCTTGGACCATTCGTCAATATGCCGGATTCTCTACAGCCGAGGAATCAAATGCTTTTTATCGCCGTAATCTCGCTTCAGGCCAGAAAGGACTTTCTGTGGCATTCGACTTGGCTACTCACCGTGGTTACGACCCCGATCATGAACGTGTAGTGGGTGACGTAGGTAAAGCGGGTGTATCTATCTGTTCATTAGAAAATATGAAAGTTTTGTTTGATGGTATTCCATTGAATAAAATGTCGGTATCGATGACAATGAATGGTGCAGTGCTTCCGGTTATGGCATTTTATATTAATGCGGGATTGGAGCAAGGTGCTAAACTGGAAGAGATGGCCGGTACTATTCAAAATGATATCTTGAAAGAGTTCATGGTGCGCAATACTTATATTTATCCACCTGCATTCTCAATGAAAATTATCTCGGATATCTTTGAATATACCTCTCAAAAGATGCCAAAGTTTAACTCAATCTCTATCTCAGGTTACCACATGCAAGAAGCAGGTGCAACAGCCGATATTGAGTTGGCATACACACTAGCCGATGGTCTTGAATATTTGCGTGCGGGTACTGCTGCTGGTATTGATATCGATGCTTTTGCACCACGTTTATCATTCTTCTGGGCAATCGGAACCAACCATTTTATGGAAATTGCTAAGATGCGTGCTGCTCGTATGCTTTGGGCTAAGATTGTTAAACAATTCAATCCTAAAAACCCTAAATCATTGGCTCTTCGTACGCACTCACAAACTTCTGGCTGGTCGTTGACTGAGCAAGATCCATTCAACAATGTAGGACGTACTTGTATCGAAGCAATGGCTGCAGCATTGGGACATACTCAATCGTTGCATACCAATGCCTTGGATGAGGCTATCGCATTGCCAACTGATTTCTCTGCACGCATTGCTCGTAATACACAAATCTACATACAAGAAGAAACTTATGTTTGCAAAAATGTAGATCCATGGGGTGGTTCTTATTATGTAGAAAACCTGACCGAAGAGTTGGCGCACAAAGCATGGGAGCACATCCAAGAAATCGAAAGATTAGGCGGTATGGCGCAAGCGATCGAAACTGGTATTCCTAAAATGCGTATCGAAGAGGCTGCTGCTCGTACTCAAGCTCGTATTGACAGTGGTTCACAAACCATTGTGGGTGTGAATAAATATCGTCTTGAAAAAGAAGATCCTATCGATATTCTTGAAGTGGATAATACAGCTGTTCGTAAAGAGCAAATCGAAAACTTGAATCGTTTGAAAGCCGGTCGCAATCAAGCTGAAGTTGACAAAGCATTGGAAGCTATCACTAAATGTGTGGAAACGGGCGAAGGTAACTTGCTCGAATTGGCAGTTGAGGCAGCTCGTGTACGAGCTACATTGGGTGAAATTTCTTTTGCTTGTGAGAAAATTGTAGGACGTTATAAAGCAGTAATTAGAACTATTTCGGGCGTGTATTCATCAGAAAGTAAAAACGATAATGACTTCCAAAAAGCTTGTGAGCTTACTGAGAAGTTCGCGAAGAAAGAGGGTCGTCAACCTCGCATAATGATTGCTAAAATGGGACAAGACGGTCATGACCGTGGCGCCAAAGTGGTAGCAACCGGTTATGCTGACTGTGGTTTCGACGTTGACATGGGACCATTGTTCCAAACTCCTGCAGAAGCAGCTCGTGAAGCAGTTGAAAATGATGTACACGTAGTAGGTGTATCTTCATTGGCTGCAGGACATAAAACTTTGGTTCCTCAAATCATTGAAGAATTGAAGAAATTGGGTCGCGAAGATATTATAGTAATTGCAGGTGGAGTAATTCCAGCACAAGACTACGATTTCTTGTATCAAGCGGGTGTGGCTGCTATCTTTGGCCCTGGTACTCCTGTTGCTAAAGCAGCTTATCAAATTTTAGAAATTTTGATGGACGAAGAATAATACAATATCGATATCAAATATTTAGAGAGTCTCATACCGCGCAAAGGGGTATGAGACTTTTTCTTTTTGAATGAGTCTTAAATATTTAGATGAGATAAATGTTAATATTTGATTTATTATTATATTTACATAGAGTATTAATCTTTATATTATGAAAAGAAATATTAGCGCATTATTTACGTGGTTTAAAAATGGTTTGGTAGAAGTAGTACAAAAATTTCCTCTTGAGGTAACATTAACGATCTATAGTACAGTTATAGCTATTATTGCTTCTGAAACAAATGACGACAACTTAAGTAGTAGAGTTTTATTATTGCCTTTGTTTTTCATCATAACCCTCTTCTTTAATATTTTTACTTTTAAGAGAAAATTTCGTTTTTTATACTGGTTGTCTATCATTCCCATCATCCCTTTATCAATATGGGGGGGAGAACCCGAATGGGTGAAAACTTTTCAATTTTGGGGTACGACTATTGCATTTGCTCCTTTACTTTTGTTTCTGTCAAAGCGGTATGTTGATAATAAATCATTAGTAAAGTACATATTTTCATTAATAACTTCAGTTTTTTCAGGACTTATTATGGCTTTTATTGCCTATGGTTTATTCTGTGCTCTATTCTATTCGACAGTATATATTTTTAAGTTTGACGGAGAATGGACTTCTAATGTTCAGACCTATGCTTTTATAATCACAACCACATTTTTAACTCCGATTTTATTTTTAATGTTTTTCGAAAAAACAGGGGATAAAGCCATTGTTTCTAATCGTTTTTTTGAAATTTTATTAAACTATATAGTAACGCCCGCACTTTTAATTTATATCATTATCCTATATGTTTATATTGTAAAGATTATTATAATATGGGAACTTCCTAGCGGTGGCTTAGCCAATATGGTATTTACATTTGTGCTTTCGGCTATGATTGTTAAAGCAATACAATTAATATTGGCCAAGCCCATTTATACTTGGTTTTTTAATCGGATGAGTTGGTATGTGTGTCCTATCATTATATTATTTTGGATTGGAGCATCACGTCGTGTAATTGAGTATGGATTTACCGAATGGCGCTATGTAATGATGGTTTGTGGAATTGTTATGACATTGTATTTAATCTTATTTTCGAAGAAAAAATGGGCTCATTACTTCTATGTTTTAATAGCTTCACTGTTTATTACTACTCTTGTATGTTATGTTCCTGTATTAAATCCTAAAACAGTGTCTGTTCAATCACAAATGAATAGAGTTATAAACGTTGCAAATCAATTAAATTGCATAAATGACGAAGGCAAATTGATAAATAATCTACCTGAGAATATTGATTCTATAGCATTAGTAAAATATAAGCAGTTGTATCAATCTGTATTATATTTAAGTATGAATGACTCAACTGCTTTTCGAAAATTTGGTCTTGATAAGTCGGATGATTTGCTGAATGGTTTCACCGAAAATCAACGTCAATATATAAGGTATTATCATAAAAAAATAATATCCACCGCAAAGGATGATATTCATATGTTTTTACCCTCTAATAGTTGTATAAATATGAATGGTAACTATGTTAAGTTATATACTAAAATAGTAAAATCAGATGAGGCACCAGTATATAGATATGCAAACGATTCGATTTATATTTATAATTCACCAGATACTAATTTAGTGTGGAAAACTTCTAAAAATGAATTACTAATCAAACAATTAGATAAGGCTAAATATGATATCACTTTGGATAAAAAACCTTCGGAAGAGCAAATTTTATCAATGTTAGAGATTGACGAATTACCTGTTCGCATCATTTTAAAAAACCTTAAACTAACTTATGATGAAAATACGAATCAATGGACTATAAAAGATCTGTCCATAGAAAATGTAATGATTAAAGAATTGACTACTGACTCGCGTTTATAATTAAATATTGAAGATAATACGATACAAAAATGGCGATACCAAAATAATATTGATATCGCCATTATTATTTTCTAAGATAAGACTTTATTAAATAAACTCAACAATACCTGTATGTAAATTAAATACTGCACCTACGATTTTTATTTTACCATCTTCTTCTAGCTCTTCTAAAATATCACTCTCTTCTCTAACGCGATCTACCATATTTTCAACGTGTTTATATACAACTTGGTTTTGGAAATCAGTAGAATGATGATCAGCGCTATCTGTATGGCAGCTTTCGATGGCAGGATGTATTTTAGCAAGCATTTGGGTCATATTTCCGGCTTCAACACCTTTGCATGCCGAATGCACTGCTCCGCAACATTCATGGCCCAAAACAACTACTACTTTTGATCCGGAATGTTCACAAGCATACTCCATACTACCTAATATATCGGGGTTGATAATGTTGCCAGCTACCCGTGTCACAAATAGATCGCCTAAACCTTTGTCGAAAATAGTCTCTACCGGTACACGCGAGTCAATGCATGACAAAATAATGGCCATTGGATGTTGTCCATCTTCTGCCGATTCTACTAATTGGGCCATTGCATCTCTATTATGCATGTGTTTGTTTACAAAATCTAAGTTCCCTTTTTTAAGAATCATAATAACTGAATCCGGACTGAGAGGGTCTACGTCAGATGCGTGAAGAACATGCGTTTCAATTGTGTCGGTTGCTTCTTGATTTTTGTTCATTAACGAGCAGCCTGTCAACATTGTTGTGGCAATAATAACCACAAAAAATAACTTTTTCATTTGCGTTTAATATTATTTTTATTTTTGCGGTTGCAAAAGTAGTTAATAATGAAACTAATTGTTCTTTATATGCTAATTTTATTTGCAAAAAGTATAATAAAGTTGTAAAAGTGAATCTAAATGATTAAAACAGGTGATATCTACCTCGTGTTTTTTGTTGTAGATATTGTAAAAATACTTAAGGTTTGTTTTTTATGTTATTAAATTTAACATCGATAGAGATTGCAGTAAGGTTTGGCTTTTTTAAATACAATACATCTCATTTAAATATTTTCTTTTTTGAACAAAATTACTCCTATCTTTATTATAACATAAAGTGATGATATGTATACTGTTCAGATATTTATAAAATGTTTTGCATTTATGTTTTTAATTCAAAATGATGCTCCTCCTCAAACTGTTGCTTATGTCGACCTTGTCAGATATATGGGGAAATGGTATGAAATAGCTAGATATACAAAATGGTTTGAAAAGGATATGACACATGTCACTGCTGAGTATATATATGATAGGAATCAGCCGTATGTAACTGTTATCAACAGTGGTATAAAACATGGAAAGAAAAAAACAGCCAAAGGTAAGGCTTTTGTGGTGGAAGGATCTAATAATGCTAAGCTGTTGGTACAATTTTTCTGGCCATTTAAGGGGGATTATTGGATCATTGATCTCGATCAAGATTATCAATGGGCTATAGTTTCCGATCGAAATAGAAGTACTTTATGGATATTGAGTAGAACTGCTCAAATGGATGAGGCGCTTTATTATCGACTTTTAAAGTCGCTAGAAGCGAAAGGTTTTCATTTAGATAAGTTAGAGCGCACTTCACAAGATTAATTTAAAATTAATAGCGCTATAGATTTTATTCAATAACAAAGTACATATTAAGATGGCTCGAAAAGAGTTATCTAGTGAAATTACTTAATTCAATTGATTGATAATTAAATAAATATAAGTAATAATATTGATATACAGGTGTTTGTTGTATTATCTTTTTCTTTTCATTTATTATTACAGCGAGTGATCGATCTATGTTAAGTCTGATAATAGAGGACTACAATCGATTCATTATATGGTTATCATTACTTTTTGTCTATTTTAAATTATGATTTTTCAAATCAAAATACGAGCCTTATAAAGGCTCTCTATAGTAACGAACGTTATTATTACTTACAGTCTGTTTGTTCCTCGTTTTATTTTGCCTATTTTTGTCATCTAAAGAATGAATGATAGATGATAGTTTGCATTGCTGAAAAGCCCTCTGTGGCGCGTGATATTGCCGATGTTCTCGGTGCTAAAACAAAGAAAGATGGATATATAGAAGGAAACGGATACCAAGTAACTTGGACATTCGGGCATCTTTGTACACTTAAAGAACCACAAGATTATACGCCTAGTTGGAAATCGTGGAGTTTAGGCAGTTTGCCAATGATTCCACCTCGTTTTGGTATAAAACTCATTGGTAATCCAACGTATGAGAAGCAATTTCAAGTGATTGAAAAACTAATGCAATCGGCTACCGAGATAGTAAATTGTGGTGATGCCGGTCAAGAAGGAGAATTGATTCAACAATGGGTGATGCAAAAAGCCGGTGTAACTTGTCCAATCAAACGTTTGTGGATTTCATCGCTTACTGAAGAAGCTATACGTGAAGGGTTTGCCAACTTAAAAGACAACTCTGAGTTTAAGCCGCTATATGAAGCCGGATTATCAAGAGCTATCGGTGATTGGTTGTTGGGAATGAATGCGACACGTTTGTATACCATAAAATACGGACAAAATCGTCAGGTTTTATCCATTGGTAGAGTACAAACACCTACTTTAGCTTTAATTGTTAATCGCCAATTAGATATATTAAATTTTGAACCTAAACAATATTGGGAACTTAAAACTGTATATCGTAATACTACGTTCTCTGCTTTAATTCGTAAGAGCGATGAAGAAATTGCAGCCGAAGAAGAGAAAAACGGTGGCAAGGGCAAATCGATTGACAATCCCGGAATTGATCCTATTGGTAGTCGCGAAGAAGGTGAACAATTGATAGAACGTATTCGCGAATTACCATTTACAGTGGCTAATGTAACTAAAAAAGACGGACGTGAATTTGCGCCACGCTTGTTCGATCTAACTTCTTTGCAGGTGGAGTGTAATAAGAAATTCGGTTATTCGGCCGATGAAACATTAAAATTGATTCAGGCACTTTATGAAAAGAAAGTGGCCACCTATCCTCGTGTAGATACTACTTTTTTAAGTGATGATATTTATCCGAAATGTCCGAATATATTAAAGGGTTTGCGCGATTACGAAAATCTTACGACACCACTCGTAGGCAAATCTTTAGTAAAATCGAAAAAGGTATTTGATAATTCGAAAGTAACCGATCACCATGCTATCATACCTACTGGTGTGTATCCGCAAAATTTATCGAATATGGAACGAAGCGTTTATGATTTAATAGCCAAACGCTTTATTGCAGTATTCTATCCAGATTGTAAAATATCAACAACTACAGTATTAGGAAAAGTAGATGATATTGACTTTAAAGTTACAGGCAAACAAATCGTTGAACCGGGTTGGCGAGTTGTTTTTGCAAAAGAGGTGAAAAATACTACTCCTTCTACCGATGAAGAAGAGGATGATAATAGTGTATTGCCGGCTTTTGTGAAAGGTGAGTCGGGGCCACATGTGCCCGATTTGAACGAAAAATGGACACAACCACCACGTCCATATACAGAAGCGACTTTGCTCCGTGCCATGGAAACAGCCGGGAAATTAGTCGATAATGATGAACTTCGTGATGCTTTAAAAGAGAATGGTATAGGTCGTCCATCTACCCGTGCAGCCATTATCGAAACACTCTTTAAACGTAATTATATCCGAAAAGAGAAAAAGAATCTAGTAGCTACACCTACTGGAATCGAATTGATTCAGATGATACATGAAGAGCTCCTTAAGTCGGCTGAATTAACAGGTATTTGGGAAAAAAAGCTTCGAGAGATAGAAAGAAGAACTTATGATGCCCGTCAATTCTTGGAAGAACTAAAGCAGATGGTGCAAGATGTGGTTCATAGTGTTTTATCCGATAATACCAACCGACGAATTAGCATATTGGACACTGCTAAAAAAGAGGAATCGAAAACGAAAAAGACTCAAACTGATCGTCCTAAACGCCCTCGAAAATCTGCTGTTAAAAAAGCAACGCAAAAAGATGAAATGACTATTCCAAAAGCAGGATTGATTGCTGTGGGCCAAACTTGTCCACTTTGTGGAAAGGGTACTATCATTCAAGGAAAAACAGCTTTTGGTTGTTCTGAATGGAAAAATGGATGTAACTTTCGCAAACCTTTTGAAGGATAGTAGGATATCATCTTAATCAATGACTCTAAATGGTTTTAAATAATTAGAAAGATATCGTCTTATAAAGATAGTATATAAGAAGTCCGTTTTATTTATAATAAAAGCGGACTTCTTGCATTTTATGCAATAAATTGGATATTTTTCTGTTAAGTATATAACTGTTATTATGCGATTTAAAATTATAATATATATTATAGGGATATTGCTGTTTGCTTCGTGTGGAGCCAGCAAAAGCCTCAAAAAGGCCGAGCAAAGTTTTGCTCGCGGTGAGTATTATGATGCCGCTAAGTACTATCGCAAAGGTTATGCCGCTATTCCGGCAAAGAATCGTCCATTGCGCGGTGAAGTAGCATATAAGTTGGGTACTTGTTATCGTTTTATCAACTATAATTTGCGCGCTAAAGGAGCTTATCAAAATGCTATTCGTTATCATTATCCCGATTCTGTGTCATACTTTTATCTGGCCGAAAGTCAGCGTAAAAATGGTGAATATAAACCTGCTGCCGAAAGTTATAAGACCTATCTGACTTATATGCCCGAAGATTCACTGGCTTTAAATGGTTTATTTTCGTGCGAATTGGCCATTCAAATGAAGAATAATCCGACACGTTTCATTATAAAAAAAGCACCTATGTTCTTTTCGCGTCGTTCAGATTATTCGCCTATGTTTGCAGGAGATGATAATGAAGTCATCTATTTTACATCAACTCGCAATGATGCAAAAGGGAATGATTTAAATAGTATTACTGGCATGAAAAGTGCCGATATATTTATGTCAAAAAAGGATGAGCGAAAAGTGTGGCAAAAACCTACACCTGTAGAGTCGGATATAAATAGTGAATTCGAGGATGGGGCCTGTACGTTTTCTTCCGATGGTAAGACCATGTATTTTACGCGATGTCGCACTGCACCTGAATCACCGGTTTATGCCGAAATATATGTATCAGAACGTTCGGGTGCTTCATGGGGGAGTCCTAAAAAATGCGAAATTATCAATGATACATTGTCCTCCGTAGCACATCCGGTGATGAGCCCAGCCGGCGATTTCTTATATTTCGTTTCTGATATGCCGGGTGGATATGGTGGATTAGATATATGGCGTATTAATGTGGTTAAAGATGGATTCGGCTATGTCGATAATTTAGGTCCAAAAGTCAATACGGCAGGCGATGAAATGTTTCCTACATTTGGTCCCAAAGGCGAACTTTATTTCTCGTCAAATGGTCATCCGGGTATGGGTGGACTTGATATTTTTAAGGCACAACTCGATAGTGTAGGAAAAAACTGGACCATCGAGAATATGGGCGTACCTCTTAACTCTCAGGCCGACGATTTTGGTATGACTTTCGATCCTAAAGCACCTAACACCGGCTTTTTTTCGTCAAATAGAGGGGATGCACGTGGTTGGGATCATATTTTTAGTTTCGAACTTCCCGATATTAGTCATACTGTTCAAGGATGGGTATATGATAAAGAGGGAGATCCTTTGCCAGAAGCTGTGGTAACTTTAGTAGGCGACAATGGTGCATATCAAAAAATCGATGTAAAGCGTGATGGCTCATTCACTCAACGCGTCGAAGCAGGGCAACGATATGTGATGTTAGCTTCATGTCGCGGATATCTTAATAATAAGCAAGAACTGATTACCGATACTATCGAAGCCGATCGTAACTATGAAGTGGAATTTCCTTTGGCTTCTATTACACGCCCGGTGCTTATCGAAAATATATTTTATGAGTTCGACAAAGCAGACCTGACTCCTGAATCGACTCAGGCATTGGATGAATTAATACAGTTGCTTAACGATAATCCTAATATCACCATAGAGTTGGCCGCCCATTGCGATTATAAAGGAAATAATGATTATAATCAGCGATTGTCACAGCGACGTGCTGAGTCGGTAGTTAATTATTTAGTAAGAGGTGGTATCCATATGGAACGGCTTACTGCAAAAGGCTATGGTGAAGAAACTCCTAAAGTAGTCAATAAATCGGTGCTCAAAAAAGCTTCTTTCTTAAAACAGGGAGATGTTTTGACCGAAGAATATATTTTAACTCTACCTCAAGAACAACAAGAGAGTTGCAATGCCATTAATCGTAGAACAGAGTTCCAAGTACTACGTACCACATATGGTATGTATAAAGAATAAAAGATATTAAATATGAAATTCGCCCCGTCTTTATCAAAGTAAGATGGGGCGAATTATATATTATTGAAAGGTTAGATACTTTAGTTCTCTATTATTCAACAACAGCAAGATCATCGTCTTTTTTGAATATTTTCCATACCATTGCAGCAATAAAACCACCAATAAGCGGTGCAAGAATATATACCCAAATTTGTGATAATGCTTCACCACCGGTGAAGATAGCAGGACCAAATGAACGTGCAGGATTAACCGATGCGCCATCAATAGGAATCATAACAATGTTTACAATGGCTAATGCCCAACCAATAGCGATGCCTGCAAAACCTTTTGGAGCACGTCTACTTGTTGCACCCAATACTACAAGCACAAATAAGAATGTAAATATGATTTCACCAATAAATGCACCTCCCAAATGGCCGGGGGCATATTGATTAGCACCAAACATATCCCATTGCATGGATATCAAACCAATTGCCACAGCACCAAGTATACCACCAATGATTTGTGCTACCCAATATGATATCATTTCACCAAATTTCATTCCACCATTTAAGAATACACCAAAGCTGACAGCCGGGTTAACGTGACAGCCAGAAATAGGACCTATGGCATAACACATGATTAAAACAGCCAAACCAAAACACATACCAATCGCAGTAATTGTAATTGGATTACCCATTGTTGTCATCATGTCTGTTCCAACAAAATATTGTCCGAATACAGCACTACCGCATCCAAATAGGACAAGTGCAAATGTACCGATCAACTCTGCAATAAATTTTTTCATAAATCTTTAAATTTTAAATATTAGTTATTCTATCATTTTTATCAATTAAAATGTCTCTATTGATTAATAACTATATAAATTCCTAAATTGTTTTTCAATCAACTCTATTTCATCAAAAAACAATGTAATATTATCTTTAAGGCTCTCTTCTCAGTTTTTTTAGGATAGTTGAACCTTTGATTTATTTTATAGCCCAAATATCAATAAATAATAGTGACTTAATATGTGGTGGTGACTCTCCTTAGTCAACGTGGTAAATCCCCTTATTTACCGCACTGACTATGCGGAGTCACTAAACCCATAATTTTGTTTTCGAAAAAAAATGCCGGATAGCAATATAAAAAAAAGGTATGTTTGACAAATTAGTGTCGAACATACCTTTATGATATATTGGTAATATAGTTATGCTTTACCGTACTCTTGGTAAAAAATTGAAACCGCCTCAATGCCTTTTCTGAATATATCTAAAGAGAAATTTTCGTTAGGCGAGTGTATTGCATCCGATTCTAACCCAAATCCCATCAATACGGTTTTCAATCCTAATACTTTTTCGAATGTCGATATAATCGGTATGCTACCGCCTCGTCTTACCGCTAAAGGCTTTTTACCGAATGCAGCTTCAAATCCTTTCACAGCTGCTTGATAAGCTGGTAAGCTTATGGGACAAACATATCCTTCGCCTCCATGCATGGCAGTAACTTTTACTTTTACACTTTTGGGCGCAATGTTATTGATATAGTCCACAAACAGTTTCGATATCTCCTCATGCTGTTGATGGGGTACCAATCTGCAAGAAACTTTAGCGTAAGCTTTTGAGGGTAATACTGTTTTTGAACCTTCACCCGTATAACCGCCCCATATACCACAAACATCGAACGATGGTCGGCAACTGTTGCGTTCTAGAGTGCTGTAGCCTTTTTCGCCCGCTACTTCATCTATTTCAATGGCTTGCTTATATTTCGCTTCATCAAAAGGTATTGACGCTATCATCTCTCTTTCTTCTTTCGACACATCTTCTACCTTATCATAGAATCCGGGAATGGTGATTCGACCATCTTTGTCAACTACCGAGCTAAGCATATTACAAAGTACATTAATAGGATTGGATACAGCCCCACCGAAATGTCCTGAATGCAAATCTCTATTTGGTCCGGTAACTTCAATTTCCCAATAAGCTAAACCACGTAAACCGGTTGTTAAAGAGGGAAGTTCGGCACCCAGCATACTTGTGTCGGATACTAAAATAACGTCGGCAGCCAATAATTCCTTATGGTCTTGACAAAAACTTTCCAAGTTGGGCGATCCAATCTCTTCTTCGCCTTCAATAATGAATTTTACATTTGTTTTTAATAATTCATTTTTAAGCATATATTCGAAAGCTTTCAATTGAATGAAAGCTTGTCCTTTATCATCATCAGCCCCTCTTGCCCAAATATGATTGTCGCGAATTTCAGGTTCAAATGGATGGCTCTTCCACAACTCTAAAGGCTCGGCTGGCATAACATCATAATGCGCATATACCAATACAGTTTTTGCATTAGGGTCAACTGTTTTTTGGGCAAAAACTACTGGGTTGCCTTTCGTTGGCATTACTAAAGCTTCATCAACCCCTGCCTCAATTAATAATTGTGCCCATCGTTGGGCACATGCCATCATATCGTCGTGGTGTTCGGGTTTTGCACTGATACTAGGAATGCGAATCAAACTAAATAGATCTTCCATCATTTTAGGTTCATTCGTCTTAATATAATCATGAAGATAACTCATAGTTGTGTAGTTCTATCAATTAAATAATAATCTAAAATAGTCATGGCAGCCATTGCTTCTACAATAGGTACTGCCCTTGGCAACACACAAGGGTCGTGTCTGCCTTTCACTTTTAAAGTCGTATCGATACCATCAATGTTTACGGTTTCTTGTTCCATTAAAACGGTGGCTACCGGCTTAAATCCAACTCTAAAGTAGATGTCTTGGCCATTGCTGATTCCGCCTTGAATACCACCAGAGTGATTGGTACGAGTCTCAATACGGCCGTTATGATTGTAAAAAACATCATTTTGTTCAGAACCTTTTAGTTTGAGGCCTTTAAATCCATCTCCATACTCAAATGCCTTTGCTGCATTAATGCTTAGCATAGCATTTCCAAGAGCTGCATGTAATTTACCAAATACGGGTTGCCCCAAACCTATGGGACAATTCTTTATGACACATGTCAAAACACCACCAATGGTATCTCCTTGTGCTTTGACGCTATCAATTAGTTCTTTCATCTCTTTGGCTTTCAACGGGTCGGGGCATCGCACTGGATTGGTATCGATTAGATCGAGATCATAATCAAAATAATCATTTTCTAATTTTATGCTACCTACTTGCGATGTATAGGCCATAATTTTAATACCCAACTGATTGAGTGCAAGTTTAGCCAAAGCACCCCCCACTACTCTTGATATCGTTTCGCGTGCAGACGAACGTCCACCACCACGATAATCTCGTATGCCATATTTTACTGAATAGGTATAATCGGCATGCGAAGGTCTATACACCTCTTTTAAGTTGTTATAGTCATTCGAGTGTTGATCTTTATTCCATACTATAAAACCGATAGAGCAACCGGTGGATACTCCGTCGAAAATTCCTGATAGAAATTCGACTTTATCACCCTCTTTTCGTTGCGTTGTGATATCCGATTGTCCGGGACGTCTTCTATCGAGTTCGCTCTGAATAAAATCCATGTCGATTTTAATTCCTGCTGGCAAGCCATCAATTACTCCACCGATTCCTTTACCGTGAGATTCGCCGAAGCTTGTTAATCTATATATATTTCCAAATGAATTGAACATAGCAAATAAAGTTTTTCTGTTTAAGATATTATATGCTCTTTATGTTCACAAAGATAGCATAATTCTCTTCTAATTTTTAAAATGTATTAATTATTTCAACTCTCATTGACTATATGCATTCTCGAAAGAGGTGTCAATAATAAAATGATAATTTAAAAGGACTTTTTAATGATTTCACTATTAAATATTTATTCGCTCTATGATATCATGCGTAAACTCAAATGTAGAACGAGCTTTACCACGTGGCATAAATCTAGCCAAATCGTATACCGCCAAAGAGTCTTCAAAACACTTCTCTATTGAGCGTTTTATCAATGAGGCTGCTTCGTCCCATCCTATATATTCTAAAAGCATCACTCCCGATAGAATCAACGAGCACGGATCGGCAATGTTTTTTCCAACTAATTCGGGAACTGTACCTTTTACACCTTCGAATATTGCATGGCCGGTTTCAAAATTGATATTAGCTTTTGGAACAATGCTGTTTCCACCTACCATTCCTGCCAATTGATTAGAAATGAAATCGCCGTTTTGATTAGTGGTAACAATCACTGAATAATCTTCCGGACAAATTAATACATTCTGTGCGAATGAGTCGATTTGTTTATCTTTTACGATGAGTTTTTTTGAAGCAATTGCATCGGCAAACTCTTCATCGATTAGTTTATGAGCCCATCTTCGAAAATCACCTTCTGTTGCATCGAGCATATTGGCATTATGTACAATGGTGACCGATGGCAATTTGCTCTCTAACGCATAGTGACATGCAGCTCTAACGACTCTATTTGTGGCTTCTTGAGAAATCGCTTTTATACCAATTGATGTGTTTTTTAGAAGATCAATTTTTTGTACTCCCAACTCTTCTTTTAAAAAGATAGCTACCTTTTTCGATTCATCACTTTGTCCGTGCCACTCCACGCCACAATATACATCTTCAGTGTTTTCTCTAAAAATAGTCATATTGATCTTTTCGGGAGCCAATACCGGAGCCAAAACTCCTTGGTACCAACGCACAGGACGTATACATGCATATAGTTGAAGGGCTTGATATAATGCTATGTTGAGAGAGGCATTACTTTGCTGAATAGGAGCTACCAACGGACCTTTTATGCTCACTAAATAATGTTGTAGCTTTTCTATAGTCTCTTTAGGCAAATAGCTTCCTGTTTGTTTGAAAGCATTTTCGCCGGCTAAGGCTTCCTTCCATTTTATTTGACGTTTCGTTCCATATATTTTTCTAACTGCCGTATCTATCACTTCCATCATTGCGGGAATAATTTCTTTGCCATTGCCATCGCCAATGATAAATGGAATCGTCGGTTGATCGGGAACAACAAGCTTCCCGTTTGTACCCAAGGTTATTTTATTCATACTTCCTAAAGTTTAATGCAGAACCGGCTTTAAACCAATCAATCTGCTGTTGATTAAACGTATGTTGAACTTTAAATGTCTCTTCCTCGCCATTCTCATGCTTTATTTTGATATCTAAAGGCATAAGGGGTGTAAAACTACAAAGTCCGCTAATTGTAATACTATCTTTTTCTTGAATACGATTATAATCCTCGGGATTAATAAACGTAAGTGGCAATATGCCATGTTTCTTGAGGTTGATCTCATGTTTTGGTGCAAAGCTATTTGCAAGAATTGCTCTAACATGTAAGAATCGTGCTTCAAGAGCGGCATGTTCACGATTGATGCCTTCTCCATAATTCTCATTGGCTACGACAATACTTTCGAGTTGATTGTTTTTGTAGTCTTTGGCAACTTTTGGTACAGGCTCATATCTATTATTTAAACGATTCCAAACTGTATTGGTTTTCCCATTGAATATATTTATTGCTCTGATTAAGAAATTATTTGATATGTTTTCTAAATGTCCTCTATATTTTATCCATGGTCTTGATAAAGATATTTGATCAATCGTACATTTTCCTTTTACCTTAATAAGAAGTTCAAGGGTGAGGCTATCCTTACCATCCCATTTATCGAAGGGACAAATGGCTTGTATCAATTTAGAGTTTTGGTGGAAAGTTATCTCATTTTTTGCATTTTGAATCACAGGTTTCTCTTTTGTTACAAATCCATATTTGGGGAGCTCTTCGAATATTGGATCGGTGAATTTTACCTTCTCTCCATCGTAGGTCATTAATCTGTCTTTTAGTGGATTAAAGCATAAATCTCCGGCAATTGTCATTGCTATCACAATTTCGGGAGAAGCAATAAAGGTTAAAGTGTTCAGATTGCCGTCGGTACGTTTGGCATGGTTACGGTTAAATGAAGTGATGATCGAATTCTTTTTTTGCGGATCATCCAGAACTCGATCCCATTGTCCATTGCAAGGGCCGCACGCATTTGCCATAATTTGTCCACCAATTTGCTTAAGAAGCATATTGATGGCATCTCTATCAGCAGTATCAAAGGTCTGCTTACTTCCCGGACAGATAAATAATTTTGAGGCTGTTGGAATGTCCTTCTCGAGCGATTGTTTGGCGATTGAGGCTACTTTACTCAAATCTTCGTACGATGAATTCACACACGATCCAATTAAACCGGCATCCAATTTGCGAGGATAACCATTGAGGAGTACATTTTCTGCAAATTGGGATATGGGAATGGCATTGTCGGGTCTAAATGGTCCACTGATATATGGTTCTATCTCGGATAAGTTTATTTCGATAACTCGGTCGTAATATTGATTCGGGCTTTTTATTACTTCTGTGTCTGCACAAAAGTAAGATGCTATTTCATCTACTCGACTGGCAACCGCTGTTCTGTGAGTAGCTCTAAGGTAACGTTTCATTTTTTTATCGAATGGAAATATTGCCGATGATGCTCCCAACTCTGTACTCATATTACAGATAGTAGCTTTACCGGTAGCCGATAACGTCTCTGCTCCGCTACCAAAATATTCAATAATTGTATTTTTATTCTCTATTTTGAGCTCTCCATTTATTTTTAAAATCACATCTTTAGGCGATGTCCAACCGTTTAACTCACCTTCAAGCTTGATACCGATAATTTGTGGAATTTCTATTTCAATATCATGATTTTGAATGATATCCAATGCTTCTGATTCATCAATATTAAAACCTAACATACATAAACCTCCGGCATTGCATGTATGTCTGCTCGTACCCACGATTATCCCTCCAGGAAAAACATAGTTCTCGAAAACCAATTGATGGGAAATGCCTTGTCCGGGTTCCCAAAAATCTATATCGAACCGATTGCTTGCCGATTGTAAAAAGTCGTAAATGTCATGAAATTCATGAAGAGCATCATTCAAATCATTCTGTTTATCTTTATTGACTTTGATCAGATGATCACAATGTATAGAGGTGGGAATGGCTGTTTTTTCTTGTTTGGTATTGAGCAGTTGTAATAACACAATCGGTGCAGTAATATCGTTCAAAACCATTCTGTCAGGCTTAATCGAAATATAGTTATTGCCTGATTTATAATTAATAATTGTTTCAGCCGAACAATGACAAAAGATTATTTTTTCAGTTAATGTAAGAGGACGATTTACTGTCTGCTTGAGTTCGTTTATTTTACTCATGAAGGTGGAGTAAAAACTATTTATAATATTTGAATTCGATAATATCATATTGATTTATAGACTTATTTGCTTAGGATTATACCTTTTAATTAACAAGGTAAATGATGTAAAAGTTTAACAAAGTCTAATAAATGCACCGTTTCATATCTAACATGTTATTTTTGTTAACAATATTGTGTGTCGATAATAAAACTAGAAACAAGATAATGTCTGAAAAACCATTATATCCCTCTATAATTCAAGAATTGTTGCATCAAAAAGAGTTATTGCAGCAAGAATATGAGTATGAAAAAGCCGAATTCTGTAAACAAACAGAAAGTGCAGGGTTAATTCGTAAAATTCATAAAGGTATATGTTGGTTTCCTCTTCAAATTGGTAGGAGTTATTATAATTCATTGAATCAATTTGTTGTAGAGATTTATCGTACCGATAAAACAGAAATTAATCACGCTTTTGAATTTGGACGTCCGATACGTTTTTTTCAACAGCACTTTGATGGACGTATTGTTTTCTTCAATTTTACTGCGATAGTGAGTTATGCCGAAGAAAATCGTTTGGTGGCGATTCTGCCACAAGTAGCTCACTTGGCCGAACTCGAAAATAAAGATAATTTGGGTGTACAACTTTTTTTTGATGAAACATCCTATAAAGCCATGTTCGAGGCATTGGCAGATGTTATTCAGGCAAAAAATAATCGTTTGTCGCAATTGCGTGATATTATTTTAAGTAAACAATCACCTATTGATCGAGAAATATATCCGATTCGATTTCCGTGGCTTAATCAGAGTCAAGAAAATGCAGTGAACAAGGTGCTTTGCGCAAAAGACGTAGCAGTAGTACATGGACCTCCCGGTACTGGAAAAACTACTACAATGGTAGAAGCCATCTATGAAACACTGCATCGTGAAACACAAGTGTTGGTTTGTGCGCAAAGTAACACTGCTGTCGATTGGATTGCCGAAAAATTGGTAGATAGGGGAGTGCCCGTATTGCGAATTGGTAATCCCACAAAGGTGAATGATAAGATGCTTTCATTTACCTATGAGCGACAATTCGAGAATCACTCTTTGTATGCAGAATTGTGGAGTATTCGAAAATCAATTCGAGAGTGTACGGGTTCCTTACGTAAAAAAAGTCATTCTGAAAAAGAGAAAATACGAAATCGATTAGTTCATTTACGAGAGCGTTCAGTTGAACTTGAAATTCGTATCAATGAAGATTTATTTGCTAATGCGCGGGTCGTAGCATCTACACTCATTGGTAGTAATCATCGAGTATTGACGGGAAGGTATTTTTCAACTCTATTTATCGATGAGGCTGCTCAAGCTCTCGAGGCTGCATGTTGGGTGGCCATACGAAAAGCCAATCGGGTAATTTTAGCCGGCGATCATTGTCAATTGCCTCCAACTATTAAATGTGTTACTGCAGCTCGTCAGGGTTTGAGCCATACATTGATGGAAAAGATTTGTTTGCGTAATCCATCGGTAGTTACATTGCTCAATATTCAATATCGAATGCACAGAGATATCATGCGGTTTTCTTCGCGTTGGTTTTACAATGGTGAGTTGCAAGCAGCGTCCGAAGTATCGGATCGCGGTATTCTCGATATGGATTATCCTATCATGTGGATTGATACTTCCGATTTAGAGTTTCATGAAGATTTTATAAGTGAGACGGCAGGTCGCATTAATAAGAACGAAGCCGGTCTATTGTTGCAAGAGTTACAACAATACATTTCTAAGATAGGATACGAACGTATTATGGATGAGAAAATTGATATCGGTATTATATCTCCTTATAAAGCTCAAGTGCAATATATCAGATCATTATTAAAGAAAAATACATTTTTCAAACCTTACCGTTCTATTATTACCGTAAATACAGTGGATGGATTTCAGGGACAGGAAAAAGATATTATTTTTATTAGTTTGGTGCGAGCCAATGAACATGGAAATATTGGTTTTCTCAATGATCTTCGTCGGATGAATGTTGCAATTACGCGAGCACGAATGAAACTCATTATTCTAGGCGATACCCACACATTGAATAAACATACTTTTTATCGCAAACTGATGGAGTATATTGATTCGCTAAAATCAAATTAAAATCACGACAATATTTCAAAATGTTGTCAATACCCGCCAGTTGAAGATTTAATGATAAATAACAATTGTGAGGTTGGTTGAATGATTAGATAAGTAAATTGTCTGAATTATAAATATCCCATTGCACTATTTCTATATCTCTTAGAGTTATATTGATATCTCTAAGAGTTATTGGCTATATCTCTAAGAGTTGTTGACTATATCTCTAAGAGATATCGCACAATTTCTATGAGATATTATTGCCCTATACTCTATTTATCGAACTTGAATTAAAAAAAATGCGTGAAGAAATGCAATACTTCTTCACGCATAATTTATTTGAACCTAATTCATGATTCATGTTGTAAATGTACAACATTGATGTTGTTATTCCAAATGAATTTTATCAATCATCATAAAAATTTAGTTGTTCTCAGGGCGCAATTTACGAACAGTCATTGCAGTTTGCCACATTTCGCTTTCACGTAGCTCGCGTAGCTCTTCTTCCAACTTTTCGCGATAATCCGTTTTCGAGTTGCTATCGATTGAAATTTGAGCTTCATTACCTGTTTTTACACTATCATAAAGTTGATTCATGACCGGTTTAATAGCATCGTGGAATGGTCCCATCCAGTCTAAAGCACCGCGTTGTGCTGTTGTCGAACAGTTGGCATACATCCAGTCCATACCATTTTTAGCAAATAGAGGCATTAATGATTGAGTCAACTCTTCAACCGTTTCATTGAAGGCTTCGGATGGTGTGTGTCCGTTTTCGCGTAATACTTCATATTGGGCCAATAATAAACCTTGGATGGCACCCATCAATGAACCACGCTCACCTGTTAGGTCAGAATAAACTTCACGTTTGAATGTTGTTTCGAATAGATAACCCGAACCGACACCAATACCTAAAGCAACACATCTTTCCCAAGCTCTTCCTGTAGCATCTTGATAAATGGCGAATGATGAATTCAGTCCACGACCTTCAAGAAACATCGTACGAAGTGATGTACCCGAACCTTTAGGAGCTACTAAAATAACATCGACATCTGTTGGAGGAATGATGCCGGTACGATCGCTATAAGTTACACCAAAACCATGTGAGAAATACAATGCTTTACCCGCAGTTAAGTGTTTTTTCACTGTTGGCCATACTTCAATTTGCGCAGCATCCGATAGCAAATATTGTATAATAGTACCACGTTGACATGCTTCCTCGATTTCGAAAAGCGTTTCACCAGGAACCCAACCGTCAGCAATCGCTTTGTCCCATGTTTTTCCACCTTTACGTTGGCCGATAATTACATTAAAACCATTGTCGCGAAGATTGAGTGATTGTCCTGGACCTTGCACTCCATAACCAATTACTGCAATTGTTTCATCTTTCAATACTTCACGAGCTTTTTCCAATGGGAACTCTTCACGTGTTACTACATTTTCAGTAACACCACCAAAATTCATTTGTGCCATTTGTTCTTAATGTTTTTGAGTAGTATTCACCACTCGGTTATTAATTAATTTTTTATTATTCAAATATTATTTTTGATCGACAGACCAATTCATTGTTCTCTTTCTTTATCTCTAAATGATATTCATTATCACATGATTCACTCATGAAAAATGATAACTCATTGCCAAAATAACTTTCGGCTACGTAAGCCATCTCAAATCGTTTAATTCGTTTAGTTTTATACGTTTCCAGCGGAAATAGATCAAGAATATGTTCAATGTAACGAATGCTGTTAAAGTGTCCGTTAACATCAATATCGCTATATTTTGCGGTTAGCTTTGCAACACATTCATCGTTGCCCACTTTTAT
Organism: Bacteroides sp. UBA7333; assembly: GCA_002471195.1. GTDB lineage: Bacteria > Bacteroidota > Bacteroidia > Bacteroidales > Bacteroidaceae > Bacteroides. Next base: position 64,399 of record DKPN01000009.1, read on the forward strand.
TCTTGATGGTTTATCGATAGGGCATGGAGCATCACATATATATTCGGTGATTTTGCCACCGTGAAGGGTTAATAAATCAATTGGCTTGCGAGTATTCATATCAATCATAGCCCATATCGATCGTGCATATCCAATTTTTCTTCCCTCTTTATTCAAGATGGCATAATTGCGATCGGTAAATAGGCGATAAACATTTTCGACCCATGTTTCAATTGTAAACTCCTCATATTGATATGGCATCTCTTCCATTTCGATAGCCAATCGTGATAACACCCAAGTGTAGTTGTTCTGATTTAGGTTCATCATCCCAAAACCGCGTTCTGTTGCATGGAAACTGGCGCAATTTAATAAGTGATTGCCCAATACTCCCATTGTTAGTCTTCCATTAAAATCGACATGAAAGGGTTCGGCAATGGCTTTATATCTACCAACTTTATTCGATTCACTCATTTTTTCTTATTTCTTTACTAGTATTATATTTGGCTTCCCGATCGGCCAAAAATTCATTAACACGCTCAAAGCAACTAGTGGTAATGGCTATACGCCCCGAACGTACAAATTGTAAAACACAATTCAAAGAACGTAGTTCGTTATATAATGATGATATGTCGTCGCTGTTGCCATTTTTTTCGACAATGGCAAATACCGGATTCACCTCTACGATTCGTGCATTATATTTTCTAATTACTTTCGAAGCTTCGGGTGTCGATTGAAATTCGGGTGTCGAAACTTTATATAATGCTATTTCATGATAATAAATTTCATCATCTACAAAATAGTGTGCTTGTAATACATCTATTTTTTTATCAATTTGCTTCACCACTTTATCGATGGTGTCTTTATCGGTAAAAGCTGTGATTGTGTATTTATGAATACCCTTTATCGATGATGCAGATACGTTAAGACTTTCAATATTGATTTGACGTCGCGTGAAAACTGCTGTTACTTGGTTTAGTAGGCCTGCAATGTTTTCGGAATGGACAATCAAAGTATATAATTTTTTTTCATTCATAATACGAGCAAATTAGTATTAACATTCAAGAAGCATTTGATTCACAGATCCTCCCGGAGGAGTCATAGGCATAACATTTCCCTCTTCGATGACACAGGCTTCTAGTAAGAAAGGCCCTTCTGTAGTTAGCATTTCTTCAATTCCTTGTTCTAATTCCTCACGTGTAGCAACGCGTTTTGAAGGTATATTGTAGGCCGATGCAATTTTCATATAGTCGGGGTTCATCATTGGAGTAAATGAATATTTACGATTGAAGAACATGGCTTGCCACTGGCGTACATTTCCTAAATAATTATTATTTAATACAATGATTTTTACCGGTGCATTTTGTTCCATAATAGTACCCAATTCTTGGATATTCATTTGTAAACCGCCATCGCCCATGAATGAGCAAACAGTTCGATCGGGACGGCCAAAAGTAGCTCCAATAGCAGCCGGAAGACTAAATCCCATAGTTCCTAATCCACCCGATGTTATTATGCTTCTATCTTTTGTATATTTAAAGTAGCGGGCTGCCATCATTTGATTTTGTCCCACGTCAGTTACAAGAATTGCTTCATGACAAGTAGCATCGCTTACGGCTCTTACTACTTCGCCCATACTTAATACATTGTTTTTGGGGAATAATTCCGGATGAATCACTCTTTCGTATTCAAGTTCTTCATAATCTTTAAAACTCTCAATCCACTCGGTGTGTTGAGAGGGTTCAATCAGTTGTATGATTTCTGTCAACGTATATTTACAATCGCCTAAAACAGCTATATCGGTTTTTACATTTTTATCGATCTCTGCTGGATCAATATCAAAATGTATCACCTTTGCTTGAGGCGCGTAAGTGGCTAAATTGCCTGTAACACGATCGTCAAAACGCATGCCTATAGCAATCAATACATCGCATTTGTTGGTATTTATATTGGGGCCTAAATTGCCATGCATACCCAACATTCCTTTGTTAAGCGGATGGGCCGTTGGCAATGCCGAAAGTCCCATAAGTGTACATCCGGCAGGAATATCTGCTTTTTCAATGAATTGTTGTAACTCTTTTTGTGCACTACCCAATTCTACTCCTTGTCCTACTAGTACTAGAGGACGTTGTGCAGAATTGATTAATGCTGCAGCTTCCGATAATTGATTCATATCGGTATCAGGAGTTGGAATATAGCTACGAATGAAATCTACTTTAGTAGGGATGAAATCGGTCTTTTCGATTTGAGCATTTTTAGCAAAATCGAGTACTACCGGTCCGGGACGACCACTATTTGCTATATAGAAAGCACGTGCAACAGCCCATGCTACATCTTCGGCTCGTCTTATTTGGTAACTCCATTTTGTAATGGGCTGAGTGATACCTACTAAATCGACTTCTTGAAAAGCGTCTGTTCCTAAGAATCCTACTCCTACTTGACCGGCAATGACTACAATCGGAGTGCTATCAATCATTGCATCGGCTATACCGGTGACGGTATTGGTTGCACCAGGACCACTAGTAACCAAGCATACGCCTACATTTCCCGAAGCACGTGCAAAACCTTGAGCAGCATGTACCGCTCCTTGTTCATGTCGCACAAGAATATGATGAATTAAATTTTGATGATCATATAATGCATCAAATACCGGCATTATTGATCCACCCGGATATCCGAATATCGTTTTAACTCCTTGGTGTTCTAATGAACGCATCAAGGCTTCAGCGCCCGAAATTAACTCTTTACTCATTTATTTCATTTGTAAATACTGTTAACAATCTATTTCTTAGTCTCGAGTGTATTAGTCTATCATTCTGACAGCCCCTTTGTCGGCCGAACTTACCATACTTGCGTAAGCTTTCAAACTTTTAGGAATATGACGATTGCGTGTTGATTGACGCATAGTGCGTGCTTCCAGCTCTTCGTGGCTTAATAGTACATTAATGGTTCGGTTAGGAATATCAATTTCAATCATGTCTCCATCCAGCACTTTTCCAATATTACCTCCGGCAGCAGCTTCGGGTGATATGTGTCCAATACTTAAACCTGATGTGCCACCGCTAAAACGACCATCGGTGATAAGTGCGCATTCTTTTCCTAAATGACGTGATTTGATATATGAAGTAGGATAGAGCATCTCTTGCATGCCAGGTCCTCCCTTCGGACCTTCATGTGTTATTACAACGACATCACCGCTAACTACCTCTCCTTTTAATATGCCTTCACATGCTGCTTCTTGACTATCAAAAACTTTGGCTGGTCCGGTGAATTTCCATATACTTTCGTCTACCCCTGCTGTTTTCACAACACAACCATTCTGTGCTATATTGCCTTTAAGAATTGCTAATCCACCATCCTTACTATAAGCATGTTGCATATCTCGTATGCAACCCTCTATTCTGTCGGTATCTAAATCGTTATAATAACAATTTTGCGATCCTAAAACCAAATTAAATTTACCTGCCGGCGCACTCAAGTATTTATGGATAGCCTCTTCTGCAACCTGACCAGATGTTATGTCATATTGCGCTAATGCATCGGCCAATGTTAGTCCATCTACTCTGTTTACAGCTGTGTCTATCAAGCCGGCTTTGTTGAGTTCTCCCAATATAGCCATAATACCACCAGCACGATTGACATCTTGGATATGATATTTCTGAGTGTTCGGAGCTACTTTACAGAGACAAGGACTTTTGCGCGATAGTATATCGATATCGTCCATCGTAAAGTCAACTTCGGCTTCGTGTGCTATGGCCAATAAATGTAATATTGTGTTTGTTGACCCTCCCATTGCAATATCGAGAGTCATCGCATTTAAAAATGCCGAACGGGTGGCTATGCTTTTGGGCAATACACTTTCGTCGCCATCATTGTAATATTTAAATGCATTGTTTACGATTAACGCAGCAGCCTCTTCAAATAATTTTTTCCGATTTTCGTGAGTCGCAACAATAGTGCCATTACCTGGCAGTGCCAATCCAATTGCCTCATTTAAGCAATTCATAGAATTTGCTGTAAACATTCCCGAGCAGCTACCACATGTTGGACATGCGCTTCTTTCTATTTTTTCGACTTCTTTATCGTCTACATTCTTATCGGCTGCTGTAATCATTGCATCAATCAGGTCAAGATGTTTTCCATCTAACTCACCTGCTTCCATCGGGCCACCCGATACAAAAACAGTTGGAATATTCAATCGCATGGCTGCCATTAACATTCCTGGTGTTATTTTGTCACAATTACTGATGCAAATCATGGCATCGGCTTTGTGGGCATTTACCATGTACTCTACACTATCTGCTATAATATCGCGCGACGGCAAAGAGTAAAGCATGCCATCATGGCCCATTGCTATACCATCATCGATGGCTATTGTATTGAACTCAGCTGCAAAACAACCAAGCTTTTCTATCTCAGTTTTTACTTGTTGACCAATCTTATGTAGGTGTACATGCCCGGGAACAAACTGTGTAAAAGAGTTGACGATGGCTATAATTGGTTTGCCCAATTGTTCTTTTTTCATTCCGTTGGCTGTCCACAATGCTCTTGCACCAGCCATTCGTCGACCTTGTGTACTGGATGCGCTGCGTAACTGCTTTTTCATTGGTTTATCTTTTTATATAAATTAGAAAGCCTTTCTCACTTTGAATGAGAAAGGCTTTCTAATTTTGTTTTATATGATATGAATACATACAACAACCTTTCTCACATTATATATGTGACCACCACGATAATAATAATATGGAGAGAAATCAGGTTGTTTGGTTGAAATATATTCATGTATAGTTGTATTCTTTATTTAATGCTACAAAGGTAAGCGGATTTTTATTATATGCAAACAAATTGATGAAAAAAAAGAGTAAAAGGTGATTAATCGTAATTAAATATGGATTAAAGTATTCTATTTATTACATTATAATGGGTAAAATAATGAATTTATCGTATAATTAGATTGCTGGGTGATGAATAGTAACATTTTATCATGTAGATATCCATGATTTGTTTATATTCAAATATAATATTCGATAAATGATATCTATATGATAACTATATGATTGATAAATAGTAAATATGGTTAGTTTTAGATATTGGCGATTACTATTTTTAAAAATATTGACTATTTATAGTGTACCTTCTTTTGTTTATATTCTAACTTTTTATATTTTTATACCCACAAAAGCACTTCATGAATGCATAAATAAAAAGATTGAACGAAGGAAAAACATTAATTTATATCATAATGAAAAAACTATTACTCTATTCTGCATATGGACTAATGATTATGTCATGTGCAAACAATCCAAAAATGAATTATCCAATGACTGACAAAGTTGATACTGTTGATGTCTATTTTGGTACTGAAGTAGCCGACCCTTATCGCTGGCTCGAAAATGATACCAGTGCAGCTACAGCTGAATGGGTAGAAGCGCAAAATGCAGTAACAAACAACTATTTCGATAAAATTCCTTATCGTAAGCAGCTTCTTGAACGAATGACTAATCTTGCCAATTACGAAAAGATTGGTACTCCTTTTAAGCGAAATGGTAAATACTATTTTTATAAGAACGATGGTTTGCAAAATCAAAGTGTATTGTACACGCAAGCCACGTTAGATAGCGAACCAACCGTATTTTTAGATCCAAATCAATTGTCTACCGATGGTACAGTTGCTTTAACCGGATTACAATTTTCAAAAGATGGAAAATATGTGGCATATACTATATCTCGGAGTGGTTCGGATTGGACAGAAATATATGTAATGGATGTTGCAACTCGTCAACTACTCGATGATCACATTAAATGGGCTAAGTTTACAAGCGCATCGTGGGATGGTGATGGTTTCTATTATAGTGCTTATGATGCTCCCGTTGAAGGCAAAGAGTTTTCTAATACCAATGAAAACCACAAGGTATATTATCATAAATTGGGCACACCACAATCGACTGACAAATTAATATATCAAAATGCAAAAGAACCACGTCGTTTTTATTCAGCTAGCACAAGTGATGATCAACGTTTCTTATTTATATACGAGTCGGGTGCCGGTAGAGGGAATAATGTTTTTATTAAAGACTTAATTAAAAATAGTCCAATCACACAATTGACGACTGACTTTGATTATCAATATTATCCAATTGAAGTGATTGGTGACAAAATATATTTTATCACCAATTATAATGCACCTAAATATCGTGTAATGGTGGCCGATGCTAAAAACCCAAAATTAGATAACTGGATAGAGTTAGTTCCGGAGTCTGAATCTGTATTGACAAATGCCGAAGTGATTGGTGGAAAACTATTTTTGACGTATGATAAAGATGCATCAAACCATGCTTATGTATATAATTTAAATGGAACAGAATTACAAGAGATTAAATTACCATCATTAGGATCGGTAGGATTTAGTGGTAATGCTGATGATGATGAGTGTTTCTATGGGTTTACTTCTTTCACTACTCCCGGTGCTACCTATCAATATGATATGAACACCAATACTAGTAAACTATATCGTGCCCCGAAAGTGGAATTTAATCCCGAAGATTTTGTAACCGAACAAGTGTTTTTTCCGAGTAACGATGGCACTCGTATACCTATGTTCTTAACATATAGAAAAGGATTAGAATTCGATGGTAAAAATCCTGTGTTACTATATGGTTATGGTGGGTTTGGTGTTAGTTTGAATCCAAGTTTTAGTACATTGCGAATTCCTTTTCTTGAAAATGGTGGTATTTATGCACAAGTAAATCTTCGCGGAGGTAATGAATATGGTGAGAAATGGCATATTGCGGGCACAAAGTTGCAAAAGCAAAATGTATTTGACGACTTCATCGGTGCTGCCGAATATTTGATTAACAAGAAATATACCAATCCAAGTGAAATAGCTATTATGGGTGGTTCGAATGGTGGTTTACTAGTAGGTGCTTGTATGACACAGCGTCCTGAATTATTTCAAGTAGCCATTCCGCAAGTAGGAGTATTGGATATGTTGCGCTATCATAAGTTCACGATTGGTTGGAACTGGGCAAGCGATTATGGTACAAGCGAAGATAGCCCTGAAATGTTTAATTACTTAAAAGCCTACTCTCCTTTGCATAACTTGAATGCGGGCACAAAATACCCAGCTACACTTATTACTACTGCCGATCATGACGATCGAGTAGTACCTGCTCACTCATTTAAGTATGCAGCTGCATTGCAAGAAGCAAATGATGGTACAAATCCTACGCTGATTCGCATTGAAAGCAAAGCCGGACATGGTGCCGGTAAGCCTATGAGTAAGGTGCTAGAAGAACAGACCGATATTTATAGCTTTATTATGTACAACTTAGGAATGAATCCTCAATTTTAATAAACTGTTTTTATAGTAGTTTGTTAATAGCGTGTGATGTGTGTTATAAAACATATCACACGCTATTTTTTTTTATAAAAATGTCATTTTATTACATAATGTCAAATATTTAACATTTAAAATGGTGGTATATTGAAAATAACACTATATTTGCATGATATTAATTGACATTTTATTACAAAATACTTATTAAATTCAATGTTATGAATATTCAGGAAATAATGACCTCTCTTGAGGCAAAGCATCCCGGTGAGTCTGAGTACCTCCAAGCTGTAAAAGAAGTACTTCTTTCTATTGAAGATATATACAATCAGCATCCTGAGTTTGAAAAAGCAAAAATCATTCAACGTTTGGTGGAGCCAGATCGTATTTTTACCTTCCGAGTGACGTGGGTCGACGATAAAGGCGAAGTACAAACAAATTTAGGTTATCGCGTTCAATTTAATAATGCGATTGGTCCATATAAAGGCGGTATACGCTTTCATGCATCTGTAAACTTATCAATTCTTAAATTCTTAGGATTTGAGCAAACCTTCAAAAATGCGCTCACTACATTGCCTATGGGTGGTGGTAAAGGTGGTTCTGATTTTTCTCCACGTGGAAAATCAAATGCTGAAATAATGCGTTTCTGCCAAGCCTTCATGCTTGAATTGTGGCGTCATATTGGTCCGGATATGGATGTACCTGCAGGAGATATCGGTGTGGGTGGTCGTGAAGTAGGTTACATGTATGGAATGTACAAAAAGCTAACACGAGAAGTTACCGGAACATTTACCGGTAAAGGATTAGAGTTTGGCGGTTCATTGATTCGTCCAGAGGCAACCGGCTTTGGTGGATTGTATTTTGTAAAAGATATGCTTCACGATAAAGGGCTGGATATGAAAGATAAAACGGTGGCTATTTCGGGTTTTGGCAATGTGGCATGGGGGGCAGCTCTTAAAGCTACCGAGTTGGGCGCGAAGGTGGTTACTATCTCAGGGCCTGATGGATATATCTATGATCCTGATGGTATTAGTGGCGATAAAATAGACTATATGTTAGAATTGAGAGCAACCGGAAACGATATTGTTGAACCTTATGTGGAAGAATATCCGAATGCTAAATTCTTTGCTGGAAAACGTCCATGGGAAGTAAAGGTAGATATTGCTTTGCCTTGTGCTACACAAAATGAGTTAGATGGTGAAGATGCCAAAGAACTGATTAAAAACGGTGTTCTATGCGTGGGTGAAATATCCAATATGGGTTGTACTCCCGAAGCAATTGATCTATTTATCGACAACAAAATAATGTATGCACCAGGAAAAGCTGTTAATGCAGGTGGTGTGGCTACTTCGGGTTTAGAAATGACACAAAATGCAATGCATATATCATGGACTGCTGCCGAGGTTGATAATAAATTGCATGAAATTATGCATGGTATTCATGAGCAATGCGTGAAGTATGGTAAAGAACCAAATGGATATGTAAACTATGTGAAAGGTGCTAATATTGCGGGCTTTATGAAAGTAGCACATGCAATGATGGCACAAGGTATCATATAAGAACAAAAATATTGTGTAAACATAAATGGCGCAAGCAAAGCGTTAATTTTGTTTAGTTGTATTTGTATTTGTGGTTATAGCCATCGGTTTTCTGTGACAGAAAGCCGATGGCATTCTTTTTATATTTTATATTAAAACGTTTCAATTTCAATCAAAAAGGGCTTACCTTTGCCATCCAAATCAAAATAAGCAGATTTTATAATGGTACAAAATGAATTAATCGCACGTCGCGACAAGATACGCTGGTTGATGAATCAGCAAAACATTGATGCAGCACTCATTGCATGCAATATCAATCTATTATATACATACGGTCAAATTATAAGTGGATATTTATACTTACCACTTCATGCACCTGCTCGTATTTTTGTGAAGCGTCCTAATAATATTAAAGGAGAGTTTGTATTTAATATACGTAAGCCTGAGCAAATAATTGATATTATACAAGAACAAGGACTTCCATTGCCTCAAAAACTGATGTTAGAAGCCGACGAATTATCATATACAGAATATACACGTTTGGCCAAAATGTTTCCGGAAGCAGAGATCGTCAACGGTACACCTATTATTCGTCAAGCGCGTACAATAAAAACCGCTATGGAAATTGAAATGTTCCGTCGTTCGGGCATTGCACATGCCAAAGCGTATAACAACATTCCATCGGTTTATCGTGCCGGAATGACCGACCGTGAATTTTCTATCGAGATAGAGCGTTTAATGCGTCTTGAAGGTAATTTAGGAGTGTTCCGTGTTTTTGGTCAAAGCATGGAGATTTTTATGGGAAGTGTATTAACAGGAGATAATGCTGCTGCACCTTCTCCATTCGATTTTGCATTGGGTGGTGAAGGCGATCCAACACTTCCGGTAGGTTTGAATGGTACTCCCTTGAAAGAAGGATGTAGTGTGATGGTAGATATGGGAGGTAACTTCAATGGTTATATGGGCGATATGAGTCGTGTGTTTTCTATTGGTAAACTAACGGATGAGGCTTATACAGCACACCAAGTGTGTTTGGATATCCAGAATGAATTGATCGGCATGGTAAAACCCGGAACTGTTTGCGAAGATTTATATAATAAAGCCATTGATATGGTAACTAAGGCCGGATTTGCCGATCGTTTTATGGGGATCGAACAGCAAGCTCGTTTTATTGGTCATGGCATTGGTTTGGAAATCAATGAAATGCCTGTTATAGCTCCTCGTATGAAGCAGGAGTTGGAAGTAGGAATGGTTTTTGCATTAGAACCCAAAATTGTAATACCGGGCGTTGGACCCGTAGGTGTTGAAAACTCGTGGGTAGTTACTGCCGATGGAGTTGAGAAACTTACGAATTGCGAAGAATCAATTATTGAGCTTTAATATAAAGAATCAACATTATATCGAATACAAAGAAAAAGCGAAATTGACTTAAATATCAATTTCGCTTTTTTCTTTGTTTCTAAAATTTAAGCTATAGATTCATTGCCCTTTGTTTATCATCTTCGAGCAATCGTTGCGCTTCAGCTTTTATTGTTTCGGCTGTAAAATCGAGTTGATTGGCAATGCCAAGTCCACATCTTTCATCAGCCAGAAAGAATCGAGCCGCTACACGTATTCTAATAAAATCGGGAACTCCGCATAGTGCTTCGCAAATATTCGATATAGTACGCAACTTTTCATCTTCTGGCATTAATCTGAATAATGCACCCGGTTGCGAATAGTAATCGGTATCTTCACGATTGTTGTATGCCATGGCATCACCATCTATTTTTAATGGAGGTTCGCTAAATCGATGGTCGTGCATTGGTCCATCAAAGCTATTCGGCTCATAATTTACCGATGCACCACCATTGTCGTCAATACGCATATGTCCATCTCTATTATAGTTGTGCACCGGAACCAATGGACGATTCACCGGAATAGATTCAAAATTAACTCCCAATCTATATCTATGTGCATCTCCATAGGCAAAGAGTCTACCTTGGAGCATCTTATCAGGTGAAAAACCTACACCCGGTATATTGTTAGCAGGGTTGAATGCTGCTTGCTCTATTTCTCCAAAATAATTATTTACATTTCTATTCAGTTCGAAATATCCCACTTCAATTAATGGATAGTCTTTGTGACTCCACACCTTGGTCAAATCAAATGGGTTGACGCGATAAGTCAAGGCCTCTTCTTCGGGCATAATTTGAACATACATTGTCCATTTGGGGAAATTTCCTTTTTCTATATTTTCGAACAAATCACGTTGTGAAGCTTCTCGGTCGTGGCCTACAATTTCGGCAGCTTCGGCATTGGTATAATTTTCAATTCCTTGTTGAGTTCTGAAATGAAATTTAACCCAAAACCGTTCGTTTTTTGCATTGAAAAAACTATAGGTATGACTGCTAAATCCATGCATATGTCTAAATCCTTTTGGAATCCCTCTATCGCTCATTAATATCATCACTTGATGTAATGTTTCAGGACTGAGTGACCAAAAATCCCACATTGCCGTATTGCTACGCATGTTGTTTCTAGGATCTCTTTTCTGCGTATGAATAAAATCTGGAAATTTTAAAGGATCACGAATAAAGAATACGGGAGTATTATTTCCCACCAAATCCCAATTTCCTTGATCGGTATAAAATTTCAAAGCAAAACCACGCACATCTCTTTCGGTATCGGCAGCACCTCTTTCGCCCGCTACGGTTGAGAATCTGGCCAGCATAGGAGTTTTTTTACCTATCTCTGCAAAAATAGATGCTTTGGTGTATGGAGTGATATCATGCGTTACTGTGAATTCGCCAAATGCTCCTGAGCCTTTGGCATGCACTACTCGTTCGGGTATTCGCTCTCGATCAAATGCTCCAAGTTTTTCAAGAAACCACACATTTTCCATTAATGCCGGACCACGTTTTCCTGCTGTTTTAATGTTTTCATTATCGGCTATTGGCTTACCTGCATTAGATACTAATTGATCTTTTTTCATAATTCTATATTTTAGTAAAACAATTCAATAATAAAGCATAACAATCGATATTTTCTTTTGTTTCTATTCATCCATAAACTAACATTTATTTATTGATCGTTTAATATAATAAATATCTTATTAGCTTTCGAATCTAAAATAAGAATGAAATAAGTAAAGACTTGAAATCGTCATCGCAATTCTATCCACCTATCAATTACCAATACCACATCACTCCAAATGAGCATGGCATCATTTGTGCACATTTATTATGAGCGAATAAGTTTTGTGTATCAAATCGAGCATATAATCCTATATCTCCATAACCAATTTGAGCCAATAGGTTTACAGTAAATGGGCGCACGTGCATTCCATTCCCTAAATTTTCACTCTCTCCATTTACATGTGCTTTCGATTTTATGCCATGACGAAATTCGACTTCGGGCCCAATTGCTGCAAACAATCTTCCTGATCCATTGATTCTTGTTTGAAATTCAATCGAAATAGGGATACGAAAATAAAAATGTCTCAATCGGCTTTTGCTGTAATGCAATTCATCTGTGCCCGAAACAATAATAGTAGTCTCTCTGTTTTTTCTAAATGCTTCATCTCCATCGAGTTGAAACGATCGGAAGCCCCATCCTAAACCAAATGTGAGTCCCCATTGCTTATTTTTTGCTAATAGAATTTGACTGGATAAAAGGTTGAATCCTATTTCCCAACTTTTCGATAGATTTAAATTTGCATGGTTTGTTTCTCGATACGACATAAAGTTGTTGGAGAGTGTTGCAAACCCTCCATAAATACCTGTTACGTGACCATCGAAGTAATTTATACTACTCTTTTTTCGTGGAGCAAAAGGAAGAGCATCGAGTAGAGTGTTGCGGTCTTCACTGATTCGTGTCAGATAAACACCTTCATAAATCTTTTCATTTTTGCATTGATCACTTTCTTGAATCTCTTCGTAGATTTTAATTTTTACATCATTCGTTCCTTTTACTATTATAATAGTATCACCTTGTGACTCTACAGTTGTCTGGTTGGTTTCTTGAGCGTTGAGGTTGCCCCATATCAATAACATTGTACCGATTAATACAGTTTTTTTCATCATATTATTAAAGTTTTTAATTGTTTGTTTTATGGCTTAAATAGCATTTCAATCATTTGGTCGGCATCCAGATAGCCTTCTATATATACTAGCGTTGCTTTATCCTTTGCACCTCGTTTGTATAAAATATAGCGTTTCAATATTTTTTTATCTTTCTGGTGTGTTTCGGGCAATTGATAGTAGGCACTGATAATTTTCCCATCATCGACAATCTCTTGAATTTTTCGTGCTTTATGACTGATTTTGTCATTATTAAGGCATTCGAGTATGATAGATTGATAAGGAGTGATGTCTTTGAAAGTGATACTTTTATAAAATGTTATATTATATCCTTTGAGCATATCTTTTGAAAGTTCTACCAAAGTTACCCCTTTCTGTTTGCCATAATCGCGAAAAATAGATGAAATGCATAAGTCGGACTGTGCATGTGTTTTAAATACACATAATAGTAGGCTTATAATTAATGTACATATAAGTTTTTTCATAATTAATTGTGCAATAGATTATTAAATAAATCCTCTTCGCTTATTGATACGGCTTTCAAAGAGTTGAATGCTTCTTGAACAACCAAATCTTTTTCTGTGAAACATACTCCATCAATCATGACATAGTTTTGGGGAAGTGCAAAATTTTTATACATGGCAATGCCTCCAAAGATAATTAGAGCACAGGCTGCTGATACAATGACACCCAAACGAACCAATCGATATGAGAACTTACGTTTGATTGGTAATATCACCTCTGGTTTTTTGTTAGTTTTCTTTTCAATCTCTTCGTCGAAATAGGAAAAAAAGAGGCGATACTTCTCTATATGAGTAGGTAGGTTTTCTTGTGTGAAGTATAAGCGTATCTGCTTTTCTTCTTCGCACGTTGTTTCGCCTTCGAAATATTTATCAATCAACTCTTTAATTATCATATCTTATTTCTCCTTTCTTTTATTACCTGAAAATATTTTTCACGTACTTTTTTTCGTCCTCTCGACAAATTGCTTCTAATAGTTTCGGGGGCACATCCCGTAATTTCACCAATCTCTTCAGCTTCGTACCCTTCAACATCTTTCATATAAATAATGGTACGTTGTATAGGAGGTAATGAATCGATGATAATTTTCATTAAACTGCATTCATCTTTTATCTCTAATATCGTGTCGGGCAAATATTCCTTTTTATCGGCCAACTGAACATTTTCGTAAGAAACTGCTGCTGCTTTTCTGGTGCGACATATATCGATGCAATGGTTATGCGTTATGCTCATAGCCAATGATTCGAGGTTTCGATATTCATTCAACTTGTCACGCTGATTCCAAAGTTTTATCAATACTTCTTGTACTACGTCCTCTGCATCGAGAGAATCGTTACATAACTTTAGCGCATAGTTTTGCAATTTATGTCGCATCGGAAGTATTTTTATTTTGAATTCGTTTAACTCCATTCTACTATTAAGACGAAAAAGATGGAAAAGTGTGACATCAATAATGCATTTTTTTAATGCGGATGACAAAGAAAAGAGTTTTTGTCGGTTTTTTAATAGAAAAAGATTGAAGTTCTGCTCGCTGACAATGACTTGTTTAAATAAAATGAAATAAAAAACAGCGTGAGAAGCAGGCTTTATATATTCACCTGTTCTCACGCTGTTTCTGGATATTTTGTTTGATAACTCTAAGCTGCTCTAGCAAAGGCTCAGATTATAATCGATATATATTCTTCGTTGATTGCTATTCTTTTTTAGATACCTATTGTTTACCAATGAGATATCCGTTGTTCACTAATGTGATACTGGTTATTCACATTTGTGAAATAGGTCATTTCACAACACGATTTATTACAGTTTATTATCTGTTGCTTGTGTTTCCGGCCTTTTTAAACCATATTTTTCGGCTTTTTTTAGCATAAACTCATAAGCAGCATCATATTCGTTTGGAATCACACCATCAAGAATCGCATCTTTGATGGCCATTTTGAGTTGGCCCACTACTTGACAAGGCTGAAGATGAAATATCTGCATAATTTCTTCACCGCCAATAGGAGGTTGAAAGTTTCTGACTCTATCTTTCTCTTCTATATCTTTCAATTTTTGGCGTACTAGAGCAAAGTTATTCAGAAATCGCTGTTTACGTTCATTGTTTTTAGAGGTAATATCGGCTTCGCACAACGTCATTAAATGATCAATATCATCGCCGGCTTCGAACAAGAGTCGACGCACAGCCGAATCGGTAACGATATCATCGGCTATCACAATAGGGCGCATATGTAAACTGACCATTTTTTGAACAAACTTCATTTTTTCGTTCATCGGTAGTTTCATTCTTCGAAAAATATTAGGTATCATTCGTTCGCCAATAAAGTTATGGTTATGGAATGTCCATCCGGCTTTCGGTTCCCAACGTTTCGTTACAGGTTTTGCAATATCATGCAGCAAAGCTCCCCATCGCAACCACAAGTTATCGGTAGTTTTACTAATGTTATCGAGTACTTCCAAAGTGTGATAAAAGTTATCCTTATGTGCACGTCCGTTGCGTGTTTCGATGCCTTGCATGGCAGCCAACTCAGGAAAGATAAGTTCTAATAAGCCACTTCGTTCTAAATCGATAAAGCCTTTCGATGGGACGGGTGACAGGATGATCTTGTTCAATTCTTCGGCAATACGTTCGCCCGAAATTATTTCAATTCGTTCGCGATTGCGGCAAAGCGATTCGAAGGTATCATCATCAATATAAAAATTAAGTTGAGTTGCAAAGCGAATACAACGCATCATGCGTAAAGGGTCATCGCTAAAGGTAATATCCGGATCGAGTGGGGTACGAATGGTACGTTCCTTTAAATCGTTTACACCATTAAAGGGGTCTACTAATTCTCCAAATCGATCTTTATTGAGGCATACTGCCATTGCGTTGATGGTAAAATCTCGTCGGTTTTGATCATCTTCGAGTGTTCCATCTTCGACGATGGGTTTACGCGAATCGCGTTGATACGACTCCTTTCTGGCTCCCACAAACTCTACTTCTGTGCCATGATATTTCACTTGAGCAGTACCAAAGTTTTTGAATACTGACACATGTGCTCCTTTACCTAAACGGCGTCCAAGGGCTTGTGCCATTTCAATGCCACTACCTACCACCACTACATCGATATCTTTTGATGGACGCTCCAAAAAAAGATCGCGCACATATCCACCTACCACATAACATTCCAAGCCAAGTTCATCGGCTGTATCGGCTATTTGCGTAAATATTTTATCGCTGAATTTTTCTTTTAATTGTTCGCGAGTTAATTCTATCATATATTCAATATTGAACTGTTTTTTGAACAGTCCTCATCATTTTTTGTTCGTATTAAATTGCAAAGGTACTATTTTTCGTGTTTAACATTCTACTTAGCTATTCAATTTTATGGTATATTTGCCTCGAAGTTAAAACTATAAATTGATTCAAAATGAAGAATTTGATATTTACAGCATTGTGTTTGTTTGCTATTTTACTGACTTCGTGTGGCAATAAAACCGACAAGTTGGCAAATGAAAAATTGCAAATGGCCCAGTCGGCATTTGCAGAAGGCGATTATAATGAGGCTAAAACTCAAATAGATAGTATACGCATTTTATATCCAAAAGCTTTTGATGCTCGTCGTGAAGCGATTGCTTTAATGCAACAAGTAGAGTTAAAGGAGCAACAAGAAAGTTTGATATATATGGATAGTATTCTGAAGATAAGAGAACATCAGCTCGATTCTATTAAAGGTAAATTCACTTTCGAGAAGAATGAACAATATCAGCAAGTAGGAAATTATTTTTGGCCTACACAAACTGTCGAAAAGAATTTGCATCGTAGCTTTCTTCGTTTTCAGGTCAATGAACAGGGCACGATGACCATGACATCCATTTATTGTGGCAAAAGCTTTATCCATCATCTTGCTGTTAAAGTAATAGCACCGGATGGAACATTTGCCGAAACTCCTGCATCGCGCGATAGTTATGAAACTACCGACTTAGATGAAAAGATAGAGAAAGCCGATTTTAAGATGGGTGAAGATGGTAATGTGATGGGATTTTTATATGTAAATCGCGATAAAAAAATTAAAATAGAATATCTAGGAGGCAAGAAATATGTTTATCAGATGACACCGACCGATCAAACTGCATTGGTAAATGTATATGATTTGGCTCAAATTTTATCGACTATCACAAATATAAAGAAAGAGCAAGAAGAGGCTCGCCAAAAAGTACAGTTTATTGAGAAGAAAATCAATGAACGTCAGAGTGTATCCAACTTAGAGAAATAGTAATTCCATTTTCTTGTAAAATGGAATTTATGCTCTATTGATAAACACAATATTAGATTGGCTTTAAGATAATGTATAGGGATATTTGTAGCTCGTAAAAAATAGATTGTTATGGCAAAAGTAATCAATTATAAAAACTACAGAAAACTTTATTCGGACAGTAAATTATGGTCGAAAATAGTAAAGGTGGCAAAAATCGCAGGTATAAAAGTGATATATGCGGCTTTGCTTTTATATTATGTATCGTGCGATCCTAAAGTTTCTGTAAAAGATAAAGCTAAAATATATGGTGTATTGGGTTACTTTATTTTGCCAGTCGACTTGATTCCCGATGCGATGCCAATGGTAGGTTATGGAGATGACTTGACGGCACTGTTGTGGGCACTCCATGCTGTATGGTCGAATGTTACTCCCGAAATGGAATCCAAAGCAAAAATTCGATTGCAAGAGTGGTTTGGTACCATCAACAATGATGAGATGAATAGATTGTTAGAATAACTTTCGATGATGAATTATCTATTGTATAATTTTATTATAACCATTTTCTTACCCATTTCTCAGACTCCTCCCAAAGTTCTAATTTTTTCGAATTGTTACTGTATTTATCGGAGATCGCTTTGGTACGTGCGTTAGCATTAAAAGTTCCTGTTTTACCTTCATATTCTTGGTTTAATAAAAGGCGGATAGCTGTATCGGCTCCTTGGCGAGGGGTTTTGATGAAAGGTCTAAATAGTATATCGGTCAATGGGTCGAACCAAGCGTGCATAGTGATAATTGGAGTAGACACAATGCCGGGATCGGCAGCATTCACACAAATGCCTTTTTCTTTGATTCGATCGGAAAGCTCTAGCGTGAAAAGAAGTAATGCCAGTTTTGTGTTACTATAAATAGGGATGCGTAGAAAATTTCCTTTTCGCCCTCTTACAAAGAAGTGTGGCATTTCTATTTTTCCAATGGCATAGGTACACGAAACCATATTGACAATGCGGCTTCCTTTTTCCATAAGTGGGATAAGTTTGCGTGTAAGCAAATAGGGTGCTAGATAATTGACACAAACCGTACGCTCAACCCCTTCTCTTGTAATATTCAATTTGGTATCCATGGTTCCTGCGTTATTCATTAATAAAGCAATGCGTTTGCCCATTAACAAAATTCTTTCAGCTACATGATATACTGATGGCATTGATGAGAAATCGGCTTGCATCACTTGTATATTTTGATTCCCCGTCTTTTTAATTATTTCATTTTTAATTTTTTCCCCTTTTAGGGTGGTGTAACAAATCATAATAATTGTATAACCTTTTAGTGCTACCTCATAAGTGATTTCCGATCCCATTCCACCATCTGCACCCGTTATTATCGCAATACCCTGTTTCATATACTTCCTTTTATCATTGTTTTTCTAAAGTATCTATCTCTTTTATAATGGGCTTTGGCAACAATGGATCCGATAGATGTTGATGGCAAGCCATTTCTATCGAATACATTCGGGCTATACAATAATTACTATGTTTGCATGCATTTCGGGCATTTTCCTCTTTTTTCATTCGGTTTACGAATGCGGGTTCGTTGAGTAAAGCACGTCCCATTTGTATGGCATCAAAGCCATCATTCAACACTTCATCTATTTTTTCCCGAGATATTAAACCTCCTACATACACTAATTGCGCTTGAGGCAAAGCCGTTCTAAACTTTAATGCATCTTCTAAAAAATAGGCCTCTTCAAATGCTACACTTGGTATCATCATTTTTCCTGCTATTTTCACACCTAACTTTAACCACCAGCAATTCATATAGTGGGCCAATGTGCGTAAAGGCATTGCTCCTCTCATAACATACATGGGTGCTTTGCTTACAAAACCACCACTCAATACTAACGCATGTGCACCTAGTTCTATTAATCTTTTCGCCACCATTAATGACTCATCAATTTCCATTCCTCCTTTAAACCCATCGCGCATATTCATCTTCACCAATACAGCTATATCGTCAGCAGCCGCTTTTATTACTTCTTTCATTACTTCTTCCATAAATCGCATACGGTTTTCGAGTGATCCACCATATTCATCTTTCCGCTTATTGGTGTAGGGCGATAAAAATTGGCTGATAAGATAACCATGACCGGCGTGAATCTCTACTGCATCAAAGCCGGCTTTACGTGCTAAATGAACAGCATTTGCATATGCTGTAGCCATTTCGATAATCTCTTCTTTTTTCATGCCTCTAACCCATGTCGGTGAATAGATATTGATTCCGGTTGAGGCTGAGATAGGAGTTATGCCACAAATACTTTTGTGCGACATATTTCCACAATGTCCTATCTGAATACTTGCAGCAACTCCCTCTGCATGGATGGCGTCGGTCAATTCTTTTAAGGCTGGTACTATTTGAGGTCGTAGCCATAATTGGCGTTCGAAAGATAAACCACTTTGGGTCACTGATGCATAGGCCACAGTTGTCATACCTACTCCTCCGGCTGCTACCGATTGATGATAATCGAAAAGCATTTTAGAGGGAGCATTGCCCGGACACATACTTTCGAAGGCAGCCGAACGTATGACACGATTACGTAATGTCAATGGCCCGATGGTAATGGGAGTAAATAATTTAGATTCTTTCATAGTATGTAATTAGATTCTTTCGATGTATATAAAGGATATTGTTATTTAGTAGATGAATGGAAATATTCGCTTTTTGTTTTCTACTTCTGCTCCAAACTGCTCTTTGTAACGATGCCAAATAGCGTTGGCTCGTGGCACCAAATTGGCAAACGTCCACCAAAAAAATATAGCACCCGATAATGACCAAGTTAAAATAGCCCATCCTAACCACTCAATAATTTCGCCCATATAGTTGGCCGATGTTACCCATTTATAAAATCCTTTATTGGGTAGATAGTGATGAGTATCTCCCGGTTTGCGAAGGTGTCTGATAATATAGTCGGAATGCCAATTGATTATCATCCCTATAAAGAAGAGGATTGTTCCTATAATAAATTGAGGGCTGTATAACCAACTTAGTTGATATTGATTCAGTGGTGATAAATAGAAAATCCATTCGCCTTGCATATAACCATTTAGAACATTAAATGTAATGCCCATCAGCATTATAGCAATTGGCATTTTACTTTTTCCTGATAGTAAAAAAGGAAAAACGAATGAGCGCTGAAAATAATGTAATTGAAAGAATAAAAAGAATAATAATTCTACTGGTAAAAAACGCCGCTCGGAACTATACCACATGATAAACATAACGATAAAAACAGGAGACTCCATCAGCAGCCAAGCTAAACGATTGTTGATAGCCGGACCCCATGATTGATTACGAAACATTCCGTAACCGGCTTTAACAAAATAAAGAGCAACGAAAACAAAGAGAGCTATAAGAGCCATTATGCCCAAGAATAAATAGAAAGTGTCTAATTTCATGTGTTCTGTATTGGTTAAACGTGTCAAATTTAAACAAAACTTAAATGAATGCAAGCGTTTTATTTATAAAAATGTATGACACATCTGTCTATTAACCTTTTGATCGAAAACATTTTATCTATGCCATTGTTTCACCAATAAAAGAGTAGTTTCAATAATTTGTGTTTAAAAACGTAGATGTATCATGCGAATAAGATATTTATATATAATAATATGCTGTTTAGGTATGATGATGGCTTGTAGCAGCGATCATGATAAAAACAGTGCTAGTGAGTATCAAGGTACTTACTTAGGGGCTAATCTTGATTTTTCAATCAATGGAGTTGCTATGAAAGGCAAGGCACTAGGAATTAATGAAAAGGGAGAATTAATATTGCAGTATATTATCCCCGGTGAAACTGTAGTTGATATACCGTTAAGTCAAACGGATGGGTGGCTGCAAGGTAGTAAACAGTTGAGTGATGGAAGTATTGATGCACGTGGTAGGGTAGAAAACAAAAAGTTATTTATGAATATCAATATAAAAGTTGATAGTCCGATTGTAGGAAAATGGAAGCCTGTTCCGTTTATTATGAACCAACAGCAGATAGTATCTTCTCCTGTTTATGTGAATGCTTCGCCAGCCGATGCAATTATCGAATTTATGGGTAAAAAAATGTCAGTAGCCGAATTAACTTATGTGCTAGAAAAAGGATTGAGCCAATATATATTGCCTATTGAGAGCTTGAACTTTAATGAGGATGGATTCCTTACGGTTTCATTCGTAAAAAGTCCTATAAAAGATTTATTAAAAGGCTTATTACAGTATTATACAAAAGATAATACCCTGTATCTCTATATCAATTTGCCTGAAATATATTCTCTTTCTACATCCGATATTCAATCAAGAGCCGAGATGGAAGTAATAACCCAGATTCTAAATCTTATGACCGAAGGGATACCGATGAGTTACAGTGTTTCAGGTAATAAGCTTACGGTTTATTTAAATGAAGAAGCATTGGCTACCTATATGGCAATTATCAAAGAGTTATTACCCTTGTTGCCCAATGATAATAATTGGGTCAAGGAGTTTAAAGCGATTTTTCCCGATTTATACAATATCTTCAATGTTGTAAAAGATTTTGAGATAGGTATGGAGTTAGAAAAACTATAAAACAAATAGGGTATGTCTAAACTTGACATACCCTATCGGCTATTAAAAAACATATCCAAAGCCCATATTTAAGTATATTGGATACATATTGAATTCTATAATTTTAAAACTCTTTTTAAAAACATCATTGGCACCCCATGTTAAATCGGCATAAACATTTAAGTGTTTGAAAGCTCTCCATTCGCCACTCAATTGTCCTCCCCAAGCAAAACGCCTTAAATCGTCAGAGAAATCATAACTGGCTTCTGTAACATTGATTTTTTGTCCGGTCGGATCGCCATTTCTTAAATAACCATCGTATGCCAATCCAGAAAATTGTCCTTCGGCCATATACGACATAAATACTCCACCTTTAATGACCCAACGTGGAGATATTTTATAGGTAGCTAATATAGGAAATGTGATATAGGAATTGCGTACTTTGGTTGAAACATATCCCGTCCAAGCACCTTTCATAAATCCACCATCTTCGGCGGTCATTTCCATATTGTAATTTTTTACTCTTGCATCTGTTTTCATTCCCTTATCTTCTAAACGAATGCCCGATTCGATACCCCATTCGTCATTGAACCATTTAGTGGCATTGGCTTCGATAGCTATTAATAGTGTGGGGTGAAAACTTACGAGTTCACGAATTTCAGAAGGAAGTGGAATTGGGCTAACACCACCAATACTGAACCCTGCTTTGATTTCATACTCCAAACCTCTAAAAGCTGATTTTATAAGGTAACTGGTTCTATCTTTTTGGGCATTGATATTTTGAGCAGACATCATTCCTATGATGATGACCAAAAAGTATATTTTTCTTTTTATCATGATTGGTAATTGCTATTTTGATTAAAAATGAACTAACTCTACTTCGTCCACCAATAGTACACTGCCTACGGCACCTTGGAAAAGATTACCATTGATACTCGATGTCATTACAATGGAAACATTATATTTATTGGCTAGTAACTTTTCTATTTCTATGGTTTTGCCTGGTTGCATTTTGAAGAATACCTTAAAGTCGGTCCAATCATTACTAATCACTTTGTCTTCGTCGCCTAAACGGGCTATTGAAATAAGATTAGGGCTGGTAAGGAAATTGCTTCCATCCAGATATTTTACCTGTTCATCAGTTTCATATAGTATGGCATATATATCGAAAATATCTGTCTTGTTTGGATTGACGCTTCCATCTTTTTCGGTATATACCGGTCCCGGTTTGTATTGATAACTACCTTTTAAGCAAACCGGAATAAAATCGAAAGGAACACCAAAATGTGTAGCTTGTAAAGGTTGTGTCATAGCCATGGCCGAAATAAATTCGCCTATAAACAAACTACCCGCTGCAATAGGCATTTTAGCTATCTGCCCTAATACACCTGTGCTTTTTGTTTCCATCTTAACACATTTTCCATCTTTACCAAAGTCATAAGGAGTTGTTGGATAATCTTCGGGTTGTGCCTTCGATGCGATGAACTCGAATCCGGCATTACCACTGGCCCAAATATATTGTTTTTGATTATTCTGAACTTCGTAAAATATATAGTATTTTTTTGTACTATTCAATTCGACATGCTCAAAACCATATTTGGTTACAATGCCATCGGTGCTACATGATATGGTATATGCTTTGTGATATTTTTTATTTTCTGAAGTTACCACGTAGGTTTGCGGTTGTTTGAAATTTCTTGGAGTACCGCTTGGGGGGTCGATAGTGGCACCGGGAGTCAATACAAAATCGATTGCGATGTCTGTGGTATCAAGATTGATAGTGGGTTTCAGCATTAAGAAAATACGGTCGTTTTCAATTTGTGGGTCCATCTTTAATAGATCGCCGGGAACGAAACACTCTAATATATCACATTCTGCATTGAGCGGTTCATCTTGAATGCATGACATACAAATCAAACACATAAAAGCGCACATAAGTAGATGTTTGAATTTCATTTAAGTTGTTTTTAATTAATAATATAAAATGTAGTTTAGGTTTTTAAAGGGCCAAAAATACATCACTTTATTATAGATCATAATCTGTTTATTCATAATAAAACATTTTATAACTTATATTACTTTTCAATTGTATTGTGTGAGAAGCTATTTTAACACGATATGGTTTATCATCTGAAAAGTTATGATTAACAGCTATTATTCGACTATATTTTCTATTTTTGTAATGAAAATAATACATTCACAAAATGGAACTTGCAGAAAGAAAGCAAATCATTGATTTAATCAATAGCGAAGTAATACCGGCTATCGGTTGCACAGAACCTATTGCAGTAGCTCTTTGTGTAGCAAAGGCATGCGAAACATTGGGCGATATTCCTCAAAAAATAGAGGTGATGCTTAGTGCAAATGTGTTGAAAAATGCCATGGGAGTGGGGATACCCGGGACGGGAATGATTGGTTTGCCTATTGCTGTAGCTTTGGGTGCTTTGATTGGAAAATCAGATTATCAACTCGAAGTTTTAAAAGATTGCAATGAACAAGCGGTGGCTTTAGGTAAAATAATGATTGACGAAAAGCGTATCGATATCTCTTTAAAAGAGAATATTGATGAAAAACTTTATATAGAGGCGATTTGCACCAAAGATAATCATACATCAACGGCAATTATTGCCGGCGGTCATACTACCTTTACCTATTTAGCGAAGAATAGTGATGTTTTATTGAACAAACACCATCAAAAAACAGAAGAAAAAGAAGCAGAAACCTCATTGTTGAATCTTCGTAAAGTTTATGATTTTGCTACTACAACCCCTTTTGATGAAATTAAATTTATCCTCGAAACTGCCCGTTTAAATAAAGCTGCTGCCGAAGCTTCTTTTCAAGGTGATTATGGGCATTCATTAGGCCGTATGTTGCGAAATAATCATCGACAACAGATTTTAGGAGATAGTACATTGAGCCATATCTTATCGTATACTTCGGGAGCTTGTGATGCACGAATGGCCGGAGCGATGATTCCGGTAATGAGTAACTCGGGAAGTGGGAATCAGGGAATTTCTGCAACTCTTCCAGTTCTTATTTTTGCTCAAGAGAATGGCAAAAGCGAAGAGGAATTGGCACGTGCATTAATATTGAGTCATCTCACGGTTATATATATAAAACAAAGTCTTGGACGTCTTTCGGCGTTGTGTGGATGTGTGGTAGCTGCTACAGGATCGAGTTGTGGTATAACTTGGTTAATGGGAGGTGATTATAAACATGTTGCATTTTCAGTTCAAAATATGATTGCCAACCTTACGGGTATGATTTGTGATGGAGCTAAACCCAGTTGTGCCTTGAAAGTAACTACAGGTGTGTCAACTGCGGTATTATCGGCTATGATGGCTATGGAGGAGCGTTATGTGACATCTGTTGAAGGAATTATCGATGAAGATGTTGATCAAAGTATACGTAATTTGACACGTATTGGATCGCAAGGCATGAACGAAACTGATAAAGTAGTGCTTGATATTATGACTCATAAATAATATTAGATTTAGAATAATAAAAACCCCCGAAGTTTTTAAAACTTCGGGGGTTATGTTTTTTATGGGATTTAATTAATGACAGCATCCACTGCTACCACAACCACCATCACCACAATCACCTTCATCGTCGCATCCGCATGAGCCACAACCACAACCACCGCTCATTGCATTAACAACTTCTTGAATTTCTTCAGTTGTAGCCGGACGGCTTTCAAGAACTTCACCTTCGAACATTAAATCTGCACCAGCAAATGGATGATTCATATCGACTACTACGATGTCTGGTTTAATTTCAACAACAGTTGCATTGTATCTTTGTCCTTCAGCACCCATCAATGGTACAATGTTTCCTGGAACAATACGTTCTTCGTCGAATTTACCATCAATTTCGAAGATGTTTTTAGGTAATTCATAAATATGCTCTTCTGAATATTCACCATAAGCTGCGCTTGCTGGAATAGTAAATTCGAATTTATCACCTTTATTAAGTGAGTCAATATTTTTTTCAAAGTCTTCAAGAGTTGTTCCTAGCCCTGAAATATATTGAAATGGATGATCAGCCTTTGCTTCTTCCATTAATTCTTTTTTACCGTCTTTATCTACTGTGTAAAGTTTATATGCTACTGTAATGTACTTGTTTTCTGTTGATTCCATCTTGTTTATTATAATTGATTAATATTCTTGATTAAAACAATAGCAACAAAGATATAAATTAATTTGTTTCTTGGATTCAGTTATATATCTATATTTTTATAATAAATATTGATTTGCTATATCTTAATCATCGTCAATACTTATTATTCAGCTTTTCTAATTGGCTTTGTTTGATTTATATATGGAGAACGGATAACTTACAATAAATGATTTACTATAACATTTGTTTTTCCCATTTAAATATTCGAATTTTGTGATGTAATCCATAAAAGAACGATATCGTATGCTAAGTAAATACAAGTTAAATCAATTATATTTTAAAGATACACAGTTTGCAAATTTGATGCCCTATCGCATCTTTAATGTATTGTTAATAGCCAATCCTTACGATGCTTTTATGCTTGAGGATGATGGACGAATTGATGAAAAGATTTTTAATGAGTATACATCACTTTCATTACGATATCCACCCCGTTTTACACAAGTATCAACTTTAGATGAGGCTTTGACTCAACTCGAAGTATTGCCGTTCGACTTAATTATTTGCATGCCGAGTACCGGAGAAAGTGATACTTTTGATATCGGACGCGAGATAAAAAGTAAATATGAGCATATTCCAATTGTGATATTAACTCCATTTAGCCATGGTATTACTGCTCGAATAGCAAATGAAGATTTGAGTGCTTTCGACTATGTGTTTTGTTGGTTAGGAAATACTGATCTGCTACTTTCTATCATTAAATTGATAGAAGATAAAATGAACTTAGAGCATGATGTGAATGAAATCGGTGTACAGGTAGTCTTATTAGTAGAGGATAGTATCCGATTTTATTCTTCGACTCTTCCAAATCTATATAAATTTGTATTGAAGCAAAGTCAAGAGTTTTCTACTGAAGCACTTAATGCACATCAACGTACTCTTCGTATGCGTGGACGACCTAAAATTGTTTTGGCCCGTACCTATGAAGAAGCCATTGGCATTTATGAGAAATACAAAAACAATATATTGGGTGTGATTACTGATGTTCGTTTCCCATATAGTGAATATGGTGAAAAGGATGGACTGGCAGGTATAAAGCTGTGTGAAGAGATACGTAATCAAGATCCTTTCGTACCTATTATTATTCAATCATCCGAAAGTAATAATGCGGTTTATACTACTAAGTTTGGTGCTTCTTTTATTGACAAAAACTCTAAAAAAATGGACGTGGATCTGCGTCGGGCTGTTTCTGAGAACTTTGGGTTTGGTGATTTTGTTTTTCGCAATCCTGAAACTGGCGAAGAAATAGCCCGTGTACGAAATTTAAAAGAGTTGCAAAATGTACTTTTTGCCATTCCTGCTGAGTCGTTCCATTATCATATTAGTCGCAATCATATTTCGCGCTGGTTATACTCCAGAGCGATGTTTTCGGTAGGTGAATTTTTAAAACCTATCACTTGGAATAGTTTACAAGATGTTGATGCTCATAGAAAAATCATTTTCGAAGCTATTGTGAAATATCGTCAGATGAAAAATCAGGGGGTGGTCGCTATTTTTAAACGTGATCGATTTGACCGTTATTCTAATTTTGCTCGGATTGGTGAAGGATCATTAGGAGGTAAAGGGCGCGGATTGGCATTTATTGACAATATGGTTAAACGCTATCCTGAATTTGCTGATTTTGAAAATGCTAAAGTTGTTATACCCAAAACAGTGGTACTATGTACCGATATTTTTGATGAGTTTATGGAAATCAATAATCTTTATCAAATAGCACTTTCGGATGCGGATGATGAAACTATTTTAAAATATTTTTTGAAGGCTAAGTTACCAGATGGTTTGGTAGAAGATTTTTTCACCTTCTTCGATGTAGTCAAATCACCTATCGCTATTCGTTCCTCTTCTTTGTTGGAAGATTCGCATTATCAGCCTTTTGCCGGTATATATAACACTTATATGATACCTTATCTTGATGATCGTTATGAGATGCTTCGTATGCTGAGTGATGCAATAAAAGGTGTATATGCTTCAGTCTATTTTCGTGATAGTAAGGCATACATGCAAGCTACCTCTAATGTGATTGATCAAGAAAAAATGGCTGTCGTTTTGCAGGAAATGGTGGGTAGTCAGTATGGAGACAGATATTATCCATCTATGTCGGGTGTAGCACGCTCGCTTAACTATTATCCTCTTGGCGATGAAACGGCCGATGAGGGGATTGTGAATTTAGCTTTAGGATTAGGTAAGTATATTGTAGATGGTGGTTTAACTTTACGCTTTTCACCCTATCATCCAAATAAAGTTTTGCAAACGAGCGAACTTGATATTGCCTTAAAAGAAACTCAAACTCGATTTTATGCACTTGATTTAAAAAATGTCGGTGAAAATTTTTCAATTGATGATGGATTTAATTTGCTAAAGCTTCATGTGAAAGAAGCAGAAAAGGATGGATCTTTAAATTATATAGCATCTACATACGATCCTTATGACCAGGTAATAAGGGATGGAATATATCCCGGTGGACGGAAAGTGATAACCTTTGCCAATATTTTGCAGCATGATGTTTTTCCTTTAGCTCAGATTCTTCAATTGGTATTAAAGCATAGTCAAAATGAGATGCGAAGACCGATTGAAATTGAATTTGCAGTCAATATGAGCCGCGAAAAAGATAAAACAGGTACTTTTTATCTTTTGCAAATTCGTCCTATTGTTGATAGTAAAGAGATTTTGGATGAAGATTTAACACAGATACCAGAAGATGAGATGATATTGAAATCTGAAAACTCATTGGGTCATGGTATTATGGATGATATTCATGATATTGTTTATGTGAAAACGGATGGTTATAGTGCTTCTAATAATCCGGCCATCGCACGTGAAATAGAGAAACTCAATCAGCGTTTTTTAGATGAGGGTAAACATTATGTTTTAATTGGGCCTGGTAGATGGGGAAGCAGTGATAGTTGGTTGGGTATACCTGTAAAATGGCCTCATATATCTGCTGCTCGTGTTATTGTTGAGGCTGGATTGAGCAATTATAGAATTGACCCAAGTCAAGGAACACACTTCTTTCAAAATTTAACATCATTTGGTGTGGGGTATTTTACGATCAATGCATACAATAATGATGGTATATATGATCAGTTATTTTTAAATGCGCAAGAGGCTGTTGAAGAGACCAAATTTTTAAGGTGTGTGAAGTTCAAAAATCCTGTCATTGTTAAAATGGATGGTAAGAAAAAAATAGGGGTTGTATTGAAACCGTCCGACAATTGATTTTTAAGGTACTGTTTTGAAATGATGTTCTAATTTTAATATCTAAAAACAAAAAACAGCGTTAGATGCATTAAATAAAGTCAAATAGTTATAGTTTTGCGATCATATTTAATATTTTTATTAAAGTGTAAAGCAAGAACTATGAGAAAAAAGTATTTTATTGCGACATTACTGACAGCTACTTTTTTGTTTTTCTCTTGTGAAAAGGATCAACAAAAGTCGGGTGTTAATGGTATGCTTCGAATGTCTATCGAAGCTGATACTGAAATAGGTAATGTTGAAAGTCGGGTATCGGATGATACTCCTAATGTAGGAGATTTCGCGCTTTCTATATGGAAAGGAGAAACTTTAAAGGAGAGTTGGGATAAATTTAGTCAATTTCCTGATGAGTTGACTTTATCAGCGGGTACATACTTAGCAAAAGCTTCTTATGGAAACCAAAATGAAGAAGGTTTTGGAAAACCATTTTATGAGGGGAGTGAGAGTTTTACTATTCGAGATGCAGAAACTACGTCAGTAGCACTAACTTGTAGTTTATCTAATACTAAAATACAGATCTCTTATAGCGAGGCTTTTATCAAATATTTTAAAGATTATAGTGCCGAAGTAAGTTCTTATGGAAATTCACCTATAACCTATAGTAAAAATGAAACTAGGATTGGATATTTTAAACCCAGTCAAATTTCTATTTATCTTAACGTTACCAAACAAGAAGGTAAGCCAATAAAGTTGTTTGCCAAGTCTATTCAAGCAGAAGCCCGCCATCAATATAACGTAACTATGGATGTTGATGCTGGTACTTCTACCATTATTATTAGTTTTGATGATAGTGTGACAGAAGAGACAGTGCAAATAGATATTTCGGATGAAACTCTAAATACATCACCGCCTGCTATTAAAAACATAGGTTTTGAAAATGGAGTAGCTATGGATGTTGTAGCTGGCAATACAGTTCCGGCTTTGAGCGCTCAAATACAAGCAAAATCGGGTATTTCAAAATGTGTGTTGAAAACATCATCTGAATCATTGATAGCTATGGGATGGCCAGCCGAAATCGATTTGATTACAGCCAGTTCTGAACAACATTCATTCTTTAAATCATTGGGGCTGAAAACAATGGGCCTTACTAATAACATTGAGAATTGGGCGGTTATTGATTTTACCGGTTTAGTTCCAAATTTAGAATATGCCACTTCTAATGCGGATCATTCATTTGTATTGGAAGTTACCGATAATTTATTTCGTACTAATGTAGAACCGTTTTCATTATTAATTCATTCTTTGGATAATCAATTGGCTTTTGCTTCTGAAGACAAAATAGGAATTGGTGTTTCACAGGTAGAACTTCCTATCACTTATGCGGGTAATGCTATTCAAACTCTTAAAGTAAAGTCGTTAAGTTTCGGCGATTATCAGGAACTTTCATATATCATCACAGAATCAAATGGTATTAACTATAAACTATTAGTTGATTTACCTTTGCCCGTCAATCGTCAACAATCTTTTCAATTGGTTTTAGGAAGCAAGCAAATAGAGCAGTTATTTGAGTTACTACCTCCTGTTTATGAAGTTAAAGTGGCAAATATTGCAGATGTTTGGTCGAATAAGGCGACTTTAACCGTTGTTGGTGAAAATCTTACTACTACCGACTATATGTTAGATCATAATATAGAAGTAGAATTAGCTTTGGAGGGTACTACTGATTGGTTTAAGCCTGCCCAAACTAGAAATGGAAACAGAATTGAAATTACAGGTTTGTCAACAAGTAGTGATTTGTTTACTCGTTATTCGGTGAAAGCATCATCTATAATAAACAGTGAAACTGTACCTGCAGTCTCAGTTACTCAACTCACAACCGAATCGAAAATACAAGCCCCCAACAATAGTTTCGAGCATTGGAACTATACATCGGGCAATAAAGATTATTGGCGTAAATATTATCCATGGTCAAATGCCGATAATTCTACAATAGGTTGGAATACTATGAATTTGAAAACTACACAAACCAATGGCAAATACCAGTATAATTCAATTTCGGGAACTATGGAAACCTCTGATTGTACGACAGGTAGCGTTGCTGCATTAATTCGTACTGTTGGTTGGGGTAATGGAAATACTGCCGGAGGATCTGCTTCAATTTGCAATAATGGTACTCCCGGAGAACTTTACTTAGGTGGATATAATGAGAGTACACATAGCCCGATATATGGGATTGAGTTTCATTCACGTCCATCAGCAATAACTTTTGATTGTAAATATACACCCTCTCATCTTGATTATATGATTGCAGAGGTAACAATAGAAAATAGAGGAGAAACAACCACAATATTAGGTCATGGTAGAATAACTGATAGCAATAAAATCACAGCTTATGTTAATAAGAGAATAGAAATTCAATATACAAACGTTGAATTAGCACCTACCCATCTTATTATCAAATTCAGATCAGGTGATATGAATGACTTTTCGGGTTCAAATTCTGGAAATTGGTTAGAAAAGCCTCCCTTTGCAAATCTAAGCCGTGGTAAATTTGTGGGAAGTCAACTTTATGTTGACAATGTAATATTGGAATATTAAAACAATAATAATATAATATGAAAAGAGTATTTTATACCTATATAGTTTTTATTTTGACCATTTTGATTATTAGCTCATGTGAAAGAGAGAGATTCTCATATGATTCTACTAATAAAGATGATAATGAACTTGCAGAGGGCCAAATTAATTTGACTTCACTGAAAGTTGCAGTCGAAGCTGAGGCGGAAGGTGTTGTAACAAGAAATTCTATAAATACAAGCAATTTTATTATTCGTATTTATAATCAAGATAATGGTAATAAATTGGTGAAAGAATGGGTACTGAAAGATATGCCCGAAATATTCAATCTTAAAGTTGGAAATTACTCTGTATCTGCTTATTCGCACGATGAATTACCGGCAGAGTTTGAAAATCCTTTTTTCTTCGGAAGCCAATCATTCAAGATTGTGGCTGATGATATTACGAATATTGAAGTGATACGTTGTTTCCTAAAAAGCATTAAGGTAACTGTTGAATATGCAGATAACTTGAAAGAACTGTTAGGTCCGGATGTAGCTGTTAACATTACAGTAGGAAATGGGAGTTTAATATATAGTAAAGATGAAACGCGAGCAGGATATTTTCAAGCGACATCCGATGCTTCTAATCTTTTAAACACACATATGACAGGTACTATAGAGGATGCCAATGTAAGTATCGAAAAAGGATTTTCAGGTGTTAAGGCTGGTGAACATCGTATTATCCGCTATTCATTGAAAGAAGTTGATGAAGGAAATAATGGCAATTCGGGTAGTGCCGGTGTTTCAATTTCAATAGATGTAACCATCGAAAATGTTGATGTGGATGTGACTGTTGATCCTGGCACTGAAGAGGGTGTCCCCGATTTTCCAGGTGAGGGAGGTGGCGATGGCGGTGGAGAAGTAACTCCAGATATGCCTGTAATCGTGGGAGATGGCTTTGATATAAAAAATCAAACAATCGATGTTTCGGAGGCTTCTTTTGCTAATCCTATGGTGATAAAAGTTAATATCAATGCCTCTAAAGGGATAGCCAACTTGCATGTAACTATTATTTCTACAACTCTAACTCCTTCAGAATTGGCGGGTGTAGGTCTTTCCGATCAATTTGATTTAGCAAACCCGGGTGAATTGAGAGAAAGTCTTTCGGGATTAGGATTCCCTGTTGGCGAGCAGGTAGTGGGTCAGACGAGTGTATTGTTTGATATTACCAACTTTACTCCTCTTATACCTGCGTTGGGTGCGGGATCACATCAATTCGTAATCCGCGTAGTTGATCTTGAGGGCAACGAAACGACAGAAATCCTTAAATTAAAATCGTAAATGAACTATGAAAAAAATAATATATAGACTACTATATGTTTTGCCCCTATTCTTAATAGGATGTAGTCAAAATGATCAATGGGTTGAAGATAGTGAAGGTAGTCTTCTGTTAAACGTTGGTATTGATGCCGAATATAATGTTAAGTCGAGAGCTATATCAACTGAAGATATGGAATTATTAAAATCGACATGTCGAATTAGAATTTTTGATGGTGAAACTTTAATTCGTAAATATCAAGGAGTATCAACATTGCCTCAGGAAGGCTTACAATTAATGACTGGTAATAACTATTCTACACGTGTAGTTGCGGGGGATTCAGTTGCAGCCTCCTTTGAAAAAAAGTTTTTTGAAGGGGTACAATCTTTCGAAATAGTGAAAGGGCAAACAACTCCGGTGAATGTAGTATGTAAAATTCAAAATACGCTTGCAAAAGTAAATTTTGATCCATCATTGGATGAGATGTTTGCAGATTATAATTTTACCGTTTCAACCTCTAAAGGTTCTTTGGTTTTTAATAAAGAAAATTTAGGTGCCATCGGTTATTTTATATTACCTCAAAATAGTGCTATTCTTTCTTGGAAATTTGTTGGAACAACAGTTGCCGGAACTTCATATTCTACCGGTAAAGATGAATCGGCAGCTATAGCTACACTTTATACATTTAATTGTAGCTTTAAAGAGGATCCTACTCAAAATGGTGGTGGGGTTATTGATTTAGTCGTAGACTCAACACCTTTAGAGGAAAATACCTCTGATATTGTAATCAACCAACGTCCTACTTTTACCATATTGAACGAAAAAAATGAAAAAATAGATATTAACATTCCGACCTATTTAGAAATTGGAGTTCAAAATTCATTATCGTTATGGGTTGCCGCCTCTAGTCCTTTGGTCAGTGTAGATATCAATTGTAGTAATTTTACAAATTGGGAGTTACCATTCAATAGATTTGATGCTATATCCTTAAATAATGATGAAAAAAATCATCTGAATACCCTTGGCTTAGAGATAGTACATAAGTTTCAAATAGGTATAGATGGGCAGTCAAGCAAGGATAACTTGGGCATTTGTATGGCATCGGTTTTGATGCAAAAAATTACGCAAACAGAAGGTACGCATTCTATATTTGTAACAGCTGTTGATCAAAATAATGGTAGCCGTACTGTAGAGTGGAGAATAGTGGTATCGAATGCTACGGTTGTGACTCAAGATGTTATTCCCGCTGATGTTTGGTCGAATAAAGCTGTCTTAAGAGGAACAATAAGTCGCGAAACACAAAATGAAATTATCTTCCGTTATCGTGAAGTGGGAACTTCTCTGTGGACAAACATAAATGCAGTAAGAGATGGAAATGCATTAAGTGCAATGGTGTCTGGTTTGACTGCAGGTACCAAATATGAATATCTGGTCGTGGATGGAGATGCTGCATCAAGTGTTGTTTGTTCGTTTACAACCGAAACACAGCGTCAACTCGAAAATAATGGATTCGAAGAGTGGCAAGGTAGTGCTCCAATGTTGATTTATGGTAAAGATAAAACCATGTGGTGGGATAGTGGCAATCATGGTTCAGCAACATTGAGTACAGATATTACTACCTATGATGGTACTGCTTCAAATAAACATTCAGGACAATATTCAGCAAAATTACAATCGAAATTCGTCAGCTTCTTGGGTATTGGTAAGTTTGCTGCAGGAAATATCTTTGTGGGTAAATATTTAAAAACTGTGGGCACTAGCGGTGGTATCATCGGTTGGGGACGCGAATGGAATAGTCGCCCGATAGCTTTAAGAGGCTGGGTGAAATATAATCCCGGAATCGTTAACTATTCATCAACAAACAAAATAGCTAAAGGCGATCGTGACCAAGGTAGTATGTTTATTGCATTAGGTGATTGGGAAGGTTCTATAGCCGAAGGTGAAAAATGGCCTGTAGTTGTCAATAATACATCGGAAGCCGGATTGTTTGATCCATCTGAAGCCAATACAGGTATTATTGGATATGGAGAACAGACGTGGTATGAAGCAGTTGGTAGCGAAGGAATGATCGAATTTACTATTCCTATCAATTACCGAACATTAGATAGAAAACCAACATCAATTGTAATAGTAGCTTCATCGAGTAAATATGGTGATTACTTTTCTGGAAGTACAGATAGTACGATGTGGCTTGATGATTTAGAATTAATATACGAATAAATATAACGTGAACACAAAAAAAACGGTATTCTTGATATTGGCTCTAACACTATTTTTAAGTGTTAGAGCACAAGAATTTAAAAGAGATATAGAATTAAAAACCTTCGTGCCGAAAGGGCAATGGATAGTAGGTAGTTCGGTGTCTTATTCTGAACATAATGAACAAAACTATCAGTTTCTAATAGTTGAAGGATTAAATTCCGATGGTTATACTTTTAAGGTGAGCCCTATGGTATTATATACCTTTAAAGATAATATGGCTGGTGGCACAAGTTTTAGATATGGACGTACATTAAGCAAAATGAATGATGTAACGATCAATCTGGATAGTGAAAACCAATTTGATATCGATAATTTATATGAATTGCGACATTCGTTTTCTGCTATGGCTGTATTGCGAAATTATATTAGTTTAGGCAATAGCAAACGATTTGGCCTTTACTGTGATTTTCAAGTTGAAATGGGAGGTGGCCAGTCTAAAGTAGTTACCGGTACAGGAGAAAATTTGACAGGAACATTCTCTACAACAAGCGATTTTAGTATTGGATTGGCACCTGGATTAGTAGCTTTTATAAATAATTATACTGCTGTAGAAGTGAATGTTGGCGTTTTAGGTTTCGATTTTAGTAAAACAAGACAGGTTACAGATCAAGTATATGTTGGTGAAAGAACCATGAATTCTGCTAATTTCAGAATCAATATTTTTTCTATAGCCTTGGGTATTTCATTTTATTTGTAGCACATGATGAAAACGATAATTAATATTCTAATTGTGCTATTGAGCACTTTAGGAATAGCGAAAGCACATACCAACGATAACAAGCTATTATCTGATGTATTTAGCGATTCAATAGTATATAAAACAGTATATGTATATGACACGGTATATATACAAACACCTTTAATAACAAAAAATCAAAACACGTCTAATGATTTTATAAAAACAAAAGCTATTGGACGTTATGATAGAGGAATCTCTAATTATAAGTTTATACCTAAAAAAAAGTGGATTGGTGGAATTACTGTATCCTATCTTGATTTTGATAGTAAAGATAGCCGTTTGTTGTATTCTCTATTTAAAGATATAGATTCACATGCGCGTACATTATCGGTTAAACCATTTATAGGGTATGCCTTTAAAGATAATTCTGTAATTGGTTTGAAATTTGGATACAATCACACTATAGCCGAATTGGGCAACTTGTCATTGAATATTGATGATATTGATGTTTCAATGAAGGATATGCGTTATTCTGAAGAGGGTTATACTGTAGCATTGTTTCATAGAGCTTATGTTGGCATAGATGCCGGACGCCGTTTCGGATTATTCAACGATATCACTTTGGCCTTTAATATGGCTTCATCTAGTTTCATGCGTGACAAAGGAGATACAGCTCAAAGAATAGATAATAATATATATGAATTACATCTAGGAGTAAATCCCGGTATTGCTGTTTTTATAATGGATAACGTAAGTGCTGAAATGTCATTTGGAGTTGCCGGTTTTAAATATCGTTCTGAATCACAAAAGAATCATTTAGGAGAAACGGGCAAAAGAAATAGTAGTGGCGCTAATTTTAAAATCAATTTATTTAATATCAATATCGGTATAACCGTTTGTCTTTAACCATTTATGAAACATAAATTATATCACAATATTGTATCTTGTTTTATAGGATTGTTTATTCTATTGAATTTTTCTTCTTGTTTAAAAAATGATATTCCTTATCCTGTAATTCAATTGTTTGTAACTGATTTAAAAGCTAATGGAATGATGGGTAATGCCATTATTGCAAACGATGATCGTACGGTGACAATCACCTTGGCTGATACAGTGAATTTAAAGAGAGTGATGGTTACTAAATTGAGTATGACAGATGGGGCGCAATGTTCATTAAAAACTCCACAAGAAATTGATTTGACTGACCCTTATGGCATAACTTTGTCGCTTTATCAAGATTATCCATGGAAAATAATAGGAAAACAAACCATTGACCGACGATTTTCAGTAAAGGGACAAGTAGGTAGTGCCGAATTTAATACGAATGATAAAATCGCCATTGTTAATGTAACGGATGATACCAATTTAAAAAATATTGAAGTTAAAGAGTTGAAGTTGGGCCCGACCGGATCTACCATTAATATGAGTCCTGATAATCCTGCTATAGAATGGTCTATTCATGGAAATTATGCAAAAGCTTCTGTAGTTGTAAATTATCGCGATTTTATTGTGATGGAGAATTGGACACTTTATGTTTTTCAAGTAAAAAGTACGGTTAACACACGTTCGGTAGATGCATGGGTAAATGTGGCTTGGCTCTATGGAGATGGTAAAGATGGGGCAGACAATGGCTTTGAATACAAAGAAAAAGATGCAGCAACTTGGAGTGTTTTAGAACCGGCTTCGGTTATACATGACGGAGGAAGCTTTGTGGGGCGTTTGTCTCATTTAAGAGCGCAAACTACCTATGTCTGTAGGGCTTATTCTGATAATGAAAAAGGACAAGAGTTTACATTTACTACTGGAACTGTAGTTCCTTTAGAGAATGCTTCATTCGATGAATGGCATCAGCAGGGTAAGGTATGGAATCCTTGGGCATTGAATGGTCTTCAGATGTGGGACACTGGAAACGAAGGAGCCACTACTTTAGGTGAGAGTAATACTGTGCCTGTGAATGATATTCGCCCAGGGGCAGCTGTTGGATCTCGTGCTGCTAAACTGGAATCTAAATTTGTGGGTTTTGGAAGTGTGGGTAAGTTTGCAGCAGGCAATTTATTTGCCGGTAAGTTTCTACGAACTGAAGGAACGAATGGGGTTCTTGAATTTGGGAAATCGTTTAATGCTCGTCCTACAAAGCTTAGAGGATATTATAAATATACAACAGCGTCCATATCGCATGCATCTTCAGACTATATACAGTTAAAAGGAAAACCTGACACTTGTGCTATTTATATTGCTTTAGGCGATTGGGATAAGCCAGTTGAAATTCGCACCAATCCTGCTAATTCGAAATATTTTGATAAAAATGACTCGCACATTATTGCTTATTCCGAATTGTATAATGGTAGTACAACAAACGGTTATATTCCTTTTGAATTAGAACTAGATTATCGCTCCAAAAGTCGGGTACCTAAATACTTGATTATTGTTTGTTCAGCTAGTAAATATGGCGATTATTTCACCGGTGGAGTCGGTGCTATATTGCAGGTCGATGATTTTGTTTTAGAGTATGATTACTAAAAATGGTTTATTGAATAATTAGATAGATAAAATAAGATGAGAAAGTTTATACTTTTATTTGTAGTTAGTTTTATTTTAAATGCATGCACAAGTGAAGAAGCATATAGGGATTATGGCAATATTCATTTAAAATTGGATGAATCAAAAGATATCATTACATCTTCGGGTGCTGCATCTATGAGTGATCTTATTAATTATAATATTGCAATTCATTATCAAAATACCAATCTTTGGAACGGAAAATATCAATTATTTCAAAGTACCGAATTTAGTTATCCTGTTGGTGATGGTTATTCTATTTACGCTGAGAGTTGTACATTAACAGAAGCACAAGATGCAAATGATGGCTGGGGAAAGTTGCGAACTAGCGGGAAATCAGATCTATTTACTATTGTATCCAATCAAACCACCGATGTAACATTAGTATGTAGTGTTCAGAATGCAAAACTAAGCGTATCATACGACCCATCATTCACTGCTGCATTTACCGAATACTCTGTATTGGTTTACAAAACCTCTGATGAGAACCGAAAGATCACTTTCCAATCGGATGCTACATTTGATACACTAGCTGCTTATTTTAATATTGATGCACACGAAGAGGTTAGATATGAGGTTGTGGGCAAATATAATGGTATATCTCAAAAATATATTGGCATATTGCCAATTTCAAAAGCAAAATGGTATAGATTATCTATTAAAATGAGCCCTTCTATAAGTCGTAATCTAGCATCGAATATTTTACCTTCTGTTGAAGTTGATATGATCGATTAAGTAATCGTTATGATTAATCAAAAATCACTAAACTCAACACGCTCATCTACAATGTCTAATTGAAATACTGGCAGAGCAACCGTTATCAATTGAAGAGATGCTTCAGAACATGTTTAGTGACTCCGCTTAATCAGCGCAGTAACTCTCCTTATTTACCACGCTGACTAAGCGGAGTCACCAATACAAGTCAAACGCTTTGTTAGATCACTATTATTTATTTGATGTTTAAGCTTCGAAATAAAACAAAGGTTCAGTCATCCTTAACATGATTGGTGAGCGAGCGTTAAAACAATCTAAGAAATACCGATTGCCCCATCTCTATTTGAAAAAGGAGGTTTTGAATATAAAAAAGAACTCGACTACCGTTTAATAGTAGTCGAGCTAGATCTTTGAGATTGAATGAGTTTTATCGGATAGTAATAATAAAAAATACAGATACGTCAAATCGATGTATCTGTATTTTTTGTAAATAATATAATAAACTAGGTTAGATAATTCCTTGTGCCATCATAGCTTTCGCAACTTTCATGAATCCTGCAATATTAGCACCTTTCACATAGTTAACATAACCATCAGGTTCTGTACCATATTTAACACACTCTTCATGAATGTTTTTCATGATTTGCTTAAGTTTTTCATCAACTTCTTCTTGACTCCAACTTAAACGCATTGAGTTTTGAGTCATTTCTAATCCTGATACCGATACGCCACCTGCATTAGCAGCTTTACCCGGTGCATATAGAATATGAGCATCTTGGAAAACTTTAATAGCTTCAGGTGTTGATGGCATATTTGCACCTTCTGAAACCGCTATAACTCCATTTGCAACTAGTTTTTTAGCATCGTCTCCATCAATTTCATTTTGAGTAGCCGAAGGTAGTGCAATGTCTCCTTTTTCGCTCCATGGGCGTGCTCCTTCAACATATTTGCAACCATAGTGTTCTGCATACTCGCGAATACGACCGCGATATACGTTCTTCAGTTCCATGATATAGGCAAGTTTTTCTTTATCAATACCTTCTGGATCATAGATATATCCATCTGAATCGGACATTGTAACGACTTTACCACCTAACTCAAGAACTTTTTCGGTTGTATATTGAGCTACATTTCCCGATCCCGAAACTAAACATACTTTACCTTTCAAATCAGTTCCTTGCGCTTTTAGCATTTCCATCAAGAAATAGATATTACCATATCCGGTTGCTTCAGGACGAATTAATGAACCGCCAAACTCGCGACCTTTACCTGTAAGAGTACCAGTAAATTCATGAGTTAATTTTTTGTACATACCATACATATAACCAACTTCACGTCCACCTACACCAATATCACCAGCCGGTACATCTTTATCGGGGCCGATATGACGCCATAATTCAAGCATAAATGCTTGCGTAAAACGCATAACCTCGGCGTTTGATTTTCCACGTGGAGAGAAATCAGAACCACCTTTACCACCACCCATTGGTAATGTTGTTAAAGCATTTTTGAATGTTTGCTCGAATGCAAGGAATTTTAAGATAGATTGATTTACAGATGAGTGGAAACGAAGACCACCTTTGTATGGACCTATTGCGTTATTATGTTGAACACGATAACCCATATTTGTTTTTACATTTCCTTTATCATCAACCCATGTAACGCGGAATTGATAAATTCTATCTGGAATACAAAGACGTTCAATTAAATTAGCTTTTTCAAACTCTGGGTATTTGTTATACTCATCTTCGATTGTGCTTAGAACTTCTTCTACTGCTTGATGATACTCAGGTTCGTTTGGAAAACGTCTTTGTAATTCGTCTAAAACTTTAGCTGCATTCATAATTGTTTTTCTTTAGTTGGTTATTATCTATTCTTGTTTTGTAGTTGCAAAATTAAACAAAACTTCTGATATTGCAAGCAAAATATAAATAAAATCGGCAATAAGTATAAAAAATGATACCTATTGCCGATTTGTTTGTGTAAAAAAGATATTATTTGCTTTTTCTAAGTGACTTTATAACAGGTATAAATACCAATGCCCCCGAAATGATAAGCATAACGATGGTTGGCCCGTCAATATGTTCGGCACTTACTAAAACTATATAGCAAAGTGCTGCCCATAATAAGATAATGCAAACCATTTGTGATTTTGATAGCGGTTTTCTCATTTGTTTATATTATTTGCATTTTTTCTTTTCAACAATAGCGTCTATCACTGCTACTGCCGTAATATTTACGATATCACGAACTGAACTTTCGGAA
This sequence comes from Bacteroides sp. UBA7333, assembly GCA_002471195.1. Classification (GTDB taxonomy): domain Bacteria; phylum Bacteroidota; class Bacteroidia; order Bacteroidales; family Bacteroidaceae; genus Bacteroides. The sequence goes on from DKPN01000009.1 coordinate 105,873, forward strand.
TCTGTAAAATGAATAGGTTTGTTTAATCCCATTTGAATAGGGCCTATAAATTCTGTACCGGGATCCATTGCATGTAATAGCTGATAACAAGAATTAGCCGAGCTTAGATTAGGGAAAACTAATGTATTTACATTTTTTCCTTTCAGACGTGTAAATGGATATTTACTATCTCTCAAATCTTTATTCATCGCGAAGTTGACCTGCATTTCTCCATCAATTGCTAATTCTGGATATTCATTCTGCATAAATTCTACTGCTCGATGAACTTCCGATGGACTTCCTACATTATCAGCTCCAAAGTTAGAATAACTGATCATTGACATAATAGGTGTATGATTGAAAAAACGCACCGTATTGGCCGAATGACGTGCAATATCTATGAGTGTTTCGGTATCGGGATGACGGTTAATTAATGTGTCAGCCAAAAAGAATGTACCTTTTTTGGAGTTTAGTATGTGCATGGTTCCAAAATGTTTATAACCTTCACGAATACCGATAACCTCTTTGGCTACTTTAATGGTGTTCGTATAACGAGTATATAAGCCTGTAATAAATGCATCCGCATCACAGGTTTCTACCATCATCATGCCAAAATAATTGCGTTCGAACATTTTATCATTGGCTTCCTCGAAAGTATACCCTTCTCGTGCTCGCTTCGATGCTAAAATCTGCGCATATCTTTCTCTTCGAGAAGCTTCGCTCGGATGTCTTAAATTAACAATTTCGATGCCATCTAAGCTAAGATCCAGCTCTTTGGCTAATGTTTTGATTGTTTCGTCATTCCCAAGCAATATTGGATGACATATGCCTTCCGATTTGGCTTCAACTGCTGCTCTTAGCATATTGGGATGGATTCCTTCCGCGAAAACTACTCGTTGGGGGTTGGTACGAGCGGTTTCATAGAGTTGTCTCGAAAGTTTAGTTTCGTATCCCATTAACTCGCGTAAGTGTACTTTGTATCCTTCCCAATCCTCTATGGTTTTACGTGCTACTCCGGTTTTCATAGCCGCTTTAGCTACAGCACACGACACAACAGTTATTAATCGTGGATCAACGGGTTTAGGAATGAAATAATCTTTTCCAAACGTAAAGTTATTAACCTCGTATGCTGTATTTACTACATCCGGAACAGGTTGTTTTGCTAGAGCTGCAATTGCATGAGCAGCTGCTAGTTTCATCTCTTCATTAATAATGGTAGCATGCGTATCGAGTGCGCCTCTAAAAATATATGGAAAACCGATTACATTATTTATTTGATTAGGATAATCTGATCTACCGGTTGCCATTAATACATCGGGACGAGCTGCCATCGCATCTTCATATGATATTTCGGGAGTGGGGTTGGCCAATGCAAAGACAATCGGATTTGGGGCCATACTGCGCACCATATCTTGAGTTAAAACATTTCCTTTTGAAAGACCTAAAAATACATCCGCACCTTTAATGGCTTCGGCGAGTGTATGTATATCTGTTCTATCGGTCGCAAAATAGCGTTTTTGCTCGTTTAAATCTTTACGGTCTTTACTTATTACCCCTTTGCTGTCGAGCATTACAATATTTTTCAATTGCGCCCCGAGTGATACATATAGTTTTGTACATGATACAGCTGAAGCGCCGGCACCATTTACTACAATTTTTACATCGTGAATATTTTTTCCTGCTACCTCGAGAGCATTAAGTAACCCTGCACTTGATATAATGGCTGTACCGTGTTGATCATCATGCATCACCGGAATATCTAGTTCTGCTTTTAATCGGTCTTCTATTTCAAAGCATTCGGGGGCTTTAATGTCTTCAAGATTAATACCTCCAAATGTGGGTGCAATGGCTTTCACCGCTTCTATAAATTTCTCGGGATCCTTCTCGTTGATTTCTATGTCGAAAACATCTATACCGGCATAGATTTTAAAAAGCAATCCTTTGCCTTCCATTACAGGTTTGCCAGCTAGGGCACCAATATCGCCTAAGCCCAATACGGCTGTACCGTTCGAGATTACTGCAACAAGATTTCCTTTTGCAGTATATTTGTATGCATCCTCAGGATTTTTTTCAATTTCTAAGCAAGGTTCTGCCACTCCGGGTGAATAGGCAAGCGATAAATCCTTTTGAGTACTATATGGTTTTGTTGGAACAACTTCTATTTTTCCAGGCTTTCCCTCTGAATGATAAAGTAGAGCAGCCTCTTTTGTTATTTTAGCCATGATTTTTTTACTTTAATTTTTCCAAATATACATATTAAAAGTCGAGTATGTACGAAATGGCTTGAGGAATTCATTTCTGTTTACGTATTATCGGCTATCTTAAAAACGATACTATAAAAAAGTGGATGGCCCCAATATATCATCCAATCCTACTGTGCTACGTTGACGTAATAATTGTCCATAAGGGCTATAAAATAATTGTACCGAACCTTCTAAATTAGCTTCTCCTACCAGTATAACATAGATAGGTTGCCATTTTGGGAAATCCACCATGGTAACATCGCGTATTTGGTCGGCAGCGAAGCTACTCATCGTAAACGAATTGTACACTGCTGATGGAACGTCGTCTAATGTCACAAGGTCGGTCTCAACCATCATGCATTGTCCATTATTGTTGAAATAAGCCTTTACATTATAACTGTTGGACTGGAAATTTGCTAAATAATAGCCTTGATCTTGCGACCACGCTACATCATTTAGATTAATTTTTGGATACAAGTTCTTTAAAGAGTCTTGAACAGTTGTTGGTGCAGTACCTGCATGAGTTAGTGTTGATGCTAATATTAAAATAGTCAACAAAACATACCATCTGATTTTTTTCATAATTATATATAGTAATGATTGTTTTATTGACTATTCAACATCTAATAGTGACTCTTTGTTTTCTCTATAATAATGATGTTTTATTTATTAAGGGCTTGTTCTATATCAGCTATAATGTCATCTGCGTTTTCGATACCTACCGAAAGTCTAATGAGGTCGGGGCGTACACCCGCTTCAATTAATTGTTCATCGGTTAGTTGTCTATGGGTATGACTGGCTGGGTGTAGTACACAAGTACGAGCATCAGCTACATGGGTCACAATAGCGACCAAATCTAATGAATCCATAAATCGGATGGAAGTGTCTCTTCCTCCTTTCAAACCAAATGAAATAACACCGCATGAACCTTTTGGCATATATTTTTGTGCCAATGAATAGTATTTGTTATTAGGTAATCCGCTATAGTTAACCCATGCTACCTTTTCATTATTTTCAAGAAATTCGGCTACACTTTGTGCGTTTTTGCAATGTTGCGCCATACGTAAGTGTAACGTTTCTAAGCCTATATTTAATAAAAAAGAGTTTTGTGGGCTAGGTATGCTTCCCAAATCACGCATTAGTTGTGCTGTTGCTTTGGTAATATAAGCCATTTTACCAAATGATGTGGTATAAGTTAATCCGTGATACGACTCGTCGGGCGTGCAAAGGCCTGGGAATTTATCAGCATATTTATCCCAATCAAATTTGCCACTGTCCACGATACAACCACCTACGCATGTGGCATGCCCATCCATATATTTGGTTGTAGAATGCACTACTATGTCGGCTCCCCATTCAAATGGACGGCAATTAATAGGTGTTGGGAAAGTGTTGTCGATAATTAATGGTACTCCCTGGTTCTGAGCAATTCGTGCAAATTTTTCAATGTCAAGTACTTCTAGCGATGGATTTGAAATTGTTTCTCCAAACAAACATTTACTATTTGGTTTGAAAGCATTAATAATTTCTTCTTCGGAGGCATCCGGGTTGACGAAACTAACTTCGATGCCTAATTTTTTCATCGTAACCGCAAATAAGTTAAATGTACCCCCATATATTGCGGATGAGCAAACAAAATGATCTCCAGCTTGGCAGATATTAAATATTGCATAAAAGTTTGCGGCTTGTCCACTAGATGTAAGCATTGCGGCTACTCCTCCTTCGAGAGCTGCGATTTTTGCTGCTACAGCGTCATTAGTCGGATTCTGTAATCGAGTATAAAAATATCCGCTATCTTCCAAATCGAATAAACGAGCCATTTGCTCGCTAGTATCATATTTGAAGGTGGTGCTTTGATAAATAGGAAGTACGCGTGGATCGCCTTTTTTAGGTTTCCAACCAGCCTGAACACAGAGCGTTTCCGGTTTAAATTCTTTTGCCATAATGTTATTGAATTTAGAAAATACGTGTCTTTATATAAAGTTAAGTCCACAAATGTATTGAAAAATATATTATGTCATTCGTTTTATATGAATAAATGCTAATTAAACTTTTTGTATTGTAAGTTTATGTTAAGTAATAGTGTTAGTATGTTAATTTGTATTTTATTTTTTATTAAATCAGAGATAATATTTTGACTTATGCCGAAAATCAGTACCTTTGTAATGTGTTTTTCATAGTATTAGATTTAAGGTTAACAAAAGATTGGCTGTCTGGGATAGATAGCCTTTTTTTATGCCCTAAAGTTTCGAAATTTTCTTTATCACTTATCTATTTTGCGATTGTCTTTGATAATTCTATTGGTTGTATCGATGTGTTAGATTGATTGACGAAAATACTTTTCTACTCCTGTAATATAAAAAAGATCCCTGCAGTTTATTTAAAAATATTTTCATGATGAGCTGGTTTATTTTGTATATGTGAAACTAACATTCTATATTTGTGAATGGAATCATGAATAAGGTTTCAATTATTTAAAGAGTGGAGAGTGTCGAATTCTCTGCTCTTTTATTTTTTAATTTCATCCCCTTTTTGAAGAGATATATTGGTTTGAGTACTCAATAATTTAATGAAATAATTCAATAACTTAGCCATATAATTCAATGATTTAGCCACATTCTTAGAATATCTTACTGAGATATCACAATAACTCATTAAGGTATTCTAAGTATAACTTTTTCTATTTTTTAATGTTATAAATGTATAAATATTTTGCTTTTACCACTTGACAAGTTTTTTGTTTTTATGAATTTCCCATGCGATAATATGTATCATCGACAAAAGCTTATTTTTTGAGAAATAAGTAGCGGATTGTTTTTTTTGAAATGAATAATGCCGTGATGGAAGTTAGTGTATTCAGAAAAGGTTAAAATAGCCCCAAAGTGTTAATATTAATTCGGTGGGTTGTTAAAATAAATAGGTTTTGTATTAAACCATGTTATATTGCTGTTTAAAATAAGATGTTTTTGTTGCAGATATCGTTTTTAGCTATATATTTGCATTGTGTTTTTCATAGTATTAGATTTAAGGTTAACAAAAAGATTGGCTGTCTGGGATAGATAGCCTTTTTTTATACCCTAAAGTTTCGTTATTTAATAAACTCTTCTACAAAATTGGGGATTTGATATTTTTCTAGGATCCTTTTTTTCTTCTTTGCTTGTTTAGGTCTGTTTTCGCACTTATTTTATATGCTTTCATTTTGTTGTTGCGGTTGTTATGTATAAATCTTCAATGGTTACGTGTATGCAGGAAGTGTTGGCTTTTTATCCGTAACTATTAGAATGTTGTTAAAATAACTCTGTAATGTTAACTGTTTAATGTTAAATGTTAATATGGGTGGTTTTATTCTTAAACCGTGTTATAAGATAGTGATAATTAGTATGTATTTGCTGTTTGTTTGCTCTTTGTTTATATATTTGCATTATGTTTTTTCATAAGTATTAGGTTTTAAGGTTAACAATACAGAAATTAAGGCTGCTCGTGATGAGTAGCCTTAATTTATTTAAATACAATTTTTGTATATGTGTAAACGGTTGCCTTTTAATGTAATTGAAGATGAAGTAAATCATTATAGACAAGTGATCCTCCGTAGAAACCAGTTATCGATACCGATATCGCTGATAATACATAAAATATCCAACCTGCTATTTCGAATAAATGAGTTTGTTTTTTAAAAATATGTTTTGCAATATAGGCGGCAGATGCAATGCACAGTAAGGTGAGTGTTATCCCGGCAAATGTACTATGGACGTTTTTTGCATGTGCGAGTAGTGGTTCGGTGAAATTGGGTGTAAAGTTATTCCCTGCAATAACAGATAGTATGGCCGATAAGGTTGCAAAGTATAAAATAAATTCTCCACATGGATAGTGGCATTTGTTAGGAAACCAGAGTCTAAGTGTAGACATCAATACTCCCAAAAGCGTTAACGCGATTGGAAAGTGCACTAACATAGGATGGATGTGAGCTGTATCAAACATATTTATAAAAATTGATTTTTATTTATTAACATGCGAATATATCTACTTGTTCATTAGATTTATAAGAGTGATATTAGCTTTTGTTTATTGGTGTTGTTTATAAAGGTATTTAGTCTGTCGATGTTCTCGTGCGTTTTTTATTCTTCATGTTCGTCATTGGCGATAATATTATAATTTCATTTGATTTTATGTGACTAAATGAATTTTAAAACGACATATAAAGAGAATATCAACCTAATTATTTATCTTTGTTAGCTTTTTATTAACGAAACTAACATTAAACTACGAACTCTGAAATGAAAGATTTTTTTAAATTTACTCTTGCTACTGTTGTGGGATTAATTCTTACCGGTGTTCTCGTATTTGTTCTTGGAGTAATATCAATTTTTACTATTGTGTCGTCGGCTGAGACGGAAACGATGGTTCGAAAAAACTCAGTTATGATACTCGATTTAAATGGAGTATTGAATGAACGGGTTCCAGAAGATTTTTACAGTTTAGTTTCTCAAATCACAGGTGAGAATTCTGGCACTTATGGTTTAGATGATATATTAGCATCCATAAAAAAAGCAAAAGAACACGATGATGTAAAAGCGATATATATTAAAACTCGTTATCTTCAAACGTCATATGCTTCTTTGCAGGCCATTCGTAATGCATTAATCGATTTTAAAGAAAGTGGTAAACCGGTTATTGCATATTCTGATATGTATACTCAGGGCATATATTATTTATCAAGTGTAGCCGATAAAGTATTATTAAATCCTCAAGGTGTTGTCGAATGGAAAGGTCTGTCTGCTTCGCCTATGTTTTACAAAGATATGCTCGAGAAGCTAGGTATCGAAATGCAAGTATTTAAAGTAGGTACATATAAATCGGCAGTCGAACCATTCACTTCGACCGAAATGAGTGAAGCTAATCGTGAGCAAGTAACTGCGTTCTTAGAATCAATATGGGGGCAAATGATAGATGGTGTAGGAAAATCTAGATCTATCTCTAAAGTAGAATTAAATAATTTGGCTGATGAAATGTTGATGTTTTATCCTGCTGAAAAAACGGTTCAAAGTGGATTGGTTGATACATTGATCTATCAAAATGATGTTCGTGATTACATTAAAAAGATCATTGATGTTGATGAGGATTCTAAATTAAGAACTTTGAGTTTATCAGATATGATCCATGTGAAGCGTAATGTTCCGAAAGATAAAAGTGGAGAAATTCTAGCTGTTTATTATGCTTCTGGTGAAATTGTTGACTATGCTACAGGCGGAATTAATCAAGGTGATGAAATTGTAGGGTCTAAGGTTATAAGAGATTTACGTAAATTGAAAGAAAATGATGATGTTAAAGCGGTAGTTCTTCGCGTTAATTCGCCTGGGGGTAGTGCTTTTGCTTCCGAACAAATATGGCATGCCGTAAAAGAGTTAAAAGCTGAGAAACCTGTTATTGTATCCATGGGCAATTATGCGGCATCGGGTGGATATTATATTTCTTGTATCGCCGATACCATCGTTGCTGAACCAACAACTCTAACCGGCTCGATTGGTATTTTTGGAATGTTCCCAAGTGTAAAAGGTTTGGCCAATAAGATCGGATTGTCGTCTAGTACTGTAAAAACAAACACTTATGCCGATTTTGGAAACATGATGCAACCTTTAAATGCGAATGAAAAGGAGTTAATGCAAATGATGATAACTCGTGGTTATTTTCTATTTGTTGATCGATGTGCCGAGGGGCGTCATACCACTCGTGAGGCTATCGAAAAAGTTGCTGAAGGTAGAGTTTGGACGGGCGAAATGGCTAAAGAACTCGGTCTGGTTGATGAATTGGGTGGAATGGAAAGAGCGATGGAAATAGCTGTAGCAAAAGCTGGATTAGAACGCTATACGGTTAAAAGCTATCCTGCTAAAGAGTCTTTCTTATCTACTCTGATGTCTACTTCTCCTTCTAATTATATAAAAGCTCAATTGATGAAAACTGAATTGGGTAGCTATTTTAATGAATTTAATATATTAAATAATTTAGAAAAACATTCAATGATACAAGCACGTATACCATTTGAGTTGAATGTAAAATAAAATATTAATGAGGGATAGATCTTTTAAGATATATAGAATATTTTATCCTTTGTCATGGGTGTATGGCAGTGTGGTAGCATTTAGAAACAAGCTCTTTGATTGGAAGAAACTCCCGTCAAAGAGCTTCGATGTTCCTATTATTTGCATTGGAAATTTGTCGGTCGGTGGAACCGGAAAAACTCCACATACAGAGTACTTAGTCGAATTGTTGCAAAAGCAATATTCATTAGCGGTACTTAGTAGAGGTTATAAACGTAAAACAAAGGGGTATCTACTGGCTGATGCGAAGAGTACAGCAGCAATGATCGGAGATGAGCCTTATCAGATATGCAAAAAATATCCGAATGTACGAGTGGCTGTTGATGAAAATAGATGTAATGGAGTAGATAAGCTTCTTGAGTTAAACCATCCTCCTGTAGAAGTAATATTGCTTGATGACGCATTTCAACATCGATATGTAAAGGCCGGCTTAAATATCTTATTGACAGATTATAACCGTTTGTTTTGTGATGATTTAATTCTTCCAGCAGGCCGTTTGCGCGAATCGTCATCGGGTAAACGTAGAGCGCAGATTGTCATTGTAACTAAATGTCCTAATGATTTAAAACCAATCGATTACAATATCATTGCCAAGCGATTGAACCTTTTTCCGTATCAGCAGTTATATTTTTCTAGCTTTCACTATGATACACTAAAGGCAGTTTTTCCTAATTCTTTGGAAAATTCTAAATTTGAGGAATTGACGTTATCGCAAATAAAAGAAAAAGATGTGTTGTTAGTGACAGGTATTGCATCGCCTAAGCCTTTAGTAAAGTTGCTGAATGAGAATGTGCGCAATTTGGATGTTTTATCATTTGATGACCATCATGATTTTACGATTCAAGATATGCGGTTGATCAAACAACGTTTTGAAAAGTTAGATATTAAACAGCGTATTATAGTAACTACTGAAAAGGATGTTACACGTTTACAAGAACATCCCGGTTTGGACAAAAACTTGAAAGCGTATATATATATGCAACCAATAAAAGTAAAAATATTACAGAATCAACAAAATAGTTTTAACCAACAAATAAAAGGTTATGTTAGAGAAAATTCAAGAAACAGCTGCATTTTTGAAGTCAAAAATGCATACTAGCCCTGAGACGGCTATAATATTGGGTACCGGTTTAGGTAGTCTTGTGAATGAAATTACTGAAAAGTATGAAATAGAATATAAGGATATCCCTAACTTTCCTGTATCTACTGTAGAAGGGCATAGTGGAAAGTTGATCTTTGGTAAATTGGGGAATAAAGAAATAATGGCAATGCAGGGACGTTTTCATTATTATGAAGGTTATGATATGAAACAGGTAACATTCCCTGTGCGTGTAATGCGTGAATTGGGTATTAAAACTCTTTTCGTATCGAACGCTAGTGGTGGAACTAATGCCGATTTTGAAATTGGTGATTTGATGATTATTACGGATCATATAAATGCATTTCCTGAACATCCATTACGTGGGAAAAATATTTCATACGGACCTCGCTTCTTAGATATGAGTGAGCCTTATGATAAGGAGTTGATTCGTCAAGCAAACGAAATTGCAGCTGAAAAAGGTATTAAAGTACAACATGGTGTTTATTTAGGTACACAAGGACCTACTTTCGAAACTCCGGCTGAATATAAAATGTTCCATATTTGGGGCGCTGATGCAGTTGGAATGTCTACTGTTCCTGAGGTAATTGTGGCTCGCCATTGTGGTATTCGTGTATTTGGTGTATCGGTAGTAACCGATTTGGGTGTTGAAGGAAAGATTGTAGAAATTTCGCATGAGGAAGTTCAACAAGCTGCCGATTTGGCTCAACCAAAAATGACAACCATCATGCGTGAATTGATCAACCGCTCTTAATTATAATTTATGCGAACAGAAATTGCAACCCTTGGTGAGTTTGGCTTGATTGATCATCTCACTAAAGGTATTGAGTTAAAAAATAAATCATCTCGATATGGTGTTGGCGATGATGCTGCTGTTATAAAATATCCTGCTGTGGATGATGTTCTTGTAACAACCGATTTGTTGCTTGAAGGGGTGCATTTTGATCTTACATATGTGCCGTTAAAGCATTTAGGGTATAAGGCGGCTATCGTAAATTTCTCTGATATTTATGCCATGAATGGTAATCCCAAACAAATTACCGTTTCACTTGGTTTATCTAAGCGCTTTAGCGTTGAAGATATGGATGAGCTTTATGCCGGTATTCGTTTAGCATGCGAACAATACGGTGTCGACATCATTGGGGGTGATACTACATCTTCATTTACCGGACTTACTATAAGCATTACATGTATAGGATCGGTCAACAAAAGCAAAGTGGTTTACCGCAATGGTGCAAAAGACACTGATTTAATTTGTGTAAGTGGAGATTTGGGTGCAGCCTATATGGGTTTACAATTGCTTGAACGTGAAAAGACTGTTTTTAAAGGCGAGAAAGATGCACAACCCGATTTTACAGGTAAAGAATATCTGCTTGAAAGACAATTAAAGCCAGAGGCTCGGAAAGATATAATTGAAAAGCTTGCTGCTGAAAATATTGTACCTACTTCTATGATTGATGTGTCTGATGGTTTATCTTCTGAATTAATGCACATTTGTTCACAAAGTAACGTGGGATGTCGAGTGTATGAAGAGCATATTCCTATTGATTATCAAACTGCGGTAATGGCTGAAGAGTTTAATATGAACTTAACAACATGTGCCATGAACGGAGGTGAAGATTATGAATTATTGTTCACTGTACCAATCACTGAACATGAGAAGGTATCGCAAATGGAAGGCATTAAGCTGATTGGCCATATTACCAAGCCCGAATTAGGAACTGCTTTGGTTACTCGTGATGGACAAGAGTTTGAGTTAAAGGCTCAAGGTTGGAATCCACTTCATGAAAAAACTGAATAGTAAAAAAAATATTAATATTTATAACACTGATAATAAGAATAATATCTTGTTGTCAGTGTTTTTTTATTGAAAAAAAATACTGGTAAAATTTGTATAATAGAAAACTTTGTCTACCTTTGCAACCGCAAACAAGAACGGTACCATAGCTCAGTTGGTAGAGCAAAGGACTGAAAATCCTTGTGTCCCCGGTTCGATTCCTGGTGGTACCACAAAAAAAGAGTTACATTAATTAATGTAACTCTTTTTTTCTTCCGATGCTTTGTTATTAATGTGGCATCCTACCGGTTCCTATCGAAATATCGAATTCGATATGTGAAATATAACAAGCAAAGTCTTAGTGAATTTTTAATTCATAATCCACAATCCATAATTCTTTTTCTTTTCTTATTTTACTATGTCATTCATTATTTGGATAAACATATTAATTTTTGTTATTAAATGAAATTTATAGAATTTAATAAATGTATACTTTTCCATAAAGATCAGTTTTTATTTATTAATTTGCATGAAATTATATTTTGAAAACAACTAATTAATTTTATAATCTAATAATTAAAAATGAAGAGGAGTTCCATTCTTTTATTGGGTGCTGTTCTGTGTGGTGCCAGTTTACAGCTTAAAGCAGACAATCCGCCTAGCAAACCATTACCCTATTGGCAAGACATTCAAACCGTATCGGTTAATCGTGAGGAGCCGCGTACTGCATTTATGACGTATGTAAATCGTGATAATGCTTTGACTGGTCGTTATGAAAATAGTAAATACTATCATCTGCTTAATGGCAAATGGAAATTTTACTATACAGACTCTCATCAGACATTGCCAAATGACATCGGCAACGCTAATTCGTCAACAACAAAAGATTGGGATGAGATTACCGTACCAGGAAACTGGGAAGTGCAAGGTCATGGTGTTGCTATTTATACCAATCATGGTTATGAATTTAAAGCTTTGAACCCTGAACCTCCTAAATTGCCTGCCGATATTCCAGTAGGAGTATATCAACGTGATATTAATATTCCAAGCAACTGGATGTCTCGCGATATATATTTACACATTGCAGGTGCCAAATCGGGTGTCTATGTATATATTAATGGTCAAGAGGTAGGATACAACGAAGACTCTAAGAATCCTGCTGAATTCTTGATTAATAAATATATTCATGAAGGTCAAAACTCTTTGGTGTTGAAAATCATGCGCTGGAGTACAGGTTCGTATTTAGAATGTCAAGATTTTTGGCGTCTTAGTGGTATCGAACGTGATGTGTTTTTATATGCACAGCCAAAGGTTGCCGTAAAAGATTTTCGTGTTGTTTCTACATTGAATGATACATATCAAGATGGTATTTTTCAACTTGGAGTCGATGTACGCAATAGTGCAGATAATGCACAAAGTGTATCTGTATCGTATGAATTGTTGAACAAACAAGGTGCAGTGATAGCCGATTCGACAATTATGTGTAATATTCCAGCAGATGCATCGCAAACAGTTGATTTTAATCACTTGTTATTGGATGTAAAAACTTGGACATCAGAAGATCCTAATCTATATAAACTTTTGATTACTTTAAAACAAAATGATAAAGTAACAGAAATTGTGCCCTATAATGTAGGTTTTAGAAAGATTGAAATAAAAGAAATTGATCAAATAGCAGGCAACGGTAAGCCCTATGTGGCATTATTAATTAATGGTCAACCCATTAAATTAAAAGGTGTAAACATCCACGAACACAACGAAAGTACCGGGCATTATGTTCCTGAAGAGTTGATGCGTAAAGATTTTGAATTGATGAAACTTTATAATATCAACACTGTTCGTCTTTGTCATTATCCACAAGATCGTCGCTTTTATGAGCTTTGCGATGAATATGGACTTTATGTTTACGATGAGGCTAATATTGAATCGCATGGTATGTATTATGATCTTCGTAAAGGTGGCTCATTGGGCAATAATCCAGAATGGTTGAAACCGCATATGTATCGTACCATAAATATGTTTGAGCGTAATAAAAACTATCCTTCGGTGACTTTTTGGTCGTTAGGAAATGAAGCGGGCAATGGATATAACTTTTATCAAACTTATTTATGTTTGAAAGAAAGAGATAAAGATTTAATGGATCGCCCTGTAAACTATGAACGCGCTCAGTGGGAGTGGAATTCAGATATGTATGTGCCGCAGTATCCATCGGCCAAGTGGTTAGCTTCGGTAGGAATGAAGGGGTCTGATCGTCCTATTGTGCCTTCTGAGTATTCACATGCAATGGGCAACTCGAATGGTAATCTTTGGGATCAATGGAAAGAGATATACAAATATCCTAACCTCCAAGGAGGTTATATTTGGGATTGGGTAGACCAAGGTATCCTTGAAATTGATAAAGATGGCTGTAAATATTGGACATATGGTGGCGATTATGGTGTAGATGCTCCAAGTGATGGCAATTTCTGTTGTAATGGGGTAGTAGGTCCCGATCGTAAACCACATCCAGCTATGGCAGAAGTTAAATATGCTCATCAAGATGTTGCTTTCGATGCCGTCGATGCTGCAAATGGTAAATACAGTGTGTTTAATCGCTTCTATTTTACCAATCTAGATAAGTATCATGTAAATTATGAACTTCGTGCCAATGGTAAGGTGGTAAAAAAGGGCAAAGTTAATCTTTCGGTTGCTCCTCAAACGATGCAAGAATTTACAATTCCAGTGAAACTTCCACAATCTAAACCGGGTGTTGATTATTACGTACACTTTAGCGTAACTACAAAAACTGCCGAAACTTTGGTTCCTGCCGGACATGAAATTGCTTATGAGCAGTTTTACTTGCCTACGCAAGCTGATAAAATAGCTTTCAAAACCACAGGTCCTGCTTTACAATTTAAAACAGTAGGTAATGATATCGAAGTTTATTCTTCTAAAGTGAATTTTGTATTCAATAAATCTACCGGCTTGGTCAATTCATATCGAGTAGATGGTGTTGAATATTTTGATAAAGGTTTTGGTATACAACCTAACTTCTGGCGTGCTCCTAATGATAATGATTATGGAAACGGTGCTCCAAAACGTCTACAAGTATGGAAAGAGTCAAGCTCTAATTTTAATGTGTCTGATGCAACTGTATCCATGGATGGAAATGCAGCAATGATTAAAGTTGTATATACACTTGCTGCTGGCAATAAGTATGAAGTAGATTATAAAGTCTACCCTAATGGTGTTGTAAATGTAAATGCACTGTTTAATGGCACAAATATGGGGGTTGTAGCAACGGAGCAATCAGAAGATAATAAGTTAGCAACATTTAGTCCCGGTGGCAATCAAATTGGAGCCGAACAGATGGAAGTGCCCCGTATTGGCATGCGTTTCCGTATTCCGTCTTCTATGAATCGTGTTGAGTATTTTGGCAGAGGTCCCGAAGAAAACTATATAGATCGTCAAGCAGGAACAATGGTTGGACGTTATAAAACCACTGCCGATGATATGTATGTTGATTATGTTCGTCCGCAAGAGAATGGGCATCGTACCGATACACGTTGGGTAGCGTTAAGTGCAAATAATGGCAAAGGACTTCTCGTTTTAGCCGACAAAACGATTGGTTTCAATTCTTTACGCAATAGTATTGAAGATTTTGATAGCGAAGAATCAAACCATGCCTATCAATGGAGAAATCGCTCTCCAGAAGAGATTGCATCAAAAGACGATCAAAAGGCTAAAAACGCTATGATGAAAATGACCCATATCAACGATGTTAAACCAAGAGATTATGTTGAGGTATGTGTCGATTTAAAACAGCAAGGTGTGGCCGGATATAATAGTTGGGGGGCACGTCCTGAGCCAGGATATACTATTCCGGCTGATCAAGACTATGAGTGGGGCTTTACATTGATTCCAATCAATAGTTCGAAAGAGATTGACTCGTCACTCAAATATCAATATTAATAGATAAATTGATCGGAAAAAAATATTCCGCAAGTTCGAAAGTGAACGCATACTTTTGCAACTTGTAAACTGGTTTTGTTAAGAATAGGAGAAAATCCCATTTTGATCCGTTGCAGGTCAAAATGGGATTTCTTTGTTTTGGAATAATACCAGTATTTCATTTGATATACTTTGTAATGTATACTCAAATTTAGTATATATGAATTTACCAATTGGTAAGTCTGTTCGAAAAGTAAATGGGGCATTCATCCAATTTCGTGAAAAAGGCATGTCACGATGGTGAATAACCTGGATCAAGTTTGTGATATAGGTTATTCACCACCGTGACATATCTAAAAAACGTAGTTATATTATTGCTATTATCTCGAATTGAAAGGTTTTAGCGAATGTAGTGGAATATGTAGTTCCCGAAATGTTTGCTACTCTCAAATGATGTATAATCCTTTATAGAAGGAGCTTTTACTCCCTCATGCAATTGTAACGATGTTTTCTCTACAAAAGCTTCGTCCCACACTCCTAAATCTATAAATGATTGTAATAATATACTACCACCTTCTACCAATAATGAATGGATCCCTTTAGTATATAGATGCGAAAGTATCTGTGCAATTGAGTTGTCTGTTTTGTCAAACGCTGCAAACTCAATGTTTGGCTTTGTCGGTACAGAAGAGGGGTTTTCTGTGAATATTACAGAAGGTACCGTTCCATCATATATATGATAATTGGTAGCCACTTTTAATTTTCTATCAATTAAGATTCGAGTAGGATTTTCTCCTGTCCAATTGCGCACAGTTAATGTGGGATTGTCGAGTAAGGCCGTATTGGTGCCCACCATAATGCCATCTGCATCTGCTCGTCTTTTATGTACTAACATTGACGTGAATTCATTTGATAGTTTTGCAGCCTTACCGTTAGTTCTATTTTTGTCAATATAATTGTCAACTGATTCGGCCCATTTTAATGTAATGTAAGGTCTTCGAAGTGTGTGAGATGTAATAAATGTACGGATAAGGTGTTTGCATTCATATTCTAAAACCCCTACTATCACTTCTCTTCCAGCTGTTTGTAATTTTTTTATTCCTTGTCCGGCTACTTTAGAGAATGGGTCTTGGCAGCCAATCACAATGCGGGGTATTCCTTTTTCGATAATCAAATCGGCACATGGAGGTGTTTTCCCATAATGTGAACAGGGTTCAAGGCTCACATAAATGGTAGAACGTTTTAAAAGAGATTGATCTTTGACAGATGCAATGGCATTTACCTCCGCATGGGCTTCACCATATTTTCGATGATAACCTTCGCCAATAATGCGATTGTCGCACACAATTACTGCTCCTACCATTGGGTTGGGCGAAACATGTCCTAAACCTTTTTGTGCCAATTGAATGCAACGCTGCATGTATCTCTTATCAAATTCCATAACTCTATATTTAATTTCCTATGATTGCAAAGTTAGCAGTTTTATAGAAAACAACTAACTCTCTTTTTAAAATTACCTTATAGAGTGTTGAGATTTATGGTGTAAACATCGGCATAATATCCTTTTAATTCCTCCAATGAGTTAAACTATAAATATATGCATAGGTTTAATAATATATATTGATATTAAATGTTGATTAATGATAAATGTAGTATGGCTTGCTTGGTTCCGTCCCATATAACTCTTATAAATAGTATATTTATGAATATGCTGAATTTAGAAAGAGTCATAAGACTCTATTATTATATGTAATAAAAAATGCATGTTATTATTGCGTCGGAGTAGTATTTTATTACTTTTATGCTTATTTTATATGGGTAACTTTTAATACTAGATTTTATTTTGTAGAAAAAAGAATTTACTCTATCTATATTGGATCAAAGGGAATTATGTTTATCGCAACTCACAATGAAAGACGTAGAAGAAGGTACTGTTATAGCAGTTGCTGTTTGCTACCTTGCAATTGATGAAGCAGAATCAGATTATAACAAATGTATGAAAACAGCGATATAATAAATTGATAAAATGAAATTAATATTTACTAACAAGTGGTTTTCTCCCATGTGGCCTATAGGCAAACGTAGATGTGGAGATTTAACAAGACCTAGATATTATGATGTTTACATGATATCTGTTATTTTGCTGATCATTTCATTGTCTGTTGTGAATAATCCTGAAGCTATTAAAACGTTTACTGAGTATAAAATAGTTTTCTTGATCGCTCTATTACTGTCTTTGGCTATAATAAATTGTATTTATATTTTCGATATAGTCATCTTTCTGAAAAAGAAGCAATCTATTGATATATGCACTGTTTTATTGATGATTGTTGTGAATACTCTTTGTTTCTTGGCAATCTTTTCGGCGTAATTAATAGGTTCAGTTTTTCCCTAATTTAGATCTGATATTATGGTTAAATGTTTGTTGTTTTAAAAACCTCCTACTTTCTTATATAAATGTTATACCATTATTAATGGTTTTTGTAAAAGTGCAATCAATTGAAAAACGATTTTATAATGACGTGAAACTTTATAGAGTCAATAAATAATTTGTTACTTTTGAAAACTAATTGTAAAAACTCTATTAATGGATCGTATATCAGTTGTAATAAAAAATACATTAAGTACTATTTACTCGCCCGGAGAAGCCAAAAGTATCATGATGATAGTTTGGTGTGATGTATTAGGGAAAGATCCGATGGATATATATTTACAGCGTGATACTCAACTATCAGAAAACGAAAAGGCATTATTGCAAGATGTTATGAAGCGGTTGATGCTTTTCGAGCCGATACAATACATTTGTGGAGAAGCCAGTTTTTGTGGGAAAACTTTTCGAGTGGCTCCGGGGGTACTTATTCCACGTCCCGAAACCCAAGAGCTAGTCGAGCTGATTGTAAATGAAAATAAACTGGATAAACCTCGAATTCTGGATATTGGAACCGGTAGTGGTTGTATATCTATCTCGTTGTCGTTGTTGATGCCACAAGCCATAATTACTGCATGGGATATATCGGATGAGGCTTTAAAAATAGCTAATGACAATAATAGATTATTGAATGGACGCGTTGAGTTTGCGAAGAAAGATATTTTGACTTTCGATAGTGATCATCAAAAGTTGAAATATGATATTATAGTGAGCAATCCACCCTATATTACACAATCTGAAAAAGAGGATATGGAACGCAATGTTTTGGATTGGGAACCTGATCTAGCTCTTTTTGTCGAAAATGATGATCCACTTTTATTTTATAGAAAGATTGCTGAGGTTGGGCTAGATATTCTTCGTGTGGGAGGTTGGGTCTATTTTGAAATTAACCGTGCCTATGGTACTGAAACTGTTGAAATGCTACAAGCATTTGGATATAGCAACTGTAGTATTTTGAAAGATGAATTTGGTAATGATCGTATTGTAAAAGCATCTAAATTATTATGTTGACAGAGAATGATGCCTATAATAAATTGGCTTCTTTATGTGCGGGGGTAGAATCTTGTAAAGCCGATTTGGAAGAGAAATTAAAACGTTGGGAAATTCAAGCAGACATGCGTCAACGGATTTTGAATCGTCTTGAAAAAGAAAGGTTTATCGATGAAGAACGCTTTGCTAATGCTTTTGTGAGAGATAAATTTCGTTTCTCGAAATGGGGGAAACTAAAAATATCGCAAGCGTTGTATCATAAAAAGATATCGAGTGAAGCAATAGCCCAATCACTCGGACTGATAAACGATGAAGAGTATCTTGAGGTTTTAAATAATGTAATCGCTTCAAAAAGAAAAAACATCAAAGCCAAAAATGACTTCGAATTTAATAGTAAATTGATTCGTTTTGCATTAAGTAGAGGCTTTGAATATGTTGATATTAAGCAATGTATCAAAGATTTTGATGATGAAGAATAAACTGTAAAAATAACGACAATCTTCTTTGTGTTTCGTTCAATTTTAGTTACTTTTGCAGCATATAACTATAAAGTTAGGTTAATTATGAAAACTTTGGAGAGATTGTTTGCAGAGAAACTGCTAAAAATTAAAGCGATAAAACTACAACCTGATAATCCTTTTACTTGGGCTTCTGGATGGAAATCGCCTTTTTATTGTGATAACCGCAAAACTCTTTCATATCCTTCGCTTCGTTCATTCGTAAAATTCGAAATAACACGCTTAGTTCTTGAAAAATTCGGTCAGGTTGATGCCATCGCTGGTGTAGCTACAGGTGCAATTCCACAAGGAGCCTTGGTTGCAGATGCTTTAAATTTACCTTTTGTATATGTTCGTGCCACACCTAAAGATCATGGTTTGGAAAACCTAATTGAAGGTGAGTTGCGTCCGGGCATGAAAGTTGTGGTGGTTGAAGATTTGATTTCGACAGGCGGAAGCAGTTTGAAAGCAGTGGAAGCGATCAGAAGAGATGGTTGTGAAGTAATTGGTATGGTGGCTGCATTTACTTATGGATTTCCCGTAGCAATTGCCGCATTTAAAGATGCAAAAGTTCCATTGGTTACCTTAACAAACTATGAGGCTGTAATTGATGTAGCACTTCGCACCGGTTATATTGAAGATACTGATGTTGATACATTAAACGAATGGCGTAAAGATCCTGCAAACTGGGAGCCTGGAAAATAACGTTGTTCAGAAAAACATATAAATGAAATGAAAGAATGATTCGGGCTGAAAATGTTTGAATCGTTCTTTTTGTCTTTAATAATTATACTTATGACAAAATTCGAAAGTAGCGTAAAGCACATCCCATATTCGCAAGAAAGAGTTTTTACTAAATTGTCCGATTTAAGCAATTTAGAATCGATTAAAGACCGTCTGCCACAAGACAAAGTAAAGGATTTGAGTTTCGATGTCGATACTTTGAGTTTTACTGCATCCCCTATCGGACAAATCACATTGAAAATTGTTGAGCGGGAGCCACACAAATGTGTAAAACTAGAAACCTTAAATTCACCCCTTCCATTTAATTTGTGGATACAACTGGTACCTGTCACCGAAGCAGAGTGTAAAGTAAAAGTTACCATTGGTATGGAGTTGAATCCTTTTATGAAAACCATGGTGCAAAAACCTCTGAATGAAGGTTTAGAGAAGATGGTTGATATGTTATCGATTATTCATTATTAATTATAAAATTATGGCACAAAAACTTTGGGAGAAATCTGTACAGGTAAATCAAGCCATCGAACGATTTACCGTAGGTAAAGATCGTGAGATGGATTTGTATTTAGCAAAATATGATGTGTTGGGCTCGATGGCTCATATCACAATGTTAGAAAGCATTGGATTACTGTCTGGTGAAGAGTTGAATGCCTTGTTGAACGAATTAAAAAAAATATATATACAAGCCCAAGAAGGCAATTTTGTTATTGAAGAGGGGGTAGAAGATGTTCATTCGCAAGTAGAGTTGATGTTGACTCGTAATTTAGGCGATATAGGTAAAAAAATTCATAGTGGACGTTCGCGAAATGATCAAGTATTGCTTGATTTAAAACTATTCACCCGCCATCAACTTCAAGAAATTGTGGAATTGGTGTCAGCTTTGTTTGATGCTTTAATAAAGCAAAGCAATAGCCATAAAGATGTTTTGATGCCGGGTTATACTCATCTGCAAATAGCTATGCCTTCGTCATTTGGATTATGGTTTGGCGCTTATGCAGAAAGTTTGGTCGATGATATGTTATTTTTGCAAGCTGCATTCAAAATGTCAAATCGCAATCCTTTAGGATCGGCAGCCGGATATGGTTCGTCGTTTCCTTTGAATAGAACCATGACTACTGATTTATTGGGTTTCGATTCAATGAACTATAATGTGGTTTATGCACAAATGGGAAGAGGAAAAACCGAACGTAACGTAGCATTTGCTATGGCCACTGTTGCGGGTACTATCTCTAAATTGGCGTATGATGCTTGTTTATTTAATAGTCAGAATTTCGGTTTTGTAAAACTACCTGATGAGTGTACTACAGGCTCTAGTATTATGCCACATAAAAAAAATCCCGATGTTTTTGAGTTGATTCGTGCTAAATGTAATAAGATCCAATCATTGCCACAACAAATCATGATGATTGCCAACAATTTGCCTTCGGGATACTTCCGCGACTTGCAAATTATTAAAGAAGTTTACTTACCAGCATTTCAAGAATTGAAGGATTGTATTGAAATGACAACCTATATTATTAATGAGATGAAAGTCAATGAACACATTCTCGACGATGATAAATATATGTTGATATTTAGTGTTGAAGAGGTCAATCGATTGGCGAGTGAAGGTATGCCTTTTCGTGATGCTTATAAAAAAGTGGGATTAGAGATCGAAGCAGGCAAATTTTCGCATAATAAAACTGTTCAACATACCCACGAAGGTAGTATTGGTAATTTATGTAATGCGGATATTGAATTATTAATGCAACAAGTTGTCGATGGCTTTAACTTCTATCAGATAGATCGTGCGCAGAATAATTTATTAAATAGAGGATAATGAATTTGAAACGGCTCATCTCGTATATTATATGGGTATGTTGTATTGCAATTATATCTTCATGCAATGATTCTATGGAATCGAGTATACCTTCTGTTCGGTTCAATTTATCATATAGTCTGAGCCATTTTCCTACTATCACTACGCCGGGACAATTTGTCATGGTAGATAAAAACATAAATGGATTGCCGGTAGGCTATGCAGGTTTAATATTGGGGAAGTCGGTTTTTTTCTCAGAACCTAATGATAATAACTATGTTTGTTATGATGCCGCATGTCCGGTTGAAGCACAACGAGGTATTGCTGTAAAATTTATTGAAGGCGAACCTGGAAAGGCTGTATGCCCAACTTGTGAAACTGTATATGATTTAAACAATAATGGGTTTCCAACTGGGGTAGGCAAAGAGTATTTGAAGCGATATAAAGTTGTTGTGAATGGTACCACTATAATTGTTCAAAATTAATTCGGAGATATTAAAATCTAAATAATGAGGCATAGAATAAAAAACTATGCCTCTTTTTATTCCATAAACTCCGATTTATAAAGTTCACAGACAATTATTAAATGCTTTAACAATCAATATGGGTGTAATTTTGTTGTAATAATATAAAAATAATGTAACACCCATTAATCGACTTATTATGAAATTGATATATTACTTTTTATTTCTTCTCCCTTTATTGATGTTTTCGTGTATTTCATCTAATAAGAATATCGACACTAAGCCTTCTACCATTACTGTTCATGTGTTAGAAAATTCTGAAATATTATTTTCTGACGTTTTTGATGAAGTAGAGTATCACCTATTTAGGGGAATAGACAGTATTGCAATGGGTGATGTGCAACGATTGCGTATTGCAAATGGATATATTGGTATTATTGCCAACACAAAAATAGAGAACCAATTGAAACAAACGGTATATATATTTGATAAGCGTGTTGGGATATTAAAGATTACTATATCCAATCAAGGTGACGGTTTAGAACAATACCTATTATTGACTGATATTTCATTGCGCAAAGATCAGATAGAGCTACTTGATCATAAAGGCAAAAAAATATTGATTTACGATTATAACGGGAATTTTAAAAAACGTATATCCATTCCTAATATGTCTTATTCATTTTATGATATCGGCAATGATGAATTTTGGCTTTACAATAATAATGTAATAGATAAAAATCAGCATGACAACTTGGTGCGTTTTAACTCCGGTAATAATGAAATTATCAATGATTTTTTGCCTATAGATAAGAATGAAGCTACCTATTTATCCTTAATAGATGATTTAACATCCTTTATTAGTGTAGGCGGACAACTATATTTCCAACCCTCATGTA